>JANRJP010000148.1:0-1582 GCA_033763905.1 Gemmatimonadaceae bacterium
GACGATATCGGCAACGCCGAGCGGTTCATCGCGCGGGTGGGCGGCGACGTGCGCGAGACGCAGCGCCTGGGCGTGTTCGTGTGGGATGGCCGCCGCTGGGCGCTCGATGACGGCGCGGTGGCCGTCACGATCAAGGCGCAGGCCGTGGCGCGCGCGATTCTTGGCGAAGCGAAAATGCTCTACGCCGAAGCGCGCGCGCTGCCGGACGATGGCAAGGACGATGTCGAAAAGCCGAAGAAGGCGGCGCTTTCCGCCGCTGCCGGGCACATGGCGTGGGCGCGGTCCAGCGCGAACGCCGCCAAGCTCTCGGCGATGGTGAGCCAGGCGCTGCCGCACCTCAACGTGCCGCTGGAGACGTGGAACGCGACGCCGACGCTGTTCAACACGCCCGACGGCGTCGTCGATCTCGCCTCGCTGGAGCCTGTGCTCTCGCCGCACCGGCGCGAGCACTTCATGACGCGCATGGCCGCCACGCCGTTCCGGCCCGACGCTGTCGCCCCGCTGTGGCGCGCGTTCCTGGAGAAGATGTTGCCGGACCCCGAAATCCGCGCGTTCGTCCAGCGCTGCCTTGGTTGCTGCCTCGTGGACAGCGCGAGCGATCAGGTCGTGATCGTGTTCCATGGCGCCGGCGCCAACGGCAAGTCCACCGTGCTGGATGTGGTATGCGACGTGCTGGGCGACTACGCCATGAGCGCGAGCGTGCAGACCTTCCTCGCCCACAACAACGCCACGGGCTCCAACCCCCAGCCCGACGTGGTGCGCCTGGCCTACCGGCCGCGGCTCGTGCGCACGGCGGAGCCGCCGCCCGGGTCGCGCCTCGCCGAGGGCGTCATCAAGGAGGTGACCGGCGGCGAGCCGATGGTCGCGCGCGACCTGCAGGAAAAGCCGATCGAGTTCGTGCCGGGCTGGAAGCTCTTCATCTCGTGCAACAACCTGCCCTCCGTGCGCGGCGGGGACGATGGCATCTGGCGGCGCATCCTGCTGGTGCCGTGGGGCGTGCAGATCCCGCGCGAAGAGCGCGACGTGAACGTGAAGATGAAGCTGCTGGCGGAGCGCGAGGGCGTCCTGGCGTGGCTGCTGGAGGGCTGGGCGGACTGGCACGAGCGAGGCGGGCTTGATCCGCCGGCGGCGGTTCTGGCGGCGAGCGAGCTCTACCGCGCCGAAAGCGATCCTGTGGGGCAGTTCGTCAACGAATGGTGCGAGCGCGGGCCCGGCCTTGAAGAGGCCACCACCCTGCTGCACGACGCGTTCGAGGCGTGGTGCAAGGTCGAAGGCATGGAGCCGGTCAACGGCAACGTGTTCGGCAAGCGGCTGAGCGATCGCGGCTACGGCCGGCGCAAATCGAGCGGCGTGACCTATCGCACCGGACTGAAACTCACGCCGGACGCGGCCGAGCACGGGCGCGACCGCGAAGCCGACCGGCTGCAGCGCGGGCGCAGGACGGAGCAGTCGCCATGACCGCTCGCGGGCGTCGAACACAGTGCCGCAGAGTGCCGCAAGTGACGCACATCGGCGGGATTTCAGCGCGCGCCGCCGCAGCCGTGCCGAAGATCGCGCGCGCGGGGGCGACCTGCGTCACGTG
>JANRJP010000108.1:0-2859 GCA_033763905.1 Gemmatimonadaceae bacterium
CGTTACGCGATCCGCCAACATCTCAGCCTCGGATGACTTTTCAAGCCTACCTCAATGCGGTCCGCGACAAGACGGGCATGACGCCGGAGCAGCTCAAGCTCGCCGCAACCAAGGCCGGCGTGTACTCCCCTGGAATGACCGCGACCGCCCTCATTGAGTGGCTCGCCAAGCAGTTCGCGCTCGGACGTGGCCACTCTATGTCCGTCTGGGCCGTCTGGAAGAGTAAGGGCTGGGTCGCCGCGCCCTCCGCCAAGAAGAAGTAGCGCGTCCACCGCACCACGACGGTTGCTCGTGACGAAGGCGCTGCGGATGCAGTTGCAGGGCGATGCCGCGGCAACCGCGTCTTGTTGAAGCGCGTATGCAAACACCACACGCTGTTCCGCGTCGCGAGCCTCACTTTCTCATATGCATATAGATCCAGTCTCGCCCGATGATCGCGGCACGCTACTCACCCTTGCCACGCGCACCGGGCTCTTCAGTGCGGAGGATGCCGAAGGCCTGCTCGGCGGCGTGCTCGACGGCCTCACCGCCGGCGCCCTCGCCGAAGGCAGTGTCGCCTTCGTGTCCCGACCCGCGCCGTCCGCACCGGCGAACGGATGGACGTACGTGGCCCCCGACGATCACGCGGCGGGCGTTTGGAACCTCTGGTGGCTCGGCGTCGACCCGCGCGCGCACGGCACCGGCGCCGCGACGGCCCTCGTGCGCCGCGCGGAAGCCCATGCCCGCGAACGCGGTGCCCGCCTGATGATCATCGAGACCAGTGCCCTCGATCCTCAGGCGCGCGCTCGACGCTTCTATGCACGCGAAGGCTACGCGGCCGTCGGCCGGGTGCCCGACTTCTACGGCGCCGGTGATGACAAGATCATCTTCTTCCGCAGCCTCACAGCCGTCTGAGCTCAGCGCGCAACGGCATCACGAGGTTCGCGGCTGGCAGACGCAGCTGCAGTCGCGGTGGTACGCGCGCTGGCAGCAGAAGCACAGGTCCTGACGACGACGAGGTACTCCCCTTGCACAGGCTTGAACGCTGCCCCGGTTGTGTCGCGAGCTTCGCCCCCTTCGAAGGGGCCACGCATCCCAACATCGGAGCAAGCGCGGCGTGTTGGGCCTTGCACGCGGCCGTGCTGGCCGGCGTGGAGCCGTCGGCCGAGTTGCTGACCACCTCCTCCGTTTCGGCAGTTCGCGTTCACATTGCGCGCGCAGCTCCGCAGGCACGCGCCCTCGTGCTGGACGCGTATGCGGCGCAGCACCACGGCACCCCGTCGCCGCAGGCCATCCAATCGGTCGCTGTTCACCTCCTAGTACTGCACGGCGTGCTCGCGCGCGGCGTTTCCGTTGACGCCGCACTCTGGATTCGGCGGCAGGCCGTCCGCAAGCGGGGCGTCTACGCGTGGCTCACGCCACCGGAACCGGACCGGGCGCTTGCCCTCCGCCATTGCTTCCCCGGCGCGGAGATCGCCGCGCCCTACTCGTTCGACGAATATGTGAGTTCGGTGCACGACGCGTGGCAGGCGCTCCACGGCCAACAGCTTGCGCACTGGTACGAGACGTTCGTGGCGGCGTAGGTCGGCTGCGCGCGCGGCGCCGTACCGACGGCTGTGGCCGACACTCGTCGCGCGCGACGGGTGACGCGGGGCGTCCTTCACGACCAACCATCGTTTGACGAGGCGCCGCCCACCCCTGCCAGTTGGACGTTGTGGCCTGACGGCAGGACGTCCACCCATACATCTTGTGGAATGAACCCGCGCTACCTGACGGCCGCCTTCGTGTTCGCGTTGTCGGCACTCGGCGGATCCGTCGGCGGTGCACAGCCCACCGACGAGTCGCGTTGGGCGATCGATGTCACGGGCGGTCCGACGGCCTTCCGCGAGTCGTACTCGACCGATTGCTGTGGTCCTGGGATACGAGCCGGCGGACGCTCGTTCACGCTCCGCGCCGTGGGCCGTATCACGCGCCGCCTCGCGATCGGCGCCGAACTTGGCGAGACGATTGCCGATGGCTGGCGGTTGCAGTGGCGGATGCCGGTGATCACCTTCTCGCGACCTGACCAGTTTACGCCGTGGCTGCAGGTCGGCGCGGGCGCGGTGTCGCAGGTTGGCGAGTGCCCACAAGATGGCAGCCGGCCCGGTCCCGGCTGCCGCGTCGATCGGACGTTTGGCGGACAGGTGGCGGCGGGACTCCGCGTACGGCTCGCATCGTTCGTGTCCCTTGGCGGCGAGATTGGTTACGTCCGCGGAATGATTGTCCGTGAGCGGTACGCGTCCTCTCAGCGTCTGGCGATCACGCTGCGGCTGCACTGACGCGGCGGCGGCCTGACGACGGTTTGTGCTCGACGACACGAATGAACGCGGACATCGGCGGCCGCCGATCGCTGCGGGGCAGAATCACCCGATGGACGGAGGCGTTGATGCTCGTGATGCGCAGAGTCTGCCTGCTTCTCCTGCTGGCCCTCCCGATCTGCCACACCGCGACGGCCGACGCGCAGCGGCCGGGGCTCCGCCCGCGCGACCGCGCGCCGAGCTCGGTGGTTCGCGACTATGTGGCGGCGTTCAACGCGAAGGACCTGGACGCGATGATGCGGGTGGTGGCGCGCGAGTTCGTCTGGATGAGCGTATCGGGTGACTCTCTCACCGATGTCGGTCGCGGCGTCGATGCCTTCCGGCAGTTGATTGCGGGATACTTTCGTGCCGTACCCTCCGCGCGCTCGGAGCTGCGCGCGATCGACGCGACGGGGCCGTGGGTGACGACGCACGAACGCACCCGCTGGGACGCCGCCGCGGCCGATGTCGCCGGACAGACCAGCCTCGTCGTCTATGAGGTGCGCGACGGGCTGATCCGGCGCGCGTGGTTCTACCCGTCGCT
>JANRJP010000139.1:0-40567 GCA_033763905.1 Gemmatimonadaceae bacterium
GCGTGCCGCGCCGCGGCCGGCCCAGGCATCCGCATTGAAGATGGGTTGCTCGACGACGAGCCCGGCGCTGTAGTTCGAGACGGGCGCGGGGAAGTTGAGGGCGTTGGGGTCGAAGGCTGCGGGAGTGACCCCACGTTGGCGCAGGGTGGTGCCGAAGGCGCCGATCGGATCGGTGGTACGGACGGCGGCCAGCTCGACGCGCGCCGAGGGCGCGATGCCAGCGGTCGGGGCCAAGGTGCGGGCCTGGGCCGCATCGGCGGCAGCTCGGGCCATTCGGCTGCCGTACCCGGTCGCCCGGGCAGCGGCGACAAGCTCCCGGAGCGTGGTCTGGGCCAACAGGGGCGTGACCAGGGGCGGGAGCAGGGCCAGCCCGGCGACGAGCGAACGAAGAGACGGTGGGGCGATCATTGGACGCAGGGGAATAGATTGCCATATAGCTATTTAGTTATACGGCGATCTGCAAGCCCCGCCCCCCCCGAACGCGCGAAGGGGACACCACCGGTTACCGGTCGTGTCCCCTTCGTCTCTTGACCGCCGAACCGCAGCCGCGCCTTAGCGGAACCCCTTTTCGATCATCAGCCGCGACAGCACCGCGTCGTTGTCGGCGTGCGGTCGCAACTGCTCCAACACTTCGTCGTCTGTCGTGCCTTCCACCAGCAACAAGGGCGGTGGCGTGCCAACCCCGCGCGACTGACGCGGCGACGAGGCGCGGCGGTCCACTTCGAGCACGGCCACGACGGGCATCTGCCCTTCGGTGGAGGTACGGCGGACCCGAACGGCCGGGCCGGCGGGCATAAATCGCTCGTACAAGACGGCGCCGGGGTATTCTGCGTCGGTCATTGGCTCAAAAAAGTCCTATGTTCCGCGCCGCGCGGCAAGTCCCTCCCCCGCTGGCGTTGGGGAGCACGTTCTGCCTGATTTCGGTCACTGTGACTGCGGCCCTCCTATCGCACTTGGCGCTGTGGCTCGCGACGGCAACGTTGCCCGCCCAGACCACCACCACCCAGCGACCGGCCCCCAAGCGCCCCGCCGTGAGTCGGCCAGCCGCGAAACGGCCAGCGGCACCGCCGACGCGGAGCGCCCGCGCCAAAACCGCCGCCCCGCGCACGCCTCGCCCCAGTCCGCCGCTCGCCTCGGCGCCGACCGCTGCCGCACCCGCCAGCGCTCCGATCGATCCGGCCTTCGTCGCGCTCGATCGCGCGCTGCCTGCCGCCGGCGGACGCATCGCCGCGCACCAGCTGCTCGCGGCAGGCGATTCTTCCTTCGTGCATCTGGCGCTGCGGTTCGGCGATCCAATCGCCCTCTCGGGCCGCACCGCCGAGGTCGCCGTGCTGCGTCACGTCCTCGCCACGCGATTGGGTCGCGGCTCGGAAGGCGCGGCCCAGATGCTGGGCCCCGGCGACCCGTGGCAACTCGGCACCGACACGCCCGGCGCCTTGGCGATCGACGTCGCCACGCAGACGGCGCTGCTGACGGTCACCGTGCGCGCGGTGATCGAGCAGGTCCGGGTCCCGCTTGGCGACGCTGAAGTCACCGACGCGATCGACCAGCTCTTCCGACGCCTGCTCGACCGACGCCGCGATGCCACCGCCGCGATGTTCGCCGAAGCCGCGCGAATGGCGCAACCGTACCCGGCGGATCACCCGCGCCACGTGCCTGAGTCGCGCTCCCTGCCGAACTGGTACGCACGGGTCCGCACGGCCGAGGTGCGGCAGTTGCATGAGCAACTCCGCCGAGCCGAACTCCGCGCCGCGGTCGTCAGCGGTCGTGATGCCGCGCAAGCTCAGCGCGAGGTCACCCGTGCGACCGCCGACTGGACCTCGGTGACGGCGACGCGCATTCCCGAAATGTTTTCGCCGCCGCAGGGCGAGCGCCGCACCGTGGTGCTGGACGAGGCCGGCTGGACAGGCATCGCGCTGGTACAGTCGGTGCCGATTCGTCTCGACGACCCGGATTGGCTGCCGCTCCGACTGGCCGCTTGGATGCTGGGCGGCAGTCCGACCGCCCGACGGTTCGCGCCATCGAGTCCGGGCGTCTTGGGCGGCGGGGCAGCCTTCGACGCCGCGATGGCAGACCGCGCCGGTGTCTTCGTGCTTTGGGGCGCCGCCAGTCCCGCCGCGGCTCGCCCGGTCGAGCAGCAGTGGCGGGCACTGCTTGGCGCCGCCTTGCGCGACGGCTTCACCGATGCCGAAGTTGCGGCGGCCGCCACCGAGTGGCTGGCGGCGCGGGCGGCATCGCGCGAGTCGCCCCGCGCGGTCGCCCGTCAACTCGTGGCGCGTCTCGACGCTGGGCAGACGTTCGCCGGCTGGGACGCGGTCATCGAGGCGCGGGCGCGAACTCTGACCGGCCGAGCGGTGTCTGACGCCGTACGGCGTCAGCTCGACCCGGACCGGTTCGCCGTCGTCGAGGCGGGACTTCCCGCCGCGATGCCGTAGTTTCGCCCGACCGCCGCGACACTTCGCGGTGGGATCTGCCGTACATCGTATCGCTCGCTGTAGCCCGGACTCCCCTCCACAGGAACCCGAATGCGCTCGTTGCGTCTGACGCCGCTTGCCCTGCTCGCGGCCCCCGCTCTGCTCACGCTGTCGGCGCCCGCGGCGTCGGCACAGGCCGCCCGCGCCGCCGCACCGCGCGCGGTGAAGGGCCCCACGGTCGAAGGCATTACGGAGTACCGCCTGCCCAACGGGCTCAAGGTGCTGCTTGTCCCCGACGTGTCGAAGCCGACCGTCACGGTGAACCTCACGATTCTAGCCGGCAGCAAGCACGAAGGCTTCGGCGAAACCGGGATGGCGCACTTGCTCGAGCATATGGTGTTCAAGGGCTCCCCGCGGCACCCGAACATCCCGAAGGAACTCAATGACCGCGGCGCCGGCTGGAACGGCACCACGTGGTACGATCGCACCAACTACTACGAGACGGTGAAGGCCACGCCCGAGAACCTCGATTGGGCGCTCGACCTCGAAGCCGACCGTTTCGTCAACTCGTTTATGCGCGAGTCAGACCTCAAGAGCGAATTCACCGTCGTCCGCAACGAATTCGAAGCGGGGGAGAACTCGCCGTTCCGCATCCTCTGGCAGCGCGTCTTCGCCACCGCCTATGAGTGGCACAACTACGGCAAGAGCACGATCGGCAACCGCGCCGACCTCGAGAACGTGCCGATCGACCGTCTGCGCGCCTTCTACAAGAAGTACTACCAGCCCGACAACGCACTCCTCGTCGTGGCCGGCAAGTTCGACGAGGCGGCGGCGCTGCGGCTGATCGAGCAGAAGTTCGGCCGCATCCCCAAGCCGGTGCGCTCGCTCGAGCGCGGCAACCTGCTCTTCGCGTCGTACACGCAGGAACCGACGCAGGACGGTGAGCGCGAAGTCTCGCTCCGTCGCGTGGGCGACGTGCAGATGGCCATGGCGGCGTACCACATCCCCGCCGGCACGCACCCGGATTTCCCGGCCCTCGACGTCCTCGGCGAAGTCCTCGGCGCGGAAGTGAGCGGCCGCCTGTACAAGGCGCTGGTCGAACCCAAGCTCGCCACGAACGTCGGCACGTGGACGTTCCAGCTGCGTGAGCCGGGGATGATGATGGCGTTCACCGAACTCCGGAAGGAACAGTCGCTCGACTCGGCCCGCGCGGTGCTGCTCAAGACGATCGAGTCCTTCACGACCACGCCGCCGACGCAGGCCGAAGTCGACCAGGCCAAGACCAAGCTGCTCAAGGACATCGACCTCGGCCTCAACAACTCCGATCAGGTCGGCGTCGCGCTCAGCGACTGGGCCGCGATGGGCGACTGGCGCTTCCAGTTCATTCATCGGGACCGGATCAAGGCCGTCACGCCCGCCGATGTGCAGCGCGTGGCGCAGGCGTACCTGATGAGCAGCAACCGCACGCTCGGCCTCTTCCACCCGACGCCGTCGCCGGTGCGCGCCGAGGTGCCGCTGACGCCGGACTTCTCGCGCATCGTCGCCGAGTACAAGGGCACCGAAACCCGCGAAGTCGGTGAAGCCTGGGATCCCGCGCCGACGGCGATCGACGCGCGCGTGAAGAAGTCGGCGCTCGCGAACGGGATGCGCGTGCAGTTCCTCGAGCGCAAGACGCGCGGTGGCGTGGTGCACGCGATGGTGGAACTCCGGATGGGCACGGAGACCTCGCTGCAGAAGATGGGCGCGGTCGGGTCGGCCGCGGCCTCGATGCTCGAGCGCGGGACGGCGAAGCGCTCGCGTCAGGAGATCAAGGAGTCCTTCGACAAGCTCAAGGCGCGCGTCTTCTTCGGCGGCGGGGCGGCGAGTGCGGTCGCGCGCATCGAAACGACGCGCGAGAACCTCGTGCCCGTGCTGCAACTCGTCGGCGAAGTGATGCGCACGCCGTCGTTCCCGGCCGAGGAGTTCGAGAAGTTCAAGCAGGAACAGTTGGCCCAGCTCGAGCAGGCCAAGTCGGATCCGCAGTCGTTGGCGTTCACCGCCGCGTCGAAGGCGCTGTCGCCGTACCCCAAGGGCCACCCGCTCTACGCCAACTCGATCGACGAGTCGATCGCCGAGATCTCGGCGATGACGCTCGCCGACGTGAAGGCGTTCCACGCGCGCTTCTACGGCGCGCAGGCGGGTGACGTCGCGGTCGCTGGCGACTTCGACGCCGCCGCGGCGCGCGGCGCCATCACTGCGGCCTTCGGCGACTGGAAGTCGAATGAACCGTACCGCCGCATCGTGCAGCGGACGATTGCGCCGGTGGCGGCCGACACGAAGATCGAAACGCCGGACAAGCAGATGGCGGTGTTCATCGCCGCGCAGCCGCTCAAGCTGCGCTCGATGGACCCCGAGTGGGTGGCGCTGCGCGTGGCAAACTTCGTCTTCGGCGAGTCGCCGCTGTCGGATCGCGTCGGGACGCGCTTGCGCCAGAAGGAAGGCCTGTCGTACGGCGCCGGTGCGATGATGGACACCGAGATGCAGGATTCCTCGGGCTCGCATATGGCCTTCGCGATCTACGCGCCGCAGAACGCCGAGCGCCTGGCCGCCGCGTACAAGGAGGAACTGGAGCGCGCGCGGACGCAGGGCTTCACCGACGAGGAGATCGCCAAGGCAAAGGAATCGTTCCTCGAAACGCGCTTCCAGCAGCGGACCGAGAACGGCAACCTGCCGGGGATGATGGTGCTTCGCGCCGACAACGGCCTGACCTTCGCGAACTGGGACGGCGCGATTGAAACGGCCGTGCGAAAGCTCACCACGGCCGACGTGAACGCCGCCTTCAAGAAGTACGTCACGGCCGACAAGGTCACCTTCATCTCGGCGGGTGACTTCGAGGGCGCCAAGAAGAAGAACGCCACCGTGAAGCCCTGAGCGCACGCGGTGGTCCGACACACGGGGGGCGTCGCCGATCGGCGGCGCCCCCCGTGTGCGTGTCGCCCTCAGGGGCGTCGAGGGCGCGTACCGCGCACAGCAATGGTCGTCGCGACGCCGAGCAACCCTACGCCGATCAGCGGCATAATCAGCGTGAGGGCACCGAACCACCCGAAGAAGCTGTGCGTCCCCCCGGCGACGCGCACACGCCGCGGGGCTGCGGAATCCACCTCCAGCGCGACTCGAGCTCCGGGCTGACGGACCGCCTCCTGAAAGGTCTTGTCGATTGTGAGCAGGTCGCCGTCGTACGACTGCCCCGCGACCACGTAGCGGTATCGGACGCGCGTGGCTTGGCGGCGGCTGATGCGCACCCCCTCCGCCATCTCAACGGCGACGACGTCACCGTTGACCGCCAACAGTCGCCGCTCGATCGCGATGTCGGTTGGCAGTCCCCAGCAGAACACTGTCGCAATCACGCCGCCGATCAGCAGAAACAGCAGGCCGGTGTTGGCAAGCAGAGAGGCGCCGGCATTGCGGCGGAACCCGCGCAGTGGCATTCCGGGATGCTACTGCTGGCCGAGTCGATGAAACACCGCATCCTCGACGACGCGTCCGCCCTTCAGGTGTTCGACGACGATGCGCTCAAGCAGCTCCGGCGTCACGCCAGCGTACCAGACGCCTTCCGGGTACACGACCAGGATCGGCCCGCCCGCGCAGACGCCAAGGCAGGGCGTCTCGCCGCGCTTCACGCGGCGCGGGCCGAAGAGCAGACCCTCGCGCTGGAGCAGCGACGCGAGCAGGGAATACACCTGCCGTCCGCGACGATCCGGCGAGCAATAGCCGCCGGTGCACACGACGACGTGATGCGCGTAGGGCTCGAGCTGCGCGGGGAGGTGCTCGTAGGAGGGCATCGGGGCGGTCAGCGAATCAGGGCCAGCACAAGTTCCAGCACGATCAGCACGACGATCGAGACTTCGAGCGCTTCGCCGCGCGCGGCCTGTGCCTCGGCGTTGAGCATCGCGTAGGTCTCGCGGAGAATCACGAGCTTGCGGTCGATGCCGGCCCGCCACGCGCGCCCACGGAAGATTTCGAGCGCCGAGCCGTAGACCCGCGCGAGATACACGTCGTCGGTGACCTTGAGCGCGTTGTCCACCCGCTCGGTGATCTCGGTGGCGTCGGCCACGAGGCGCTGGAGATCGCCGAGCAGATCGGCGTAGCGCCGCGTGAATCGGCGGACCAATCCGCCGCGACGCGCCTGCGCCATTCGTTCCAGCACGATGCGGAGTTCGGCGTCCAGCCGGTCGTCGAAGTAGCGCAGCTCCAGCAACTGCGCGTTCGCGAACTCCAGGATGTAGCTCACCGCGTCGTCGTCGCGACGCGGCTCGAGCACGAGCGCGTTGTCCCAGGTGAGAATCGCGAGATCGTCCGCGTAGTACGAGAACCGATGCGGGAGCAGGTCGGCGCGAGCCTGCGGCGAGAGCGGTCGCGACTCGTCGAGCAGCAGCGGCACCACTTCGGTGTCGAGGAGCGCGGCCGGCTCCACCGCGGCGCCGTCTGCCGTGGTCAGCGCGTGCAGGCGGAAGACGATGTAATCCTCACGGACCGGCGCGAGCTCCGGGCGCAGGATCGCGGAGGCGATGCGGCTGCTCAGGAGCCGCAGATGCTCCTCAAGGAGCGCGGGCACGGCCGGGTTGCCGTGCAGCGCTCGACCGAAGGCGGTAAATGCGTCCCACGACAGCCCGTCGGGGACGGGGACGCGCAGCCGCAGCGATGCCACGCCGAACTCGAAGATCCGGGCCGAGATGTCCACGTCGACCGGACGGCCGTCGAGCACGAGTTGCTCGTTGCCGAGCGCGACGGTCACCGGCGGGTTCGGGATCTGCAGGGCCGCCGCTTCGCCGCGAATCGGCCGCACGCGCTCGGGGGCGCTGGCCCGCAGCAGTTCCAGCGCGCGCTCCAAGTCGATCTGCCAGCCGATGTCGTACAGCCGGTAGAGCACGCACGCGCCGGAGACGAGACGCTGAGGCTGCTCGATATGGCTCACCTGTGGAATATCGCTCGCCACCCGTCCGGGTGGGTCGCTTATCCGTCACAGCCGCGGGAGTGAGCCGCTCACAGTGAGTGATCTTGTCGGGTATTTCCTGACTATCGCCCCCCGGTCCCGGGGGTATCGTCAGCCATTAGGACCGCCGGTCCGCATTCTGCGGAGCTGGCGGGAACGACCTGAACGGGGCACCCATGCGACTCACGCGATTCACCGACAACGCGCTTCGGTGCCTGATCTATCTCGGTCTGACCGAGACCGACCCCACCCCGGCCTCCCATATCGCGCAAACGATGGGGATGTCCGAGGATCATCTCGTCAAAGTGGTCCAGCGTCTGGCCCACCTGGGGTATGTCCGGACCCTGCGCGGTCGTGGCGGCGGCATCCGGCTGGCGATGCAGCCCGAGGCGATCAACATCGGGCAGGTCGTGCGTGCCACCGAGGACAACCTCTGCATCGCGACCTGCTTCGACAAGTCGTCTCACGCCTGCCCGATTGCGTCGGCGTGTATGCTGGCGGGGTCACTCGATGCCGCGCTCCGTGCGTTCCTCGCCGAGCTCGACAAGCGCACGTTGGCGGACCTGCTCGCGCCGCGACGCCAGCTCAGCGAACTCGTGGAGACCTCCGCGGCGATGAGCGCGACGGCCTGACCGAGTCGCTAGCTTTCGCGCACTCACCACAACGCGCGGAGCCGACTCGTGGCCAAAGCCCCTTCGAAGGTCAACGTGGAATGGATCGGCGGGCACGCCTTTGACGGCGGTCGCCCCGGCGGTCCGACCATTCGGATCGACGGCGACGGCGTGCAGGGCCCCTCGCCGGTCGACACCCTGCTGATCGCGCTGGCGGGGTGCACCGGCTACGACATCGTGGACATCCTCGAGAAGCGGCGCACACCGCTCTCGGCCCTGCGGATCCGCGTCCACGGCGACCGGTTCGATGGTGTCCCGGGTCGCGTGATCAAGATCAAGCTGGAGTACGAGCTCGAGGGCGCCGGCATCGATCCCACGCACGCCGAGCGGGCGATCGAACTGGCGGTCAACAAGTACTGCTCGGTGAAGGACACGCTCGATCCGGCGATGCCGGTCGAGTATTCGTTCACGATCGCGGGGTGATTGGCCCGGGACTCGCCGTCTGGTTGCAGGCGGCGACCGCACTGACGCCGGTCGTGTCGACGGCGACCCGTGACCCGCGCGCGCTCGTCGCCGTACCGGGCGCGACGTCGGTCGTCGATTCGGCGACGTTGCGGCGCACGCGCGGCACGGCGGTCGCGGATGCCTTGCGGCTGGTGCCAGGCGTCACCGCCGGCTCGCTGTACGGCTCGGAAGACGTACGCGTCAGCATTCGCGGCGCGGGCAACCGCGGCGGCTTCGGCGTCCGTGGCGTGGCGTTGCTGCTCGATGGCGTGCCCGTCACGGAACCCGACGGCCAGGGTCGGCTCGACCTGCCCGAGTTGGCGATCGCGCGGCAGGTCGACGTCGTCCGCGGACCGTCCAGCGCCCTGTTCGGCGGCGCCGCCGGCGGTGGCGTGCTGAACATCGTCACGCCGCGCGGCCGCGACCTGCCCGGGCTCGGCGTGCGATGGTGGCTGGGGAACCCCGCGGCGACCAAGGCTGACGTGTCCTACGGCACCACCTCGGGTCCGTGGGACCTGCTGCTGCACGCCGGCGCCGCGGCGCAGGATGGCTACCGACGCTGGTCCACCGGTCGTGTCGAACGCGTGACGGTGCGCGGGACGCGCACGGTGGCGCGCGACGGCTTCGTCGCGGTCGATGCTTCGGCGTCGACGCTGTCGCAGCGCATTCCCGGCGCACTGCTCGACGCCGAGCGCACGCGCGACCGCGATGCCACCGAGCCGATCAACCTGACGAATCGCTTTACCCGCGAGGAGCGACGCTGGCGTCTGGGGCTGCGCACCTCGCTGCCACTGGCGGGCACGCTGGACGCGTGGGCCTTTGCATCGGGGCGCGACAACGAGCAGGCGATCTTCCAATTCATTCGGCAGATCCAGCAGCGCGGTCAGCTGGGCCTGCGCCATCGCTTCGACGCCAAGGTAGGCGACACGCAGTGGCAGACCACGGTTGGCGCGGAAGTGGACCGTGCGCAGGGGCCGCAGACGAATTGGGTGAACCGCTTCGGGGCACCACTCGAGAGCACACCGTGCGTCGTCGATGCCACGTTCGGCACGTTTGTGCCCTGTGTGCGTCAGGACGCGACGCTGTCGTCTGGTGCGGTGTCGCTGCAGAGCGAAGTCACCCGCGGGCGCTGGGCCCTGACGGCCGGTGCACGCTACGACCAGGTCACCTTCGACATCGCGAACCGGATTCGTCCGCCGTTGTCGATCGACCGGCGCTTCACCCAACTCTCCCCGAAGGTGGCGCTTCTGTGGCGCGCAGCGCCCACCACCACGTGGTGGATGTCGGCCGCGCGCGGGTTCGAAGTACCGACCGCGGTCGAGCTCGCCACGTCGCCCGACACCCTCAAGGGCTTCAACGATGCGCTCGGGCCGTCGTCGCAGTGGCAGCTCGAGCTGGGCTGGCGTGGCACGATTGGCGCTCGTGTCGCCGGCGAAGTCGCCGCCTTCACGGCGGACGTGCGGGACGATTTCGTGTCGCGCACGGTGGTGATTCCCGGTGTGCCTGCGCCACGCGCGTACTTCGAGAACGCGGCGCGCGTGGTGAAGACCGGGCTCGAAGCGTCGCTCACGGCGTGGATCGCTCCGCGGTGGCAGCTGGGGCTCGCGCAGACCCTGAGCGACTTCCGCTTTCGCGACTTCCGCACCTCGATCACGGGCAGCGATTTCCGGCCGACGGTCGTGGATGTGTCGGGCAACCGGATTCCCGGTACGGCGCCTTGGCGCACCGTGGTGCAGTCGATGTGGCGGCCGACCAACGGACTGGATCTGACCGTGTGGGGCGAGTGGCAGGGACGGATCTTCGTCGACAACCTCAACGCCACCCGCGGCACGGTGTATCAGCGGAGCGGCGCTCTGCTCCCGGCGCCCGCGGTACTCACCGGTACCGCCACGCCGTACGGCGCGCTCGCACCGTCGGCACTCGTGCACGCAACGGCGACGTGGCGCACCGGCGGTGTGACCTGGCAACTGACCGCCGACAACCTACTCGGCGCGACGTGGGTGAGCACGATCGCCCCGAATGCCGCCAACGGACGGTTCTACTTCCCCGGCGCGGGGCGGGCGATCGCGATCGGCGCAACCGTCGGGACACTGCGCCCCTGAGCCACGCGCGACAGAATGCGGGCGCGCGCCGACGCCGACAGCAGCACCGGCGCGCGTTCGCGCAGCACACGGGTGAGCGCTCGGCGTTCTTCGTATGCGAGGGCACAGCTGGCGCACACCGCGAGGTGCACGCCGACATCGCGCCGGGCATCGGGGGCGAGTTCGCTGTCGATGTACGCCCACAGGGCACGCCGCACCGCGGCGCATCGCCAGACAAGCTCGCGCCCCGTCGTGCCACGGGCGAAGCGGAAGGTTCGGGAGTACAGACCGTTCTTCACACCGGCACAATGCGTCGGTCCGGTTTCCGGTTCCGACCGGTTTGGGTTGCTTCCGTGGGCCCGGACTTCCAGCTTCCGTGTCCGTCAATGGACCGGCCAGTCTCTAGCCAGATCGCGATGCCCCAAGCCCTGTCGCCGTCGGTGTGCCGGACGTTCCGCGTCGCCGCACGAGTGATGAGTCCGGACGCAGCCCCGTCCACCGAAGACGGCTGGCTGGAGTGCGAGCTGCTGATCGCGCGTCGGCTGGCCGACCTGCCCGCCAATCGTCGCCGGCAGATGCTTGGATTCGTGCGCGCGCTCCCCGCGCTGGCTGCGGCGCTGACCGGTCGCCGCTTCGCGCGGCTGTCGGCGGTGCAAGTGCTGGCCTTGCTGCATCGACTCGAAGCGAGCCCGGTGGCAGCCCTGCGACGTGGGGTCTGGGGTCTGCGGACGCTCGTCTTCGCCGGCGTCTATGGTCGCCCCGAGACCGCGATCGCGACCGGCTGGCGGCCCCACGACGGCGGCTGGGAGGGGCGTGCGGCCGAGCGCGTCCGCACCACCCCCGGTGGCAGTCCGTCGCCGTTGCGCTTGCTGCCGTGACGCCACCGGTCGCGGTCGACGTCGTCATCATTGGCGCGGGTGCCGGCGGCGGTGCCGTGGCGGAGGGCTTGCTCCCGCTGGTGCGCGACGGCCTCTCGGTGCTGCTGCTCGAGCGCGGACCGCGCATCACGCCGCACCAGCTGACGACGAACGAAGCCGATATGGTGGCGCTGCTCTACCACCGGCAGGGCGCGTTTCTGACCGACGACGGCTCGATGTCCCTCGCGATGGGTCGCGGCGTGGGTGGCTCGTCGCTGGTGCACGGCGGGATTGTCGCCGTGCCCTCGCAGGGGGCGATCGATGCGTGGCGGGTGCCCGGCCTGCAGTTCGCCGATCTCGAACGCCGCGCGCTCGGCCTGGCCGCGCGGATGGACCGCGCGTTTCTCGCGCCCGAGGCGATCAACGAGAACAACCGGCTGTTCGCGGAAGGTGCGGGACGCCTCGGCTTGCAGCCGGTGCAACTACCGATCAGCGCCCGTGGTTGCCGCGGCGCCGCGCGCTGTCATCTGGGGTGCCCCAACGGCGCCCCCCTTGGCACGGTGCGCCGACAACTGCCGGAAGTCGAGGCGGCCGGCGTCCGCGTGGTGCCCCACGCGGACGTCCTGCGCATCACGCCGCGCCGCGTTCACCTGCGCGTGCGGGCGTCGGCGGACGATGTCGGCGCGTGGCCGGAGGGCGACTACGTCGTGGACGCACCGGTGATCGTCTTGGCCGCTGGCGCGATCGAGACGCCCGCGCTGTTGCTGCGATCGGGATTCGGCGCCACGCATCGGCAGGTCGGGCGCCGATTCACGTGTCATCCGTCCCAGTTGATCGTCGCCGAGCATCCGCGCGTGATCACCAGTGACGTCGGGCATCCGACGAGCTACCAGATCGACCGCGGCGCCGACGCGGGCTTCGTGCTCGAACCGACCTTCGCGACGCCAATGGTCGCCGCAGCGCAGCTGACCGGATTCGGCCCAGCGCACGCGCAGATGATGCGCGCCTTTCCTCGGCTGCAAATGATCCGGGCCATCGCACGCGATGCCGCGACGCCAGACAACCGTGTCACGATCACGCGGGACGGAGCAGCAGTCGTTCACTACGAGCCGAGCGCCTCGGTGCGCCGCGCGCTGGTTGCCGCGCAGCGCACCGCCGCACGCGTCGTCTTCGCCGCTGGCGCGGTGCGTGTGCATCTGCCCGCCGCACATCCCCCGTTGCTCGATCGTCGCGCGATCGATCACATCGACACGCTGGTCCGCGACGAGCTGCAGCTACCGGGCCGCGTGTCGCTGTGGGCATCGCACCTGATGGGCGGCGCGGCGATGGGGCGCGACACGTCCGACTCGGTGACCGACGCGGCAGGCCGCGTACACCACACGCCTTGGCTTCGCGTGGCCGACGCGTCCTTGATTCCCGATGGGCTCGACACCGCCCCCTCACTCACGGTGATGGCCCTGGCCGACCGCGTCGCCGAAGCCATCCGTGCCGACCTCGGCAGCCTTCGGCCGCTCGCGCGCCATCAATGACGCTCGCGCCGCCGTTCCCGCACTCGCTCGACGCCGCCCTCGCGCAGTCGCTCGCGGCCCTCGCCCAGGAGTCGCGCCTGCGGCAGTTGCACCCGTGGGCGGCACGATCGCCGGGATGCGTGCAGGACGAGACCGGCCGCACCTTCATCGACTTCGCGTCGAACGACTATCTGGGCCTCGCGGCCGATCCGCGACTGTCGCAGGCGGCCGCGCGATTCCTTGCGGAGCACGCGCCCGGGGCGCCCGCCTCGCGATTGATCTCGGGCGACCACCCCGCGCATCACGCGCTCGAGCAGGCGCTGGCCGCGATGGAAGCGACCGAGGCCTCGCTCGTGTTCGGCTCGGGGTTTCTTGCCAACGCCGGCACGATTCCGGCGCTCGTCGAGCGCGGCGATCTCATCGTCGCCGACGCCGCGAACCACGCCTCACTGATCGACGCCTGCCGGCTCTCGCGCGCCGACGTGATCGTCACGCCGCACGCCGACGCGGAGGCCGTCGCACACACGCTGCAGCGTGAACGGCATCGGGTGCGCCGCGCGATGATCGTGACCGACGGTGTCTTCTCGATGGACGCCGATGTGGCGCCGCTGGAGGCGCTCGCGGCCGTCGCGCGGCGCTTCGATGCGTGGACCTACGTCGACGACGCCCACGGCCACGGCGTGCTCGCCGACGGCCGCGGGGTCGTCGGGCTGGTCGGCGCGGATGCGGTGCCCGATGTACGAATGGGCACCTTGGGCAAGGCCTTTGGCGTCGGCGGCGGATTCGTGGCGGGATCCTCGACGCTGGTGGAGTGGCTCCGCAATCGGGCGCGGACGTTCGTGTTCACCACCGCGATGCCACCAGTGGTGGCCGTTGCGGCGCACGAAGGCCTCCGCATCGCAACGGCGGAAACGTGGCGCCGCACGCGCGTCGCTGACGTTGGCGCCCGCGTGCGCCGCGCCTGTGCGGACGCCGGTGTCGTGACGCTGGGCCAGGTGCCGCATCTGGTGCCCATTGTCGTCGGCGATGATGCGCGCACGGTCGCGATCGGCCGCGCACTGCGCGACCGCGGCGTCCTCGTGGGCGCCATCCGTCCGCCGACCGTCCCCGTGGGCACCGCGCGACTGCGCATCTCCTGCTCCGCCGCTCACACCGACGCCCAGATCGACCAGCTCCTCGCCGAACTGCTCCCGCTGCTCCAATGACCGGCACGACCCGCTCCATCGCCTCGCTCGACCGCGCCCACGTCTGGCACCCGTACACGCAACACGGCCTGCCCCCGCTGCCGCTGCCCATCGCCCGCGCGGCGGGTGCCTACCTCGAGACGACCGACGGCCGTCGACTCTTCGATGCGATCTCCAGTTGGTGGGTGACGCTGCACGGCCACGCGCAGCCCGAGATCGCCGACGCGATCGCCGCCCAAGCCCGCACACTCGAGCACGTCATCTTCGCCGGCTTCACGCACGCGCCCGCGGCCGAGTTCGCGTCGGCGCTCACGCGCGTGCTGCCGGCCGGCCTGGAGCGGATCTTCTACTCCGACAACGGCTCGACGGCGGTGGAAGCGGCGATCAAGATGGCCATCCAGTACTGGCGGCATCGCGGCCAGACGCGGCGACTGCTCGTCGCGCTCGAGGGGGCGTACCACGGCGACACCTTCGGTGCGATGAGCGTGAGTGGCGCCGATCTGTTCACCGAGCCGTTTCGCGAGCACCTGTTCGACGTGGTGCGACTGCCCGACCCGAGCCGCGACGGCTCGGCGACCGTCGCGGCGCTCGAGACGCTGCTCGCGTCACGCGGGGATGAGATTGCGGCCGTCATCGTGGAACCGCTGGTGCTCGGCGCCGGCGGAATGCAGATGTACGCCGCCGAGACCCTGCGCGCGCTCCGCGCGGCCTGCCTCGACCGCACGCTCTTCATCGCCGATGAAGTGCTGACCGGGTTCGGTCGCACCGGGCCGCTCTTCGCGTGCGCGCACGCCGACATCGCGCCGGATCTGCTGACGATGTCGAAGGGCATCACGGGTGGGTTTCTCCCGCTGGGCGCGACGGCCGCCACCGCGCAGATTTTCGACGCGTTCGTCAGCGACGATCGCCGTCGATCCTTCTTTCACGGCCATTCGTACACCGGCAACCCGCTGGCCTGCGCGGCGGGCTTGGCGTCCTTGGCGCTGCTGGACGACGCGAGCGCCGAGCGGCGCACGCGCATCGAGGCCGCCCATCGGTCTGCGCTCGCGCGCCTGGCCAACGCACCGTGGGTCCGCGACGTCCGCGTGCTGGGGACGATCGGCGCG
This sequence comes from Gemmatimonadaceae bacterium, assembly GCA_033763905.1. Classification (GTDB taxonomy): domain Bacteria; phylum Gemmatimonadota; class Gemmatimonadetes; order Gemmatimonadales; family Gemmatimonadaceae; genus JAJTHG01. The sequence goes on from JANRJP010000139.1 coordinate 15,238, forward strand.
CTGACGCTCGACACCGGCCCCGCAGGCTACCTGAATCCGATCGGCCGCGAGCTCGCCGCGTATGCGCTCACGCGGGGCGTACTGCTCCGTCCGTTGGGCGACGTGGTGTATGTCCTCCCGCCCTACTGCACGACGGACGACGAGATCGCGATGGTCTGGTCGGTGGTCGACGATTTCCTGAGGCAGCCGCGATGATCCGCCTGGGCATCACCGGGACCGACACCGGCGTGGGGAAGACGATCGTCACCGCCGCCCTCGCGGCACTGCTCGCGCAGGGCGGACGTCGGGTGGCGGTGGCGAAGCCGATCGAAACCGGACTCGACCCGATCACTCGGCGTGACGAACGGGGAGATCCGCCCGACCACGAGTTGCTGGCCGAGGCAGCGGGTGCGGGCGACGCGCTTGCGGCGGTGTGCCCGTTGGTGCTCCCCGACCCGTTGGCGCCGATGGTCGCCGCGGCACGCGCGGGCGTCGAGATCGACCTGCGCGCGCTGGACCACGCGATCACGACGCTCAGCGAAGGCCGCGATGCGCTGCTGGTCGAGGGCGCGGGCGGTCTGCTGGTGCCGATCACCGCCGAGGTCGCCTTTGATGCCCTCTTCGCCCGCTGGCGGCTTGAGGTGATCGTGGTGGCCGCCAACCGGCTGGGGTGCATCAGTCACACGCGGCTCACCGTGGCGGCCGCTCGCGCGGCGGGGTTGTCCGTCCGCGGCATCGTCTTGAATGAGGTCCAGCCGTCGGAGGCGCGCGATCTTGCGCGCGCCACCAATGGTGAACTGTTGCAGTCGCTGTACCCCGAGTTGCCGGTGATCGGCTTCCCGTACCAACCGGCGCCTCGGGACGTCGTGCGGCTCGCCCGCGCCGCCGCTGAATCCGGACTGGCCGCTCTGCTATAGTGCAACCACGTGCGCGCGCACATTCGGTGCCGCTGCACACGGTTGCCCCTCCCCGCGTTTCCCGTATGACGACGCTCGCGCACGATCACTGGCATCGCCTTGCCGACCGCGCCCTGGCCGGCGAACCCCTGCACCGCGAGGAATCGCGGAGCGTGCTGCAGGCCGGAGACGACGTACTCCTCGACCAGTTGGCGGCCGCATATCGCGTGCGACGCGCCACGTGGGGCAATCGCGTGCGGCTGCACTTTCTGCTCAACGCGCAGAGCGGTCTGTGCCCCGAAGATTGCGGCTACTGCTCGCAGTCCAAGATCAGCGCAGCCGAGATCGAGAAGTACCCGATGCTCGCGCTCGACCAGATTCTCGCGGCCGCCGATCGTGCCGCGGCGCTCAAGGCCGGAACGTTCTGTCTCGTGATTTCGGGACGCTCGCCGGGCGAGACGGTGTTCTCGAAGGTGCTGGGTGCGGTCGAAGCCATCACGGCGAAGCACGACCTCAAGGTCTGCTGCTGCCTCGGGCTCCTGTCCGACGAGCAGACGCAGCGCCTCAAGGCCGCCGGGGTCGATACCGTGAATCACAACCTGAACACGTCGCGTCGATACACCGGCGAGATCGTGCAGACGCACACCTTCGACGATCGCGTCGAGACGGTCCGTCGGGTCCGCGAGGCCGGCCTGCGCACCTGCAGCGGCGGCATCGTGGGGATGGGCGAGACCGACGACGACATCATCGACCTCGCGATGGCGTTGCGCGACGAAGGCGTGGCGAGCGTGCCGCTCAACTTTCTGATTCCGATCGAGGGGACGCCGCTGGCACAGCAGAGTTCGCTCGACCCGCGCCGCTGCCTGCGCATTCTCACGCTCTTCCGGCTGCTCCTGCCAACGCAGGAGCTGCGCATCGCTGGCGGTCGCGAGGTGCATCTGCGCGCCCTGCAACCGCTGGGCTTGTATCCGGCCAACTCGATCTTCATCGGCGACTACCTCACGACGCAGGGCGCGGAGGCCAAGGCGGACCTTCGGATGATCGAAGACGCCGGCTTCGTGCTCGAGCACGCCGATGGGTCGGCGTTCACGGGGGACGCCTTCGCCGGCATCCCGGACGAGTATCCGCGCGCACCGCTCGCGATGCCGGACGCCGCGCTGCGCTGACGCGGACCCGACGCGCGGCGCTAGCGCAGCGTCCGTCGGGTCGGGGGTGCGGCGAGGGGATCATCGGGCCAGGCGTGCTTGGGGTACCGTCCTCGCAGGTCCTTCCGCACGTCGAAGTAGCTCGTGCGCCAGAAGCCGGCGAGGTCGCGCGTGACCTGCACCGGTCGACGCGCCGGCGACAGCAGATGCAGCAGCACCGGCACGCGGCCCTCGCCCACCGTCGGCGTGTCGGTCTGTCCGAAGAGCTCCTGGAGCCTCACGGCCAGCACCGGCTGCGCGGGATCCGAGTAGTCGACCGCGATGCGCGAGCCGCTCGCCACCTCGAGGTGCGTCGGCGCCAGCGTGTCGAGCCGGCGAACGACATCCCACGGCACGCGGGCACGCAGCGCATCGGCCCACGGAATGCGGCCAAGCTCATCGAACGTCCGGGCGTCCCCGACGAACGGCGCCAACCAGTCGTCGAGCGTGGCGAGGAGCGCCGCGTCCGCCACATCGGGCCAGGCACCCCCTTCGAGCTGATGCGCGAACGCGAGCCGTTCCCGCAACCGTTGCGCGCCGTCGGGCCACGGCCACCGCGCCACGCCGCGTGCGCGCAGGGCGCCAAGCAGCGCGGTCACGCGGAGCGCCGGCGGAATCGGCGAGAGCGTGCGCTCGCGCAGGACCAGCGCGCCGAGGCGCTCGACATCGCGCCCCGTGACGCGTCCCGCGGCATCGTCCCACACGACGTCGCGATGCGTCGTGATCAGGTCCGCGTGATGCGTGCGAATCGCGGCGTCATCGACCGGGGCGGCCAAGTACACCGTGGCCTCCTCGCGGCGGCCATCGGTTTCGGCGACCACCAGCCATTCCGCGTCGGCGAGGGGGTCGTCGGGCGGCAAGGCCACGCCGCCGCCGCTGCTCAGGAGATACCGCCCACGCTGCTCGCTGCGCCGTCGCGCAATGCGATCGGGGTAGGCGAGCGCGAGCAGATCGCCGACGGCGTCGATGTCCGCGTCGGCATCGCCGCCGCGCGGACGTGGCGCGTCGCGATAGCCGGCGCTCTGACGAATGGCGCGCGCGGTCTCACGCAGCCGCGCAAGCTGGTCGTGGTCCACGCGGAGCCGCAGCGCGCTGACGTGCGCGGCGTCACCGGTGCGGCGCAGCGCTTCCAGCCGCAGGCGGATATCAGCGGGCGCGCGGCCGGGGCCATCGTCGCGCCGAATCGGATCGCGATCGTCCAGTAGCGCGGCGAGATCGGCGGCGAGTGGCCCCTGCCCCATCGCGATGCCGGCCAAGACGAGATGGGACAGGCGGGGATGCAACCCCAGCGCGGACATCGCGCGCCCGTGGGCCGTCAGCGCACCGGCGGCATCGAGCGCGCCGAGCCGTCCGAGCAGCTGTCGCGCATCGGCGAAGGCCGCTGCCGGCGGCGCGTCCACCCACGACAGCGTGGCGGGATCGTGAATACCAAGGACCGCGAGGTCGAGCGCCAGGCCTGCCAGATCCGCGTCGCGAATCTCGGGGACCGTCACCGCGGCGAGGGCCGGTTCCTCGTAGTCGGCCCAGCACCGCCAGCAGATCCCCGGCGCCACACGTCCCGCACGTCCGCGCCGCTGATCGGCCGAGGGGCGAGGGACGCGAATGGTCTCGAGTCGCGTCATTCCCGTCGCCGGACTGTAGCGCGGCACACGCGCGAGACCGGCGTCGACGACGATGCGCACGCCTTCGATCGTCAGCGAGGTCTCGGCGATGCTGGTCGACAGCACGACTTTGCGGCGACCGGCCGGTGCTGGAGCGATGGCGCGGTCCTGTGCGTCCCCGTCGAGCGCCCCGAAGAGCGGCAGGACCTCGGTGCCCGGGGGCAGCGGGCCCTCGGCCAGAGCGCGCGCGACCCGATGGATCTCCGGCGCACCCGGGAGAAAGACGAGCGCGTCACCGTCGCGCTCGCGCAGGGCGTCGCGCACCACGGCGGCTACGTGACCCTCCACGCGCTGCTGCGGTCGCGGTGCGACCCACCGCGTCTCGACGGGAAAGCTCAACCCCGCACTCTCCACCACCGGCGCGGGGCCCTCCGCATCACCCAGCGCAGTCGCCATCGCGGCGGCATCGAGCGTGGCGGACATCACGACCACCTTGAGTTCGGGACGCAGCAGTTCGCGTGTCTGCCGCACGAGCGCGAGCCCGAGGTCGGCCGCGAGATGCCGCTCGTGGAACTCGTCGAAGATCACCGCCGAGATCCCGTCGAGCACCGGGTCGTCCTGCACCATCCGCGTCAGAATCCCCTCGGTCACGACTTCGATCACGGTGTCCCGCGAGACCTTGGTATCGCGGCGCATCCGCCAGCCGACGAGTCCACCCACCGCCTCGCCGAGCTCCGCCGCGATGCGCCGCGCGGCCGCCCGTGCCGCGAGTCGGCGAGGCTCGAGCATCACGATCCGGCCGCCCGCCCGCCACGGGGCCGACAGCAGCGCCGGCGGCACCCGGGTGGTCTTGCCGGCACCGGGCGGCGCCACCAACACGACCGCCCCGCGCGCGTCGAGGGCCTGCCGAAGGGCCGGTAGCGCGTCGTCGATCGGGAGCGGATTCGGTCGCATCGACCGAATGCTAGTGGCGGTGCGGGATGGTACGGATACCTTTCCACCCGTGCCGGATGCTGCTGTGAAGCCCAAAGTGCTGTTGGTCGACGATGAAACCGCCGTGCTGTCGGTGAATCGCCGCCTGATTGAGCATTTAGGCTACGATGTCGAATCTTTTGACGATCCGCTGGCAGCGCTGACGGCGTTCTCGCGAAATCCGGATCGGTTCACCGCCGCCATTCTCGACGTGATGACCCCCGGCATGCCGGGCCACGAGCTGGGCCGGCGTCTGCGGGAAATGCGACCCGACATTCCGGTGCTGCTCGCGACCGGATTCAGCGAACTGCTGCCCGCGGACGTCGCGTCGGTCCTCAAGCCGACGGCCATTCTGCACAAGCCGATCCCGCTCGACGTGCTGCGCAGCGCGCTCGAGAACCTGGCACCGCCTCGCCGTCCGCACGGATGAGCATCGCCGATCTGCGTCGCGAGTACGCCCGCGCCTCGCTCGACATCACCAGCACCGACGCGGATCCCTTCGTCCAGTTCGGGCGCTGGTTCGACGAAGCGCGTGCCGCCAACGTGCCGGAGCCCAACGCGATGACACTCGCCACGGTTGGCGCCGACGGCTGGCCGAGCGCGCGCATCGTCCTGCTCAAGGGGGCGGACGATCGAGGCTTCGTGTTCTTCACCGACTACCGCAGCCGCAAGGGTCGCGATCTGGCTGCCGTGCCGCGCGCCGCGCTCGTGTTCACGTGGCACGAACTCGAACGCCAAGTGCGCATCGTCGGTGGCGTCGAGCGCATCTCGCGAGAGGAGAGCGCGACGTACTTCCACTCGCGCCCCCGCGGCAGCCGCATCGGGGCGCACGTGTCGCACCAGTCATCGGTCCTGAGCTCGCGCGACGAGCTCGATGCAGCCGAAGCGGCAGCGACCGCGCGCTTCGCCGAGAGCGATCCGCCGCTACCCGACCACTGGGGTGGCTACCGCGTGCTGCCGCACGAGTTCGAATTCTGGCAGGGCCGGCCGAGCCGCCTCCACGACCGCATCGCCTACACGCAGGAGCTGTCCGACGGCACCGTGCGCTGGGTACGCGCTCGGCTCTCGCCGTAGCGTCCGTCGATCAGCCGTGGGCCGCGCGATCCGCGTCGGCCAGTTGCTGAATCCGCTGCATCACCTGCGTCCCGACGCCGACCCAGTTTCGCGCGCGCGACGGCAGGCCCGCGAAGGCCGCGCGGTCGATCGGCGCCCCGACGTGAATGCGCACTCGCGCGCCGGACCGCCCGGCGCGCCGCTGCGCGAGATACGAGTTGCCAAGCCCCGCAATGAACACCGGGATCGCCTGTACGTCCGTCTCCATCAGGAGTCGACCGGTGCCCGGTTGTGCCGGCAACAGATGCCACGGATCGGGGTTCGTGTTGCGCGTGCCTTCCGGATGCAGTCCGACCACGCGGCCGGCACCGGTGGTGCACCACCCCTGCAACACGTCGAGCGCCCACGCGTCGAGTGCCGCGTGCGCGGGATCCCGAAAGAAGGGCGGAAACGCCGCGAAGCCCGCGCCGAGCGCATTCGTGACGGCGCCGCCCACGTCGTGATAGCAATACGACGCCTTGATCGGGAAATGCATCTGCCGCACCCACGGCGCACGCTCCAGCATCACCGTCGAGAGCACGAAGAAGTCGAAGTACGATCGGTGATTCGCCAGCAGCAACAGCGGTCGTGCGTGATCGGCGGCGGCGATGTGCTCCCATCCCGTCACGAGCGCGGGCCGCGCCAGCATCACGCGAACCGCGCGGGCCCCGAAGTGCTTGCGCCACGACCACCACGCCGCGTGACGCCAGCCGACCTGCTGACGCGCCGACAGCGCGAGCAGACGCCGCTGGAGCGGCGTGAGCGACGCCAGCGCCTCGGCTGGTGGCAGCGGTGCATCGAGGGGGCGCGATTCGCGCGCCGCTGCTGCGGCGGTGCCGGTCACGGAACCACCGCCGCCCGCTGGGCATTCGCCGCGTGATGAATCACACTGCCCATCTCATTCTTGGCGGCGCGGGCGGCATTGGCGCCGCGACCGCCCGCATCCTCGTTGCCAGCGGCGCCCGCGTGATGCTCGCGGGTCGCTCCGCCGATGCGCTTGCTGCGGTCGCGACCGCCCTTGGTCCGAACGCTGCGACTTGCGTGACCGACGCCACGGATGCCGCGGCAGTCGATGCGGCCGTCGAGGCCACCAAGACGGCCTTCGGCCGTCTGGACGGCGTGGCCAACTGCGTCGGCTCGATCGTCCTCAAGCCAGCGCACCTCACCAAGCCCGACGAGTTCGACGCCGTGCTCCGCGTGAACTTGGTGACCGCGTTCAACGCCGTACGCAGCGCCGCCCGCGCGATGAGCGGCTCCGGTGGCGGGGCGATCGTGCTGGTCAGCTCGGCGGCGGCGCGGATCGGGCTCGCGAATCACGAGGCGATCGCGGCTGCGAAGGCCGGCATCGAAGGCTTGGCGCGCTCGGCGTCAGCCACGTACGCGGCCAAGCAGATTCGAGTGAACGTCGTGGCCCCCGGCCTGGTCCGCACGCCGTTGGCCGCGCGCATCACCGGCACGCCGGCGGCGGAGCAGGCGTCGCTGGCACTCCACCCGCTCGGGCGCCTGGGGGAGGGCGATGACGTCGCGCGGGCGATCGCCTTCCTGCTCGATCCTGCAAACGCGTGGACCACCGGACAGGTGCTTGGGGTAGACGGGGGGTTGGGGCACCTCAAGGTGCCGCGCTGAGTCGTTGAGGCGGTACACCGAATCCGCCCTCGTTGCTCCAGCGGTTGCGCTACCCGTACGTTACTGCACTGTGCGTTCCTTCCGGCAGTTCCTGACGCTGCTCTGCGCGGCGCTCTTCTCCGGCGCCTGCGTCGAGGGGGCGGACCGCATGCTGGAAGTGACGCCGGATGCCGATTCGGTGGTCGTCGTCGCGGGGAGCGGGCAGACCGCTTTCGTGCGTAGCCCCGTGCCGGACCCACCGGTGGTGGTCGTCAAGGATGCGCGCGGGTTCAACATTCCCGATGCCGTGGTGACCTTCCGGCCGGGCGCCGGGAGTGGTCGAGTCGACGGCGGCACGGTGCGGACCGACGCCGATGGGCGCGCGAGCCCAGGCCGGTGGACCGTCGGATCGGAAGCGGGTGTCGACACCCTCTGGGCTAGCGTGGTCGGCACACCGGGCGTCACCGGCACGCGCGCACCCATTCTGGCGTCAGTGATCGATCCCTGCCTGATCGCGGACCCGTACACGGTCGGCGACAGCATCACCGGCTCGCTCGCCGGCGCCGGATGCCTTGCCTTCGACGAGCATGTCGTCAAGCCGTACCGCGTGACGATCCCGGGCGGGATCTACCAGTTCCGCGCGCGCACGACCGGGACGGTGCCCTGGCTCGACGTCGTTCGCGACGATGGGTTCCCGTTCGCGCTGGCTGACGGCGGCTCAGGGTTCCTGGCGCCGCTCACGGTGGCGTTGGGTGCCGGCACGTACTACGTACGGCCCGGCGCCGCGGGACGTCTCACGTACAACGGCACGTTCTCGCTGGCCTCGCAGGCCGTGACGATCCCCAACAGCTGTCCCGGCACGCCGCTGGCCTATCTCGGCATCGGTGGCGTCATCCCGGGCGCGCTGGGCACCGGCGACTGCACGTTTTCGCTGAACCTGGGAACGGTCTTCAACGGACAGACCACCGGGGATCTCTACGCGGTCAACATTCCGCCGACGGGCCAAATCGTCATTCGCCTGAGCTCGCTCTCGACGGACGTGCTCCTGCTCGTGATTCGCGCGAACACGTCGACGATCAGTGCCTTCAACGACAATGGCGGCGGCGGCACCAACGCGCTGCTTTCGCTCAGTGCCGCACAGGCCGGGGCGCTGCAGGGGGGCGGTACGACCATCTGGGTGATGGCCACCAGCAAGGGCACCCGCGGCGACTACACGCTGTCGATCGATCCGTTGCCGTAGCGGCGACGCGAGACGCGACGTCAGCTGCCGTAGATCGGCGCGTCGGATTCCAGTTCGTCGCGGAGTCGCAGGTAGCTATCGTAGCGTTCCGCGCTGATGTCGGTGCCCATCGCATCCCGCACGGCGCAGTCGGGCTCCGTCCGGTGCGCGCAATCCGCGAATCGACAGGCGAATGCGTGCGCGCGCACCTCGGGAAAACAGTCGCCGAGCGCGGTCGGCTCGATGCCCCAGGTCCCCACTTCACGGAGCCCCGGCGTATCGACGACGAAGCCGCCCGCCGGCAGCGGATGGAGGTACGCCCCCACGGTGGTGTGGCGGCCCTTGTTCACCGACTCCGAGATCTCGCCGGTGCGGAGCGTCAGCCCGGTGTAGAGCGCGTTCATCAGCGAACTCTTGCCGACGCCCGACGGCCCGGTGACGACGCTCGTGCGCTGATCGAGTGCGGCGCGCAACGCGTCGAGGCCGCGACCGCTCGTCGCACAGGTCAGATGGAGCGGATAGCCGATGCGCTCGTACTCGGCAAAGTGCTCGTGCACGGCCGCCTCGCCGCGTGGCGCGAGATCGATCTTGTTGATCACCACGCGCGCCCGCAGCTGGTTCGCCTCGGCAATCACCAGAAAGCGGTCGAGCATTCGCAGGTGCGGCTCGGGCTGCGCGGCGGCGAAGACGATCACGACTTGATCGATGTTGGCCGCGAGCACACGCTCTCCTTTGCGGCCACCGGGCTCGCGCCGCGCCAATTGCGAGACGCGCGGCAGGATCTCGGTGATCGTCCACGCGATCTGCTGCGCGTCGGGCTCGATGCGCACGCGATCACCGACCGTGAGCTTCCGCCACTCGTCAGACTTGGCGATGCGCGCCGCACCGCCGCGCTGCGTGCCTTTGCGCTCCTCCGCGCCCTTCTTGAGGCGCCCTCGAAGCGACACCTCACGCGACTCGCCGCGGTCCGTCTGCACGCGCCACACGCCGCCTGTCCCTTCCGTCACCACGGCCAACTCCGACAGCGTGCGCGTCATCCATCCTCGCGCATCACGTCCCACCAGCGACGGCCATCCACGGCCTGGCGCGCATCGGCCAGACAGCCCTCGAGCTCGTCGCGGATCTCGCCGAGCGTGAAGCCCGACAACGTGTCCAGCGCCTCCGCTTCCGTTGCGCCCCACGCGAGGTAGTCGGTCTCGAGGTGGCCTTCGACGCCTTGATCTCCCATTCGGCGCCAGCGCAAAAAGCAGCACCACGCCCCGAACGGCCGCGCAGGATCGCCGGTTGCGTCCGCGAGCAGCGCGACGCTGTAGGCCATTCCGTCGCTCCCCTCGAACGCCGCAGGGCGACCGTGCACCGCGGCGTATCCGCCGATGGTGTTCGCGTCGCCCTGCGTGTGATCCGCCGGTAGGAACTGGGCCATACGCGCTAGGCGAACATCTCCTTGATCACGTTCCCGGTGATGAACGCCACGTTCGCCGGCCGCTCGGCCAGACGACGCATCAGGTACGGATACCACTGCGTCCCGTACGGCACGTACACGCGCATCCGGTAGCCTTCCTTCACGAGCCCTTCCTGCAGATCGCGACGGACGCCGTAGAGCATCTGGAACTCGAACTTGTCCTTGGCGATGCCCTGCTGCTGCGCGAAGCGCTTGGCCTCGGCGATGATGCGCTCGTCGTGCGTCGCGAGTCCGGGGTAATTGCCGTGCTGCATCAACTGGCGCATCGCGGCGATGTAGTTGTCGTCGACGTCGCCCTTCTCGGGGAACGCGACGGCGGCCGGCTCCTGATACGCCCCCTTGCAGATGCGCACCCGCGCCTTGAGCCGGTTGGCGAGTTCGACATCGGTCATCGTCCGACGCAGATAGCTCTGCAACACGATCCCGACGTAGGGCTCGAACCCGGGATACAACTTGTCCTCGAACATCCGGAGCGTGCGCTCCGTATACGCGCTCGACTCCATATCGAGCCGGACGAACGTCCCGTATTGCTTGGCCTTCTCGAGGATCTGGCGGACGATCTTCACGCAGAGATCATCCGACAAATCCATTCCCATTGCCGTCAGCTTGAGGCTGACGTTCGCGTCGAGCTTTCGCGCGTTGATCTCGTCCAGCAGCCGCAGATACTCGGCCTGCGCGGCGAACGCTTCCGATTCGTTCGTCGTGGACTCACCCAGCAGATCGAGGGTGGCGCTGATCCCCTTGCTGTTCAGGTCCTTCACCGCCGCCATCGCGGTCTCGATCGTCTCGCCCGCCACGAAGCGGTTGGCAAAGGACTGCGCCAGCCCGTTTGACCGGACGAACTTGAAGATCTGCGGCTGCTGCGACAGGTACAGGAAGGTGCTGCGGAGCATCTCACACGCGGCTACGGGGTAGAACAGGGCCGAGGCAGGCCCGCTGGTCCCGACACTCGGGACCCGTGGAATCTAGCGAAGCCGCTGACACTTGGCGGATCGGTGCCCGCGCCACACCTTTGAGACTGAATGTCCGAACCTCAGCCGCCACGGCGCAGCACCGTCTCGCGTCCCGCCACCCCCGCCGCTGGGGGCCCGGGGCTGAACTGGCTGCCCCCCGAGCAGAGCGGGCCGCCGCTGCCGCGCGTGCGCTCCCAGCGCCGGGCCGCATTCCGTGTGCCCCCTTGGCTGGCCATCGTCACGCTCCTCGCCGGGTTGGCGGCGGCCTGGATGGGGTACCGCGACCTCACGGTGGACGACACCGCCACGCCGGACCGCATCCGGATCGGCTCGGAGGTAGGCGCCGAGCTCGCCCGCACCGAAGTCCTGAAGTTCCGGCGCGCCCACGGCCGGTGGCCGGTCTCGCTGGGGGAAATCGGCATGGCCGGTTGGGGGCTCACCTACAAGGCCGACGACAACCAGTTCGAAGTCTTCGGGAGCGACGGCGCCGGCGGACAGGTGCGGCGGTCGGGGACCCTCGAAGACGTCGGCCCGCTCGACGCCTCGGCCACCACCAGCGACGGAGACCCCAAGTGAAGCGCTCGCGGAAGGGATTCACGCTGATCGAAATGATCTTCGTGGTGGGGATCATTGCCGTCCTCGCCGGGTTCGCGATTCCTCGCTACCTCACCGTGCGTCGTCGCGCCGAAACGGTGAAGCTCACCGAGCTCGTGCAGCAGACGCGCGTCGCGGTGCTGAGCTATGAGTCGGACAACGGTGGGCAGTCCGACAACATCGAAATCGGGCCCGACGGCTCGGTCCCCGATGTGCTCGCGAAGTACATCGGGCCGAACGCGTTCGATGGCGCCCCCGGCGGCGTCCGCGTGTCGTACACGATGGTCGACGGCACTCCGCTCGGCTCACCCGGCCGTATGGTCCCCACGCTCGTGATGCGCGGGAATTCGTCGCCCGAAGCAGAGGCGCTGCTGCAGCAGTTCCTGCGCGACTACCAGGGCACCGCCGGCGGCTCGGCACGCTCGGCCGTCGTCGTGCCGCTCAATCTCGACGGCTCGGGGTCGTTTGCGACCGGCGGCACCAAGGGCGGCGGCACCGGTGGTGGCGGCACCGGCGGCGCCACGACGTTCCAGAAGACCGACAGTCTCTGAGCGACGGCGCCCAGCGCCGCCGCTCGCTCAGAACGCTTCGCCGACGGTGATGTACCAGCCGCGACTGCCGTTCTCGCCCACGCCGTAGTCGACGCGAAACGCCAAGCCCGTTTGTGGATTGAGAATCAAGCGCACGCCACCACCACCGGCGCGTCGGTACGTGGCGTACCGGAGCGTCGTGAGATCGGGGCCGACCGCGCCCGCCGCCCCGAAGAGCGTGACGCCAACCAGCTCGCGAAACGGCCCGAGCCGCAGCTCGCCCTGCGCCAACGCCAGCGACTCGCCGCGGAAACGGCCAGCGAAGTAGCCGCGGAGCAAGTCGGCGCCGCCGAGCGATGGCAGCCGTTCGAAGGGCGCGGTGCCTGCGACGTGCTCGCCGCGTGCCTGCACCGCCATCGTCGCAAACGACGCGAGCGGCACGTACTCCCGCACGTCCACCAGATATCGGACGAACCCGAACTCGCTGCCGAGCGCCCGTGGGCTCTGGGTGGCCGCGAGCGTGAACACGCTCCCGTGTCGCGGGCCGTACACCCGGTCTCGCGTATCGCGCGTGCCCTGCACGCCGAGCGTCAGGAGATGCCATCCGTCGCGTTCAGGACGCAACCGGATCGTCCCGGACGTATCGAGGTCACTCAGTGCGGTGTAGTCACCGCCGGCGCGCACGCCGAGATACCAGCCGCGCTTCACCGCGCGCTGCACCGTGACCGACCCACGCACCGTCGTGGGCGTGTACTTCTCGCCCGTGGACGGCGTCGCCAGCCCGAGCCCGAAGTAGCGGTTTGGGAATCGCACGAAGGACAGGTCGCTCTCGACGCGCAGCTTGTTGTCGCGCGTCCACGCGTCGACGCTGCCCGCCAGCACGAACTGACCGTTCTGTGTCACGAGAATATTGGCGCCGTAGGCATCCGGGCGCTGACCGAAGCGCCGTTCTTCGGTGATGGCCAGCACGCCGAGCCCCACCGCCAAGCGCGTCTCGGGGGCGTAGGTGATGCCGGGCGCAATCAGCGGTGCGCCCAAGCGTGAATCGGGCACTCGCGCGGCACGCGCCACCGAATCGGCGCGCAGCGAATCCTGCAGCGTGACCGGCGCGGTCGACTGCTGTGCCACGAGCGGCGCAGCAACGCCGAGCAGTGCGGTGAGCAATGCGGTGAGCGCGTGGCGAACAGACGCCGCGCGCACGCCGATCAGCCGTGCCACCGTCCCCCCTGTCGCGCCAACTGCACGAGCGCCTCGCTGGGCGCGAAGCGATCCGGGAACCGGCCGTGCAGCTCGGTGAGCGCGTCGGCGACCCGCGTGGTCCCCAAGGCGTCCATATAGCGGAACGGCCCGCCACGGAACGGCGGAAAGCCGATGCCGAAGACGGCCCCGATGTCGCCATCGCGCGCGCTCCGCAGAATGCCGTCTTCGAGGCATCGCGCGGCCTCGTTGAGCATCGCCAGCGTGCAGCGCTGCACGATCTCGTCGTCCGCCACCGCGCGGCGCGTCTGCCCGCCGGGCAGCAGATCGTACACCGTGGTGTCGACCCCCTGCTTCTTGCCCTCGGCGTCGTACACGTAGAAGCCACGCTTCCCCTTGCGGCCCAGCCGACCGTCCGCGACGACGGCCTGCAGCGTCTGCGATGGCTCCATTCGCGCGCCGAACGCGTCGCGCATGATCTTGCCCGACTTGCCGGCGATATCGAGCCCGACTTCGTCGAGGAGCGTGATCGGCCCCACCGGAAAACCGAATTGTACCAGCGCGCGATCGATCGCGTCGATCGACGCGCCCTCGTCGAGCAGACGGCCGGCCTCGTTGATGTACGGCGCCAAAATGCGGTTGACGTAGAATCCCGGGCCATCGCGCACGACGATGATCGTCTTGCCGATGCGTCGGCCGTACTGCACCGCGGTGGTGATCGCATCGGGCGCCGTCTCGGGCGTCACGATCACCTCGAGCAACGGCATCTTCGGCACCGGCGAGAAGAAGTGCAGGCCGAGGACGCGATCCGGTCGCGCGGCCCCGCGAGCGATCTCGGCGATCGGAATCGTGCTCGTATTGCTCGCGAACACGCCGTGCGGCGGCAGCAAGGGTTCGACCTCGGCCAGCACGGCGTGCTTCACCGCGAGATCCTCGAACACCGCCTCGACGACCAGGGGCACGCCGCGGAAGCCCGCGTAGGATGTGGTGCCCTGCACCAGCGCCAGACGGTCTTCGTACTGCTGTCGCGTGATCGCCTTGCGCGTCAAGCGTTCCTTGAGGACATCCCGCACACTCCGCAGCCCGGCGAGTACGCGGTCGTGCGCCGCATCCTTGAAGGCGACGCCAATGCCCGCCTGCGCCGTGATCGCGGCAATCCCGGCGCCCATGAAGCCCGTGCCAAGGATGCCCACACGCGACACCGGGTGCGGCGCTGGCGCGGTACCCGATACCCCGGGATCCTTTTTCATTGCCGTCGTCGCGAAGAAAATCGACGACAGGGCTTTGGCCACGCTGGTCTGCGTGAGTTGACCGAAGCGGCGCGCCTCCTCGGCGTAGCCCTTCTCGCGCGATTCGTAGCCGGCCGCGACGGCTTCGAGGATCTCGAGCGGCGCCGGGTAGTGCCCGTGCGTCTTCTTCAACACCTGCTCGCGCGCTTGGCGGAACACCACGGCGCGACCGATCGGATTGGACTCGAGCACGGTCGCGGTCGCGCCGCGGCCGCCGTGGCCCACCGTGCGAGGGCGCGTGCCAGCCGCCAGTTCGCGGGCGCGCTGCACGGCAACGGCGCGGAGCACGGCGGGATGCACCGCTTCGTCCACCAGGCCGATCGTGCGCGCCTTCTTCGCCTTGACCGTCTTGCCCGCCAGCATCAGGTCCAATGCCGTCGCGAGGCCCACGAGCGCCGGCATGCGCTGCGTGCCGCCACCGCCGGGCAACAGGCCCAGCTGCACCTCCGGCAGGCCCA
This sequence comes from Gemmatimonadaceae bacterium, assembly GCA_033763905.1. Classification (GTDB taxonomy): domain Bacteria; phylum Gemmatimonadota; class Gemmatimonadetes; order Gemmatimonadales; family Gemmatimonadaceae; genus JAJTHG01. Next base: position 30,269 of record JANRJP010000139.1, read on the forward strand.
GCACCGTCTTGGAATGGTCGGTCGCGATGCGATACGCACACGCCATCGCCAGTTCGAGGCCGCCCCCCAGACACGCGCCGTGAATCGCGGCGACCACCGGTGCCTTGCTCCGCTCGAGCCGATCGAGCATCGCGTGCCCCGCGCGCGACAATCGCTCGGCGTCCGCCGCCGAGCTGATGGTGGCCAGTTCCTCAGCGTCGGCGCCGGCGATGAACGAGTCCGACTTGCCGCTGATCAGCACGACCCCGCGCACGCTGCCATCGCGCTGCAGCGCGTCGAGCACCGACGGAAACGCCTCGCGCACGGCCTTCGTGAAGATGTTGACCGGGCTGCCCGGCAGATCAAACGTGACGACGGCAATCCCGTCGTCGTGCGCAATCGAGAAGATCGGCTGGTCGCTCACGCGCGCTCCACGACCATCGCGTGGCCCAACCCACCGGCCGCGCAGACAGTCATCAATCCGAACTGCCCGTTCCGACGCTGCAGCTCGCGACACAGCGTCGTGAGCACGCGGGCACCGGTGGCCCCGAAGGGATGGCCGATCGCGATCGAGCCACCCATCACGTTGAGCTTGGCGCGATCCACCTCGCCGAGCGGTGCGGACATTCCCGCCCGCGCCGCCCACGCGGGCGACGCGAGCCCGTGCAGGTTGCTCAGCACCTGCGCCGCGAAGGCTTCGTGCATCTCGACGAGATCCAGATCCGCAAGCGACACACCGGCGCGTTGCATCGCGATCGGCGCCGCAATCGCCGGCGCTTGCAGCAGTTGCTCGGCCGGGTCCAGCGCGGCGTAGGCGTATGACCGGATGTACGCCATCGGTTGATACCCGAGGGCTGCCGCCACGTCTTCGCGCATCAGCAGCACCGCCGCGCCGCCGTCGGTCAGCGGCGACGCGTTCGCCGCCGTGACGGTGCCGTACTGTCGGTCGAAGACCGGCTTGAGCGCCGCCATCTGTTCGAGCGAGGAATCCTCGCGAATCCCGTTGTCGGCCGTGACGGCGGTGCTGAACTCGGGCCCCACGTAGACTGGGGCAACTTCGGCGGCGAGACGGCCGTCCTTCCAACCGGCGGCGGCCATCCGGTGCGAGCGGAGCGCGAACTGGTCCTGCGCCTCCCGGGTGATGCCGTTGAGCTTAGCCATCGTGTCGGCCGACTGCCCCATCGTTTCGCCGGTCGTCGGCTCGGCAATGGCGGGCGTGACCGGAATCAGGTCTTTCGGTCGCAACTGGGCCAGCGTCTTGACGCGCTGCATCGTGCTCTTGGCGCGCGAGGCGGCGACGAGGGCATCGGAGAATCCGCGCGAATGCAGAATCGGCACATTCGAGAGCGACTCCGCACCGCCGGCGACCGCGATCGTGCGGTGCCCCAGCACGATCTGGTCGGCCGCATCGGTGATCGCCTGATTCGCCGACGCGCAGGCTCGGCTCACCGAGAAGGCATCCAGTGTCTTGGGGAAGCGCGGATGCAATGCGACTTCGCGCGCGATGTTCGGCGCCAGCACATTCGGCACCACCGTGCCGAAGACCAGCAGATCCACCGCGGCGGGATCGATCGCCGAACGGGACAGCAGTTCGGCTACGGCGAGCTTGCCGAGCTCGATCGCCGAGAGGCGCTTGAACGCCGTGCCGGCGCGCACGAACGGGGTGCGTACCCCATCGACGACCGCCACGCGGCGGCCTGGAGTTCCGTAACGGTCGCTCATAGGTCGAAAGTTAGCCATCGGCGCGAGTAGCGGACGTGGCCCGACGAGGTAGGTTCGAGAAATGACCACGCTGCACAGGGCGACTCGCTGGCATCGGCTGGAGACGGAGCCGTTTGACCTGCTGGTGGTCGGCGGCGGCATCAACGGCGCCGGCATCGCCCGCGACGCCGCGCGGCGCGGGCTGGCGACGGCCCTGGTCGAGGCGCGCGACTTCGCCTCGGGCACGTCCAGCCGATCCTCGCGCCTTGTGCACGGCGGGGTCCGCTATCTCGAGCACGGGTGGCTGCATCTCGTGTTCGAAGCCAGCCGCGAGCGACGCACCTTGCTCGAGATCGCGCCCCACTTGGTCCGGCCGCTCGCCTTCACGTGGCCCGTGTATCGCGGGGCGCGGGTCCCCCGCTGGAAGCTGGGCGCGGGCCTGATGCTCTACGATCTCCTGGCCCTCTTCCGGAACGTCGCCAACCACGACCGGCTCGACGCGCACGAGCTTCGGGCCCTCGAGCCCGCGCTGCGGAGCGACGCGCTGACCGGTGGCGCCCGGTACTTCGACGCCCAGACCAGCGACACGAGGCTCACGCTGGCCAATGCGCTCGACGCCGAGGCCGCTGGCGCCGTGGTGTTGAATCACGCCGCCGTGTCCGCCCTGCGGCACGACGCCGGTCGCGTCGTCGGCGCCGAGGTCGTCGACGAGCAGTCCGGCACTCGAACGACCGTGCGCGCCCGCGTCGTGGTGAACGCCGCCGGCCCGTGGAGCGACGCCGTGCGTCGGCTCGACGATGCCCGCGTGACAGCTGGTGTTCGCGGCACGAAGGGCGTGCACCTGATGCTCGATCGCACGCGCGTCGGCAATCGTGGCGCGCTCACGCTGCTCTCCCCGCTCGACGGTCGCGTGATGTTCATCCTGCCGTGGGGGCGGTTCACGATCATCGGGACCACCGATACCTACGACGACGCTCCGCCCGATGCGGTCCGCGCCGAGCCGCAGGATGTCGCGTATCTCCTGGAGACCGCGAACCACTTCTTCCCCGCCGCTCATCTGACGGCGGCCGACGTCATCAGCAGTTGGGCGGGGCTGCGTCCGCTCGTGGCCTCGGCATCGCAAGGCGCGCCGTCCAATGCGTCGCGCGAGCACGAGCTGGTGCACGCGGCCTCGGGGCTGCTCTCGATCACCGGGGGCAAGCTGACGACCTACCGCTCGATGTCGGAAGAAGTGGTGAACGCCGTCGAAGTCGCGCTCGGGCGCAGCCCCTCACCGAGTACGACCGCGAGCCAGCCCCTACCCGGGGGCGACTTCACCGATCTGGCGGCCGAAGAAGCGGCGGCCAGCGCCGCAGCCGGCGACGCCGAGACCGGCGCGCATTGGGTGGCGGCCTACGGCACCGCGTGGCGTCGCGTGGCCGCGCTTGTGGCCGAACACCCGACACTCGCCGACCGACTGGCGCCGCCCCTGCCGTACCGAGCGGCCGAAGTCATCTATGCTGCGCGGCAGGAGCACGCGGTCACGGTGGGCGACATCCTGATGCGCCGTGTCCCGATCGCCTTCGAACTGGCCGATCAGGGCGCCTCGGTGGCGCCGCGCATTGCCGCGCTGCTCGGGGAAACGCTGGGGTGGTCCCCCGAAGCACAGCGCGCCGCCGTCGATGCGTATGCGATCGAGGCGGCGCGGGTGTTCGCGCTGGAGGTCGCGCCGCTCGCCGGCGTGTCGAGCGGCAGTGCGATGTAGGGCTTACTCGCTGACCAGATCGTGAATGGTCTTGAGTTCCGTCACGGTCAGTCGACGAACCTTGGTCGGCAGCTTGAGGATGACCTCTTCGCCGACGCCCTTCCCCAGCAGTGCACGCCCGATCGGTGAACTCATCGTCACGTGGCCGTCCTGCAGTTCGAGCGCGTCACCGAAGACCAGTTCATAGGTCTCGGCCGGCCCACCGGCCTGGTCCTTGACCACTACGCGGGAACCCAGACCCACCTTGTCGGGCGGAATCTGCGAGAGATCGATCGACGAGAGCTTGGTCAGCCGCTGATGCAGCTGACCGATGCGCGCTTGGACGAACTGCTGGCGCTCCAGCGCCGCCTTGTACTCGGAGTTTTCGCGAAGATCGCCGAGCTCCACCGCTTTGCGGATCTCGTTCGGAATGACGACGTTGAGTTCGTGCTGAAGCTTCGAGACTTCCTCGGTGAGCTTCGCCTTCAGTTCATCGAGCATCTGCTGCTACCGTCCGGGGAAAAACAAAACGGCCGCCCGGCGGTGTCGTGCCCGAGCGTCCGATCAATGAGAAAAGGGTAGGGTGTTCCGGCTCGGCGGGCAAGAGCAGGGGCGCCGCGGCGCTACCGCCGAGCCCCTGCCCCGCCGTCGGACGCGCTTACTTGTTGGCCAGATCGAACTCGCGCTTGAGGACGGCCAAGTTCGCTTCGCGCTTGTCGTACAGCCGCTTGAGCGGGCGCTTCTTGCGCTTCGCAAAGGCGTAGGCCGTCAGTAGCGGCACGATGATCGTCGAATCGCCGTAGCACACCACGGCATCGGGCAAGCGATCGGGGTCGATCTTGCCCCAGCTCACCGCTTCGGCCGGCGTCGCCCCCGACAGGCCACCCGTATCCGGCCGTGCGTCGGTGATCTGCAGGAAGAAGTCGTGCCCCTTCTCGTCGATGCCGAGAACTTCCTGAATCTGCGGTTCGGTCTGCAGCGCGAAGTTCTTCGGGCTGCCGCCACCGAAGATCATCACCGCGCTCGCGCCGCCGCTGCGCTTGGCGCCAAGCACGATGCTCGCGGTCTCGTTCACATCGCGATTCGGGTCGATCAGGCAGGTCCCGCCCTCGAGCGCGAGCGCCGCCACGTTCATCCCGATGCTGGAATCGCCCGGCGACGACGTGTAGATCGGCACGCCGCACTTGTATGCGGCCGAGAGCAGCGACTTCTGGCCGATCCCGAGCTTGCGCTCGCGCTCGGCGACGTACTTGCCGCAGAGGTAGTGGAACTCGGCGCTCGACATCGGGCGCTGGAACTCCGGCTGCCGAATCACCTGCCGGAAGAACGCGTCGGTCGACAGCAGCACGTCGTAATCGAAGAAAATGTCGTAGATGCGCACGACGCCTTCTTCGCGCAGGACGACATCGCTCGCTTGCGGGTTGCCGCGATGCATCGCGAGCCCCAAGCCGAAGTGCGTGTCGTGGTACAGGTTCGCGCCGGTCGAAATGATCCAGTCGACGAAGCCCGCTTCGATGAGCGGAATCAACGCCGACATCCCGAGGCCCGCCGGCGTCAGTGCGCCGGTGAGCGTGAGACCGACCGTGACGTCCTTCGCCAGCATCTTCTCGCTGAAGAGCTGACACGCTTCACGGAGCCGTCCGCCGTTGTAGGCGAGGTACGCGTTGTCGATCAGCTCGGCGACCGTTTCCGTTCCCGAAATCGGGTTCGGGTTGATGCGCGTCCCGCGGAGGAAGCGACTCTGCGCGGTGGTCGCGACCTTGTGCCCCTTCTGCTCGCGCGCTTCGGCGAGCTTCTTCTGCGACGACTTGTTGCCCGCGGCACTCGCCCGCGGTGCCGCCTTGCCGTTGCCGTGCCGGCTGGCCTTGAACCCGCCGCGCTCGCGGCTACTCGCCGTCGCCTTCTTCTTGGACGCCATTCGTCGGAACTCGATGCAATGAGGAAATGAGAGTCAGCGCGCGTGATCGGCCTGCTGCGCCTTGTACGCGGCAATGACCGCGTCCGCCGCTTCGCGCGGGTCATCGGTCACCAGCATCAAGTCGAGATCGCCGGGCGAAATCTTGCGTTCGCCAAGGACCCGCGCCTGCAGCCAGCGCACCAGACCTGCCCAGTAGTGACGCCCGAACAGCACCACCGGGAACTGCGAGATCTTCCCGGTCTGAATTAGCGTCAGCGCTTCGAACAACTCGTCGAGCGTGCCGAAGCCGCCGGGGAAGATGATGAACCCGATCGAGTACTTGATGAACATCGTCTTGCGGACGAAGAAGTACCGGAAGTTCACCAGCGTATCGACATAGGGGTTCGCCCCCTGCTCGAACGGCAACTCGATGTTGCAGCCCACCGAATGGCCGCCGCCCTGCTTGGCTCCGCGGTTGGCCGCCTCCATAATGCCCGGCCCCGCCCCGGTGATGATGCTGAAGCCGGCCTCGGCCAGCAGTCGCGCCACTTCCTGCGCCGCGGCGTACTGGGGATCATCCGGCCCGGTGCGCGCCGAACCGAAGATCGTCACGCCCTTGTCGATGCCCGCGAGCGTGTCGAAGCCTTCGATGAACTCCGACTGAATGCGCATCACGCGCCACGGATCGGTGGTGCGGAAATCGCCGCCCAGCCCGGGCTGCTGCAGCAGCTTCGCGTCTTCGGTGAGCGGCGGCACGTCGCGGATCGCATCGTCAATCACGACGCGGACCGCTCCGCTCTGCCGCGACTTCGATTGCGCACTGGGCGGCGTGCGACCGGCGGCCCGGTGGCCGGCTTCGGTGCGCTCCTTGAGCCCCTGCACGGCCGCTTCTGCGGCGTGGGCGAGCATCCCCGGGTCGGCGCGCTTGCCGGTGACCGACCGGAGGGGCTTGCGGGTGGACTTCTTCGGTGGCTTGGCCATCGCGGGAAACTACCGCGTCCGGGCCCCCGCCGAGAGGGTGCCGCCCGTCACGGATCGATCCGGACGGGTATACGGAAGACGCGGTAGGTCGTCTCGACCTGCAACGTGTCGCGGCCCGCGGTCACCCCGGTCACGCGGGTGCTGTCGGTGCGGATCCACGGCCGCCCGGAGCCCGCAAAATCCAAATCGAGGTTGGCGCTCCGCGAGACCGTGAAGGGTGCGCCGGGCCCGCGCAGGCTGCGAATGCGCACCGGCGGCAAGGACCGCCCTTCGCGCTCGATCGTGCCGTTCGTCCGCTCGCCGGCCAGCGGCACCCGCACCGTCTGGCCCACGCGCACGATGATCGAGTCGCCTTCGGCGAACAGCCGGCGGATGCGGAAGACTTCGGACTGCAATCCGCTCAACTCGGCCCCGCGTGAGGCAAAAATCAGCGCGCGGCCCGAGGGGGCCGACGGCGTGGACCCGACGGTGTCGCGCACCACGAACGTGGCCTGCGAGACGGCGATGCGCGGAACAATGCTGTCCCAGGAATCGTCGGGCGCGAAATCACCGGTCGTCGGGTCGCAGAACTCGTCGCGGCTGGAGATGCCACCGGTGTCGTCGATGCGGCAGAGCTCCGCCAGCAGCCGCACCGTGTCACCTGGCAACAACACCGGCGCGTAGATCGACCGATCCGCCAGGTTGACCGCGAAGAATCGGTTGTCGCCGGACGGCTCGCTGGCGAGCGAGCAGGCCGTCGCGAACACGGGCAGAAGCGAGCGAATCAATCGCATAGAGCAGGGACCGGTGAGCACATCGGCCGTCGGTGGGACGGCGGAGCAGGCGTTGCGAAGTTAACTATCCCAGATGCGTTCGTACTCGTTCCAGCGTCGTCCGATCAATGACCGCGACTGACTCCTCGGTCATCGTCGTCGTACTAGACGGCGTGCGGCCCGACACGCTGCGGGACGCGCTCGACGCCGGCCACGCGCCCGCGCTCCGTCAACTCCGGGACGATGGCGGCGACCACACGATCACCACCGTCTTTCCATCGGTGACGGGGCTCGGCTACGTGCCGTTCGTGGCGGGGCGGCATCCGGTGCCGGCGGGCATTCCGGGTCTTCGGTGGTACGACCGCGCACGCACGCACATCCGCCGCGGCAGTCACGCGCGCAGCTACATCGGCTGGGCGATGCGCTACTTCGATCGCGACCTGCACCCCGAGGTCGACACGCTCTTCCAGCACGCGCGCCCAAGCTTTGGCGCGATGACGATGATCGGTCGCGGGCTCGCGCCACGCGACTGGCTCGGCACGGGACTCAACTGGCAACTCCGCGGCGCCCGCATTCACTTCGGGCGCGGCGGCCTCAAGCGCTGGCTGGAATGGGATCGCGACGTCGCGGGTCACGTCGCCGCCCACGTGCGACGGCACGCGCCGCAGTTCACGCTCGCCGCGGTGCTCACCCCCGACAAAGTGCAACACGCCGAAGGGCAGCAGTCCCCCAAGCTGCTCGAGACGATTCGCATCGGCGATGCGCTGGTGGCCGAACTGCGGCACGACCTCGAACGCGCCGGACGCTGGGATCGCACGCAGTTGTGGATCGTCAGCGACCACGGGCATTCGCCGACGCCCAAGCACGACGAACTTGTGGACGTGCTGCTCGGCGAAGGGCTCACCGTGGCCGCGCATCCCTTCGCGGGCAAGGCCAAGTCGTCGGACGTCGTCGTTGGCGTGAGCGGAAACGCCCAAGCGCATATCTATCTCGACCCGCAGCGGCGCACCCGACTCGGCGCCGAGGCGTTGGCCGGTCGCTGGGGAGCCGTGACCGACCTGCTGTCGTCGCGAGAGAGTGTCGACCTCGCCATCGTGCCGCTCGGCGACGACACCGCGCGCGTCTCGGCGCCTGGCCGCGGCGCGGCGCTGGTGCGCTGGAGTCACGGCCGCGTCTCGTACCTGCCCCAGGACGGCGACCCGCTGCGGCTCGACGACGAGCTCAGCGAACTCGACGCCGTGGATGCGTGGGACGCCTGCCTACCGACCGACCACCCCGACGGGCTCGTGCAGATCGCCGCCGTTGCCGGCGCCGCGCGCAGCGGCGATGTGATTCTCTCGGCCGCACGCGAGTGGGACTTCCGCAAGCGCTACGAGCCCGTGCTGCACGTCAGCGGACACGGCGCGCTGCACCGCGAGCATATGCTGGTGCCGATGTTGCTCAACCGCCCGCCCGTCGGCGTGCCGCGCCGCACGGTGGACATCGGCGTCTCGGCGGCGCGCGCGCTCCAGCTCGACGCGCTGCGCGGCGCCGACGGCGCGTCGTTCGTCTAGCGCCGCGCCGAGCTCAGCTCGCAGCGCCGACCGGCGCGTGCTGCGACGCCAGCTCGCGGCGCACGATGGGCGCGACCTTGGTACCGAACAGCTCGATCGATCGCATCACGGCGTCGTGTGAACCGGGCCCAAGCGACATCTGCAACAGGAAGCGCGAATGCCCGAAAAGCTGGTGCTGGGCCAGAATCTTCTCGGCCACCTGCTCCGGATCGCCCACGAACAACGCGCCGGGCAGTGTGCACTCGGCATCGAACTTGGCCCGCGTCGGCGGCGGCCAGCCGCGTTCGCGACCGATGCGACCCATCATCGTGGCGTACTGCGGCCAGTAGGCCTCGAGGGCTGCTGACGATGTTTCGCCAATGATGCCGTGCGAGTTGATGCTCAGCGGCAACGCATCCGCCGCGCGGCCGGTCCGCACCAGCGTGTCGCGGTAGATCTTCACGAAGGGGCCGAACTGCGCCCACTGTCCGCCAATGATCGCAATGGCCAGTGGCAGGCCCAGTGCCGCCGCGCGCACGACCGACTGCGGCGTGCCGCCTACGGCAATCCACACCGGCAACGACTGCTGCAGCGGCCGCGGCCAAATGGCCTGCTCGTGCAAGGGCGCGCGGAACTTCCCTCGCCACGTCACGCGGTCGTTGTCTCGAATGGCCAGCAGCAACTGGAGCTTCTCGGAGAACAGGTCGTCGTAGTCGTCGAGGTTGTACCCAAAGAGCGGGAACGACTCGATGAACGACCCGCGCCCGGCGGTGATCTCGGCGCGCCCACCCGAGATGAGATCTAGCGTGGCGAACTCCTGAAAGACCCGCACCGGGTCGTCCGAACTCAGCACCGTGACCGTGCTGGTGAGGCGGATGCGCGAGGTCTTGGCTGCGATGGCCGCGAGGACAACCGCCGGTGTGGACACCACGAAGTCGGGCCGGTGGTGCTCGCCCACGCCAAAGACGTCGAGCCCGACCTGCTCGGCCAGCTGTGCCTGTTCCAGCAGCTCAGCCATCCGGCGGTCGGCGTCGAGCATTCCGCCGGTGGCGGGATCCACCGCGGACGGGACGAAGGTGTAGAGACCGAGTTCCATAGGTAAGAGAATCTACGCGCGACCCTCGGCCGGAGTTCACCGGCCCAGCGCCACTCGCTGCCGATGCTATCTTTCGCGAATGCCGTGGGTTTCGTTGATCCTCCGCTTGACGGTGCACGCCGTGCTGCACCCGCTGGACGGCCTCGCGATGGTGCGCGTTGGCTGGCGTTTCCGGCGCCGCGGGTGGTTCGCGCGGGTGCCGTTCCTGCCGCTGCCGTCGATGCCGTACGTGCGCTGGCGGATGTACACCGCGTTCGGCGCCGAGGACGCGGTCCCGACGGTCGAAGACGTCGTCAGCTACGCGCGCTGGGCGGTTCGCGGTTGATGGCAAACGCGCTCGAGCGTCGGCTCGAAGCGCAGGCGTACGCGCTGGGATTCGATCTTGTCGGCTTCGCCCGTTTGGGCCCTCCCGACACATTGGCGCACTACGAGCAGTGGCTCGTGGACGGCCGCCACGCCGGCCTCGGCTATATGGAGCGCTCGCGAGAACTGCGCGCCGACAGCACGCGGCCGGAGGCTGGAATGGTCTCGGCGATCGTGGTCGCAATGAACTACGGCGGCACGCAGCCGAGCGGTCCGATCGCGCGGTACGCGCGCGGGACGGATTATCACCGCGTGCTGTGGGACAAGCTCGACGC
>JANRJP010000147.1:0-3274 GCA_033763905.1 Gemmatimonadaceae bacterium
GGCCTTGCGAACCGTCGTGTCCTGCGCCATGTCGCCGAAGTCCGCGGCATCGATGCGCAGGTAGTCCGCCCCGCGAACGCCGGGTTGCGGCCACTCGGCGGGGGCCCGCGAGGCGGACTGCTTGAGGACGAGTCGCACACGGCTGCCGTCCGCCTCCCGGCGCTCGGCGAGCGCCGGCAGTTGCAGATCCGGCATCCATTGCACGCGTAGCGTGGCTGCGCCCACCTTGCCCACCAGAACCGGCGCGGCGCACAAGTCGCTCCCGCGAGCGGCCATCGGCTTGAGAAGCGCCAGTTCACGAGCATCGATGAAGGTGGCGATCGGCTGCCCGTCGTGCGTCGATCAGTCTCGGTCCCGGCCACGGTGGTGCCCACCGTGGCGGAACGCTTCCATCTATGGCTTCGGGATACCCTGCAAAACGCAGCCAGCCAACCTTCTCGGGTTCAGCCAGCCATGGCAGATCAACCACGAGAAGGAATCTTATGTACGCTGCAAGACTCCGGCCGCTGACTTCAGCGGCATTCGCTTTTCTCACCCCGCTCACACAGGCGCAGCCCAGCGCTCCTGAGGTGGTCATGCCGAGGGTCGAGGTGATCGGCAACGCCGAAAGGCTGACCACCGTTCCCGGCAGCGCCGAGGTGATCGACTCGCGCACGCTCGAAAGCAGCCGTGTGTTCACGGTCAACGAAGCTCTGCGCAAGGTGCCCGGCATCAACGTGCGTGACGAAGAGGGTTTCGGTCTGCGTCCGAACATCGGCATACGCGGCCTCAATCCGACCCGCTCCACCAAGGTCACGCTGCTGGAAGACGGCATTCCGCTCGCCTACGCACCCTATGGCGACAACGCGAGCTATTACCACCCGCCGATCGATCGGTTCGAGCGGATCGAGGTGCTCAAGGGTGCGGGACAGATCCTGTTCGGCCCGCAGACGATCGGCGGCGTCATCAACTACATCACCCCCACTCCACCTCAGGAGTTCGGCGGCTTCGTCTCCGGCACGCTCGGCAATCGAGACTTCTTCAACGGCAAGGTCCGCCTCGGCGGACGCGGGATGCTGCTCGATTTCACGCGCAAGCAGGGCGACGGCGCGCGCGACAACATCAACTCGGAGATCAACGATATCAACTTCAAGTGGGTGCTCGCCCTGGGCAACAGCCAGGCGCTCACGCTGCGCGCGAACGCTTACTCGGAGGACTCCACCGTCACCTACAGCGGCCTCACCGATGCCGAATTCGCCAATCTGGGCCCGCGCTACAACCCGTTCAAGAACGACGATTTCCAGGTCCGGCGTTACGGCGCCTCGGCTACGCACGAGATCGACATCGGCGAGAGCGCGGTGGTCCTGACGAACCTGTACTTCTCCTATTTCGACCGCAACTGGTGGCGCCAGTCGAGTACCACGACCGATGCGCAGTGCGGTGCCAGCTTCACCAACGCGCGGCTCGCGGGACAACGGGTCGATGTCGATAACTGCAATTCAGTCCAGGGAAGGCTTCGCAACTACGACACCTGGGGGATCGAGCCGCGGCTGCGGCTGGCGCACGCGGCGTTCGGCATCGACAGCGAGTTTCAGGCCGGGGTCAAGGCGCACTACGAGACGCAGAAGCGCAGGCAGGTGAACGGCGCGTCGCCGACGGCTCGCAGCGGAATCGAGGTGGAGAACAGCCGCCGCGAGACCGACGCCTATTCGTTCTTCGCCCAGAACCGTTTCGATCTCGAGCGCTGGACCGTGACACCGGGCGTGCGTTACGAGCGCATCAAGAACAGGCGCATCGAGAACCTCACCGGCCGCACGGGAACCGACTCGATCGCGCAATGGATCCCGAGCCTGGGTGCGACCTACAACCCAACGAAGACCATGACCGTCTTCGCCGGCGTGCACCGCGGCTTCGCTCCGCCGCGCACCGAGGACGTGATCACCGGCACCGGCACCAGCACCGAGGTGGGTGCGGAGCTGTCCACCAACTGGGAAGTCGGGCTGCGCGCCGAGCCGGCCGCCGGGACCAGCGTCCAAGCGACGGTGTTCCGCAACGACTTCAAGCGCCTGATCGCCGTGGGTTCGATCGCCGGTGGCAGCACGCCGCTCGCCCAGGGCGAGGCGCTTTTCCAGGGCGCGGAGCTTTCCGGGCGCCTCGGACGCACGAGCGGCGTCTATCTGCGCGGTGCCCTCACCTATTTGCCGACGGCGGAGCAGCGCACGCCTTTCCGCCAGGTCGTCAACGACGCCGTCGTCGCCGGCAGCGCCGCGGGCAACCGGCAGCCGTACGCGCCCAAGCGCACGCTGACCGCGGCCGTCGGATATGCGGCCGGCGGCTTCGACACCCAGTTCGAGGCGGTGTACGTCAGCGAGCAGTTCGGCGATTTCGCCAACACGCAGGCCGCGTCCACCACCGGCAACGGCCAGACCGGCCGGCTCGCGGGCTTCACGGTCTGGAACGCCGCGCTGAACTACTACCTCGAGCCGCAGAGGACCGCGCTGTTCATGGCCATCAAGAACCTGGGCGACAAGACATACATCGTCGACCGGACGCGCGGCATTCAGGTGGGGGTGCCGCGGCTGATCCAGGCGGGCATCAGGTACGCCTTCTGAACCTCCCGGTCGATGACTGCGCGGGGCTTTCGCGGAGGAGCGACTGCGCCTCGGCGCCCGCAGACGAACGCCCGCGCCGTCATGGCCGGGTGAGCTGACCGGCAAAAGGGTTTGGCCTGTGACTGTCATGACGCGGACATACCGCGTTGCAACCATCCTGGATGGGAGTCGCTCTCGCGGCACCTCTGCCGTTGCGCGGTTTCCAGACGTCAAACTTACAGCCAGGAGTGGACATGCACCTTCAGATACTTCGTCGATCCGCCGCGACCGCGGCGGCATTGATTGCTGGCGTCGCCACCGCCCAGCAGCCTCCGGTCGTGCAAGGCCCCGAGTCGGTCAACGACTGGTTCAAGGCCGGCCAGCAGTTCATCCACGACAGCAAGTCGGTGCGCGAATTCAACCGGCCGGCCAAGAACGTGATCCTGTTCGTCGGCGACGGCATGGGCGTCAGTACCGTCACGGCGGCGCGCATCCTGGAGGGCCAGCTCGCCGGCAAACCGGGCGAGGAGAACCGCCTGTCGTTCGAGAACTTCCGCGACTTTCCGTACGTCGCGCTGTCGAAGACCTACTCCTGGGATCAGCAGACATCCGACTCCGCGCCGACGATGACCGCGATGTCGACCGGCTACAAGACCCGCGAGGGCATGCTGTCGGTCAACCACACCACGGCGCGCGGCGAATGC
>JANRJP010000008.1:0-4758 GCA_033763905.1 Gemmatimonadaceae bacterium
ATCGCGACCCGGCGGGCGCCGCGATTGCGAGCGCGACCCCGAGACGGTCCGAGGCGGCGTCGACCCACCGCCAGGTCAATTCGGCCATCGCCGCGTGTCGCGCAATCCGCGCCGGCATTCCCTCGCGAACGATCGCCGCCAACTGCACCTGCGCCGCGTAGAACAGCGACACCGCCGGCGTGTTGGGCGTCTGCTGCTTGGCCGCGAAGGATGCCATCTCCACGACGTCGAGATACAACCCGCGAGCCGGTGCCTGCGCTGCTCGCGCCAGAAACTCCGGCTGCACGGCGGCAAAGGCCAAGCCGGGCGGCAGCGCCAGCGCCTTCTGCGAGCCGGTCAGCACGTACGGCAACTCCCAGGCGTCGGCTTCGAGCGGCGCGCCTGCGACGCCCGTGACGGAGTCCACGATCAGCGGCACCCCGTGACGCGAGGCGGCGTGCCGAAGCGCCCTCAGGTCGCTGAGTGCGCCGGTGCTGGTCTCACTGTGCACGACCGTAGCGCCAGCGAACGACTGCTGCGCCAAGGCGTGATCGAGCAGCTCCGCCGTGACCACCGTGCCGTCGTGCACGCGAAGGATCGTGACGTCGCGTCCGCACGCCTGCGCAATGCGGGCGAAGCGTTCGCTGAAGGCGCCGTTGACGAGTGACAGCACGGGGCCGGGTGGGAGTGCACGAATCCCAGCCTCCATCAGCGCGGTCGCTGACGCGGTGGCAATGAGTACGGGATGCTGCGTCCCGAACACGACGCGGGCTCCTGCGGCGACGTCGGCGTAGATCGCCTCGAAGGCCTTGCTCCGGTGTCCCATCATCGGGCGCGACATCGCCGCGAGCACGTCGGGGCGGACTTCCGTGGGCCCGGGAAGGAAGAACGTGCCGAATGGCGTCATTGAGCAAGCACCAGCGAACGAAGCGTCCGGAAATCACGGGCGACGAAGTCTGCCGCCGCTACCACCGCGGGCCGTTCGGCCACGCCGGTGAACGCACAAAAGCTGTCGGCCACGCGACGAGCTGCCGCGTCGGTGGCCCCGTCGCCCACCATCAGCAGCGGGCGAGGCAAGCCGAGCGTGTCGAGCACTATCGCCTTGCCGTCCGCCGTTGCGAGCGGCTGCGTGGGATCGACACCCGCGTAACGTCCGTCGGCGTGAAAATCGATATCCACCGCGTGCACATCGGCGTCGCGGACGCCCAGGTGCGCCGCGAGCGGCTCGATACCCCCCCGGAGTCCGCCGCTCACCAGCACGACGCGCACGCCGGCGGCGTGCAGGTCGGCAATCGTTGCGCGAGCGTCGGGCTCGACGGCCGCGATGTACGCGTCGCCGAGTGCGCGAAGGGAATCACGCGACGGGGCCACCAGTGCGAGGCGCTCCTCGTACACGGACGAAATCGGGACGGTCCCCGCCATCGCGCGGTTGGTCAGCAACGCCACACGCTCCGCGATGTCCGCACCGCGTGATTCCGCCAGCCAGTCGATGCCTTCGATCGCCGAGAGCGTCGAGTCGACGTCCAACGCAACTGCGGCAAAGCGCGGGGCCACGCTCAGAGCAGATTCCCCGGCGCGAGCCGGAATTCGGGGTCGAGCGCCTGCTTCGCCGCGCGCATCAACGCGACCTGCGTTGGGGTGAGCATCAGCGACGCCCACTTCCGCTTGACCTTCCCGATGCCGTGTTCGGCGGCCACGGTGCCGCCATTGGCGACGACCCACTTGAGCATCTGCTCCACCGCACCTTCGATCCGTGCGACCTCCGCGGCGTCCTTGCCGAGGAAGTTCTGGTGGGGATGCCCGTTGCCGGCGTGGCCGAAGGTCACGCCGGTCTCGACGCCCGCCTCGAGGCAGATGCGCCGTGACACCGCCAACGCCTCGCCGAGCCGACGATACGGTACGGCCCAGTCGGTCGACACGCGGCGTCCGCCGGCTGCGCGCAGCGGCCCCGAGAACTCGTACAGCCGCGCGGGTACGTGGTGCCGAAGCTTCTTGGCCTCGCGCTGTTCCGCTTCGGACTCGTACACGCGAATGTCGCCCACCCGCGCCTGATGCGCTTCGGCGAGCGCCAGCCACGCGTCGAGCGGGGGCTCGTCGCCAGGCGTGTCCTGTTCGAGGTACACGAGCCCTTCGGCATTGGCCGCCCACGCGGGATCGTGCTGCGCTTCGCGCGCAATCGTCACCGCTGCCGCATCGAGGTACTCGAGGCACCGCGGCGACACGTCGGCAGACTCCCGTGCAGCGACCACGAAGGCGAGCGCATCCTCGGCGCGATCGAACGGCACCGCCAGCCCCACCATTCGCGCCGGCAGGGGCAGCAGCGCGAACTCCACCTCGAGCACCACGCCGAGTGTGCCTTCGCAGCCGACGAACCAATCCACCAGGTCCTGCACCGGCTCGAAGCCGACCGTGTTCTTCTCGAGCGCCGGGCGTCGCAGGTGCAGCACCTCGCCGGAGGCCAAGGCGACCGTGATGCCGCGCACCCAGCGCCGCGTGACGCCCCACGCCAGGGACCGCGCACCTGACGCGTTGCACGCCACCGCGCCGCCGACCGTGCAATCGGGTTCGCTCGTGGGGTCGAGCGGCAGCAGCAGCCCGTGCTCCGCCGCCGCCCGCTTGGCCTCCAACACGATGACACCAGCTTCGCAGCGCATCGTGCGGGCGGTCGTGTCGATATCGAGCACGCGAGTGAGCGCGCGCAACGACAACAGCACACCACGGTCGGTGATGCCCGCGCCGGTGGTGCTGGTCTGACCGCCGGCGGCCGTCACGGTGAGCTTGTCGGTGGCCGCGAGCTTGAGGATCTCAATGGCCTCGGCCACGGACTCCGGACGCGCGATCGCGTCGGGGAGCATCTGCAATCCCGACGCATCCGTCGTGAAGCCGGCGCGCAGGTCGGCGTCGTGCAGCAGGGCAATGCTCACGGCGCGCCTCAGAGCGGAGGGAAGGTGATGACCGTCGCCGAGCGTACGTCGGGTAGCGCCAGCAGCTGCTCGCGGACGGCCGCGGGCACTTCGCCGTCGATGGTCACTGCGGCGAGCGCCTCGCCACCCTGCGCGAGCCGCGCCTGGTGGTATTCGGCAATGTTGAGCTTGGCTTCGCCGAGCAGCGTGCCGACCCGCCCGATGACACCGGGCACGTCCTCGTTTCGCAGAATCAGCAGCGTGCCGCGCGGCGAAACATCCACGTGGAACGATCCAATGCGCGTGAGACGTGGCGTGGTGCCGGCCGGCGCCATTCCACCGACCGCAATCTCGGAGAGCGCACCGGCCAGCACGACTTCGATCGCCGACGGATGCCCGAGCTGATCGCTCTCGGCCGTCGCGAGCGTCACGCCTCGCGCTTCGGCGATCGACCGCGCGTTGATGAGGTTGACCCGCCCGTCGTCGAGCGTGCCCTCGAGCAGTCCGACGGCGGCTGCCGACAGAAGGGCGCTGGCCACGCCGATCGACTCCGGCCCGCAACGGATCGTGAGGCGTGCGACGGCCTTGACGCCGCGGTCTTCCAGCAGCGCGCGGGCGGCGCTGGACGCACGCTGCGCCAACTGCAGCAAGGGACGAATGTCCGACCAGCCCGCACCCGACAGCGAGGCCACGTTGAGCGAGCGGGAGAGTTCCCCGGTCAGCAGCGCCTCGCGGACCGCGGCGCACACGTCGACCGCCACGTTGCGCTGCGCCTCGTACGTCGACGCCCCGAGGTGCGGCGTGAGCAGCAGATTCGGCACGTTGCGCAGGGCGTGCTCACCCTTGAGCGGCTCGGCCGGAAAGGCGTCGAGAGCCGCCCCGCGCAAGTGGCCCGACTCCAGGGCGGCCACCAGCGACGGTTCGTCCACGATGCCGCCGCGCGCATAGTTGAGCACAATGCTGCCCGGGGCCAGCCGCGAGATCTCGCGGCGGCCGATCAGGCCCGTCGTCTCGGCGTTGAGCGGCGTGTGGAGGGTGACGATGTGCGCCTGCGCGAGGAGCTCGTCCAACGTGGCGCACTGCTGCACGCGCAGCGCCTGAAAGCGTTCGGCGGCGATGTACGGATCGAACGCGATGACCTTCATCCCAAAGGCGTGGGCACGCTGCGCGACTTCGCTACCAATGCGGCCCAGGCCGACGATGCCCAGCGTCCGCCCCTTGAGCTCGTGGCCCATCATCTCGCTGCGCTCCCACTTGCCGGCGTGCATCCCCGTGGTGGCGCGTGGAATGTGCCGCAGGAGGGAGATAAGCCCGCCGAACACCAGCTCGGCGACGGCCACGGTGTTGCCGGCCGGCGCATTGATCACGGCAATGCCGCGTGCCGTGGCGACATCGACGGCGACGTTGTCCACGCCAACGCCGGCGCGGCCGACGACCTTGAGCTTCGTGGCGGCGTGCAGCAGTTCGGCGGAAATCTTGCTGGCGCTCCGCCCGACGATGGCGTCATAGTCGGCGATACGCGCCAACAGTTCGGCGGGGGGCAGGGTGGGGACTTCGTCGACGTCGAAGCTCGGCTCGCCCGTGAGCAGGGCAACGCCTTCAGGGTCGATCTCGTCCGTGACGAGGAGGCGGTGGCGGGGCATTGGGGGAAAGATAGCGGTTGCGACCCTGCAACGCGGCGCGTCTCCACGTTACAATTCGGTCCGCGCCCGGATGGCGGAACTGGCAGACGCACGGGACTCAAAATCCCGCGAGGGCAACCTCATGTGGGTTCGATCCCCACTCTGGGCATTGTGGCGCACTATCTCGTCGTCTTGAGCGACGCCGACCCGTCTCGCGTCGATCGCGGCGAGACGCTGGTCAAGTTTCTTCGGCT
>JANRJP010000009.1:0-95900 GCA_033763905.1 Gemmatimonadaceae bacterium
CGGTCGCGGCATCTACGGCATCGAGAGTGCCTCGCGCCACTTCTTCGGCAAGCCGGCCGCGCGGCTGACGCTCGCCGAAGCCGCGACGCTCGCCGCGATGCCCAAGGGCCCGGCGATCTACGATCCGGTGCGCAAGCCCGACCGCGCCAAGCAGCGGCGCGACGTCATTCTGCAGCTGATGGCCGAGCAGGGGCTGGTCAGTCAGGTGCAGGCCGACGGCGCCAAGGCGCAGCCGATCGAAACCGCCCCGTCGCTCGGGATGCCGGCTGCCGCGCCGTACGTCGCCGACTACGTGCGCCGACTGGCGGAGCGCGCCGGCGTGCCGGTGAGCGACGGCGGGTACCGCATCTACACGACAATCGATCCGTCGCTGCAACGCGCGGCCAACGAAGCCGTCGCCGCGGTGACCGCTGATCTCGAAGCGCGGCCCACCTGGAAGTTCGGCTCGCGAGCGAATCGCACGAAGGGGCAGACCACGTTCCTGCAAGCGGCCGTCGTCGCGGTGGATGCCACGAGCGGCGACATTCGCGCGCTGGTGGGCGGTCGCGATTTCCGTGAGGCGCCGTTCAATCGCGCGATCGACGGGCTACGGCAGCCGGGTTCGTCGTTCAAGCCGATCGTCTACGCGGCGGCGCTGGCTCAGGGGCTGCCGCCGAACGCGATCGTCGCCGACACGTCGCTCGAGCTGCCGCTCGAAAACGGCACGCTGTACCGCCCGAAGAACGCCGACGGCGAGTTCCTCGGCGCGATCTCGCTGCGCGAGGCCCTCGGCAAGTCGCGCAATCCGGTCGCCGTGCAGCTCTTCCAACAGGCCGGCGCCGACAGCGTGCTCGCGCTCGCCAAGCGGATGGGCATCGACGCACCGGTCAATCCGTTCCCGTCGAGTGCGCTCGGCGCGAGTGTGGTGCAGCCGCTGGATCTCGTGCAGGCCTACGCCACGCTCAACGCGCTTGGGACGAACATCGAGCCGCGCATCGTCTCGCGCGTGGAAGATGCGCGTGGTCGCGTGCTGTGGAGCCAGGGGCGGCCGGCGCCGGTGCAGGCGATGGATCCGCGAGTGGCCTTCGTGGCGCGGGACCTGTTGCGCGAGCCGGTCGAGCGCGGCACCGCTGCGGGCGTGCGGCGCTGGATTCCGCCGCGCGTGCCGTTGGCGGGCAAGACCGGCACCACCGACGACAACACCGACGTGTGGTTTGTCGGGATGACACCCGATATCGTCGCGGGCGTGTGGCTGGGCTTCGACCGCCCGCGTGCGCTGGGCGGTGGCGTGCAGGGTGGCACGATTGCCGCGCCGGTGTTTGGTCGAATGCTCGGGCAGTGGTACGCCAGCCGCGGCACGCAGGGCTGGCCACTGATCGACGGCGTCGTGCCTGCAGAGTTCGATCGCGCCACCTCGCAACCGGCCGACAGCACGACCCCGCCGGAACGACGCTACATCGAGTACTTCATTGCGGGCACCGAGCCGCCGAGCGTGCGTGAGCAGTTGTGGCGGCGGTTCATTTGGCGACCCGAGAGCGAGCGGCTGATCTTTGCGCCGCCGCCCTTTGCGGTCGCGCCGTACGTCACGCCTACGCCCTGACCTGCGGGCGCAGTGTGGCGATGCGCTGCCGCACTTGCTGCACCGCGGGCTGCAATTCGGGATCGGCGGCACGCCACAACGTGACGAACTGCTCGTAGGCGGCCAAGGCGCGCGCTTTGTCGCCCTTGGCCTCGTACAACTCGCCGAGCCGCTTCTGTATGCCCGCCAGATAATTGGCATCGACGTTGATGCGGAACATCTCGGGCGTCGTGCGATAGCGCTCGAAGACCGCAATCGCCGAGTCGCGATCGCCCGCGAGATCGAAGGCCGTGCCCAGACGCGGGAGCACGCAGATGCGGCACGCGCCGCTGTCGGCCCGCTGGAAGGCGCGGACCGCCTCGCGCGGCTTGCCTTCGGCGAGTAGGATCTCGCCGAGCGCTGCGGCGTGGGTGGCTTCCCAGCCGTCGGACCGTTCCTCGATTGGCGTCGAGTCGGCGAGCGCGAGCATTGCGCGCGCCTTGCTCGGCAGGCCGGCGATCGCGTACACGCTCGCGAGATCCAGATGCGGCCGTTGCTCGGCGGGCAGCTTGCTCAGCGGCGTTCGCGCGAGGGCCGCGTCGAGGCGTTTGGCGGCCACCGGCCCGGCATTGCGGAAGAAGGCGTCGATGTAGGCCTCCAACATCGGCAACTGCAACGGGCTGGTCGGGAAGCCCGCGTCGCGACTGTGATTGTAGCCGGCCTGGAAGTGCGGCACCGCGGCGCGGAGTCGTCCTTCGAGCAGGGCCAAGGCGCCAAGGCCAAGCTCGCCCGACGACTTCTCGATGCCGGTCACCGACGCGCGTCGGCTCAGCGACGCGAAGCGCACCGCGGCACTGTCGTAGCGCCCCACTGCCGCGTCGAGGGCGGCGAGCATCGGCTCCACCTGCGGGTTGTCGGGGTAGCGACGACGCAGCACTTCGAGCGCACGCCGCGCGTCGGCCGTTCGGCCGAGCGAGAACTGGGCGATCGACAGATTCGAATAGCTCGCGGCGCGCGACGAGTCGGCCCGCACCGAGCGCTGCAAGAGTTGCTCGGCGGTCGCGAAGTCGCGCCGCTCGAGCGCCAGCACCGACGAATTGATGAGCGCGGTGTGATTGGTCGGGTCGAGCGAGAGGACCGTGTCGAAGGCGGCGCGGGCGCGGTCGCCCCCGCCTTCGATCGTCATATAGTACGACGCTTCGGTGAGTCCGCGTTCAATCGGCGAGAGTCGCTCGCGATACGCATACGCGCGGGTCAGCATCGCGCGGCCGCGGTCTGGTTCGATGTTGTTGAGCACCACGCCGAGCTTGCGATACGCCATCGCAAACGTGGAGTCGAGCGCGACCGCTTCTTCGAGCAGGGCAATGCCGCGCCGCAGGTCGTTCGCGACTTCGATCGCGCGGATGCCTTCGGTGTACTTGCGCAGCGCGGGCAACGAAGCGGTGGACACCTGATCGAGCGGCGGCTGCGCCTGCACCTGACGGAACGAGTCGCCGATCTTCGCGCGCACGTCGCGTGAGAGGCGGTCGATCGCGGGAATGACGCCGTCGGCGTCGGTCGCGGTTTCGCGGAAGGCCGCGAGCACGTCGCCGGTGGTCGGGTTCACGATGCGGGCGGCGAGCACCACGCCCGACCCAATCGGCGTGACGTCACCGTCGAGCACGGCGCCCGCCCCTTCGCGCTGCGCAATGTCGCGGGCCAGTGCCAGGTCGACCTTGGACGCCGGATCGCGCTGCATCCGCTGCAGCGCGCGGGTCAGCGCCGTGCCCTGCAACAGGGTCACCACCTTCGATCGGCTGAGGTCGGTGCGCAGCGCTTCGGTCACCACCGAGCCGAGGACCGAATCGCCGCTGCCTGCCAGTCGGAAATCGGTGACGATCAGGGTGGACTGTTCCTTGATGACGCCCGCCGCGAGCAACGACGCACCGGGCCCGATGCCAAGCGCGCGCGTGACCATCCAGCCCGACACGCCGGCGGAATACAGCGCGAGACTGACTCCCGTGGCGTAGGTCGCACGCCGCCACGTCAGCCGGGCGCCGGCGCTGGGACGCGAGGGCACGCCGGCGGACCGCCGCCGCTTGCTCACCCACGCGGTGGCCAGCATCAGCGCCAGCCCGGCGACCAGCAGGCCGATCGCGCCGCGGAAGACCCACGAGGGAAGGCCGACGATGCCTTCTGCGGCCTTCGCCAGTGCCGCCGTGACGCTGGCAGCCACGGCGTAGGTCGAGAGGGCGCGGCGCCCAGCGCCGGGCGCGTCCATCCCGGACGGCGTCAGCCAGCCAACGGTGCGTGTCGTCGCGTTGCCGCCCGGTGAGCCGATGCCGTCGAGCATCGTGACCAGGGCGTCGGCGCTCCGCGGGCGTTCGGCGGGCTTCTTGGCCAGGCACGCGGTGATCAGCGCGGCGAGGCTGTCGGGCACGTCGTCGCGTCGCGCCGTGATCGGCTCGGGCGTTTCGGTGAGATGCGCGACGAGCAGTTCCTGGGCGGGCCGATGGCCGAAGGGCGTCTGTCCGACGAGCATCTCGTAGGCCATTACGCCGAACGCGTAGATGTCGGCGCGGTGATCGACGCCCGGGTCGGCAGCCGCCTGCTCGGGCGCCATATAAGCGGGCGTCCCGAGGGCGATGCCAAGCGAGGTGAGCCCCGAGTGCGCGGCACCGCCCGAGCCGGCGGCATCGCGCACCGCCTTTGCGACGCCGAAGTCGAGCACGGTCGCGGCACCGCCGGCGAGCATCACGTTGTCGGGCTTGATGTCACGGTGTACGACGCCGGCGCGGTGCGCGTGCGCGAGCGCCGA
This sequence comes from Gemmatimonadaceae bacterium, assembly GCA_033763905.1. GTDB lineage: Bacteria > Gemmatimonadota > Gemmatimonadetes > Gemmatimonadales > Gemmatimonadaceae > JAJTHG01. The sequence continues at coordinate 4,335 of JANRJP010000009.1, forward strand.
GGCGATGTCGCGCAGGAGGCGCAGGGTTTCCCCGACCGACAGCGGCCCACTGCTGGCCAGATGATGCCGCAGCGACTCCCCGTCGACGAAGGGCATCGTGTAGTACGGAAGCCCGTTCATCTCGCCCGCCGAGATCAGCGGGACGATGTGCGGATGCTGCAGTCGGGCCGCGAGGGCGATTTCGCGCTTGAAGCGCTCGACCGAGACGCCGGCCAGATCCGGCGGCAGCACCTTGACCACCACCGGGCGGTCGAAGGCGGTCTCTCGCGCCAGAAAGACGCGGGACATCCCCCCGCCGCCCAGCTCGCGCTCGACGTGGTACGCCTGCCCAAGGGCTTTCTGAAGTTGCTCGCGAAGTTCGGAGGGCACGCTGCCTGGGGGGATCACGTCTCTCTCGAAGCTACGGCGGAGCACGGGGGGCGGCCAGCGATGCCGGTGCTGGCCGTAGGTGCGATCTCCTACGATGCGGACCGCGTGCAGGTTCCGCGTGCCGGGCGGGTGGGACGAATCGTGTGCCCGAGGCGGGTGCAGATGGTCACTTGCGGCGGCGAGCCAGCCGTTGGTCGTTGCTACGGCGCGGCGCAGGCCGGCAGCTCGGGCCGCGAGAACAGCGGTTGACCCTCGGCATCGCGCGCCACCAAGTCGCCGCGCCAGGTCCACGAACTATGTCGACGAGTCCGCCAAATGGCCTCGACCAACCAGCCGGTGGCGACCCCGACGGCGAGCACCGGCCAGATGCGGCCGCGTGGTTCGGTCTCGGGTTGCCCGATCAGTCGCGGATCGGCCGCCGCCGGATTCCCCCGATTCGGACGAAACGCGACGTACGCGGCACCGGCCGCACTGAGCACCGGCAGCGTGAGCGAGAGGCCGGTGAATCCGCCGTCCAACGTGAACAGTTTGCGTTTCACTGGCTCACCCGTGTTCCACGCGCCGAGAATCGAGTCGGTGCGGACCATTCGCAGCGCGTCCGCCGCAGTCTCTTGCAGCAGCACGCCCTCCCGCTCGATCCGCCAGACGGCCGGCCGGCAAACGACGCGACCATCGCGGAGCAGCAACCGCAGTTCCGCTCGATCACGCCGGGCGGCGTGCGCCGAGGCGGGGGCAAGCGTTGTCGACAGCAGCGCGCACAGTGGCACGGCGCGGATCACGAAACGGAAGCGCATAGCACAGCAACGGATGGTGTGGTTCGCGAGGCGTGGAGCAGTCAGCGAACCTAGAGGCCACGTCGCCAAAGGGTAGCAGGTCTGACATCGAGCCCGCGCTACGACCGCGGCGCACTACGCCCGCTGCGCACTACCACGGTCGGCACGCAGCGGTCATTTGGCGGGCGAGTGCGCTCGCCTCGGCGGGCGTGCGCTCGGGACCGAACTGCGGCAAGCGATTCCACTGCTGGTCGGGGTCGGTGCCGAACACGTTGATCGCGGTGGTGACCGCCATCGCGATCGGCGCCAGTACGACGCCGAGCAACTTGAGATCCGATGGGTAGTCACCCCCACCGCGACCGGAGCTGAGGATCGCCGACACGACCATTGGGGTGGCGATAATCGCGATGGCCTTGATCGCCGTCCGGGACGGGGACCTGTGGTACAGCAACGGGATCCTCGATCCTTCGACCGACACCCACGCGGCTCGAATGGAATCCGCGGCGACAGGCACGCTGCGCCCGTCATCGCCGACGAGAACCAATCCAGCGCCCTCCTGCACCCTGCCCGACATTCCGCAGATGAAGGTGCCGCTGTGCAGCATCACGCGAAACCGACGCGATGCCGCGTCCAGGCGTCCGTCTGGCCCTGCGTCAGACGACTGTGCCGGCACCCCAGGGGGAGACAGGACGCACAGCGCGAGCACGGCCGCCATCGCGCGCGCCGTCGAGCGCATCATCGACACGCCGCTTCCGCCCGCGACAGCGCGCTACGCTCCTCGTCGGCAGGACCCAGCGGGATCAGCGTCTGATCGCGAGACCATCTCGTGCCACCGCCGGCGGCGAACTGGTCGCCGAGGAAAAACCCGACGAGCGCCGTGAACGGTGCGACCGCGACACCCAGTAGCACCTGCAGGCCCTGCAGGCTACTACCGTCTTTCGAATACTCGCCCGCCGGTACCACCATCGCCACGACAATCGGGGCCAATCCGGCAACGACGGCCCACCGCGTCGCGGTCTCGCGCCGTTGGGCATCGCTGACCTTCGAGAGCAGCCACGCGGCCGCGATCGAGTCCGGCGGCAGGACGAACGTGCTGCCGCCATCAGCGATCTCGACTCGCAGGTCGGTCCCCTCCCGTGTCCACGTGGGGATGTGGCAGATACTCGTGCCATTGCGCAGGTGCAGGACGAGACGCGGCTGCGCCCACGCAGGGCTGGCGAGCAGGGAGACGAGCAGGGCGACGAGCAGCAACGAACCGAGGAGCGCAGGCAGGGACATTGGCATGGCACACGATGCACGCACCTCCCGCCGCCGCGCCGTACTGTGCAACACGCCCCTGGTGCGATGTTTCGCACCAGGGGCGTGTGTCCCGCGTCACAATTGCTCGGCGTCAGACGCCGGCAGGCTCCAGCGCATCTTCGAGCTCCTCGAACTCCGCCGGCTCCAGGGCCACCGACAGCACATCGTCGAGCGTCTCGGCCAGCCGGAACGTCAACTGCTGCCGCACTTCTTCCGGCACGTCGTCCATATCGGCCTCGTTGTCCTTGGGCAGAATGATCGTCGTGCTGCCGGCGCGATGCGCGCCGAGGACCTTTTCCTTCACGCCGCCGATCGGCAACACGCGGCCGCGCAGCGTGATCTCGCCGGTCATTGCCACGTCCTTGCGCACCGGACGGTTGGACATCGCGCTCACCAGCGCCGTCGCCATCGTGACACCAGCACTTGGCCCGTCCTTGGGGATCGCGCCCGCCGGCACGTGCACGTGTACTTCCACCGCGCCGAGCTTGTCCGGCGTGATGTGCAGTTCTTCGGCGTGCGTCGTCGCATAGGTCAGCGCGGCGCGCGCGGATTCCTTCATCACGTCGCCCAGCTGGCCAGTGAGAATCAGCGACACATTGCCCATTCCGCTGACCTGCGTGCGCTCGCCGTCCGTCGGCGGCGTGCCGCCCAACCGACGCACCGCCGCTTCGACGAACATGATGTCGCCGCCCGCCGGCGTGTAGTACATCCCGGTCGCGACGCCCACTTCGCTCACACTGGCCGCGCGCTCCGGGTGCACCTTCGGGCGGCCGAGCAGCTCGCGCACCTCGTCGGCGTCGATGATGCCGTCTTCGATCGTGGTCTTGGCCGCGCCGGTGGCGACGCGCCGCGCCACCTTGCGCGTCACCGCCCCGATCTGGCGTTCCAACTGACGCACCCCCGACTCGCGGGTGTAGCGCGAGATCACCGCCTGCAGCGCGTCATCGGTGAAGGTGACGTGCTTGTCGGCGAGCCCGCTCTCGTCGAGCTGGCGCGGCACGAGGTACTTCTTCGCGATCTCGAGCTTCTCGCGCTCGGTGTAGCCGGCAAAATCCACGACTTCCATTCGGTCAAGGAGCGGACCGGGGATGTTCTGGATGAAGTTCGCCGTCGCGATGAACAGCACTTCGCTCAAGTCGAAGGGCACGTTCAGGTAGTGGTCGGTGAACGAGTCGTTCTGCGCGGGGTCGAGCACTTCTAGGAGCGCACTCGAGGGATCGCCCTGGAACGACACGCCGAGCTTGTCGACCTCGTCGAGCAGGAAGACGGGATTCTTCGTCTGCGCCTGCTTGAGGCCGGCAATGATGCGCCCCGGCATCGCGCCGACGTAGGTGCGGCGATGCCCGCGAATGTCGGCTTCGTCCCGTGCGCCGCCCAAGGCAATGCGCACGTACTCGCGGCCGAGCGCCTTGGCGATCGACTTGGCGATGGACGTCTTGCCCACGCCCGGCGGGCCCACGAACAGCAGGATCGGCCCCTTCGCCATCGCACGCGACTTGGCTTCCTTCGCGTCGGTGATCTTCTCGGCGGCGAGTTCGGCTTCCTTGATCGCGTCGTGTTCGCCGGTGGCGCGCACGGTGGCCGCCGGAAGTTCGCCGGTCTTGGCAAGCTCGTCGGCCAACTGCTGCGCCTTGAGCTGGCGCACCGCGAGGAACTCGACGACGCGGTCCTTCACGTCCTTGAGGCCGTAATGGTCGTCGTCGAGGATGTCGATCGCCCCGTTGAGCTCGAGGTGGTCGTCCGACCGCTTCCCCCACGGGAGCTCGGCGATCCACTCGAGATACGTGCGAATCACCTGCGCTTCCATCGACTCGCGACCCGAGCGTTCGAGGCGGGCGAGTTCGCGGTTCACTTCGGCGCGCGCTTCCTTGTTGAGCGGCAGCGCTTCGAGCTTGGCGCGCAGTTCTTCGATTTCCTTGGACGAGTCTTCTTCACCCAGTTCCTTCTGGATCGTCTTGAGCTGTTCGCGGAGGAACATCTCCCGCTGCCGCTCGCCCAGCTCTTCCTGGACTTGCGACTTGATCTCTTCCTGCGCGTCGAGCATGCCGATCTGGCGCTGGACCTGGACGAGCACGCGGCGGAGGCGGTCTTCGACGGCCAGGGTCTCGAGCAGGCCCTGCTTTTCGGGGACCGGCAGTTCGATGTAGCCGGCGACGAGGTCGGCGAACTTGCCCGGGTCGGTCACCGAGTCGAGCACCTGGTGCACGACCTCTTCGGGGAGCCCGCGCTTCTCGCCCAACGCACTGGCCTGCGCGCGGGCTTCCTTTTCGAGGGCCACGAACGCGGGGTCCTTCGGGTCGACCGGGAGCATTTCCTCGGTCGGGACCACGACGGCGGTCAGGTAGCCGTCGGCGGTGGAGTACTGCAGGGCGGTGGCGCGGTGCTCCCCCTGCAGGAGCAGTTGGACCCCGCCGAGCCCGCGCTGGACCTGTCCGATCCGGGCGATGACGCCCATCTGGTACAGGATGTCGGGACTGGGTTCCTCGGCGTTGTCGCGCTGGGCGACGGCAAAGACGAGCCGGTCGCCCTTGAGGGCGGATTCGATCGCCCGCAGGGTGCCCGGACGACCCGCCGAGATGGGGGCCGTCAGGCCCGGAAAAATGACCGTTCCGCGCAAGGGCAGGACGGGGAGTGTCTGGCGAGTCGAGGTCATTGCGTGAGCAGCTAGGGTGGACCCCCGTCTGGTGCATCTCCCGTGCTCGTGGAGATACGCCCTTTCGGCGGGGTCTGCAACTTTCCGGTGCCGTCCTGACGTAGGGCCTGCCGGACCGGCGGACCGAGCGCTGTTGATGCGGCTGCCCGTACTGGATGCTACCTTGCGTACGAAGATTGCGTTCCCGCCGCCCCCTCTCGTGTCCGATTCCTCAAAGCCGGCCGATGCCGACCTGCGCGCGCTCGTCGAGCGAGCACTTGCCGGTTCCTACGAGATCGATCGCGAAATCGGTCGTGGCGGGATGGGCATCGTCTTCCGTGCCAAGGACTCCAGGCTCAAGCGCGTCGTCGCGATCAAGCTGCTGCCGCCCGAGCTCGCGTTTCGGCTGGAGATCCGCTCGCGCTTTCTGAAGGAAGCGGAGACGGCGGCTGGACTGAGCCATCCCAACATCGTTCCGATCTACAGCGTCGACGAAAAGGAAGGCCTCGTCTTCTTCGTGATGCAGTATGTCGAAGGGGACAACCTCGCCCAGCGCCTGCAAAAGCACGGACCGGCAACGCCTGACGAGACGCGCAAGGTGCTGCGTGAAGTCGCCGATGCCTTGGCCTACGCGCACACGCGCGGAGTGGTGCATCGCGACATCAAGCCGGACAACGTCCTGCTGTCGGATGGCCGCGCGCTGGTGACGGACTTCGGTATCGCCCGCGCGATCACCGACGGTGGCGACTCGCGCCTGACCGCGACCGGCGTGGCGATCGGGACCCCGGCGTATATGTCGCCGGAGCAGTGCGCCGGCGATCGCGAGATCGATGGGCGCAGCGACCTCTACGCCTTGGGCGTGGTGGGCTTCCAGATGTTGGCGGGTCGTCTGCCGTTCGAGGCGAACACCACGCCGGCGTTGCTGGTGAAGCATCTGTCGGAGCGGCCGCTGCCGGTCGAACAGCTGCGTGGGGACGTGCCCGAGGACCTCGCCCGGGTGATCAACCTGTGCTTGGAGAAGGATCCGGCGAATCGGTTTCCGAGTGCCGCTGCGATGGTCACGGCCCTCGACACGCGCGAGGTGCCGGCGCGCACCGGGCAGTCCACCCAAGCGCGCGCCACGTCGCCAGGGGCGCCGTACCCGACGCAGCAGCAGCCCCAGCCGGCGTCGCGTCCGGGAATGCTGCCGCCGCCACCGCGCTACGACGCGCCCGCCGACGGGTGGGGCGGGCTCGACGACGCGGCCTCTCCCGCGCGGCGTGCGCCGTCGCCCGTGGTGGACCGCGGCTGGGCGCCGTCAGCGTTGGACGAACCCTCGGCCGAGGATCTGCAGCGCTGGTACGCGCCGCCGGTCGAGGCTTTCCGCAAGAAGCTCGCGCCGTGGACGGCTGTGCTCGTGGTGACGGTCGTCCTCAACATCGTGGGCGGTCCCAACCTGACGTTCATCCCGGGCTTCTGGGGCATCGGGATTGCCTTCGGCTACGCCAAGATCTGGAGTGATGGCTACGATTGGCGCGACGTGCTGCGCGAACCGCGGCACCGCTTGTTCAGTGACGTGGTGGCGGGCTGGTTCGATACGCTCAAGTCCTTCGTGGATCCCGAGAAGCGCGCGGAGCTGCGCGAACGGCGGCAGCGCGAAAGCGCGTTGCTGCGTCCGAGTGGCGGGCAGCTGACGCCGGCGTCGCCCGCGGGCGGCACCGCGGCGTTGCCGTCGGTGCGTAGCGGCCTGACCGGTGAGCGGGCGGTGGCCGCACGGCAGGCGGTGGCAGATCGCGACGAGATCATTCGCTTGCTCGCGGAGCTGCCGGCCGATCTGCGCGGCGGATTGGGTGACCTGAGCGGCACGGCCCGGCAACTGACGGATCGGATCCAGTCGCTGGCGATGTCGCTCGAGGAGCTCGATCGGAACTACAGCCCCGGGGCGCGCGACGCGCTGGAGCAGGAGATCACGCTGCTCGAGTCGCAGGCGAATCCGCTCGACACGTCGGCGAGCGAAGAGCGCGTGCGACGGTTGGCGTATCTCAAGCGCCAACGCCGCGCCGTCGCGGACATCGCGACGAAGCGCGAACAGTCGGCGCAGCGGCTCGAGAGCTGCCGCGTCGCGCTGCAGAACCTCCGCTTCGACGTGCTGCGGCTCAAGACCGGATCGCAGTCGCCGGCGCACATCACGCTGGTCGCCGAGCAGGCGCTCGAGCTGGCGCGCGATGTCGACGGCATTCTGGCAGCGCAGGAAGCGGTCGGGCGCGACAGTACCGGCCGGCGTCGGGGCTAAGCCGTGACCGACGCGCTGCTGCGCGATCGGGTCATTGCGGCCATCGGCGATCGCTACGACATCATCCGGGAGCTGGGCCGCGGCGCGTTGTCGGTGGTGTACGCGGGCCGCGATGTGCGCCTCGATCGCCCCGTCGCGGTCAAGGTGCTGCCGCCAGACGCGGCATTCCGGCCGGAGGTGCGCGCGCGGTTTCTGCGTGAAGCGCAAATGGCGGCGCGCTTGGCGCACCCGAACATCGTGCCGATCTACGCCGTCGACGACGAGGCCGGCATCGTCAGCATCGTGATGGCGCAGGTCGAAGGGGAGTCACTCAAGTCGGCGCTCGCCACGAGACCGCAACCGTCGGTCGTCACCGTGTTGCGCCTGCTGCGCGACGTATCCGACGCCTTGGGCTTCGCCCACGCGCAGGGCGTCGTGCACCGCGACGTGAAGCCCGACAACATCCTGATCGAGCGGGCGACCGGGCGGGCGCTGGTGACCGACTTCGGGATCGCGCGCGCGATGGAAGGCGGTGACCAGGTCACGGTCACCGGCGTTGCCGTTGGGACGCCCGCGTATATGAGTCCCGAGCAGGCGATGGGTGAGCGCGCGGTGGACGGTCGCACCGATGTGTACGCCCTCGGCGTCGTGGCGTACGAGATGCTCGCGGGTGAATTGCCGTTCAAGGCGACGAATACGCCGTCGATGCTGATGAAACACGTCGGCGAGCCCGTGCCGTCGCTTGCGGCGAAGCGGCCCGATCTGCCACCGGCGCTGGTTGCGCTGGTCGAGCGCGCGCTCGCGAAGAAGCCCGAGCAGCGCTTTGCCGACGGTCGTGCGCTGCGCGTGGCGCTCGATGCCGTCGGCGACGGGCACGCGGTCGCGGGTCGCGTGACGCCAGTGCCGGTGCGTCCCGTTGCGGCGGCGGCAGCGGTGGAGGTCGCGTCGGCCGTGGCACAGGATCGCGGCGCGCCGCTTGGCGCCGTGTTGCCACCGGAGGCGCCGTTTCCGCAGTTCCCAGTGCACGGCGATGCGACTGCGAGAGACGAATGGCGTCGTGCGACCAAGGCGTGGCGCCAGGCTATGCAGGCGCAAGGGGCCGCGGTGGTGCGAGCCGAGGCACAGGGCCGGGCGGCGCTGGCACCGGCGTCGCCCGAGGATGAGGATCCCGCCCTCACGATGTCGCGCCGACTGCGGAAGTTCCGCCGGTCGGTCTGGAATTGGGGGTTGTGGTCGTTCGCGCTGATCGGCTTCAATGCGATGACGGTACCGTTTCCCTGGTCCGTGTTTCCGGTGTACATCGGGCTCCAGAAGCTGCGCCGCGAGGCCGACGAGATTCGCGATCTCGGCGGGCGTCCGTGGGCGGCAGTGTTCGGCCGCGGTGACGCGCAGGTGGCCACGATTCCGCGCGAGATCGCCGAGGGCGGCGAGGCCGCGGTCGAGCTTCGGGTGGAGCGCTTCCGTCGTGCAGCGACGATGACGGGCATCGGCGCGTCATCGGCCGCGGCGTTGGCGGGCTTGAGCGCCGCGACCGGCGCCGAGCCGTTGGCGGCGTTCTTCGGCATCTCCGTCATCGTGACGATGATGACCGCCGTGACGACCGCGCGGCGCGCGCTCGACGTGCGCGCGCTGGGCATTCGGCTGCGCGATGCGTGGCGTGGCACGTGGCGAGCCGCGATCGGGCGCGAGAATCCGGTGTTGGCCGGTCAGCTGGCCGAATCGGCAGCCAAGAAGCTGCTGCCGAGCGATGTCGCGCAGGGCCCGTACGCCGATGTGGTACGACAGGCGACGGCGGATCGTGTCGCGATTCTGGAAACCATCGCGCGCTTGAGCCCGACGGATCGCGGGTTGCTGCCCGACGTACTGCCGACCGTGCAACACCTCGAAGGGCGCATTCTCACGCTGGCCACGTCGCTGCACCGGATGAGCGGGGACGTCACGCCAGCGCAGCAAGCCAGTGTCGAGGAGCGAATCGCGGCCGCGTACGCGCAACCCGAGAGCGCGGAACGCGACCGGACGATCGCCTTGCTCACTCGGCAGCGCGAATCGCTCGCGGAGCTCGCCGGTCGACGCACGACGATGCAGTCGCAACTCGAGAGCGCGGCGTTGCTGCTGACGACCCTCAAGCTGGATCTGCTCCGCCTGCGTTCGGTGGGCATCGAGACGGCGCTGCCCGACGTCACCTCGGCGACGCAGGAAGCCCGCGCGCTGTCGCGCGATATCGGCGTGGCGCTCGGTGTCGCGGAGGAAATGCGGAAGCTCTGAGTCGCGCGGGCGCCGGCGCGCGCGACTCAGTTCGTGCGGCGTCCGACCGGTGGCGAATCGAGATAGTAGGGGCCGGGGACCAGCGTCCAGCGTTCGCGGCCGTTGTAGGCGCCGATGAACGCGCCGAGCGCCCCGCCGATGATCGCCCCCGGCACCGCATTGCGACCCACTTCCCGCAGCGTCGGATTGAACTGCTGCGACCCCGAGATGCCGAACAGCAGTCCGCCGCCGAGGGCGCCGAAGGTCGCGTAGCGAATCACCGCGCCGGTGCGCTGCACGCCGTTCGACACCCAGGCTTGGCGCACATCCCCGACCCGCACGCGCACGCGGCGGAACTGCTCAACCGGCACCGTGCCGCCGTCGAACAGTCCACGCCGCTCGCGCGGCAGCATCGTGTCGAGCACGACGAGATCGCCAATCAACGAGTCGACGACGCCGATGATTTCGTATTGGCCGAACACCGGCGCGCCGATCTTGAGTCGGCGGCCGAGTACGAAGGGTTCCTGGCGCGGATCGACCGGGACCTCGGCCGGCGCCTGCGCCGCGCTGGTGGACAGCGCCACGGGCAACGCCGCAATGGTGGCGAGCAGGCGGATCCCGCGCATCCACGCGCGGCCGGGAGCGGGGCGAACGTTCATCCGTCGCGGAGTTCGTCGAGGCGAGCCTCGAGTTCGTTGGCCATTCCCGTGTGTCCAAATCGCAACGACGCAGAAATGCCCTTCTGGAACGCGTCGATCGCCTCGGACGTGCGCCCGAGCTGGGCGAGCGCGTCCGCGTACCGCCCCCAGCCGTTGCCTTCGTCGTCGTAGCGCGCGAGATAGGCCGCGTAGTGCTCGGCGGCCGCGCCGGCATCGCCGACCTTGAGCAACTCGTTCGCGAGCCCGAAGCGCGCGAGCGCGTTGTCCGGATTCTTGGTCACCATCGCGCGAAGGGCGTCCACGCGGGAAGGAGCGGTCATTCGTCGAACTGGGAGTGGACCACGTCCGCGAAAGCCTGCGGAGCGTCGTCGGTCACGAAGTGGCCTGCATTGTCCAATATGTGCACGGACGAGGCGCCGCACATCTCGGCGAAACGGCGAACCTCGCCCGGGGGGTTCCACGGATCCCGCGCGCCGCCGATGACGGCGATCCGGCTCGTCACACGTCCGTCGCCGAGCAGCAGCGGATCGCTCCCGCTGGACGCGATCTCGCGGAGATGGCGTTCAATGGATGCATCGTCCAGGGGCCGTAGCCACGCCGCGACTTCGGCGCGCCGACCGGCGGCCGGCTCGTGCGTCCAGCCCCGCCGCAGCGCCCGTCGCAAGGCGAAGCGACGCAGCGAGGCCGGTGCGCGTCGGGCCGCGACGCCCAGCTTCAAGGCGCGCGTTGGCGATGCCGGCGGGGAGACGAGCACCAACTGGGTGAATCGCTCCGGCTGCGCCGCCGCGGTTCGCAGCGCCACCAAGGCGCCGAGGTCGTGCGCGACGAGCGCGGCGCGCGTGACACCGAGTTGGTCGAGGACGAGCCCGAGTCGTGTGGCGTGGCCCGCGACCGAGACATCGTGTCCGCCCACCGGATCGCTGCGGCCGAAGCCGAGCAGATCGAGGCAGAGCAGCCGGTGGCCCTCGGGGAGGCGGCCGAGTACCGGCTGCCAGATCCGCGACGAGGTCGGGAACCCGTGGAGGAACACCATCGGGTCCCCGCGGCCTCGACGGCCGGCAGCAAAGCAATAGACGCGTGCGCCGGCAACGTCGAGAAATTCGCCCTTCATCGAGCGAACCGCCTGTTGTGGGTCAGGTGTGCGTCAGGGCTTGGTCTTCGGTGCCGCCTTGCCGTGTTCCATCCCGTGCTCGCCGGCGAGGTGCGCCTTGAGTGCGGCGTCGTAGGCTGCCTGCTGTGATGGGTTGAGTGCGGCGCGGAAGGCCGCGTGCTCGGCGTCCATCATCCGCTGCAGTTCCGCCTTGAGCGCCGGGTCGGTGTCCGGCGACTTGCCGGCGGCCTTCCAGGACTTCTTCGCGGCATCCATCTGCGAATGGGCGTCGTGGTGGAGCGACGCGATCTTCTTCTCCTGCTCCGGGCTCAATTGCAGCGAGCGCATCCACTTCGGCACCATCGGGCCCATCGCCGCCGGCTGTGCGGCGGTCGCGGTGGTCTGCGCCGCGAGCGGTGCCACGGCGAACGGTGCGGAAACGCACGGGGCCGCGACCAGCGCGGCAACGAGAGCAGAGCGAACGGCGGCGATCATTGGTGACTCAGGGTCTGAGTGACGAGACAGTGGCCGCACGAGACACGCGTGGGGGAATCCGCACGAGGTCGCGGCGGGACAGGGTGAAGATGCTACCCTGCGCGGCTTGCGGGGAGCCACCGTCGTGGGGAGTCGGCTAACTCATTGCAGCAGAACGCCTTGCCGTCGGGTCTCTAGCGGGGGGCCAGCGGCAGTCGTATCGTAGCGAAGTCGCCCGCTGGTTCGCGGGTGACGGTGTGGCCCAGACCCAGGATCTCGTGTGACCTCGCCGCTCTCGGCAGACTTCGACCTCCCGGCCCCTCCGCCGCCGCCGCCCCCGCCACCACCTCCGCCGCCACCTCCGCCGGAGCCAGTGGTCGTTCCGGTGGGCTGGATCCTCGATCACGCGGCAGCACCAATCCAGTATCGAACCATCATCGAGCTACTGAAGGGGTCGGCGCCGCCGCCGTCGACTTGGGAGTCGCTCGTGTACGGCTTCAAGCCGGCGCTCGAAATCGCGCTCACGCAGCGGCCGGACGCCACGTGGAGCGGAACGATGCTCACCCTCCCCTCGGCCAAGGGGACGCTGGCTGATGGTCTCGGCACCATTCACGCCGTGCGCCGTCTGCTGGAGTACGGCTGGACCCGCGAGGCGCCGCCGATCGATCACGCCCGCCGCGTGCTGTTCCGCCTGCTCGCCGAAGACGACGATCCGGCGAACGCCTACGAACTCGCACCGAAACCGTCGAAGCATCCTGATATCGACGCCATCCGGCGCGCGCGGCAAATCGTCCGCGAAGCGGCCGGGATGGTGCTGGCGCAGGCCGGCTACGAAGCGGATCCGCGCGTGCGCGGCGCGGCGCAGCGGATGCTCACGCGGCTGACCAACTACCTGCGCTCGCCACTGGCCCTCAAGCCGTGGGTGCGGGTGGGCAACAAGCAGGTGCTGGCGGCGGAAGCGGCGCCGCCCAGCGTGTTCGCGCTCTGGATGTTCGCCTTTATGCCGCACTTTCGGCACGAGCATCACGATCAGTTCGAAACGCTCTCGCGGCATCTGTTGCAGCCGCTGCCGCGGCAGGAGCCGGTGCAGATCGTCGGCGAGGCGCTCGTCGAGCAGCCGCATCTCGTGCTGGGTGACGAGTTGCCGCACCGCAACGCGGTGGATGCCGATGTCCCCAAGGCGCTGGGCTGGCTCGAGCTGATGGCGCGACTCGGGTTCCTCAAAAAGAGCGAGCAGTGGACCAAGCTCTTCGAGCGATTCCTCGACGATCGCGACGCGGATGGCGTGTGGCGGCCGGGCAAGGGCGCGTCTCCGCTCAAGTCGCACGACCCGTACGGCTGGGCGATGTATGGCCTGCAGCCGGCGGGTGAGGGCGAGGGGCGGGCTGCCGATGTCACGTTCCGGTTGGGTCTCATCGCGCGGCTCTCGGGACGGCCGATCGAGATCGGCTAGGCAGCGGGACGCGGGCGACGCGTAAATTGCGCGCGTGCCCTTCCGTCTCCCTCCGGAGCAGTGGTTTCCCGCCGGCGTCGCGTCGCTGGCGGCGCGCGTCGTCGTCCGGCCCGACGGGACTCGGCTCCGCGTCGTCGAGACGCAGGGCGGCGATGGCCCGCCCCTGCTGTTCGTGCACGGCTGGGGCTGCTCCGCCTTCACGTGGCGCCACATTCTCCCGCGCGTGGTTGCCGCGGGCCGGCGCGGCGTCGCGATCGATCTGCCGGGCCACGGGCTCTCCGACAAGCCGGAGGCCGAGTCGGCCTACACGATTGGCGAGATGGCTCGGGCCGTGCGCGACCTGATCGAGGTCGAAGGCTGGGACGAGGTGGCCTTGGTCGGGCACTCGATGGGCGGCGGCATTTCGCGGGATGTGGCGTTGGCGGTGCCGTCGCGCATTGTCGCGCTCGCCCTGCTGGCTCCCGCCGGCTTCGGCCGAATTCGGCGGCTGGCGACCGGTCGCGCCCTGTCGCCCGACTGGACGGTACCATTGCTCACGCCACTGGCGGTGCCGCGCTGGGCCGTGCGCCGCTCGATGCAGCGCACCTACGGCGCCCGCGGCGGCTTTACCGAAGCGGAAGTCGACGAGTACTGGTCGCCAACGCAGTTCCCCGGGTTTTTGCGCGCCTCGCGGCACCTGCTGCACCACTTCGCGTGGGATCCGCCGCCGGCGTCCGCGTTTGCGGCGCTTCGCGACACGCCGATTCTGATGCTCCTGGGCGGGATGGATCGGGTGGTGGTCTCGCGGGATGTGGCGCGATACGCGGAGCAGGTGCCGCACGCCGAGGTGGTGTGGCTCCCCGAGGCGGGGCACGCGCTCCACGAGGATTCGCCGGCCGACACGTGGCGACACCTCGATGCCTTGCTCCGTGCGGCGGACGCTACCTTGCGGACACGATGACTGACGACGCCACGACGATCGCCGAACCGGCGACCGAGCCCGCTGCCCCCGAACCCACAACGACATTCCGCGCCCTCGGACTCGCGCCGCCGTTGCTCGAGGCGATCGACGCCTTGGGGTACAAGGCGCCGACACCGATCCAGGCGCAGGCGATTCCGCTCGTGCTCAAGGGGCGCGACGTGATGGGTCTCGCCCAGACGGGCACGGGCAAGACCGCCGCGTTCACGCTGCCGATTCTGCATCGGCTGCTGGGCGGGCCACATCGCACGCGGGCGGTGATTCTGTCGCCGACGCGCGAACTCTGCCTGCAGATCGAGCAGAGTGTGCGGCAGTACGCCGCGGGCTCCGGACTGGATGTGGTGTCGATCTACGGCGGCGTGGGCTACGAGGCGCAGGAAGCCGCGTTGCGCGATGGCGTCGACATCATCGCGGCCACGCCGGGCCGCCTGATGGATCACCTCGAAAAGCAGAACGTCGTCTTCGACGACCTCGAAGTGCTGGTGCTGGACGAGGCGGACCGGATGCTCGATATGGGCTTTGCGCCGCAGATCCAGACGATCGTGTCGCAGTGCCCGAGCTGGCGGCAAACCTTGCTCTTCAGCGCAACGATGGCCCCCGAGATCGAAGTGCTCGCGCGGAAGTACCTGCGCAAGCCGGTGGTCGTGCAGGTGGGGCGCCGGTCGCAAGCGGCCGCGACGGTGCGGCACGTGGTGTATCCGGTCCCGCGCCACAAGAAGACCGCGCTGCTCGCCGAACTGCTCACGACCGAGGCCACCGATGGCCCGGTGCTGGTGTTCACCCGTACCAAGGCTGGCGCGGATCGCGTGGTCGATGACCTGGCCGATGCCGGCATTGCCGCGCACGGGATGCACGCCGACAAGGGGCAGGCCCAGCGGCAGCAGGCGCTCGAGGATTTCAAGGAAGGTCGCGTGCGGGTGCTCGTGGCCACCGACATCGCGCAGCGCGGCCTCGACATTTCGGGCATCACCCACGTCGTGAACTTCGATGTGCCGCAGCAGGCCGAAGACTACGTGCACCGCATCGGGCGCACGGGGCGAGCGGCCACGACCGGCGACGCCATCACCCTGATGTGCGCAGACGAAATCGGCACGGTGCGATTGATCGAGCGGGTCTTGGGGCAGGAGATCCCCCGCGTGTCGCGCCCCGGCTTCGACTTCGGCTCCTGAGGCACCAATGGCGCTCGCCACGCTCTTCGACGCCACCGACGCCGCCCGATTGCTGGCGCGCTTCCAGTCGATTCCGGCGGATCGCTCGCCGCAGTGGGGGCGAATGACGGCGCCGAAGATGGTGGTGCACTGCACCGAGGCATTGCGGATGGCCACCGGCGAGCTGCCCGTGCGGATGGTGCCGCTGGGCCGCGTGGTGCAGTTCTCCGGCCTCGGGCCGCTGCTGGCGCGCCGGATGCCGTTCCCGAAGAGCGCCCCGACGCACCCGAAGCTGCTGGCGCGTGCGCCGTCGGCCTACGGCGACGAGTTGGCGCAGTTGGCCGCCGCCTTTCGGGCCTTTGCGAGCAAGCCGCACACCGACCGCTGGGCAGCGCATCCGCTGTTCGGACCGCTCGGCGCGCGCGACTGGGGCATTCTGGCCGCGCGGCATCTGGAGCATCATCTGGTGCAATTCGGCGCCTGAGTCACCGCGCGCGGCCGAGTCGCGACACGACGACCGAATCGCGCGCGTCGCCGCGACGCAGCTCGATGCTCACATTGGCCGCGCCGACGCCCAGGCCGTCTGCGCCGTAGGCGATGGCGCTCCGATTGGCCCGCAGCGTGACGCCGTAGGCCTCGGCGAGCGACCGGGTGATGTGCCACGCCGCCGATTCGGCACGGACGGACCCGTCGGTCGCGAAGCGGATGGTGACCGTGGTCTGATGGGCGACGGCTCGCCATCGGGCGGCGGCCAGCAGCAGGTGCAGGTCATCCCGGGCCTGTCGCACGGCCCAGCGCGCGTGCAACGGGCGCAACGCGGGCCACGCGCTGGCCGCGACGAGGCCGACGATTCCGAGCACGAGCAGCAATTCCAGCAACGTGACGCCAAGGCGGCGGTGGGCGCGTGGCATTCGGGCAGCGTAGTGACGCGGCTGTTGCCGAGGCGGGGCGAATCGTTGCACGAAGGGCGCAAATGATTGAATCATCGCGGTCCGGTCCGTAGCATCCCGAGATCGCGGCACGGTGCTGCGAACCATTCTTTACGAGAGCGTTCTTCGTGCGCATTGCAATTTCGACGGGTGGCGGCGACGCCCCCGGGCTCAACGCCGTCATTCGCGCGGCGGTCCTGTCGGCGCTAGGTCGGGGCTGGGAAGTGCTGGGGATCCGCAAGGGATTCGGCGGCTTGATGGGGGATGACGGGATCGTGACCCTCACCCGCGACAGCGTGCGCGGGATCGGTTCGATGGGCGGGACGATTCTGCGCACGACGAACCGCGGGAATCCGTTCTCGTGGCCGGTGCAGCAACCCGACGGCAGCTACGCGTCGGTGGATCGGTCGGATGAGGCGATCGCCCGCGCCAAGGAACTCGGCATCGATGCAATGATCCTCATCGGCGGCGACGGCACGCTGGCGATCGGGCAGCAGCTGGTCGACAAGGGGATGCACGTTGTCGGCGTGCCCAAGACGATCGACAACGACGTCGCGGGCACGATCAGCACCTTCGGGTTTGATACCGCCGTCGGCACGGCGATCGACGCGATCGACAAGCTCAAGACGACAGCCGAGTCCCACGATCGCGTGATCGTGATGGAAGTGATGGGGCGCGATGCGGGCTTCATTGCGCTCTACGCCGGCCTCGCCGGCGGCGCGGACGCGATCCTGATTCCCGAGATCCCGTACAACGTCGACAAGGTCGCGCAGAAGGTGATGGAGCGCGAAAAGATGGGGCGCCATTTCTCGATCGTGGTCGTCGCCGAGGGCGCCACCGAGGTGGGCGGGTCGGTGAGCATCATCGGTGAGTCGATGCCTGGGCAGGCGCAGCGGTTGGGCGGTCTTGCCGGGCGCATCGCGTACCAGCTGCAGGAGAAGACCGGCAAGGAGTCGCGGTCGCTCGTGCTCGGTCACCTGCAGCGCGGCGGCACGCCGACCGGCTACGACCGAGTGCTCGCGGCGCGCTTTGGTGGCGCGGCGATTCGCGCCGTGGCCGACCGGAAGTGGGGCCATATGGTCGCGCTCAAGTCGCCGGACATCATCACGGTCCCGATGAAGGACGCGCTGTCCGAGACCAAGCGGGTTCCGCTCGACGGCGACATCGTGGCCACGTGTCGCGCGGTTGGGGTGTCGTTCGGCGACTGATCGGAGCCGATACTCCGGGACGTCGGGTGCCGCGTCGCGGCCGCCTCGGCGTCCCGCCGGTGGGACGGGGTCGTCCACACGATGGGACGGCCCCGGTTTGCCGATCGGGGCGGTCGTCGTAACTTGTTTGCCCGCCGTGGCTTACGAGTCTCGGCCGAGGGGGTCGGCGTGGCACCCGAGTTGCAGAGTGCGGGGTGTCACCGTCTTGCGAGGGTCAATGGTTCGTGCCGTGCTGATGTGGTCGCTGCTGAGCGCCGGGGTGCTGTCCGCCCAGGCCCGCGGAGGCGCGCGTCCGTCCGGTCCGGTCATCCCGTCGGCCGCCGGTGCCACCCGTCCGGCCCCGGAGCCCGCTCCGCCGGCGGCGAAGGCGTCGAGCGACTCGGTGCCGAAGGGGTACGAACCACCGCCGGGGATGTGCCGCGTCTGGGTGGACGGCGTACCCCCCGACCGACAGCCGGCACCGACCGATTGCACCACGGCGGTGCGGAACCGGCCGAACAATGGTCGCGTGATCTTCGGTGCCGATTCCGATGGCGCGATTGCCCGCGCGAAGCGCCGCCTGCAGGGTGAGGATGTGGACGCGCGACTGGAGCAGGGGCCGCGCCGCGATGGGCGCCGGACGCCGGCGACAGATGACGAGTTCCTGCAACGCCTCCAGTCGGGCGACATCTGCATCGACCGCAACCACGACGGACGCTGTGACGACATCGCGGCGGGCTCCGATGGCTGCATCGATGCCAATCGCGACGGTCGCTGCGACGATGCGCGCTACGACCTGAACTACATCTTCGGCGGTGCGCAGGGCGGTTCCAACATTCCGCCCGGCGCGCAAACGCGTTCGAGCTACGGCGGCCCGCCGTCGGGTGAAGGCGGCTTCCGGATGGGTTCGGTACTCGGGAGCGGCCCCACGCAGTCGCCCGGCTTGGGGAACGTCTTCTGCTTCGACCGCAACCACGACGGCCGTTGCGATGAACCCTGGAGCGACGGCGGCGCCTACCCACAGACGCTGCCCGAAATGGACGCGGTCACGCGGCTGCGCCGCGGGGAAGCGAGCTACGACCTGCAGCGCTGGCTCCGTCGCACCGACCTCGTGCCGCGCATCGTGCGCAACCGCAACAGCGGGCCGAACGGCGCGATCGAGCGGGTGACCTGGCTCGACCAGAATGGCGATATCGTGCAAGTCTGGACGGACCGCGATCTCGATGGCATCGCCGATCGCGTCGAGATCTACGCCGCCGGCCGTCGGGTCCAGCTGATCGAGCGCTAGTCGCACGGCACAACCCTGCGCGGCGCGTTATTGTCCGTCGTGCGCGACATTCGAGACCAGTATCTCCCCCCGGACCACGACGCCTTCGTCCGGGCCGGCGCCGACACCGGGCGCGTCATCATCGTCGCGCCCACACGCGCGGCCTGCGAAACGATCGAGCTCGCGTTCACGCTCGACCTCGAGACCTTCCTGCTTCGCACCAAACGCGATCCGCTGATGCGGATGGCGCGCAGCGGACGCGGCTTCGGCATCGTCGCCGGCACCGGCACCGGCAAGACGCTCGCGGTCAAACCGATCGCGCAACAGATCTTGAAGACGCAGGATCTGCGCGTCGGTGTCGTCAATCGCGAGCGCGAAGCCACGCCCGAAACCCCGACGTGGAACGTCGTCATCGTGACGACCGGCATCGCGCGCCGCTGGTTCCAGGACCACGCGATTCGCCCGCAAGACACCCTGGTCGTCGACGAGATTCACCAGACGTCGGCCGAGTTGGAGCTGATTCTTGCGCTCGGCAAGCGCACCGGCGTGCGCTTCGTGTGGTTGTCGGCGACGGTGGACCCGACGTTCTACTCGAAGTACCTCGACACGCCGGATGTGCTCGAGGTCAACGCCTTCGATCCCAAGAAGGCGGCGCAGGTGAAGGTCATCAACACGAATCCGATCGAGTTCCTCGACGAGCGATTCCTGCGCCAGGTGCAGAAGGAGCGGCGCGGCGTCGCGGTGTTTCTGCCCACGCGCGCTGCCGTCGAGCAGGTCTCGGCGGCGATCGGTGACCGCTGGCCGATGATCACCACTGCGCACTATCACGGCGGCGAACCCATTCGCGTGATTCGGCCGTTTCTGGAAGGCGAAGTCCCCAAGCCGTTCGTCCTGGCAATGACCGCTGCGGGGCAGAGCGCGATCACCGTGCCCGGCCTGGACACGGTGATCATCGACGACTCGCGCTTTGCGAATCAGATCCAGCGCGGCAAGAACGTGCTGACGCGCGTGAACCTCGGCGCGAACGAACTGTTGCAGATGGCGGGGCGCGTGCACGGCCGCGTCGAGAATGGTCGCGTGTTCATTCTGAGTGACCGCGATCTGCGATTCGAGTCGCTCAAGCCGGTGATTCCGGAGTTCCAGTTGGCCGGCGACAGCGAGCGCGTGGCGCTGACCTGCGCCGACCTGGGCGTGCGGGCCGACGATCTGGATCTGCCGGTGGCGTTGGATCGCGGCGCGTACAAGGCGGCGGTGCAGCACCTCGAGTCACGCGGCATCATCGAAAATGGGCGACTCACCCGATATGGGCGTGACGTCGAGAAGCTGCCGGTGGAACGGCCCTGGGCCGAGCTGCTCGTGCACGCGGATGATGCGCTGGTGCCGATCGTGAGCGTGATGGCGAGCATCGAGTCCTTGCACCGGATGACGCGCGAAGATCGCGACTTGGGCGGGCTCATCGTGGCGGGCTCCGATCACCTCACGGCCTACAACCTGTATGCGTCGGCCTTCCGTCGCTGCGGCTACGTGGGCGACGTGTACGGTTTGCCTCGGCATTTGTTCTACGAGGAGATCGCCGACTGGGCCGAGCGTCGCGGCGTGCTGGTGAAGGCGCTGGAAGACGCGGCGTTGGCGATGGCGAGCGTGTATCGCGCGCTGTCGATGCCGCTACCGGCCGAAATGCCGCAGGCCGGCGATGCCGAACTGCGCGCGTGGCGCGAGTTGCTGGCCAAGTATATGCCGTTCGATCTGGTGATCGAAGAAGAAACCGCCGACGGCCAGCACGCGCGCGTGAGCAAGACCAGTGTGTGTGGGTCGTGGGGCGCGGTGGCCGGTACGCTGCGCTTCTTCGCCGACCGCTTCGGGACGCCGCGCGCAAGCATTGAAGGCACGCAGCTGCCGGTCGATATGCTGCGCCGCCACGCGACGCGGCATCCGCCGCGCCTGCTGTACGATGTGAAGCGGCGCTACGACCCGCTCGTGCTCGAACGGCGGGTCGAGTATCACGGCTTCGATCTCGAACGTGAGACCGAAACGCTGGATGTGTTTCCCGCCGAGCGCGAAGACGAAGCGCGCGAGATCCTGTCGCTCGCGTTGGCACGCGGTTATGCGCAGCACGGCGCGGTCAAGCGCAATCACGTGGCGATCGAAGAAGTGCGTGAGCTTTGGCGTCGAAGCGGCGGTACCACGCCGCGGCTGGGCGAACAGGAGCTGGCGGCCGCGTACAAGTCCCAGCTGGCGACGGTGCGCGATATGCGCGGCTTCAAGTCGGCGCCGCTGGTGCTGAGTGTGGAGCAGTTCGTCCCGCGCGAGGTGCGGGCGCCGTTGCTGGAGCTGCCGAACGCGGTGGAGATTCGCGACCGCGTGGTGCCGCTCGACTACGACGTCGAAGAGACGCCGGAGGGCGTACGGGGCGTGGTACGGCTGCGCTTGCCCGAGAAGCTCGCGCGGACGTTGGTGGCCGAGGAGATCCCGGTGCTGGATCGGCCGGTGCGCTTTACGGTGTTGCGTGGGCAGCGCGGCGCGGTGCGGGCCGATTCGCTCGACGACTTGCTCGAGGCGCTGGACGCGCCGTGGTCACCGGACGAGGTGGCGCCGACGCGTGAGTCGGAGGATCGGCAGGGTGGCGACGAGCGCGCGGTGCGGACCTTGGCGAAGCAGTTCAAGCGCTTTCGCGATGGCGGTGGTCGCGACGGCGGCGGTCGCAGCGGTGGTCGTGGCGGTGGTCGTGGCGGCGGCGGCGGTGGCGGCCGCGGTGGGCGCGATCACGAGTCGCGCGATCGCGGCGGGCGTCCGCCGGGCAAGTTCGGGCGTGGCGGCGGGAAGAAGCGGGGGCGCTAAACTCGCGCGTTAGGCCCCGAGCCGGCGCATGAGCATCTCCACCGCGTCCTTGGATTCCTTGAGGCCCTGCCCGGTGGCTTCGCGATAGAGCTTGATCGCGTCGATCAAGTTGCCGGCGCGAATGTGGGCCTCGAGTTCCGCGAGGGCGGTCCCGATCATTTCGCGCTGCCGACCGCCGGTGGCCTCTTCGATCGCGCGCGACGGCGTTGACGGCGCGATCATCGTGACCGTGCGCGTCTCCTTGGGAGCGGTGAAGCGGCGGATCAGGTAGCCGAGCACGGCGCCAATGACGGCATACATCCACGGGGCAATGGTCATTGGGGCTCCTCGGGTAGGTCGGTCTCGTACTGTTCCTGGCGAAAGCGCTCGAAGCCGCGCATTTCGTAGCTCCGGAGCGCGTGCGGATGATCCAGCGTGCAGGTGTGCAGCCAGACGTGCGTGGCGTACATCGCGAAGGCTTCGTCGACCACGGCGGTGAGGAAGCCCTTGCCCAAGCCCACGCCGATCGCGTCGGGCACGAGCCCGAAGTACACGATCTCCACCGCGCCGTCGTCGTGGCGCTCGAGTTCGGCGAAGCCAAGAAACGCGTCGCCTTGTTCAAGCCGCAGCACGCGGACGGTCGGGCGGTTCAGGTGTGCCGCGAGCTGGTCGTCGCTCCAGGCGAGGCGATCGACCCAGTGCCAAGGACCGCCCACGTCGCGGTACATCGCTCGGCTCATCGGGACCAGGCAGGGCATCACGCTGCGAACGACAACGCCCGGTGGTAGTGGGGCCCGATGCAAGGCCAGGTGCTTCTTGAGGCGCAGGTAGGTGCGCGTCACGGTCACGCGGGGCATCCCCAACGATACCCCGCCGCGCGTGGGAATGCCCTGCCACGTCAGGGGCGTTGCGGTGTAGGATTCACCGTGCCCCGACGACTCGCGCGGCTCCGGCTGCTCCCGTCCCTGCTGCTGACCGCGTGCGCGCTGCCCGCGCAGTCGGCGAATCACACGCTCACCGCCGTCCGCGGCCTGCGCGTGGGGCACTTCACGCTCGCCGGTCGCCCGACGGGATGCACGGTGATTCTCACCGATGCCGGCACTGGCGTCGGGGCGGTGGCGGCGGTGGATGTGCGCGGCGCCGCGCCGGGCACGCGCGAGACCGATCTGCTGCGCCCCGAGAACACGGTGCAGAACGCGCACGCGATCGTGCTGAGCGGCGGGAGCGCCTTCGGGCTCGATGCGGCGAGCGGCACGGTGCGCTGGTTGGAAGAACGCGGCGTCGGCTTTGACGTGGGTGTCGCCAAGGTCCCGATTGTTCCGGCGGCGATTCTGTTCGATCTGGGCGTCGGCGATGCGAAGATTCGACCGGATGCCGAGTGCGGGTACAAGGCCGCGGCCGCGGCCACGGACGCTCCGGTAATCGAAGGCGATGTGGGTGCGGGCGCCGGCGCCACTGTCGGCAAGCTCGCGGGCCGGGGCCGCGCGATGAAGGCCGGTGTAGGCAGCGCGGCGATCTCGCTACCCGGGGGCGTGGTGGTCGGCGCGATCGCGGCAGTGAACGCGGTGGGTGATGTGATCGACCCGAGCACCGGGCGTGTGATTGCCGGGGTGCGCACGAGCGATGGCGCATCGCTCGCCGACGCGCGGCAATTGCTCCGTGCGGGCGGCACGGGTCTGCGGGGCGATGGCGCCAACACGACGCTCGTGGTCGTGGCGACCAACGTGCGGCTCACCAAGGTCCAGGCGACGAAGATCGCGCAGATGGCGCACGATGGCTTGGCGCGCGCGATCGCGCCGGTGCACACGCCGATGGACGGCGACATCGTCTTTGCGCTGGCGACGGGCACGAACGACAGCCCGCCGGACGTGGCGCGACTCGGCGCGCTCGCGGCCGATGTCGTCGCCGAGGCGATCGTGCGCGCGGCGACGCAGTCGCGCGGGCTACCGGGCCTGCCGTCGGCGTCGCAGCTGCGGCGTCCGCGCTAGCCGACCCGTTCGCCGAATGTCACGCGGATGCTGATCGCGCTGCTGCTCGGCTACGCGGCGGCGCAGATCGCGCTCGGGCTCTGGCTCGCGCGTGCCGTGCGAGGCGCGTCGGGATTCTTCGTGGCCGATCGCGCGCTGGGTCCGGGGCTGCTCTTTGCCACGCTGCTGGCGGCCAACGTCGGCGCGGGCTCCACGGTGGGGGCCACCGGTCTGGGCTATACGCACGGGCTGGCCGCGTGGTGGTGGGTGGGGGCGGCGGCGATCGGTTCGGCCGTACAGGCGATGTGGGTCGGTCCCCGGATGCGCGCCGACAGTGCGCGACACGACTTGCGGACGATGGGCGATTGGCTCGCGTGGCGGTACGACGCCGCGACGCGAGGGGCGGTGGCGGTGATGTTGTGGGCGGGTTCGCTCGCGATTCTCGCGGGGCAGTTGATTGCGATGGCGTGGGTGCTCGAGGCCATCACCGGGATGCCCAAGTGGAGCGGCGCACTCTTGGGCGGTGCGGTGGTGATGGCCTACTTCGCGAGCGGCGGACTGCGCGGCGCTGTTGGCGTGAATGTGGTGCAGGTGACGGTGAAGGTGATTGGCTTCGGCGTGGCGCTGCCGTTGGTGTTGGCGGCGGCGGGGGGCTGGCAGGTGACGCTCGACGGCGCGGCGTCGCGCGGGCTGGCGGACCTCTGGCGGCACGAGCAGATCGGCTGGCCGCTGGTGTTCGTGCTGGGGCCGGCGTTCATCGTGTCGCCGGGGCTGATCCAAAAAGTGTTCGGCGCGCGCGACGATGCCGCAGTGCGCGTCGGCGTTGGGGCGAATGCGCTGGCGCTGCTGTGCTTTGCGCCGATGCCGGCGCTGTTCGGAATGGCCGCCCGCGCGCTGCATCCCGATTTGAGCAACGCCGAGCTGGCGTTGCCGACCCTGATGGTGCAGGACCTGCCGCCGGCGGTCGGGGCGCTCGCGCTGGCCGCGTTGTTCAGTGCGGAACTGAGTGCGGCCGATGCGGTGCTCTTTATGCTGAGCACGTCGCTGGCGCGGGATCTCTGGCAGCGCACGCTGCATCCGACGGCCACCGACGACCAGGTCCTCCGCGTGGTGCGGCTCGCGGCGGTCGGCGCGGCCGCGATCGGGGTGGCAATCGCCGTGGCGGCGCCGAGCGTGGTGGGGAGTCTGTCGCTGTTCTACTCGCTGATGAGTGCCGGGCTGTTCGTGCCGGTGGTGCTGGGGCTCGCCTGGCCCTCCGTCGGCGGGCGGGCGGGCGTGGCGGCGGTGCTGGCGGGGGCGGCCGGAATGCTGGTGGCTCGATACGGCGTTGCGCCGTCGGTGTGGCCCTCGTGGTGCCCGCCGAGCCTGGTGGGAATCGGCTGTTCGGGACTCACCTTTTTGGCGTATGGACTTATTGGACCAAAACGGGAGCGGCCGGCGCGGGATTGATTCGGTTAACGAAACGCCAATGTGTTGTGCAGCAATGATTTAACAACACCCTTGCGCTTTGTACCGTACAGTCCTAATATCGGGCTGTGAATAATCGCCGCGCCCAAATTGTCGATGCCGCCGCCGTGCTGATCTCCGAGCGCGGCTACCAGAGCACGTCGGTCGACGACGTGATCCGGCATTCCGGCTTGAGTGGCAAGAGCCACTTCTACCACTACTTCAAGAGCAAGGAAGAACTCGGCTACGAGGTGCTCAACCGCACCTTCGAGCGCTTCACCGAGCGCGGCCTCGCGATTCTGCGCGAGCCGATGATCGATCCGCTGGATCGCCTCGGGCTCTTCATCGATTCGCTCGTCGCCTCGATGGCGGCGCGGCAGTGCAAGGGCGGTTCGCCCTTCGGCAACCTGGCCGCAGAAATGGCGGACGCGCACGAAGGTTTCCGCGCCCGCATCGACCTCGTCTTCGAGCGCTGGGCCAGTCAGATCCAGTCGCTCTTGTGGGAAGCACGTCCTCGGCTCGTCGAGAACGTCGATGCGGCGCGGATGTCGCGCTTCATCATCGCCACGCTCGAAGGCGCGACGTTGATGTCGCGCGTGAAGAAGGACATCTCGATCATGGAAGGGATTGCGGCGGACCTCAAGCGGTTCGTCCACTTCCACGTGCGCGAGGGTGCGCAGTGACGCGCCGGGCCAGCGTGGCGCGAGTGCCGGACCGAGCGGGCAGTGTTGCCCGACCGGAGTCGTGGACGACACCGCCGGCACGTCCGGCAGAGGACGAGATGGCGACTGCCCTGATGCCGACGACCCCGACGATGCCGTTGCGCCCTGCGGCCGAACGGCGCGAGCAGTTCGAGCGCGAAGCGATGCTGCACCTGGACGCGATGTATTCCTTCGCGCTCAAGCTCACGCGTGCGCGCGACGACGCCGAGGATCTCGTGTCGGACACGATCCTGCGCGCGTTCGAGCGCTGGGAGCAGTACCGGCTCGGCACGAACATCCGCGCCTGGCTCTTCACGATCCTCTACCACGTGTTCGTCTCGCGGAAGCGTCGCATCGACGCGCGCGAGGTGCAGCCGATCGAGCAGGAAGACGGCTGGACGGGCTACGAAGCGGTCGGCGAGATCGACCCTGAAGGCCGGTTCTACGATTCGTTCCTCGACGAGTCGATCACGGCGGCGATCGAGAAGCTGCCCGACGAGTATCGGGCGGCCGTGGTGCTCAGCGACCTGCATCAGCTGCGCTACGCGGAGATCGCGCACATTCTGGGCGTGCCGGAAGGCACCGTGAAGTCGCGTCTGTTCCGTGGGCGGCGGATCCTCCAGAAGAAGCTCGCGAACTACGCGATCGAGATGGGCTACATCAAGGCGTTGCCGCAGGCCTCCTGAGCCGCGAGCGTCCGGCGCGACGTCATCGACGCGCCGGACGCCTTAGCGGTCGCGCCGGAACCGGCGCTGCTTCTCCCGATTGCCGCATCCACGCATCGCGCACCAGCGCCGTGCGTGGTTTTTCGTTTCGTCGAGAAACAGGCGCTCGCACCCCGCAGCGGCGCAGCGTTTCACGAACGCGAGATCGTCCTCGGCCAGTGCGTCGGCGGCTGATTCGACGATCGGCAGCAGCAGTGCGGCGAAGGCATCACCGACCGGCACGAAGGTGCGCGTCACCGCGCCGTTGGCCGTGCGCTCGAGCCGACGGGTGCCCGACGATCGGGCGAGCACGCGATTGAGCTCATCGAGTGCGGCGTCGCGTCCACGTGGCGATGTCGGGTCGGCCATTGCGCGCAGCGCGGCGCGCATCCGTCGGGCATCGACCAGCGCCGCCGTGGCGCCAGCCGGCTGCTGTTCCGCGCGGCGCGCCAACACGGCGGCGCGCTCCGGCTCGAGCACGCCCGCGGTCGCGAGCCAGTCCAGCCAGCGGGCGAAGTCCACCAAGACGTCGTCCCGGACGCCGTGCGAGGCGGCATCGGTGTTCACGAAATCGAGCCAGAGCCGCCGGCCGACGAAGGTGAATGCCTCGGCGGCCGACACCGGAGCGGGCTCGACGGACGAGGAGTGGGCGCGCGGCATCGTGTGCGAGAGTATACTCCCGCCCGATCTGCCCTGCTCCCGTCACTGGTCGACCAGCCGTGCCACCAGCCGTCTCGCGTGTTGTCGTCGGTTCACTCAATCCCGTGAAGATCGCGGCGGTGCGCGCCATCGTGCAGCGGCACTGGCCCGATGCCGATGTGCAGGGCATTTCGGTGCCGAGTGGGGTCCCGGATCAACCGTGGGGCGACGACGAGACCATTCGCGGTGCGGGCAACCGCGCCCGCGCGGCGCTACGCGAGACGGGGGCGTCGCTGGCGGTGGGGCTCGAAGGCGGCTGTGTGCGGAGCGAGGATGGGTCGACGAGAACCTGCGCGTGGGCGGTCGCCGTCGACGCGACCGGGCGCGAGAGCGTCGGCGGTTCCCTCTCGATGCCGCTCCCCGCGGCGGTGACGGCGGCGCTGAATGCCGGCGCGGAACTGGGCCACGCGATCGACGCCGTGGCGGGCACGGTGAACGTCAAGCACGGGCAGGGGGCGGTGGGGATTCTCACCGCCGGTCTCGTGGATCGCCAAGGGGCGTACGAAGTGCTGGTGGCGTACG
Source organism: Gemmatimonadaceae bacterium (assembly GCA_033763905.1). Classification (GTDB taxonomy): domain Bacteria; phylum Gemmatimonadota; class Gemmatimonadetes; order Gemmatimonadales; family Gemmatimonadaceae; genus JAJTHG01. The sequence goes on from JANRJP010000009.1 coordinate 31,924, forward strand.
CCCTGAGTCCCTGGCTGGCGCCCGAGTTCTGGGCCGATCACTCCGGTCGGTAGAGGAGCACCGGCTTCGTCACGTGGCGCACGACGTCTTCGGCGACTGAGCCGAGGAGGGCGCGCGAGACGCCACGTCGCGCGTGTGTCGCCATCGCGATGGCATCGACGCGTTCGCGCTGCACGTACTCGGCAATCGCGTGCGCGACGATGGTGCCGCGTTCGACCCGCGTGCTCACCGTGTATCCGCGGGCGCGGACCGTCGCCGCGACGCGCTCGAGGTATTCGCCCGCGACGGTGACCTCGCGCTCGTATTCATCGGGATCGACCATCGCGAGCGGCATCGCGCCCGGCGCCATCGGGATCGGCGTCGGGACCACGACCCGTACCAGTTCCAGGCTCGCTGCCGCCGCGCTTCCGAGGCGCAACGCGGGCTCGATCACCGACTCGCTGAGCGACGATCCGTCGAGCAGCACCGCGATCCGCCGATAAAAGAGCGGGGGGCTCGGCACCGTACCGACGGGCCGAACGACCAAGACCGGGAGGTGGGTCGCGGCAACGACGGCCGTGGTGACACTGCCGAAGATGGCGCGCGAGACCCCCGCGCGGCCGTGCGTGGACATCACCACGAGGTCGGCGCCGATGTCCTCGGCGTGCGCACGGAGGACGTCAGCGGGCACGCCGTCGTCGAGCAGCGCCCAGTGAACGGCGAGGCCCGTGGCCGCTTTGGCTTCGTTCGCCACCAGCTCCAGTGCGTCGGCCTGCGCCAAGCGCGTGTCGGCATCGGCGCGGTAGTCGAGGACCGGCTCATTGCCTAGCATCGGGACGCCGCTCGGGGCGGTCTCGTGCACCCGCGACAGGTACAGCGCCCCGTCGATCGGCGCGGCGGCGCCAGCGGCGAAGGGGATCGCGTATGCGCTGGCGGCCGAGCCGTCGAGCGGAACAAGCACCGTGCGGAACGGGGCGATCATCGAGGGGCTCGGAGAAACCGTGGGATGGCGGGACATACGACCACCGGGTGTCGGGATGACGACAACGTGCCCTGATGGACGCTCGCATTCGGTCCCGCGGAATGCCAGTCGGGAGAGTGCTGGCTTTTGGTGAGGGGCGCGCTGGCAGGCGCGTCGCTTGCCTCCGGTGGCGCGGCGGAAGTGCGATTGGCGATCTTTCGCACGTGACCCCGACGCCGGGTGCGACGCGCACGCTACCAGAGTTTTCCGAGTTGTTGCGCTCATACGAGAGCGCACCCGCACGTTTGGCCGCCGCTGTGCGCGGGCTGACCGACGCGCAGTGCGACGCGCCGGGGATCATCGGGCCGCATTCCGTTCGACAGGCCGTGGCCCGCGGCGCGGATGCCGAGCTGCTATTCGCGATGCGTGCGCGGTTCGTGATGGCCGAGCCGGGTGCCGATCTTCCGGTGGCGGATGCCGATGCGTGGGCCGAGGCGGTCGGTCCGATCGTCGAGCTCGATCATTCCGTCGGCGTCTTTCGCGCGCTGCGGCAACAGGGCACGGCGCTGTGGCGTGCCGTGCCGGACGGGATGTGGCTCCACAACGGTCGTACGCCCGACGGGGCGGTCCGTTCGTTGGCGGTGCTGTTCACCGAAGCGGTGTATCAGGGCGAACAGCTGATCGACGCGATTCTGACGGAGCGCCGCCGCCGCGCGTGGTAACGCGCTCGGTCCCGCCGGCGCGGGGACGAGTCAGCGCGGCGGGCTGCTGGTCAGCGCGGCCAAGAGCTGCGCGCCGTCGAACGGCTTCGCCAGGAACGCCATCGCACCGAGCGACAGCATCCGCTCCGGGGTGACGGCGCCCGAGTAGCCGGACATCACGATCACCGGCACTTTCACGCCGGCGGCGCGAAGCGCGACGAGCAGCTGTTCGCCGGTCCGGCGTGGCATTGTCTGATCGGTCAGGACGAGATCCCAGCCGGTCGGATTCTCGATCAGTCGTACGAGGGCGTCTTCGCCGTCGGTGGCGCTGTCGACGTCGCAGCCCAGCCGGACCAGTCGCTTCGAGACGACGCGGACGACGTCGGGCTCGTCGTCCACAACGAGTACGCGGCGGAACGGCACGGAGGGACGCGACGTCGCGCGCGATTGCGCGTCAGCACTCTCGTGGCCGCTGGCGGGCACTGCCGGCGTTGGGGACGACCCGCCGGTTGGCTCCGAGGCGTCCGAACCGTCGGCCGAACCGCGGATGACGCGGTCGGTCGCTAGAAGCTCGATCGGTTCTCCAGCAGTCCGGAGCGGCAAGTCAGGATCCAAGCAGGCACTCGTGCCCACCGAGGGGGGGTGGGCGACTCGAGCGTTGAACACGTTAGGCACACAGCACTACCCGCCACGTTGAGCGGTCGATCCGTAAGGCACTGAGGGGGCGTAATCTCTCCGGCGGATGACGCGCCGTCGAGGGTGATCCACGCTGTTCTTGGGTCCACAGACGAAAGCGCGACCCCCAGCCATTCGAATATTGTGTCCCCCGTCACCAAACGCTATGGCCCAACCGCACTATTCGCGCAATTTGTTTACGAACTGTCGAGGTGTTACAAAAGCTGACAGATTAGCACCGGCTGTTCAAATCTGAGAGTTGCTCGGTGGCGTAATCGCGGCCGACGCGATCGGGGTTTGGCGGAGGCCCGGCATATTGCTGATGCGCCGCTGGAGCCGCTGGAGCCCGTCGTAGGCCGCGTACTTGAAGGACTCGCCTAGGGTCGGGTAGTTGAACACGGACTGGATGAAGAAGTCCAAGGTCCCGCCGAGGAGCATCGCGGTCATCGCAACGTGGATGAGCTCGGCCGCGCCATCGCCGACGACCGACGCGCCCAGCAGTCGCTGGTCGTCGGGGCTGACGAGGAGCTTCACGAAGCCACCAGTCTCGCCGATGATCCGCCCGCGCGCGTTGTGGACGAACGACGACCGAGCGACGGCGTAGGGGATCCCCTTGAGCCGCAGTGTCTCCTCGGTCTCGCCCACCATTGCCACTTCGGGGATCGTCCAGATGCAGTACGGAAGCACCGGACTCAGGGCCTTCTTGTAGCGCAAATCGAAGGCGTGACACATCGCGACCCGCGCCTGTTCCATCGCGGTGGAGGCCAAGGCCGGGAAGCCGATGACGTCGCCCGCCGCCCAGATGCGCGGATTGGCCGTCGCGAATCGCTCATCGACGGCCAGGAGTCCGCGGGGGCGACGTTCAATACCGGCAGCCTCGCAGCCCAGCTCATCGGTGTTCCCTTCGCGTCCCTGAGCGCCGAGCACGCATTCGGACCAGATCTCGCGCCCGTCATTGAGCGTGGTCACGGCCAGGTCGTTTTCGATGCGGCAGGCTACGACGTCACTCTGGTTGAGGACCGTGATGCCCAGCCGTTCCGTCATCGCCTGGCGCAAGGCGTCGCTCACCTCGGCGTCGAGCTGTTCCATCAGCCGGCTTCGCTGGTTGACCAGCGTGACCTTGGTGCCGAGCGCGGCGAAGATGCAGGCGTACTCGCAGCCGATGACCCCGCCGCCAACGACGACCATCCGGCGGGGGATCGCGTCGAGCTGCAGGATGGATTCGCTGTCGACGATGATTCGGTCGTCAAAGGGCAGCACGGCGGGCCGAGCCGGGCGGGAGCCGGTGGCGATCAGAAACGCGTCCGCCGTGAGCTGTCGGAGGGGCTGGCCGTGCCGTCGGACTTCCAGCAGGTCCGGGGAGACGAAGGTGGCCGACCCCTGCAGCGTGTAGATGCGGTGCTGCTCCAGGTTCTTCTGGATCCGCTCCCACTCGGCTTCCACGACCACCCGCTCCCGGTGCATCAGGTCGGCGATCGTGATGTCGGGCTTGATCGACACGTCGACCGCGTAGAGCCCTCGGTGCCGGAGCCCGGACAACGCCAAAGCCGTCTCGCGGAGTGTCTTGGAGGGGATCGTCCCCGAATTGACGGCGACCCCCCCGGGCTTCGGGGCACGCTCGACGAGGCAGACGCGCTTGCCGAAGTACGCGGCTTGCGCGGCTCCCTTCTCACCGGCCGGACCCGCGCCGATGACCACGAGATCAAAGCGTTCGACGGTCATTCATCAGTAGACGCGGGAGGGCCGGGCCGGGTCACGGGTCGGAACCGCCTTCCCGGGGTCGCTAGTTTTGTTGCCTATGAGCACCGACACCGGCTTCCAGTACGTTCGCAAGGGATTTGGCCTCAAGGCCGAAGTGCAGGAAGAGCTTGCGAGCGACTACAACGGCCATCTGGTCGACCTGCTCCGGGCCAACGAATACACCCTGGAGTCGGGCGGCGTCACGATTCGGCTGGCCAAGGAGTTCGGCTTTTGCTACGGGGTCGAGCGCGCCGTCGATTATGCGTACCAGACGCGGCGGAAGTTCCCGGACAAGCGGGTGTTCCTGGCGGGTGAGATTATCCACAACCCCCACGTGAACACGAAGCTCCGCGATATGGGGATCGTGTTCCTCGGGACCCATCCCGAAGGGAAGGGCTTCGACTACACGCCGGTGCTGCAGGAAGACGTCGTGATTCTGCCCGCCTTCGGGGTCACGATTCACGATTTCGAGACGCTGCGGGCGTTGGGCTGCGTGGTCGTCGATACCACCTGCGGTTCGGTGCTGAACGTGTGGAAGCGGGTCGAGAGCTACGGCCGCGACGGCTTCACCGCGCTGATTCACGGCAAGTACTACCACGAAGAAACGCGGGCGACCGCGAGCCAGATCGAGAAGTACGCTGGCGGCAAGTATCTCGTGGTGCGCGATATGACCGAGGCCGAGCTGGTGATGCAGTACATCGAGCACGGCGGAGACAAGGCCGCGTTCCAGGCGCATTTCGCACGGGGGTCGTCCCCGGGGTTCGACCCCGACTCCGACCTGCAGCGCATCGGAGTCGCGAACCAGACGACGATGCTGGCGCGCGAGTCGTTGGCGATCGCCGAGGCCGTCGGGGCCGCGGTCGAACGGCGCTACGGCGCCGCGCACCGGGCGTCGCACTTCCGGTCCTTCGACACGATCTGCTCGGCGACGCAGGATCGGCAGGACGCCGTCAACGAGCTCCTGCGCGAGCCGCTCGACGTGATGCTGGTGATCGGCGGGTACAACTCGTCGAACACGATTTCACTCGCGGCGCTCTGCAGCGAGAAGGTGCCGACGTACCACATCGAGGACGCGGCCTGCCTGGATGTCGCGAGCGGCGGGATTCGCCATTTGCCCACCGGATCCAAGATCGAAGTCGCCGCCGATCGCTGGTTGCCGGAAGGGGCCACGATCCGGGTGGGCATCACGGCTGGGGCGAGCACGCCGAACAACAAGATCGGCGAAGCGGTGGCGCGCGTCCTGGCGACACGCGGTGTCACGGTTCCGATGACCTGACTTGCGGGACGCTGGTCCCGTTGCAATGCTGTGGGCACTTGGTCGGCGATTGTCGACCCGCACGCCCGACGCTGAGCGGCGCACGTAGACCTGAGCTGCTCACCGTATGCGAGTCATTCGGTTGGTGCGCCGGAGCGTGTCCGGCGCGTTCGTTGTTGCGTGTCTGTCTGCTTCGGCCTCGGCCCAAGCCCCGAAGCCCGTCGCGGCGGTCAAACCGCCGAAGCCGCTCCCGCGTCCCGACCTGCCGGCGGGGGCCGATCCCAACGACATCCGGGCGTTGCTGGTTTTTGGCAATCAGGCGCTGGCCAAGCGGCCCGATGACGCGCGCCGGGCCTTCTACTGGGCATCGCGTCTCGATCCGCTGTCGGGGGCGCCGCTGCAAGGGCAGTACGACGCGTGGCTGCTGTCGGACAAGTGGCAGCGCCGGGCGTGGATGCGGGGCGACCGCAACCAGTTCGATCGTGGCCTCGATTCGCTCGAGCAGCTCGCCGCGATGCGCGATCCGTTCACCGCATCGACGCACGTGATGAGTCTCTTCCGGATGTACGTGGTGGACGAGAATCCGCGATTGAATGAAGTCGAGCTCGACTTCGCGGTCGATCAGTACTATCGCCAGAGCACCAGTCCGTCGATTCAGGCCTACTACGCGGAGTCGGATGGCCGGATGAAGGCGGCCCTCGATGCGTGGGCGCAGGCGGCGAAGGGACTCAAGAGTCCTTGGGGCATTCACGCGACGCGTGGACGAATCTTCCGCTCGATCGGGATGCGCGACAGCGCGATCGCCGCGTACCAGACGGCACTTGCGCAGCGCCCCGAAGCGAAGAAGGGCAACAAGCTCGTGATTCTGTATCAGCCGGTCGCCTTGCTGCACTTCGCACTCGCCCAACTGCACGGCGAGGGGAACGACGTCGCGGCGATGCAGCAGGATCTCGAGAAGGCGCTCGAAGAAGATGCGTCCTTCTGGCCGGCGCAATTGCGGCTGGCCCTGCTCGCGCAACAGCGCGGCGACACCGCGGCCGCCTTGGCGGGTCTGGAGCTGGCGGCGGCGACAAGTCCGAGCGAGCCGATGGTTCTGATGCAGCTCGGGTATCTGCAATCGGCCAAGGGGATGATTGCCGAGGCGCTCGCGACCTTCAAGAAGGTCACCGAGCTCGAGCCGTACTACGCGCTGCCGCACCTGCTGATGGCGCAGATCTACGACCACTCGGACTTCGCCGAGGAGGCCGTGGCGGCGTACAGCGCCCACCTCGCGCTGCTGCCCGCGAATACGTCGTCGCGCGCGGCGATCACGGCGCGGATCGCGGCGCTCAAGGGCGGCCAGTGAGTCAGGTACCGAACGTCGGGGGCGCCGCGCGCCGCGCGGCAGCGCTGCTGGTCGTGGCCGTCGGCGTGGTCACGCTGGCGCCGCTGGCGCGGGCGCAGTCGGCGTCGGCGCCGGTGCTGCGGCCACGGACGCTGGCGGAGGATCTGCAGATGTTCGGGCAGGTGCTCAACCAGGTCCGCGTGAACCACGTCGACTCGCTCGATATGCACCGGTTGATGCAGTCGGCGGTGCAGGGACTGCTTCGGGCGGCGGATCCGCATTCGTACGTGATTACCGCCGAGCGCCTGTCGGAGCAGACGGCCGCGCTGGCCAAGGCGGGGAAGCTCGTGCCGGTGCCGGTGAGCTTCCGCTACGTCGCGGGCGTGCCGGTCGTCGCGTCGATTGCGGCGGGGGCGCGGGAGGCCGTGGGTGATGTCCGCCCGGGCGACGTGCTCGTGACGATCGATAGCGCGCCCGTGCGCGCCGACGGCGAACTCGAACTCGAGACCACGCTATCGGGCCCCAAGGGGTCGGTGGTGCGGCTCGGGCTGGAACGCGAGCGCACCGACGGGACGCGCATCACGCTGGTGCGTCCGGTGCGTCGCCAGGAGCCAAAGCCGGAGACCGCGGTGCCGGTCGCGTTCCTGCTCGACGCCGAGACCGCGTACGTGCGGATCACCACATTCGTGGCCGAGCGCATTGCGGCCGACCTGGAACAGGGTCTGTCGCGGCTGGAGCGGTCGGGGATGCAGCGTCTCGTGCTGGACCTGCGCGACAACGGCGGCGGGCGGGTGGACGAGGCGGCGTTGGTGGCCGGGGCATTCCTGCCCGAAGGGACGATCGTGTACACCGCTGAAGGGCGCCGGAGCGATGTGGCCGACACTGGGCGGGTGCGGCGCGCCTTCTGGAAGAGCGCGCGGCGGGTCCCAATGGCGGTACTGATCAACGAGGGGTCCGCCAGCGCGTCGGAGTTGGTCGCTGGGGCGTTGCAGGACCACGACCGGGCCCGCATCGTCGGCCGGCCCTCGTTCGGCAAGGCGCTCCTGATGCGCGGATTCCCGTTGGTCGATGGCTCGGTGATTGTGCTCGTGGTCGGGCAGCTGCGCACGCCCTGCGGTCGCGTGGTGCAGCGGTCGTATCAGGGGGTGCGGGCGGCACAGTACTATCGGGCGGCGGGCACGGTCCGCGACACGGCGGGACGGCCGAGCTGCCGGACGACTGGCGGTCGGGTGGTGTACGGGGGAGGCGGGATCTACCCCGACCTGCTGCTGCCGCCCACTCCGGTGTCGCCCGACTGGCTCACGGCGCTCGACGAGGATGGCGTGATCGCGCAATGGGCGGCGGCATATGTCGGGGAGCGCGGCAGTCCGGCGCCGAGCGCCGAGGCGCTGGCGACCGCCCCGTTGTCGACGGAGTCCTTGGTCAAGAGCTTGCGCGGCTACGCCTCGGCCAAAGGTGTGACACTTCCCGCCGAGGCCGAAACATCCGCCGCGCTCGGGCGTCGGCTCAACGTCGAGCTCGCGTGGCAGAAGTGGGGGGACGCCGGCGCCTTTCGGGTGGCGGCGCCGGGCGACCGGGAGGTACAGGAAGCGGTCGCGGCGCTGCGAGGGGCACCGTAGAGGGAGTTGGGGATTCCCCTATGGCCGAGGGGCGGGAACCGTGTCAGTTTGCGAAGAGTTGCCCCAAGACCCGTTCGCCGCCCCCGACAGATGAAGCTGATCACCGCGATTATCCGCCCCGAGAAACTTCCCGAGGTGAAGCAGGCGCTATTCCGCGTCGGCATCACCGGGATGACGTTGACGCGCGTGACCGGCCACGGCGGGGAAGGCGAAGTGATTCAGCACTATCGGGCCAACACGATAGTGCTCGATTTCCACGACAAGGTGCGCATCGAGATGGCGTGCAGCGAGCCGTTCGTCGAGCCGTGCATTCAAGCCATCGTGGGCGCGGCGCGCACCGGTGGCGTGGGCGACGGTAAGATTTTCGTCCAGCCGCTCGATGACGTGATTCGCATCCGCACGGGCGAGCGTTCGAACGCGGCGCTCACGCCCGTCAACGCCGACGAAACGCAACGACAGGCGGAACTCGCCGCCTCCGGCCACGGAGACGCACCGTGACCCCGACGACCTTGTCGGCCGGCGACACGGCCTGGGTGCTGGTCGCAGCGGCTTTCGTGATGCTGATGGTCCCCGGGCTCGCGCTCTTCTACGGCGGTCTGGTGCGCACGCGCAGCGTGCTGAACGTCCTGATGATGTCCCTCGGCGCGTTTGCGGTGGTGTCGGTGCAGTGGGTGCTGCTCGGCTACACGCTGTCGTTCTCGCCCGGTTCCTCGCTCATCGGCGGCTTGTCGTTCGCCGGGTTCTCGGGGGTCGGCGGGGCCGCGAATCCGGTGTACGCGGGCACGATTCCGCACGCGGCATTCGCGGCGTTCCAGGCGATGTTCGCGGGCATCACGGTGGCGCTGATTTCCGGCGCCGTGGTGGAGCGGATGAAGTTCTCGGCGTTTCTCGTGTTCGGGTTGCTGTGGACGTTCGTCGTCTACGATCCGCTGGCGCACTGGGTCTGGGCCGACGGGGGCTGGCTGCGCTCGCGCGGGGCGCTCGACTTCGCCGGCGGCACGGTGATTCACATCAGCGCGGGCACCTCGGCGTTGGTGGCGGCGTGGATGCTCGGACGGCGGCGCGATTTTGGTCGGCCGGTGCTGGTCCCGCACAATGTGCCGTTCACCGTCTTGGGCGCGGGCTTGTTGTGGTTCGGCTGGTTCGGCTTCAACGGCGGCTCGGCGCTGGCCGCGAACGACGTCGCCGCCAACGCCGTCGTGACCACGCACGTCGCGGCGGCCTCGGCCTTGGTCGTGTGGTTGTTGATCGACCTGGTGCGCAACGGACACGCGACGGCCGTCGGCGCGGCGACGGGCGCGGTGGTCGGTCTGGTCGCGATCACGCCAGCGGCGGGCTTCGTGACACCGCGCGCCGCGATCCTGATCGGCGGCATCACGGCGGGCATCAGCTATGCGGCGATTCAGTGGCGTCCGCGGACCCGCATCGACGATGCGTTGGACGTGTTCGCGTGTCACGGCGTGGCTGGCATTGCGGGGGCGGTGCTGACCGGGGTCTTTGCGACCAAGACGGTGAACGCCGCTGGCGCCGATGGATTGCTGGCGGGCAACGCGGGGCTCGTCTGGACGCAGATCGAGGCCGTGCTGGCGGCGATGGCGCTGTCGGGAGGCTTGACCTTCGTCATTCTCCGCGCGCTCGAGGCGTTTATGGGCCTCCGCGTCACGCTGGCCGACGAGATCGGCGGCGTGGATGTGAGCGAGCACGGTGAAGAGGCCTACCACGGCGGCGATATCGGCGAGCTGGTGGGACGTGGGATGCCGCTCGGCGAGAGTGTCGTGCTCGAGGCGCCGACGCCCACCGCAGTGCCGGTGACGCCACGCGCGATCTGATCGTGAGCAGGCCGTCGCTGTGCGGCCGACGCGCGGCCACCGCGCTGTTGGTCGTGTTGACGGCGATCGGCACCGCGGCGCGCCTGGACGCGCAGCGCGTCGCGTTGCCTGCGGCAGATTCGCTCCGCGCGGTGCGGGACTCGTTCGCGGCGGTCGCGCCGACGGGAATCGTCGGCACGATGCGGTGGACGCTGGCCCGTACCGCGAGCGGCGGCTGGCGGGTGAGCGAGTTGATCAGCGTCGATGAGGTCCTCGAGCTCGCCACCATCAGCCGAGTGTCGGCCGCGCTGCGGCTCGAACAGTTCACGCAGAGTGGTGTTGCCTTCGGGCGCGATGTGCTGTCCGAGCTCGCGGTCAATCGCGGGCGCCTGCAGGGGCAGGTGTTGTCGCCCGACGGCACACGACTCGCGACGCTCGACGTCGCGCCACCCGACGGGCCCGACGTGACGCTGCTCCCGGCGTTGCTCACCGCCGTCTCGTGGCACGACGGCGCCACCGCGACCTGGGCGATGGTGCGGCCGGCGTCGGGGACCGCCGTGTCGGTTGCCGTGCTCTGCGAAGGCGCGGAGTCGCTCAGCATTCGCGGCACGTCGCTCGCGGCGTGGCGGCTCCGCACCACGATCGGTGATCAGATCACGCGCTACTGGGTGTCGACCACGGCACCGGCGCGCGTACTGGCGGTCTCGAGCGAAGGGTTGCCGTTCCGCTTCGTCGCGCGATGAGTCGGCCGATCGGCCGTCAGGGCTCCGCTTTGGTCCCGAGGAACGACGCGAGCGCGCTATAGAGGTCCTGCGCGCGGAAGGGCTTCTGCAGAAAGCCGGCCACTTGTCCGGTGAACGTGGCCTGCAGCTCGTGTTCGGAATACCCGGACATCAAGAGCACCGGCACATCGGGTCGCTCAGCGCGCATCGTCGCGAGCGCTTCCGCGCCGCTCAGGACCGGCATCGTGAGATCCAGCAGGACCGCGCGGAGCTCGGTGCCGATCGCGCGGAACCGGGCCACGCCTTCGCGGCCATCGCTGGCGAGCACGACCGTGAAGCCACGCCGCTGCAGTAGCGAGCGGGCCACGTGGCGCACCCCGTCGTCGTCGTCGACGACGAGGACGGTGCCGCCTGCGGGCAGTTCGAGTCTCGGGACGGACGTTGGGGTGACGCGACGCAAATCCTTCGCGGGCGGGAACAGCACGGTGAACGTCGTTCCGCGCCCCGGGCTGCTGCAGACCCCAATGGATGCGTCGTGCTGCTTGAGCACGCCGACGACCGCTGACAGGCCGAGGCCGCGTCCCGTGAACTTCGTGGTGAAGAACGGGTCGAAAATGCGGCGCATCACCTCCGGGGTCATCCCGTGGCCTTCATCGCTGACTTCGAGCGCCACGCGTGGGGACCCATCGAGCGGTGCACCGAACACGGCATCGAACGCGGCGGGATCGGGTGCGGTCTCGTAGCGCGACGAGAGACGTAGCGTGCCGCCGGAATCGACCATCGCATCGGAGCCGTTGGTGATGAGATTCATCACGATCTGGCGCACCTGCGTGGCGTCGCCGTGCACGAACGGGAGTCCGTCCGGCAGCTCAAGTCGCAGCGACACCGATCGGCCGATCGCACTCCGCAGCAACTGCGCCATTTCGCGCACGATGCCCGACACGTCGAGCGACTCGACGACGATGCGTCCCTTGCCGGCGTAGGCCAGCAATTGGCGCGTGAGGTCGGCCGCCCGCTGCGCGGCGCGCTCGATGTCCTCGACCGCTTCGCGCGCCGCGTGGTTCGGCGGAATGTCGAGCTGGGCGAGACTCGCGTTCGTCAGGACGCCGACGAGCAGGTTGTTGAAGTCGTGCGCAATGCCGCCGGCGAGCAGCCCGAGTGATTCGAGCTTCTGCGCTTGCAGGTCCTGCTGCTGGAGGCGCGCGCGTTCGGCGGCGAGCCGCACTTCTTCGGTGATGTCCTCGATTGTCGCGACTTGACCGACGAACGATCCATCGAGGGTCGGGACCGGGCGGCCGATCAAGCGGACGTGTCGGACGCCGCTGGGCAGGTCGAGCGCGTACTCGATGCGGACCGGTCCCCGCATCGTAAACGCCTCATCGGCCGCGGCTAGGACGCGGTCTATGTCGTCGGCGTGGACGCGCTCGATCCACCGAGTGGCGAAGGTGCTGGGTGACAGCTCGAACAGCGCACAGAGCTGCGGGTTTACATACGTCGGCGTGCCGGTCGCATCGGTGAGCACGATGCCCAGCGGGGCGGCGTCCGCGAGCGTGCGGAAGCGCTCCTCGCTTTCGGCCAACGCCAACTCCTGGACCCGCTGTTGGGTGATGTCCTGCACCGTCCCGAACATCTCGATCGGCCGCCCTTGGTCGTCGAAGGCGGTTTCGCCGAGGGCCCAGACCCAGAGGGGCCGTCCCGATGGCAGGGTGGTCTGCAGCTCGATTTCGTAGGGCTGCCCGTCGCGCATTGAACGTTCGACGGCCTCGCGCCAGCAGCGGTTGGCCTCTTCGTCGTACAGCGCGTTGAGGGCTTCGATCGAGGGCTGGGTCTCGGGCGGGAACTCGAAGATGTGGTACGTCTCGGCCGACCAGCGCACGGCACCAGTTGCCAGATCCCAGGACCAGGTACCGATGCGGGCCATCCGTTGTGCGCGGGCGAGTTCGCGTGCGTTGCGTCGCAATTGCTCGTCGCGCTCGCGTTCGTCGGTGATGTCGCGCGCGGTCCCGGTGGACCGGAGGCGCGTACCATCCTCGCCCAGAATCGTACGGCCGCTGAAGCGGATCCATCGAACGGCGCCGTTGGCGTCGCGCTTGGTATGCGCGACGGCGCGCCATCGCTGATCGCCGGCGCGATCGATGGCCTGCTGCACGACGGCCAACTGGTCGTCCGGGAAGGGGGTGCGGAGATCCTCGGCGCGCAGGGCCACATCCTGCGGCAGTCCGTAGATCTCGCGCAGACGCTGACTGGCCCACGCGTTGCCGGTCAGGAGGTCGACGTCCCACATCCCGACGCCGGAGGCCTCGAAGACGAGCTGCAGCCGCTCTTCGCGCAGTCGGAGCGCCGACGTTGCTTCTTCGCGATCGGTGACGTCGTCGAAGTAGATCGCGAGGCCATCGCCAGATGGAATCGCGACCATTCGGATCCAGCGCGGCAGGCGGACGGCCTTGGCGGTGTACTCGACCGAGGTGCGCTCGCGCATCGCGCGCTCGATGGCCGGCGCGAAGCGGGTCTGCCGACCGGTGGGCAGCAGATCCCAGAGCACGCGGCCGCGAGGGACCTCTCGCGCGAGGCCCAGAATCCGACAGGCCATCGCGTTCTCGTATACGACGACGTAGTCACGGTCGAGCAGCGCGAACCCGCTCGGCGCGTGTTCGAGGGCATTGAGTGGATCGACCGGTGGGGCCGCCGGCCCAGAGCTCATCCCCACCGCGTCGTCAGATCGCGCCGCGCGCGCGGAGCGCCGCGAGCTGTTCGGCCGTTCGGCCTCTGGCCTGCAGGATCTCGTCCGTATGCTGGCCGAGCGCAGGCGCCGGGTGCCGGATGCCCCCCGGCGTCGCGGACAGTCGCGGCGTGACGTTGTGCATCGGAATGTCGCCCAAGTCGGGATCGGCGACGTCCACCAGCACCTCGCGCTCGATGACGTGCGGGTCGTCCATCAATTGCTGCACGTTGTACACGGGACCCGCCGTGATGCCTTCGCGCTCGCAGAGGTCGACCAAGGCGTCGAGGTCGTGCGCCCCGACCCACGCCTGCACCACGTCGTCGAGTGCGTCGACGTTGGCCATCCGGTCGGAGTTCGTCCGGAACCGCGGATCGGTGATCAGTTCGGGCTGTCCCATCACGCGGAACAGGCGCTCGCACATCGGTTGCATCGACGCCGAGATCGCCAGCCAATGGCCGTCTGCCGTGCGGTACGTGTTTCGCGGAGCGCTCACACTCAGGCGATTGCCGATGCGCACCGGGACTTCACCCGTGGTCTCATAGATCGCCGCATCGGGTCCGATGATCGACACCAGCGGCTCAAGGAGCGACAGGTCGATCACCTGTCCCGGCGCGCCGTTGTCCCGCGCGCGAAGGGCCGCGAGCACCGCGAAGGCGCCGCTCAGCCCTGCCACCATATCGGCGAGCGCGACGTTGGGGAGCGTTGGGGGCATCCCCGGGAATCCGGTCTTGGACGCCAAGCCGCTGAACGCCTCAACCAGCGTGCCGAATCCCGGCCGTGTCTTGTACGGTCCCGTCTGTCCCCAGCCCGAGATGCGCACCATCACCAGACGCGGGTTGCGGCCGTGCAGCACGTCGGGGCCCAGACCGAGCTTCTCCATCGTGCCGAACTTGAAGCTTTCGATGAGCACGTCGGCGGTCTCGACGAGATCGAGCAGAATCTCGCGGGCCTCGGCGTCGCGGAGGTTCAGCGTGACCGACTTCTTGTTCCGCGCGTACACCTTCCAGAAGACCGAATGACCGCCTGCCTTCCAATCGCGCAAGGCGTCGCCCGTGCCGGGGTCCTCGATCTTGAGGACTTCGGCCCCGAAGTCGGCCATCGCAAGCGACAGCTTGTTGCCGGCGACCAACCGAGACAGATCGAGCACCCGGATCCCTGCGAGCGGGAGCTGGGCGGCGCTGGTCGGGGTCGTCGCGACGCGGAGTGGTGTCATTCCACCGGAAGATGGACCAATTCGGGTCCCCTTGGGAGGGGGCCGCGACAGATCGCCGCGTTACGGGACGGGGGACTGCCGGAGCCGAGCAGCGAACTTCTGCCGGATCTTGGCGACCTTCGGCGCGATCACGAACGCGCAGTACGGCTGTTGCTGATTGCGACGGTAGTACCGCTGGTGGTAGGCCTCACCCGGCCAATAGCGGTCCAGGGGGCGGATCTCGGTCACGATCGGCGCAGGGAACACGCGCTCCTGCGTGAGTTCGGCGATCAGCGCGCGCGCCGTGCTGTCCTGCGCCGACGAGTGCGTGAAGATCGCCGACCGATACTGCGGACCGACGTCGTTGCCCTGGCGGTCGAGCGTCGTGGGATCGTGTGAGACGAAGAACACCTCGAGCACATCGCGGTACGACATCACCTGCGGATCGAAGTCCACTTGCACCACTTCGATGTGTCCGGTCTTCTTGTCGCAGACCTGCTCGTAGGTCGGATTGGCCACGTGGCCGCCCGCGTATCCGGAGCGCAGATCCACCACGCCATTGAGTTGCTCGTAGACAGCCTCGATGCACCAGAAGCAGCCGCCGCCGAGTGTTGCGGTTTCGATCAGGGGAGTCATACCGCAACAATACCCGACGTGCCCGGCGGGTTTCCGCCTTCGGCCGCGAGCCGGTCCAGCGCCTCGCCGGTCACTCGGAACACGGTCCATTCGTCCATCGGCACCGCGCCAAGGGCGCGGTAGAAGCCGATCGCCGGCGTGTTCCAGTCGAGCACGCTCCACTCGAGGCGGCCGCAGTCGCGCTGGCGCGCGATCGCCGCCAGCGCACCGAGCAGCCGCCGGCCCACGCCGCGGCCGCGCATCGACGGCTCCACGTAGAGGTCTTCGAGATACAACCCGCGTTGCGCGAGAAACGTGGAGTAGGTGTGAAAGAACAGCGCGAAGCCGGCCGCAGCGCCGTCGACATCCGCGAGCAACACCTCGGCCGCGGGATGCGCGCCGAACAGCGTGTCGCGCAGCCGCGATTCGTCGGCGCGGACCTCGTGCGCCAAGCGCTCGTAGTCCGCGAGCCCTCGAATGCCGGCGAGAATTCGCGGGACGTCGTCGACCGTGGCGCGGCGGATGCTGATGCTCATTCCGCGGCGATCGTCGGACGGAACGTGGGGGCGCGGCGATGCCGCGTGGTCTGTTCGAACGCGAAGGCGTATCCGTACAGTTGCGCATCGCTCCACGCCGCGCCGGTGAACGACAGTCCGATCGGCAATCCCTGCACCTGGCCCATCGGCACGGTGATGCTGGGATAGCCCGAGACCGCGGCAAACGACGAGTCGCCGCCGGTAAAGCGATCGCCGTTGACGAGATCGATCGGCCACGCCGGACCGTTGGACGGATACACCAACGCCTGCACCCGCTGCGCGCGCAACGCCCGATCAATGCCTTGCGTGCGCGTGAGCGCGAGACACGACGCACGCGCCTTGCGGTACGCTGCGTCGGTCAGCGGTCCCTTTCGCTGAGCGACTTCAAAGATCTCCTGCCCGAAGTACGGCATCTCGCGCGCGGCTTCCCGCGAGTTGAACGCGATCGCGTCGGCCAGACTGCGTGCGGGAGCGGCTGGTCCGAGGGTGGCGAAGTAAGCCGCCAGGCTTGCCTTGAACTCGTACAACAGCACCTCGTACTCGGCGTCACCGTACTTCCCTGCCGTGGGCAGCGTGACATCGATCGGCTCGGCGCCTGCGCTCCGCAACGCCGCGACGGCGTCCTTGAACAGTGCGTCCACGGCGCCATTGAACCCCGCGAGGTTCTGCACGACGCCGATTCGCACGCCCTTTAGCGCGTCGGGTCGGAAGCCGGGGTCCGCCGGCAGCGCACGCGCACGCGACGTGACGGGATCACGCGGATCGGGCCCGGCAATCGCCAGAAGTAACGCGTAGGCATCAGCGACCGAGCGCGCCATTGGCCCAGCGGTATCCTGCGACGGGGAAATCGGAATGATGCCGCTGCGTCCGACGAGGCCGATCGTGGGCTTGTGCCCCACGAGGCCATTGATCGCCGAGGGGCAGATGATCGAGCCATCGGTTTCGGTGCCGATGCCGATCGGCGCCAAGGCCGCCGAGACGCCGGCGCCGGTCCCAGAGCTTGAGCCGCAAGGTGAGCGGTCCAGCACGTACGGATTGCGCGTCTGGCCGCCACGCGCACTCCACCCGCTCGAGCTCTTGGTCGAACGGAAGTTGGCCCATTCACTCAGGTTCGCCTTGGCGATGATGATCGCTCCCGCCGCCCGCAGCCGCTCGATGATGTGAGCGTCGCGCGGCGCCACGCTGTCGGCGAGCAGCAACGAACCGGCCGAGGTGCGCATCCGGTCGGCGGTGTCGACGTTGTCCTTGACGAGCACTGGAATGCCGTGCAGCGGGCCTCGGACCTTGCCCTGCGCCCGCTCGGCGTCGCGTTCGCGGGCGATGGCCAACGCGTCCGGATTCCGCTCGATCACCGCGCGGATTCGCGGTCCGCTGCGATCCACCGCATCCATTCGTGCGAAGCACTGTTCCACGAGGGCGACCGACGTCAGCGCACCGGTGCCGAGATCGCGCTGCAGCTCGGCGACGCTGCGTTCGTCGGCGGGTGGCAACTGCCACTCGGCGGTGTCACCCGAAGGCGCAGCCGCCAATGGCCGAGGGAGCGCGCTCGGGATCGCGGCGGCCGCCTCGAGGCCGAGGCCGGACTTGAGGAAACCGCGACGTGAGGACGGCATAGGGACTCGGAGCGGAAAGTCAGTTGCGGCGCAGGTACTCGGCGGGAATCGGCGTGTCGGGCGTCTCGCCCTGCCAGTAGATGGTCACGATCCACCACCGTGTGCCATCGTACCACGCCTGCATACTGTTGATGCCGCGGGCGAAGGGGGTCGCGTCGGTGAGGGTGCGGCGTGAGTCGTACGCGCTGAAGAGGTGCACGACGTTGCCGAAGCGTTCGGTCTTGCGTCCAAGCTCCCGCTCGAAGAAGCCGTCTCGCTCCAGAGACGGCCCGGCGTTGGCGATGTACTCCTCGACCGTCCAAGTGCGGAGCACGCCGGTGCCGTCGCTGCGCTTGCCGGTGGGGATCAGCCGTGCGCCCGGTGCGAAGAGCGAGCGCATTCGCTGCCAGTCGCGTGGTTGGCCTTTGGGCCCCGAGATGACGTCGTAGACGGCCGCGACGATGCTATCGAGCGTGGCGACATCGGCGGCGCGTGCCGCCGGCGTGGGCGACGGCGTGACGATGGCGGTTGTGGCCGACTGGGCGCGCACGGCATCGGGCGAGCCGGCGAGGGCCGCGCAGATGGCGGCGAGAAGGATTGGGCGCATTCCGCTATTCTACGCGCTATGTCACGTTGGCGCGCCTGGCGGCGTCGTCTGGTTTGGACGTTCGGCACCCTCGCGTTGCTGCCGTGGGTGCTCGCCTTGGGGTGTCGTGTGGTGCAGCCGCCGGCGACGCCGATTCAGCTCTCGCGGGCGGTGCAACGGGCGCTGGACGGGAAGCAGCCCTGGTGGCCGGTGCGTCGTGTCGTGTCGCGCTCGGAGATTGCCCCGGCGCTGCGTCGTGCGGTGCTCGCCGCAGAAGACGCGCGCTTCTACACGCATCGCGGGTTCGATCTCGTGGAGATCGAGGCGGCGATCGAGCGCAAACAGCGCGGTGGCCGACTGCGCGGCGCGTCGACGATCTCGCAGCAGGTGGCGAAGAATCTCTTCTTGTGGGAAGGCCGGTCGTTCGTCCGCAAAGGCCTCGAGGCGTACTGCACCGTGGCGCTGGAAGTCGTGGTGCCGAAGGATCGGATCCTGGATCTGTACCTGAATCTCGCCGAGTGGGGGGACGGCTACTTCGGCGCCGAAGCGGCCGCCCAGCACTGGTTCAAGGTGCCTGCCTCGCGGCTCAGCGAGGATCAGGCGGCGCGGTTGGCGGCCATCCTTCCGGCGCCGAGACGCTGGTCGCCCACCGGCTCGGTGGCGGCTCGGCGCACGGGATTCATTCGGCCGCGGATGCGGCAGGTGTCCGCGTACGAACCGACGGAGCGGCCTACTCCTTGAGGATGAAGTCCACGACGAGCGCCGCTGCGAGCGACAGCAGCCGCGCCGGATCGTCGTCGGCCAGATCGTCGTCGAAGACCACGGCGTATTGATCGGCCGAGGTGAACAGCTCGACGCCGAGCGAGCGCCATTTCTTGGTCACCTGCGCGACGTGGCGTCCGCCGAAGGTCACGGCGAAGTCGAAGCTCGTCCACGTGCCCCGGACTTCACCCGCGGGGACACCATTCGGCCCGGTGATGGTGAAGCGCCCGCCGATGCTGAAGATCTTGTGATGGAACGAAGCCACGAGTCGGTCCGCGGCATCCGTCACCCGGACCGTCGACAGAAACAACGACACCCCGCGAGAGACGCGGAAGACGAGCCGCCCCTGCGTGTCACGGACTTCGCAGTTGAACGGCGTGTTCTTCTTGTACTCGGTGAACCGCAGCATCTTCGTGAACACGCCGAGCTTCGGCTCGCGGCAGTGCAGGACAACGCGGCCGCTGCTGTCGGTGATGTCGAACTGGTTGGCGGCGCGGAACGCGCCGACGTGTTCCTTGACGCCGAACGCTCGGCCGGCCGGGAGCTGGATGCCGCGTGCTGGGGAGGTCATTTGGCGAGGAGTGGTGGAAGACGGTGCGCCCACGGGCGCGCCTGTTCAAGCTGCGCCGCCAAGCGGAAGAGCGTGGCGTCATCGCCGAACCGTGACACGAACTGCGTGCCGACCGGAAGACCGGCGGCATTCCAGTACAGCGGGACCGACATCGCCGGCTGGCCGGTGATGTTGAACAGCGGCGTGTAGGGAATGAAGCCGAAGACTTTCTCGATCGTCTGCTCGAGCAGGCCGGCGGCATTGAGGACGCCCCCGAGGTTGAGCCGGCCCAGTGCGGTGACGGCGGCCAGCTCCACGGCGGTGGGTTGTAGTGCGCCAATCGGAAAGGGCGGCGCGCCGAGGGTCGGTGTGACGAGCACATCATACGACGTGAAGAACGTGCCGACCTGACGCGTCGCCGTCTGCATCACGCGCACTGCGGTGGCGTACTCGGAGGCGCGGAAGTGCTGGCCGAGCAATCCCAATGCCCAGGTTGCCGGCTCGACATCCGACGCGCGTGGAGCTCGGCGCAGCTGCTCGGCGAGATACTCGAGCTCCGAGCGCGTTTCTGCCGCGACGACGGTGAGAAACGCGCGGGCCAGCGTGTGGCCGTCGATCGGCGGCGTGGCGTCTTCGACATCGTGGCCGAGGGACCGGAGCAGTTGGGCAGCGTCGTCGAGCGACGCGCGGCAGTCGGGGTGCACCGTGCCGCCGAAGAACGGCGTGTCCGTCACCGCAATCCGGAGTCGACCCGGTTCGCGTCCGACTTCCTCGAGGAACGGGCGCGCGGTCGCGGGGGCGGGCGTCGACGTGCCGATGTCCTCCCCTTCGGTGGCGTCCAGCATCGCCGCCGAGTCGCGCACACTGACGGTGAGCACGTGCTCCTGCACGAAGCCGCGCCAGACGTCGCCAATGTCGGGACCCGTGGGGTTGCGGCCTCTCGTGGGCTTGAGTCCGAAGATGCCGCAGGCCGATGCGGGAATGCGGATCGAGCCGCCGCCGTCGCCGCCGTGGCTGATCGCCACGAGGCGTGCGGCGACCGCAGCGCCGGACCCGCCAGAGGACCCGCCAGTGGTGCGCGAGAGATCCCACGGATTCCGCGCGGGGCCCAAGGCTGCGCTTTCGGTGAACGGCGTGAGTCCGAGTTCTGGCGTGTTGGACTTGCCCACGAACACCGCCCCCGCCCGTCGGTAGCGGCGAATCAGTTCGCTGTCGTGCTCGGCAGGGCGATCCGCCGCGAGTCGGCTCCCGTTGCTCGTCGGCACACCCGCGATCGTCGCCAGCAGGTCCTTGATGAGCATCGGTACGCCGGCAAAGGGCGCGGCGGGATCAATGCTCGCGAGCTGGGCGCGCGCTTCGCGCTCGAGCAGTCGGACCACGGCGTTGAGCGCGGGGTTCCGCGCGGCGATCCGGGCCAACGCGGCGTCCAGCAGTTCGGCGCTGCTGACCTGGCGCGAGCGCACGAGCTCGGCCTGCGCCAAGCCGTCCAGCTGGTCGAATTCGGGGAGCGGAAGCGGCATCCCCGATGATCGTCAACCGGACGTGGTGACGCTAGGCGGCGACGGGTGATAGCTTCGCCCGGACCCTTCGTGCGGAGATCGTGTCGTGTCGGATTCGGTGTCGCGTCGGAACTTTCTGGCCGGGGCTGCGGCCGTCGGTGTTGGTGCTCTGGGACTGCCGGCGCACGTGCTTGCCGAGGATCTCGCGCTGGCGCGCTCCCCCGAGACGCCGCCGCCGGCGAGCGGCGGCACCTTTATGCGCGGCGTCCCGTTTGCGCAGCACGACGTGGTGCGGGTGGCCATCGTCGGGACCGGCTTGCGTGGGCGCGGGATTCTGCGCGAGCTGCTGGCCATTGACGGGGTACGGGTCACGGCGATCGCCGATCTCGTGCCGGACAAGGCCGCTCGCGCGAACAAGATGATCACCGACGCGGGGCAGCCGGCGCCGGCCGTGTTCGCCGGGACCGAGACCGGCTTCGAGCAGCTCGTGCAGCGCGACGATATCGACCTCGTGTACACCGCGACGCCGTGGGAATGGCACGTGCCGGTGTGTCTGGCGGCGATGCGGAATGGGAAGCACGCGGCCACCGAGTGCAACGCCGGGATGACACTGCGTGACCTGTGGGCGCTGGTCGATACGTCGGAGGCGACCGGCAAGCACTGTCTGCAGCTCGAGAACTGCTGCTACGGCCAATCGGAGATGCTGGTGAATCGTCTGGTGCACGCGGGTGTGCTCGGCGAGGTGCTGCACTGCGAAGCCGCCTACCTGCACGACCTGCGCGAGATTCTCTTCGAGACTCGAGACGAGGGGCTGTGGCGCCGCGCGTGGCACACGAAGTTCAACGGCAATCTGTATCCCACACACGGGCTTGGTCCGGTGTCGTGGTATCTCGACATCCACAACGGCGACCGCTTCGACTATCTGGTGTCGATGTCCTCGCCCGAGGCGGGACTCACGGCGCATCGCGCCGCGACGATCAAGGATCAGAATGATCCGCGTTGGGCGGAGCGCTACGTGACCGGCGATCTCAACAGTTCGCTGATCAAGACCGCCAAAGGCCGCACGATTCTGTTGCAACACAACGTGTCGAGTCCGCGGCCGTATTCGCGACTCAACAACGTGCAGGGTACCAAGGGCGTGTTCGAGGACTACCCGCCGCGCATCTATGTGGATGGGCAGGCGGGTGGAGAGCGCTTCGGCTCGCTCGACCCGTGGAAGGCCGAATACGATCACCCGCTGTGGAAGAACGTCGGCGAGTTGGCGCGCAAGACCGGCGGCCACGGCGGGATGGATTTCATTATGTGTTGGCGCCTGGTGCAGTGCTTCCGTGAAGGGCTGGCACCGGACTTTGACGTCTACGATGCGGCGGCGTGGAGTGCGCCCTTCGCGCTGTCGGCGATGTCGGTGTCGCGACAGAGCGCGCCGGTGAAGTTCCCCGATTTCACTCGGGGCCGCTGGAACACACCGCTGGTCGCGCGCGGGTGACGTCTCGGGCGGTCATCCTGGCGCGCGGACTCGGCACACGGATGCGCCGCGAAGCCGACGGCGCGGTGGGGTTGGACGCGGCGCAGACGGCGGCGGCGTCCGCGGGGCACAAGGCGATGATGCCGGTCGGGCGGCCGCTGATCGAGCACCTGTTGACGGCGGTGGCCGATGCCGGGCTGCGCGACGCGGTGCTCGTCATTGGCCCGGAGCATACCGACATTCGCGCGCATTTCGCAGCGGCGCTGGCCGAGGAACCCCGCCGCCGGATTGCGGTTCGATTCGCCGAGCAGGCCGAGCCCCGTGGCACGGCGGACGCGGTGCTCGCCGCGCGCGACGCGTGCGGCGAGGCGCCGTTTGTCGTGCTCAACGGCGACACGTGGTACCCGCCCGAGGCCATTGCCGCTGTGGCGCAGGCGCCGGCGCCGGCCTTTGGGGCCTTTGACGCCGAGGCCTTGGTGCGCTTGAGCAACATTCCTGCGGAGCGCGTGTTGGCGTTCGCGCTGTGCGACGTGGCGCCGGATGGCGGGCTACGCGATATCGTCGAAAAGCCCGCCGCAGATCACCCGTTGGCGCTGGCGTCGCGGCGGGCGGTGTCGATGAATCTCTGGCACTTTGGCCCCGAGATCTTCGCGGCGTTGGCGCGGGTGACGCCTTCGCCGCGGGGGGAGTTGGAGCTGGTGGATGCGGCGCGGGGGGTGCTGCGCAGCGGTGCGCGGGTGCAGGCGGTGCCGCTCGCTACGGGAGTGCTGGATCTCTCGACGCGAGGAGACGTGGCGTCCGTCGCCGCGCGGCTAGCCGGACGCCCGGTGGCGTGGTGAGCGGCGAGCCATCCACAGCCTTCCACGCCTCGTGTAACTTCGCTGGCGACGTCCACGCCCCCTTCCCCGCCTTATGCTCATCTCCTGGATCGACTGGGTCATCGCGTTCGCGTCGATCGCCGTCTGCTTCGTGCCGGCGCTCTTCCTCGCGAAGCGTTCCGGCAGCAGCACGGCCGAGTTCTTCGGCTCGGGGCGCTCCGTGCCGTGGTGGCTGGCGGGCTTGTCGATGGTCGCCACGACGTTTTCGTCGGACACGCCGAACTGGGTGACGGAGCAGGTGCGCCGCTACGGCGTCGCCGGCAACTGGCAGTGGTGGGCCTTCGTGCTCACCGGGGTGGCGACGGTGTTCTTCTTTGCTCGGCTCTGGCGCCGCTCGGGTGTCCTCACCGACCTCGAGTTCTACGAATTGCGCTATTCCGGTCGCTCGGCGTCGGTCGTACGCGGATTCCGTGCGGTGTATCTGGGGCTGTTCTTCAACTGCTTCATTATGGGGATGGTCACGCTCGCGGCCTGCAAGATCGCGAACATCCTCTTTGGGCTGACGCCGCTCCAGACGATCGTCGTCACGGGCGTGCTGAACGTCGTGTTTGCCGCGCACTCCGGGCTCTGGGGCGTGCTGGTCATCGATATGATCCAGTTCTTCATCAAGATGACGGCGGTCTTTGCTGCGGCGTGGTTCTCGCTGGTCGAGGTTGGGCGTCGGCTCGGCAACGAGGCCAGCGCGTGGGTCGGTCTCAAGCTCTTGATTGCGAAGTTGTCCACCCAGCAGGTCGCGCAGGGCACCGCGGCGGGCGCGCAGCCGGTCATGACCGCGTCCGATGGCACGGGGCAGCCCATTCTCGACCTGATGCCCAACTTCGGGATGTCGGAACTGGCGTTGATGATCTTCATTCTGCCGATCGCCGTGAGCTGGTGGGCGAATTGGTATCCCGGCGCCGAGCCGGGCGGTGGGTCGTACATCGCGCAGCGGATGCTGGCGTCCAAGTCCGAGAAGGACGCGTTGGGCGGCACGTTGTTCTTCAACGTGGCGCACTACGTGTTGCGGCCGTGGCCGTGGATCATCACGGCACTGTGTTCGATCATCGTGTATCCCGATCTCGCGTCGATTCAGGCCGCGTTTCCGCAAGCGGATGCGTCGCTGATCGGTCACGACTCGGCGTTTCCGGCGATGCTCAAGTTTCTCCCGGTCGGGTTCGTTGGCCTGATGATCGGCGGACTTCTTGCGGCAAACTCGTCGACGATTCTCACGCACCTCAACTGGGGATCGTCGTATCTCGTGCACGACTTCTATCGACGCTTCATCCGCAAGGATGCGTCGGAGTCGCACTACGTGAACGCGGGACGAGTGTCGACGGTGCTGTTGTACATCGTGGCGGCGCTGTTGTCGCTGACGATGAGCAGCGCGCAGCAGGCGTTTCAGGTGCTGCTGTCGATCGGGGCCGGCACGGGGCTGCTCTACATCGCGCGCTGGTTCTGGTGGCGCGTCTCGGCGTGGTGCGAGATCGTCGCGATGGGCGTGTCGCTGCTGACCTCGCTGGTCGTGCCGGCGCTGATGCCGGATGCCGGTTTCGCGACGGTGACGATCGTGCAGGTCGGCATCACCACGGTGGCGTGGCTGATCACGGCGTTTGTGGGGCCCGAGACATCACGGGAGACGCTGGTCGCCTTCGTGCGGCAGGTGAAGCCGGTGGGGCCCGGCTGGACCGCGATTCGCGCCGTGGCCGGTGTGTCGGACGCGGACGTGGCGCGTGAGAATCGCGTGGGTGCGGCCTTTGTCGGCTGGATCGCCGGGTGTCTGGTGATCTGGTCGTCGCTGTTCGTGATCGGCAACGCCCTCTATGCGGCGGGCGATCCGTCGCGCGTGATGCCCACCGTGGTCTTGAGCGCAGTGCTGGTCGTGAGCGGTGTGGTCCTGCTGCGCGTGACGCGCCAACTGTGGTCGGACAGCGCGGACGCCGAGCGTCGCGCGGCGCAGGGCACAGCGGCATAGGTCGGAGACAGACGCGTGCCGACCGCGCTGACCGACGTGACGTATCTGCCGCACGTGCCGGGGCGGATCGAGCTGCTCGGCAAGCACGTCGATTATCTCGGTGGCCGGTCGCTGACCTGTGCGACGCCGTGGGGGCTCGCGGGTCGTGCGACTCGCGTGGCGGTCCAGGCGGGCGACGTCGCCGCGTTGCTGCCGCACCGCGACGACGTCTATGCGCATGCTGTAGCTCGACGACTGACCCGCGACTTCGGTCCGTTGCGCTACGGTGCTGACGTCGCGCTGTCGAGCACGTTGCCGCTTGCCGCTGGAATGTCGAGCTCAAGTGCCTACGTGATTGCGTTGCTTGCGGCGCTGTCGTGGGCGAACGAGCTCTCGTCGCGCGAGGCGTGGCACGCGGCCGGTTTGCACGAGCCGATCGGGTTCGCCCAGTACGCGGCCGCCGTGGAGTCGGGTGGGGCGTGGGGTCCGTTCGTCGGCGACGACGGCGTCGGCACGCGGGGCGGGGCGCAGGATCACATCGCCATTCTCTGCAACGCGCCGCGCGCGGTCGGCCAGTTCCGGTACAAGCCGGGCGCGCTCGAACGTCAGGTCGCGTGGCCCGCCGATTGGCGCCTGCTGGTGCTGCACAGCGGCGTGGTCGCCGAGAAGACCGGGGCGGTGATGGCCGAGTACAACCGGATTGCCGCCGAGGGAGCCGAGGGTGGTCCCGAACGTCAGCGGCAATTCGTGCGCGAGACCGAGGCGCTGGTGCCGATTGCTGCCGATGCGATCGCTGCGGCCAGACCGGAAGTGCTTGCGGCTGCAGCCGCCGAGTCGCAGGTGATGGCTGAGCGCGTACTGCGCAATCAGATCCCCGAGACGGTGGCGTTGTGTCGCTTGGCCGTGGAGGCCGGCGCCTTCGCCGCATCGAGTTTTGGCGCGGGCTTTGGCGGTGCGGTGTGGGCCTTGTCGACGATGCTCGAGTGCGACCACGTGCTGCGTCGCTGGCGCGCGGCCTACGCGGCGACGTTTCCGGCGCGTGGCGAGACGTGGAGTGGCGTGATGTCGCCTGCGGGCACGCTGCTCAGCGCAGCATCAGCCCAGGTGTCGCGGCCGGAGGGGCAGTCCTGACGGGACGGCTCGAGTGGCCGGAGTCTTGAGCGGCTTGGGTTTGGGCAGGCCCGACCAGCCGTCATCGAGGGCGGCCTGATGTACGGCTTCCCAGATGAGCCAGGCACGACGTCGGTCGAGCGAGCAGCCTTCTGAGATGCCCGCAGCGGCGTCATTGAGCATCGCCACACCGCGAATGGCTTCACCAACCGCTCGCTCGAGCCGTTTGGCTGACTCCAGTTCGCCGGCGGCACGCGCGCTCACCCGCTGGCTGGCTGCCACAACGGTCGTCACGTCTGTCCGCGCAGCATCCAGCGCTTGATGGCTGAGCGCAACCTGCTGTTGCAAGACCTCGACCAAGCCTGCGACGTCGCGTGCGGATTGTGACGCCTCGTCGGCGAGCATCTTCACTTCGGCCGCGACGACGGCGAAGCCACGCCCGGCATCGCCGGCGCGCTCGGCTTCGACTGACGCGTTCAACGCCAGTAGGCGCGTCTGCCGGGCCACCTTCCCGATCGCCGCAACCACGCGCGAGACATCGCGCATCGTGGCGCTGAGCTGCTCGGTCGCCGCGTTCGAGGCGCCAACCGCTGCGGCCGTCCGGCCGGCGGCCAGTTCGGCGTCGCGGAACTCGGAGGCCAACGACTCGAGCGACGCGATCTGCCGATCGATGCCCTCGTCGGCGTAGCGTGAGGCGTCGCGCACGCGGGCCGCTTCGCTGATCAGCCCGACCATCTTGTGCTCCGCCTCGCCGATGAAATCGGACAAGGCGGCGGCACGGCGAACGGCCGTCTCGATCGGGGGGCAGGGGCGTTCGCCGGGAAACGGGACGGTCACGTGCGGGGGGGCGTGCGTGGGAGAATCGGCGGGTCGAGCGCCGCGGCGGCCCGCAGACTGCGACGCCTCACCTCAAGCATCGGCGCCGGTTGCGCGCGCTTGAATGGCACTCGCCGTCTCAGATTGAGCCGCCCTTGGGTCGGGCAATGCGATGCCCACAGACTCAGGCCGCGCGATCGACCGCCGCCCCTCCGCGCCGGACGTCCGGTAGCACGAAGCGTTGAATCGTCTCCTGCATTCGTGCCGCCTGGCCCGCGAGTTCCTGCGATGCCGCGGAGCTTTCCTCGGCGCTGGCCGCCACGTTCTGCGTGTTCCCCTGCATTGCTGCAATCGAGGTATCGATCTCGCGGACGGCGGACTGCTGGCCCGTGCTCGCGACCGATACATCGTTGAGCACGCTGGCGACCCGGGTGAACTTCTCGTCGATGTCGGCGAGCCGCGCTTCGGCGGCGGCGGCGATGTCGACACCAGCGGCCGAGTTGCCGAGCTGTGTTTCGATCAGGGTTGCCGTCTCGCGCGCCGCCGTGGCAGAACGCAAGGCGAGGGCGCGAACCTCTTCCGCGACGACCGCGAAGCCACGTCCGGCGTCGCCGGCGCGCGCCGCTTCGACGGCGGCGTTCAGCGCCAGCAGATTGGTCTGGAAGGCGATCTCGTCGATCGTCTTGACGATCTTCGCGGTATCGCTGCTCGAGGCCCGAATACGCTGGACGGCATCGCGCAGCTGATGCATCGCGGCGACACCCGCTGACGCGCTCGCGCGGGCCTCCGAGGCGAGGTGTGTTGCCGTCTGCACGCTGGCGGCATTCTGCGCGGCGCCAGCCCCCAGTTCCGCGACCGTGGCCCCGATCTCTTCGAGGCCGGCCGCCTGCTCGCTCGCGCCGCGGGCCAGGTTGTCACTGGTGGCCGCGATTTCGGTCGAGGCAGCGGTCACCTCGGTGCTTGCGGCGCGCACATCCAGCAACGTGATGGCCAAAGCGTCGAGCGCCGAGTTCAGCGCTTGCTTGACCGTCGCGTGATCGCCGCGGTAGTTGCCGGTGACGCGGGCGGTCAGGTCGCCCTCGGCCAGCTTGCCGAGGACACTGGCCGTCTCGTTGGCCGGTTCGGTCGTGGCTTCGAGCGTGGCGTTGACGCCCTCGAGCATCTCGCGGAATGCCCCGGTGACGCGATTGGCGTCGGCGCGCGCCGACAAGTCGCCGGCACGAGCGGCGGTGGCCAGCTGCTGGGCTTCCTCGATCATCACTTGCAAGGCGCCGACGGAACGCGTGAACGTCTCGTTCGTCTCGTAGGCGGCAACGAGCATTGCATCGAGAGAGCTCGCGAGCGCGCCGAGTTCATCGACGCGGTCCATCCGCATCGGTGGAATCTGCTTGAGCGGGACCGTCGTGAGGTCACCGGTCGCGACGCGACGTCCTGTCTCGGCGAGCGGCTCCAGGACTGCCGTGGTGACGAGGGCGGCGCGGGACACGACACACTGGATCTCGAGGCCAACCGCACGCACGCGCCAGTAGCCGACCCCAGCGATCAGCAGGGCCGCAAGGCCGAGCGTGATGGTGGACGCCCAGAAGGCGCGCGCCGCCTCGGCGCGCAGACTCTCGGTCGCGGTCTGCACCTGGCCCTCGGCCAGCTCCGATAGCTGTCCGACCAGCGACTCGTAGTCTCGCTGGGCGGGCAGGTATTGCCCGAAGTACGTCTTGGTGGCCGAGTCCGGAGCACCGCTGGCCACGAGTTCCAGGATCGTGGTCCCGAGCGGTTGCAGCGTAGTGGAGTCTGCGGCGTTCAACGCGACGATGCGCGTGTGCATTTCGGGCGAGCGCCCGAGGCTGTCGAGTCGGCGATACGTCGCCTGCAACGAGTCGAAGGCCTCGATCCGCTGCAGCGATTGATCGGCGATCTGTTCCGGATTCAGCAGCATCGCCTTCGTGGCGGCGTCCTCGATCAGGACCAGACTACGCGCCCGCATCGCCAGCTCCTTTACCTCACGCGCCCGCAGGAGTTCCGCGACGTGCTCGTGCTGGGCGCCGCGCGAGCGGAAGGCGAGGCCGGTGCCGACCAGGACGAGGGGTACCAGCAGTGCGATGACGAGCAGCGTGATGCTGGCAGCCAGGGAGCGCGGCGCAAAACGGTCCCGCCACGGGCGCGATGTGGTCATTGATGGAGTCCGGAAGCGAGCTCGGTGTTACTTCGCGACGGTGATCTTGAGCTTCATCTTCGGATGGAACGCGCAGCGCACATCGAACGACCCTTCACGCGTGAAGGAGACTTCGTGTTCGGTTCCGGGCGCCATCTTCACCACATTGAAGGCGAAGCCGGGCGCACTGCTGAAGACATTGTGGGCGACGTCGTCGTCGTTCTTGAAGACGAGCTTTTCGCCGGGCTTGACGGTGACTTCTGCCGTCGAGAACGCCTTGCCCTTCTGTCCGACGACGGTGGGGGCGACAGGGGCGGTCGTCAGGAGCAGCGCAGGCAACAGCACGAAACGGCGGGACATACCAACCTCACGAGGACACGGGGGATGATCTCGCGGCCCGTCTCCCGCGAGCAACGTGTCACGTTGTCGGGCGGAGATGCCGCATCTCCCACGAGTATCGGTCGCTACGCGCCGCGCGTTGACGGTTAATCAGTTCTTGACGCGGGTTCCGTCCAGGCGGCGCGTCCCCACAGCGCCGGGAAGTGCTGCGCCATCTGGGCGCCGAACAGTGGCTTGTACGTCCCGTTGTGGCAGGTCACGCACTGCAGCTTGGGCGCGTCGCCCATCGGCCCCAGGCGGTTGACGGGAAAGGTGGATTGCAGAGGGGACAGGAAATTCGAGTTCAGGTCGCGCAGCATCAGAATGCCGGCGTAGGCCGTGACACGTGCTGGTGGCGCCTGCGTCCAGCTCGAGAACTGTCGAGTGTTGTGGCAGTACGTGCAGTTGACCCCAAGCGACTGGGACTGGCTGATCATCAGCGCGTACGTCCATTCGGCGTGCTTGACGCTACTGCGGTTGCCGTTGCCTGGCGTGATCTCCTGCGAGATGACCCGCGCGCCATCGCGATCCAGATAGTGCCGCAGGTAGTCGTCGGCCGAGCCGTAGAACCAGAGGCCGTTCGGCAGCGCCTTGCCCAGATGACAGGTGTAGCAGGTCACGCCGGTCTGTTTGACGTGCCCGCGATGGGTGGTGTTGATCTGACGCGTCATCTGGATCATTCGTCGCGCCACCAGCTTCCGGTACAGCGGTTTGCCATCCGGTGTGGTATCAGACCACGGCTCGTTGACGTTGTGGCAGAACGCGCACTGCTCCGGCCCGCCGCCAACCCACGTGGCCATTGACTCCATCGTCCGCAGAAACTCGGGGACGCCGATGTCGGTCAGCACCTGCACGTTCTGCCACGGCAAATCGCCCGGGGGGGACGGCTCAGCGGGCGGGGGGATCGGTGGGATGCTGGTGGCCTCGAACTTCCGCATCAGCGGCCCGTGCTGGTAGTTCTGCTCCATCGCGGTCCCGCGATACCCGCGCTGGACCGTATCGATGGCGGCATCGCCGATGCAACCCAGTGTAGCGAGCACGAGTACGCCCAGGGCGGGCAACAGAAGCGCAGTCGGGCGACGTGGCACGGTCTCGAGGTCTGGAGGACAAGTCTCGGCTGTCGCGAACGTGCCGCCGGCTGACGGTGGCCGCAATGTCGAACGCGGGTTAAATCAGCATTAACCAAACGCCTTCGCCCTCTCCCGGACGAGCTATGCACCGATACGCCGCTTCCGCTCTCGCGCCGCTACTTCTGGCGCCGCTGCTTCTGGCCGCGCAGCCAGCCGGGGTGCGTCCCACGTCGCGCCAGCAGTTCCCACAGGACCCTGCAGCGGGGGTTCCGGCGCTCGCGCCAATAGCCACCGGGACGCGCAGCGAACTTGCCGACGTGGTCACGCGATTCGCCGCGGACCAGCAGGCCTTGCAGCGACGCTACGACGCGCCAGAGTCTGCGGTGCAGCGCACCCGGATGCGCGCGTTCTACGCCTCGTGGCGGCAGCGGCTTGGCGAACTCGACTTCGCGTCGCTGTCGACCGAAGGCAAGGTCGACTACGTCCTGCTCGACAACCACGTGCGGTATCAGCTGGACGTGATGGATCGCGCCGCTCGCCAGCGCGATGAGACCGCCCCACTCCTCCCGTTTGCGGCGCGGCTGCTGGCACTACAGGACGTGCGTCGCGATCTGGTGACGATCAACGCGCAGCAGGCCGCGCGTACGGTGGCGCAGGTGACCCGCGAAGTGGATAGTCTGCGCGCCCTGTACGAGGCACCGCCCGCGCGCGTCGCCGGTGACTCGGCGAACGCACGGAGCCAGCGACCGACGCCGCCCAAGGTTTCGCGCACGGTGGGCAATCGCGCCGCTGACGAAGTCGATCAGGTGCGCAGCACGGTCGGGCAGTGGTTCCGCTATTACAACGGCTACGACCCACTGTTCTCGTGGTGGGTGAGCAATCCGTATCAGCGGCTCGACGAATCACTGCGCCGCTACGCGCAGACGATTCGGCAGCGCGTCGTTGGCATCACGCCGGCGCCAGCCGTGGCCGCCGGCGGCGCGGCGGGGCCCGCTGCGCAGGCCCCGCGCAATGCGGCGGCCGCCAACGAACCGATCATCGGCGACCCGATTGGTGCCGAAGGGCTGGCGATGGACCTCAAGCACGCGATGATCCCGTACACCGCCGATGAACTGATCGCGATCGCCGAGCGGGAGTATGCGTTCAGTCTCGCCGAAGCAAAGAAGGCCGCGAAGGAACTGGGTTTCGGGGACGACTGGAAGGCGGCGATGGAGCAGGTAAAGAACCGCTACGTCGAGCCGGGCAAGCAGCCGGATCTCATTCGTGATCTCGCGAACGAGGCCGACACCTTCTTCGCGCAGCACGACTGGGTGACGATTCCGCCGCTTGCGCGCGAAGACTGGCGGATGGAGATGCTCTCTCCCGAACGGCAGCGCGTGAGTCCGTTCTTCCTGGGGGGCGAGAGCATTCTGGTGTCGTATCCCACGGCGGAGATGACCGACGAAGAAAAGGCGATGAGCCTGCGGGGGAACAATCCGCACTTCTCGCGGGCGGTGGTGTTCCACGAACTTAATCCCGGCCATCATCTGCAAGGCTGGATGGCGGCGCGGTACCAGTCGCATCGCCGCGTGTTCTCGACGCCGTTCTGGAACGAGGGCCAGTCACTCTATTGGGAGATGTTCCTCTGGGATCGCGATTTCCACGTGACGCCGGAAGACCGTCTGGGCGCGCTGGCGTGGCGGATGCATCGCAGTGCACGCATCGTGTTCTCGCTGAGTTTTCACTTGGGGAAGATGACCCCCGAGCAGTGCATCGAGTATCTCGTCGACAAGGTGCCTTTCGAGCGCGCCAATTCCGAAGCCGAAGTGCGTCGGTCGTTCAATGGCAGCTATCCGCCGATCTATCAGGCAGCGTATATGCTGGGCGGGTTGCAGTTGCGCGCGCTGTATCGCGAGCTGGTGATGTCGAAGCGGATGACCGATCGTCAGTTCCACGACGCCATTCTGCAGGGCGGCCCGATGCCGATCGCGATGGTCCGCGCGCGGCTCGCGAAGCTGCCGTTGACGCGTGACGGTGCGGCGCCGTGGCGCTTCGCCGAGCAGTTGCCGCCGCCGCGGTTGTTTCCGGGGCGGTAGCCGAGTAGCTTGCGGGCATGCGCGCGTTGCGTCGTGTTGGTCTCGCTGGTCTCCGTCGTGTCCGTGTCGTCAGCTGCGTCGTCATCGCGCTCGTCGGTTCGGGCGCGTTCGCGACCTCACAGGGGCAGGACGCGCCGAAAGGCGTGACGGTCTCTGGTCGAGTGCAGGAGGAGCAGACCAATCGCGCGATTCCCTACTCGCTCATTCGTCTGCTTCGCGAGCGCGACAGCAGTATGGTCGCGGGTCGTTTGACGGACTCGGCGGGCGTGTTCGTCTTCGGCGGCGTACCGAAAGGCGCATATCTCGTGGAGGTACGCCGGATCGGCTACGTGCCGCTCCGGCAGCGCGTGTTCGTCGGCGAACTCAGCGCATTCCTGGATGTCGGGGTGCTCACGCTGGCGCTTTCGTCGCCGCTGCTGATCAAAGACGTGGTGGTATCGGCTGCCCAGGATGAAGTGTCGTCGACGATGGACCGCAAGACGTATCGCGTCGCCGACAATGTCGCGCAGACTGGCGGGTCGGTCGTTCAGGCGATGACGGCGCTCCCCGGCGTCACGGTGACGCAGGATGGCACACTGCAACTGCGGGGGAGCGACAAGGTCGCGGTGCTGATCGATGGCAAGCAGACGGCGCTCACCGGCGCGGCGTCGCAGCGCGGACTCGAGAACCTGCCCGCCTCGGCGATCGAGCGCATCGAGATCATCACGAATCCCGGGGCGAAGTACGACGCCAATGCGAGCGCCGGCATCATCAACTTGGTGCTGAAGGAGACTCCGCAGCGCGGACTCACCGGCCGTGTCGGCCTGACGGCGGGCGCTGGCGCACTCTGGGAGAAGCGCGAGAACCTGCCGGGCCTTCGCCCGCAGTTCCGGAACACGCCGAAGGTCAATCCGTCGTTTGCGGTCAATCATCGCGCGGGGGCAACTAACGCCTTCCTTCGCGGCGACTGGCTCCACGCGCCGACGCTCAACAAGAACGAGTTTGCGACGCGGACCTACGATGATGGCACGGTGATTCTACAACAGGTCAAGCGGAACCGGCGGACCGACTATGCAACCCTGAATGCCGGCGTTGACCACGCGTTCGACGCGCGCCATTCGATCAGCATCTCGGCCCTCGGAAACCGCGAGAAGATCCTCGACGATGGCGATAACCCGTACTTCGACGGCAGCCTCGCCAATCGCTATCGGCTGTGGCAGTTCCTTGAGGACGAAGTCAAATACACGGCGTTCGCGTCTGCCGTGTATGCCCGGCGGTTCCGGCAACCCGGTCACACCTTCACGCTCACCAGCAACTACTCGTTCCATCGCGAGGACGAACAGTACTTCTTCACCAACACCCGTCCGACATTCGTCGGGCAGGACGCGTTCAAGCTGCTGTCCGATGAACACATCTGGGATCTCAATGCCGACTACGTGCGGCCGTTGCGCCACGGGCGGATCGAATTCGGCGTCAAGGGGCGCTATCGCTCGATTCCCGTGAACATGCAGTTCTTCCCGGGCGTGCAATCGCCGATCGATACTGGTGCCGGCGGCTGGGCGACCTACCGCGAGCAGATCCCGGCGCTGTACACCACCTACGTGTACGAGGGACGCTCGCTCGAGGTCGAAGGCGGTCTGCGGGTCGAGTCGGTCCGGGTGGCGTACGATGTGAATCCCGATCACAACACCTATCGCAGCGACCGCTACCAGTATCTGCAGCCGTTCCCGACCGCGCGGGTCGCGTGGAAACTCAGCGACGACCACAAGCTGTCGATCTTCGTGAGCCGTCGCGTGGATCGGCCGAACGAAGTGGACATCCGCATTTTTCCCAAGTACGACGAGCCGGAACTGATCAAGGTTGGCAATCCCGGCTTGCGTCCACAGTTCACGACATCAGTGGACGTCGGGTATCGCGCGGCGTGGTCATCGGGCAGCCTGTACGCCGCCGGCTATCGCCGCGTCGTCGACGCAACCATCACGCGCATCGCGACGCAGGCGCCGGGGAGTGTGCTGCTCTACAATGTCTTCCAGAATGCGGGACGCAGCTGGACGTCCGGTACCGAGCTGGTGTGGCAGCAGACGGTGCGCCGTGACGCCTCGGTCAGCGTCAACGCCACGGCATACCGGAACACCATCGGCGCATTTCGTGTGATCAACCGCTATCCGGTCCCGGTGGCGTACGCGGCGGAGGAGGCCTCGATGCTGTCCGGCAACGTGAAGCTCAACGCGACGCTCCGCCTGCCGGGCGAACTCGAGACGCGCGTCAGCAGCATCTATCTCGCCCCGGATCTGCTACCGCAGGGACGGATCGGCAGCCGAACCTCGCTCGACCTCGGCCTTCGCCGGAGCGTGCAGCGTGGCCGCGCCGAGATCACGATCAACGCCACCGATCTGCTCAACACGATGCAGATCCGGCGCAGCATTCGCGGCACCGATTTTCGCGTCGAGAGCACCGACTATCTCGAGACGCAGGTGGTGCGGGCGGGATACACCTGGAAGTTCTGATCGGGCGGATCAGCGAGGCGGCTCGGGGCATCGCTCGGCGTCGGGCGCCCCATAGCTCACGCGCGCGACGCGCGCGGGCACTCCGGGTCCGTCGAGGCGAACGACCGTCATTGTCGCGAACTGCGCGTCGCAGAGATCGGGTCGGACCGGGCCGCCTAGCGCCGCGACGATCGGCGAGACGGTGTTGCTGTGGCCAACCACCAGCACGACCGCGTCGGGGCCGGCGGCGCGCACCGCCGCCGCGACGGCGGCCGCGTGCTTGGCGACATCGGGCTGATTCGCAATGACGATGGGCGTGAGCCCGTGCCGAGCGGCGGCTGGCGCGCCGGTGTTGGCAGTACGCTTGAACTCGGTGACGATCACGTGCGTGAGCCGCGCGTCGGCCAACGTGCTGTCGAGGGCCTGCGCACGCGCACGGCCGACGGCCGAGAGGTCGCTGTCGCGCTCGCGACTTTCGCGTTCCGCGTGACGGACCACGAAGACCGTTTGCGAACGCGGCGCGGACGGGGCTGCGTTCCGCGGCGGCGCGAGCTGTCGCAGCACATCGAACGCGGCGATGTGCAGGTTGACGCCGGCGCCCGCGCGCCAGCCGGTGGCACCATCGGTCCCGCCGACTTGCTCGCGCGAGAGCTGGGCGACCACCGTTCCGTTGACCGAGAACGTGACGGCGGAATCCACGCGCACGACGAGCGCATTGAGGGCGGGCTCCTCACCCACGGCGGCTTTCACCGCGGGATGTGGGGTCCAAGGGCGCAGCGTCGACAGGGCTCCGCCGCGCCGTTGCAGCACGGCGAACGCGCCGTCACGCCGAATGGCGAAGGCCGTCCACGAGGCCTTGGGTGTGCCGAGCGCCTGCCCGCCGATCATCACGGCGACTTCCTGTTCGCTCGAGTTGGGGAAGACGAACACCTCACCCCGTGCCTCGAAGCGCGCATCGCCCGGCACGCGTGGATCCCACAGCACGGCGCCCGGACCCATCGTCACGTGGAAGCCGGGCGGCATCTTCACGAAGACGGGGGCGCTGCTGGGCTTGGTGTCGTACGCGATGCGCCAGTGCGGGGGCGGTGCTGTCTCTTGGGCTGCAACGGCGCACGGGGCGACGGCAGATGCGAGGCAGGCGGCGAGACGAAGGATGCGGTGCATAGGTCGATACGGCTGGGGGAATCGAAAACGAGCACCGGTCGACCGTCGCGCACAAGGGGTGCGACGGAGGATGGAACTTTCCGCGCCCAGCGGCATCTAGCAACACAGCCGGTCCTCTCTCGCCGCTTCGATGATCCCTCGAGACGCTGGGCGCGCAGTCGCGCTGCTCCCATTCTGCAGTGCGGCCCTTGCCGTGGTTTGCTGCGGAACGTCCGCCGTGGCTCAAGTGCAGGTACGAGATAGCCTCGGCGCTCCGGTTCCATTCGCCATTCTCGAGTCGGCGAGCGGCAAGCGGCTTGTCGCCGGCGCTGATGGCCTCGCCAGAGCTGCCGCGCTGGCCGACGGCCCGTGGTCCGCGCGTCGCATCGGCTACCGCCCCGGTGCTGATGACGACCGGGATGGGCTCATCGTGCTCGGCCGTTCGCCGCTGGCCCTGCCAACGCAGTATGTGGCAGCCTCGGGGTCCTGTACGCGGGACCTGGTGGCCGCACGGAGCCCCGAGCC
The DNA here is from genome assembly GCA_033763905.1 of Gemmatimonadaceae bacterium. GTDB lineage: Bacteria > Gemmatimonadota > Gemmatimonadetes > Gemmatimonadales > Gemmatimonadaceae > JAJTHG01. The sequence continues at coordinate 68,766 of JANRJP010000009.1, forward strand.
GGTACTGGACGCGGTGCGCGCGGTCTTGCTTGAGGGGAGCCTGCGCCGCGAGATCGCGGGGGCGCGGGTCAGTCGTCTGGGCTATCGGACGACCACGCGCCTCATCACGGAGCAGGGGGACTCCCTGGACGGCGGGACGCACGTGGAGACACATCCGACGAGGCGACCGGGCGAATCCTACGTGCCCGGCCGCGCGATCGAAGGCCGCAAGGCGTCGTTCGTCGTGAACCGACCCGGTTTGCGCGACGTGTTGTCGCCGACCTTTCTCGACGCGCACTGTCTGGCGGTGGCGTCGGGTGAGGATGAGACCCGCGCCGTCATTCGTTTTGTGCCGATCGATGGTGCCAAGGGATCGCACGTGCTCGGCACGTTCGTCGTCGACCGCGCGACCGGGCGGATTCTCGAGGATACGCTGCGGTACGTCGGCGCACCGCGCGGCTTGCCGCAGCAAGCGGTGGATGTGGCCGTGTACCTCACGGATGCTGCCGATCCCTTCGCCGGGATGGTGCCTTCACGTCTCGTCAACACCTTCGAGCCGCACGAGATGTTTGTCCAACTGCCCGCCGGCCGCCGCCGCATCGTGCGCATCGAGCGTGTGCTGGCGCGCGAGCCCTCGGCGGATCAGCCGTAGCGCCTCACCGGAAATCCCGACTCCGCACCGCCTGCTCCCCCGCCTCGGCCGTGAGCGCGCGAAACGCCTCGGCCCGCACATTCACCACCCGCTGCTCCACCTGCAGGACCCCACGCACCAGGAGCAGCGGTGATCCGGTAATGAGCAGCGCGTGGCGCTCGAAGCGCTGCGGCGTGATGACGACATTGAGCAGGCCGGTCTCGTCTTCGAGCGTGAGAAACACGAAGCCCTTGGCGGTGCCGGGCCGTTGGCGGCAGATCACCAGTCCAGCCGCCGCGACCCGTTCGCCATCGCGGCCGTTGGTCAACAGGTCGGCCGCCGAGCGAATGCCGTTGGGGGCCAGGAGCGGTCGCAGGTGCTGCATCGGGTGTCCCGCCAGCGACACCCCAGTCATTCGGTAGTCGGCTTCGGTCAGTTCCACCACGCGCATCGGCGGGAGCGCGCCGACGCGCGGCGCGGCGGCCGAGGTGGCCGGCGCCAAGGGGCCGGCAGTGCCGCGACGCGCGGCGAGCACGGCCCACAGCGCGGCGCGTCGCCGTTCGTCGACTGGCAGATCGGGAAACATCGCATCGAACGCGCCCGCTTCGCCGAGGGCACGGAGCGCGTCTTCGGGCAGCCACGTGCGGCGCACGACGTCGTCGACGCTCGTGAACGGCCCTTGGGCGCGCGCGGCGGCCAGCGCGTCGCGTGCGCGCGCGCCAAGGCCTTTCACCAGCCGAAGGCCCAGTCGCACCGCCGGCGCGCTGTGGCGCGGTGCCGCCGGCGCGCTGTGGCGCGGTGCCGCCGGCGCGCTGTGGCGCGGTTCCGAGGCGCGCGCGTCAGCCCGCGGTTCCAGCGTGTGATCCCAATCGGATACCGTGAGATCCACCGGCCGGACCTCGACGCCGTGGCGTTTGGCGTCTTCGATCAGCGTGCCCGGCGCGTAGAACCCCATCGGTTGCGAGTTGAGAATCGCGGCGAGGAATTCCGGCGCGTAGTAGTGCCGCAGGTAGGCGCTGGCGTAGACGATGAGCGCAAAGCTCGCGGCGTGACTTTCGGGGAAGCCGTAGTCGGCGAAGGCGTTGATCTGGTTGTAGATGCGCTTGGCGACGTCGTCGGGAATGCCGTTCGCGCGCATCCCGTCGATCATCCGCTGGCAGATGTCGGCCATCCGTTCGCGCGAGCGCTTGTGGCCCATCGCCTTGCGCAGGAGATCGGCTTCGCCGGGGGTGAAGCCGGCCGCAGCGACGGCGACCTGCATCCCCTGTTCCTGAAACAGCGGAATCCCCAACGTGCGCCGGAGAATCGGCTCCACCGACGGATGCGGGTAGGTGATCGGTTCTTCGCCATTCTTGCGGCGCAAATATGGATGCACCATTTCGCCCTGAATCGGGCCCGGGCGAATGAGCGCGACTTCCACGACGATGTCGTAGAAGCAGCGCGGCTTGAGGCGCGGCAGCGTGTTCATCTGCGCGCGGCTCTCCACCTGAAAGAGGCCCACGGTATCGGCGCGACAGAGATCGTCGTACACCGCCTGGTCGTCCATATCCAACTGGCCCAGGTCGATCGTGACGCCGCGGACGTCCCGGATGTAGCGCAGACACTTCTGCAGGCAGGTGAGCATCCCGAGGCCGAGCAGGTCGATCTTCACCAGCCCGACCGGATCGAGATCATCCTTCTCCCACTGGATGACGGTGCGGTCGTCCATCGCGGCCGGTTCGATCGGCACGACGGTGGCGAGCGGTTCCTTCGTGAGCACGAAGCCACCGACGTGAATGCCGCGATGGCGTGGCGATTGATGCAGCCCGTCGAGCACCTCGGGGAGCATCCGCACGCGGCGATCGGCGGGATCGAGCCCGATGCGCGCGAGCAGATCGCCCTCGGGGTCCATCGAGTGGTCGGCTTTGCGCGATCCGCGTCGGCTGCGGGCCACGCCGGCGGCGGCGCGGGCCTGTTCCCGCGCCTCGGCGCGGGCCTCGAGTGCGGCGCCGTCGTGGTCCTTGGTGTAGTTCGCTGGCCCCTGCAGGGCGTCGCGCGCCGGCGCGAAGGGATCAGCGGCCACGGCGTGGCGGGGCGGTTCGCCCAAGGCCACGCGCAGGGCGTCGGCCGTGGCGCGGGCACTGAAGCGATCGCTCCAGCGCGCGAGGGCATCGCCCTGCGCCACGGTAAAGCCCAGCGCACGCGCGGCATCGCGCGCCGCGCTCTTGCCGCGCCACGTGATGTGTTCGCAGACCATCGCCGCGTGTTCGCGACCGTAACGGGCATAGACGTACTGCAGCACCCGCTCGCGCTCTTCGTGGGCGAAGTCGATGTCGATGTCCGGCGCCTCGCGGCGTTCTTCGCTCAGGAAGCGTTCGAAGAGCAGTTCGAGGCGGATCGGATCGACGGCGGTGATCCCCAGGCAGTAGCAGACGGCGCTGTTCGCGGCGGAGCCTCGTCCCTGGCACAGGATGCCTTCGCGCCGCGCGAAGCGCACGATGTCCCAGACGATGAGGAAGTAGCCCGAGAACCCCAGCTTCGCGATCAGCGCGAGTTCGTGTCGCAATTGCGCGTCGTGCTTCGGGCCGCGGCGTGCGGTGCCGGGCGGGCCCCAGCGTTCGTCGGCGCCTTGGGCGACGAGTCGCGCGAGGTATTCGTCGGCGCTCACGCCGGGCGGCAGCGGAAACGCGGGCAGTTGCGGCTTGAGATCGGCCAGCCGAAAGGCGCAGCGGTCGGCAATCACGCGGGAGGTGCGCAGGCCGGCGGGATCGTCGCGCCAGCGCCGCGCGAGCTGCGCGCCGCTCTTGAGGTACCACTCGCCGTTGGGCTTGAGTCGTGTGCCCATCGCGTCGAGCGGGCGGGCGTGGCGCAGGGCGCTGATGACATCGTGGGTGATGCGTGCCGCCGGCTCGGCGTAGTGCACGTCATTGGTGACGACCCAGGGCACGTCGAGGGCGCGCGCCAGGCGCAGGAGCTCGGTGACCAGACGGCGTTCTTCGGGAAGCCCGTGATCCCAGACTTCGATCGCGAGGCGACCATCGAAGAGATCGCGCAGTTGCGCGAGCGCCTCGCAGGCGTCGTCCGGCCGCTCGGCGGCGAGCAGCCGCGGAATCCATCCGCGCGGGGATCCGGTGAGCGCGTAGAGGCCGGCGCTGTGCGCGGCGAGGGTGTCGAGCGTGACGCCGGGCGTGCCGCGTGCCCGGTCGAGTCGCGCGCGCGTGATGAGTTGCGTGAGACTGCCCCAGCCGGTGCGCGATTCGGCGAGCACGACCAGCGGGCAGATGATCTCGCGGTCGCGATGCGGCGGCGTGATGCGGAGTGATATCTCACCGCCGAGGATTCCCCCGAGGTTGGCGCCGGCGGCGGCTTGGGCGAAGCGCACGGCGCCGCCGACGTCGTCGCGGTCGGTCAGGGCCAGTGCGGGCATCCCGAGGGCGGTGGCCCGGGCCACCAGGGCTTCGGGTGAGGATGCCCCGTCGAGCAGGGAGAAGACGGATCGCGTGTGAAGCTCGACGTAATCCCTCATCGGCGGCCCCACTCGCGGAACAATGCGCCGTTGCCGATGCTTCGATCAGTATGCCCACCAGCCCGTCCCACGATGCCCAAAGCGCCTTGCTCGAGGCGGCCGACCATATGTCGCCGGCCGATCTCGACAAACTGCCGTACGGGATGATTCAGCTCGACAGCGCGGGACGCATTCTCAAGTACAACGCGGTGGAATCGCGGCTCGCGTCGCTCGATCAGCACCAGCAGATCGGCCGCAACTTCTTCAGTGAAGTGGCGCCGTGCACGAAGGTGCAGGCGTTCTACGGCCGGTTCCGCGAAGGCGTGGTTCGGGAGCAGCTCGACACCACGTTCACGTTCCACTTCGCGTTCAAGCAGTCGCCGCGGGATGTCACCGTGCGCATGCTCTATTCGCGCCGGACGCGCAGTGTGTGGGTGATGATCTCCGATCACGACGGGCGGCCGCTCGTGCAGGACGAGGCCGCGCCGCCGCCCACGGGCTGAGGGGTCGGGACGGCGCATCGTCAGTCCACCCATCCCTGCACGTACCACTGCCGCGTCGTACGGTCGGCGTACACGACATACTCGCGCGCCTCGGGGTCGGCACAGCGCCAGTAGTCGCGGGCGACCGGCGTCTGCCACCACGCCCCATCGAGGCGTTCGGGGCCGTGCAAGCGCACGAGCGGAATGCGCCGCGCGCGCCAGCGCAGCACGGTGGGGCGATGGGCGATGGTTTCGACCTCGGCGGGCTCCGGCGGATCGAGCACGCGGACCGCACGGCCATCGGCGGTCGGGGCGTTCGGCGGCGCTTCGAGCGGCGGTGCCGGCATCGCAGGATCGGCGTCCACCCACTGCGCGGCGCGTTCGGGGAGATGTGCATCGACGGCGGCCGGGACGACGACGCTCAGGGCGCCAAGCTCGGCGCGCAGTCGGGCGAGCGCCGCCTCGACGGCGGCGAGATCGCGCCACGACGCATCGAGCAGATCGCCCTGTCGGCCCGCCAACGGTGCCGTCGCGGCAATGCGCACCGTGATCGCCTGGACCGGTGCGGGCAGAGCCCAGGCCGCGAGGGCCGCGCGACACTGCTCGAAGAGTGGTGCCGCGCGGCCGACCGGCGCGGCGGGCCGCACCTCGCGGGTGATCGTGTGGGCGCCGCCGTCGAGGGTCAGGGTGAGTGTGATCGCCGCGACCGCACGCCCGTCGGTCACGCTCGCGCCGACCAGACGATCGAGTGCGCCGCGCACGAGAAAGAGCAGCGGCTCGGTGGTGTCGGTACTGCTGCCCAACTCGGCGTGCACCGTGCGGTCGGCATCGGCGCGCGCGAGATGCGGTCGACGGGGATCGTCACCGCGGGCCATTCGCCACGCGGCGAGGCCGTCAGCGCCCCAGCGCTGTTCGACATCGTGCGGATCGAGCGCGGCAAAGCCACCGCCGGTACGAAAGCCCAGCGCGAGTAGGGATGCGCGAAGCGGCGCCGGCATCGGCAGCAGGGCCAGCGGCACGTTGGCGAGATACTCGGCGTCGTGTCCGGTGGGCAGCACGAGCGGCTGTCGGCGCGTCTGGCCATCGGTGCGGGTCACGCGGGCGGCGCGTTCGTCCCACGTCGCGGCCCGCGCGGCCACGCACGAATCGGCGATCGCGACTCGTGCATCGGGATGCCACGTGCTCGCAATAGCCTGCAGCGCCGCCGCGAGCGCGGCTTCGCCCCCCAACGTGTCGAAGCCGCTGGCACCGATCCACCAGAGGCCCGGCGCACCGATCAGCGGCGTGACCTGCGGACTCGCCTGCAAAAGCGCCGCACTCGCGCGGGCCACCTCGGCGCGAATCGCGATCGGATCCCACGGCCGGATCTCCAGCTCGGCGCAGCGCGCACGGGCGGCTGCGGGCGTCATTCCCGCGCGGACACCGCGCCGCGCCGCCGCCGCACTGACCACGCGCAGCGTGTTCCCCTCCTGCACGGCGCGCGGGGTGGCGTCCCACTCAGGCGCCGCGTCGGGTGAGGCGGGGCTCGGCGGCGCGACGGCCGCGGCGGATCGGGGGGCTGTGCCCGCTGTTCGCGGGGCCGGCGCTGCTGGGTTGGCCGGGAGCGTCGGCGTCAGTCCCAGATCCAGCGACAGCTGGCCCACGCGCCACACCGCGCCGATCGGGAACCTCGGGATGCGCACACAGGCGATGCGGATCGGGGATGACACAGCGGAACTCGACAGGACGTGGGGAGGAAGCGCCTTTTTCGACGTGCAGGAGCACAGCGGCGGAGCGACCGGGTCGGACTCGCAATCGGACGAGGCCGCCGACGCGGGTGGCGGTGTCGTCGTCGCCGGTGACGAGGAGCGCGGCATCGGCATCGCGCGCGAGCTGGCTCAGACGACCGGCGACCGTGCGCGCGAGTGGCGGCGCGTGATCGAGCACCACCAGCGGAAAGGCTCCACTGCGCAGCAGCAGATCGGCGCACCAGGCGGCGGTGGTCGGATCGGGCGGGCGAATGAAAATCAGGCGGCCATCGCGGCGCGCCTGTACCGGGGATCCGGCGAGCGACGCGAAGTCGCGCGCGTAGAGGGTGCGACTCGCATCCACGATGGCGACCCGGGTGTCGGCGTCGAGCGCGGCGCGGACGATCGCCCGCCAGACGGTGGTGACGCCGGCGCCGGCGGGCCCGACCAGCGTCGTGATCGCCCCGCGCGGGAGCCCGCCGGCTGCCAGCGCGCGATCGAGTCCCGGCACCCCGGTCGGCAAGACACTCGGCGCCAGCGACGGAGCCGGGACAATCTTGGCGATCCGGGCCCGCAGGGCGTCCAGCCGCGGGTCCCCCGAAGGACCCCCAGCAGGGGCGGTGGCGGCAGAGCGAGAGGCGAGGGCGGCGGACATTTCGGGGCGTTCAGAAGTGCCGGAATCGGCAGGGAGTGAACGAGTACCGAACAAAACCCGAAGCCGCAAGCGCTGGGACGGCGGCGGGTATCACCCCGCTGTCGGCAGATCTGTGATCTAGACCAGCGGTTGTCCGGTCGGTGGCGTGACGGTGTCGGGACGCCCGTCCACCGCATCGATGCGCACGTCGTTCTTGCCGTTGCGCTTGACGTCGAACATCAGCGCGTCGGCCTGCCGCACGACATCATCGACCGTGAAGTTGCCTTGCAGGCAGGCCACGGCGCCGGCGCTCATCGTGAGTTTCCATCCTTCGCGGGCCATCACGTCGCGCATCCGGGCGAGGGCCTTCCGCAACACGGCTTCGGCGTCGGCAGGACCGGTGTCGGTGAGAATCAGGCCGAACTCGTCGCCGCCGAGGCGCGCAATGACATCGGTCCGCCGCAGCGACGTCGAGAGCGTCTGGGCGATCACCATCAGCGCCCGGTCGCCGATCGCGTGGCCGTACGTGTCGTTAACGGCCTTGAAGCCGTCGGCATCGAGAAACACCACCGTGCACGGACGCTTGTAGCGCCGGACGCGCAGGAGCTCGGGCTCGAGCAGCTCGCGGAACGCCCGCAGATTGCGGGCACCGGTCAGGGCATCGACGCGCGCCAGTTCTTGCTCACGCGTCAGCGACGCGCGAAGGGCGTGCAACGTCTTGCGCAGCGTTCCGGCGAGTACCGCACTCGAAATGCCGCTGGCCGAGAACATCACGAGGTTCCAGACCATCGTGATCGCGTTGGGCGTCTGCGAGCGTCCAGCGATCGCGGCGAGTCCCCAGACGATGCCGGCAATGATGCCGGTGGCCACGCCGAGCGGCCGGCCAGCGTACCACGCGACGAACGCCGGCGGCAGCAAATAGAACGCAGCCATCGAGAACATCGCCGAGGCGTTGTCTGCCACGCCGATGGCCACGAGCACGAGCAAGCCGAGCGCGAGAATGGCGAGCCGCGGCCAGCGGGAAAACAGGCCCTGAGGCGGCGGCGGCGCCAACGGCGGGGCAGGAACGTCGATCATCTCGCATAAACTCTCCCGCCGCGTATGATGTCGCTAGACGTTCACGCCACCGACCCGAGCCTGCCGCGTATGCGCCCGCCCCTGCTCCCTGACGCCGACCTCGACGCCGCCCTCCGCACCCTTGATGGCTGGCACCGGGCCGGCACGGCCATCACCCGCACGGTGGAGTTCCCGGGCTTCCCCGACGCCATCGCCTTCGTCACGCGCCTGGCCTTCGCCGCCGAGGCGCTGGACCATCACCCGGATCTCGACATCCGCTACGCCAAGGTCACGGTCACGCTGAGCACCCACTCCGCCGGAGGCGTGACCGCGCTGGATGTGCAACTGGCGACGACCGTGAACGCGCTAGTGCCGTGAGGGGCGCTGACGCGCCGCACGGCACCGTGCGCACCTCGGGCTAATTCTTTCGTAACCGCACGTCACCGTTCACCGTCTGCAGTTCCAGCCGGTTGCCGCCCTTGCCGAGCGTGGCGTTGATCCGCTTGGGGTTGAGTCGGCCACTGACCGTAAGCGGGAAGTCTGACGACACGCTGCCGTTCGTCGTCGCCATCCGCAGTTCGGCATCGAGACCGTCGGGGACGGTCAGCGTGATCGAGCCGTTGACCGTCTCGAACTCGAGATCATCGGAGAGGCGCGTCCCCATCGTCGCATCGATCCCGCCATTGACCGTGTTTGCCCGGACCGGACCACCGGTGGAGCGGGCCGTCACACTCCCGTTGACGGTCTCGGCGTCCACACGACCCGACACGCCGCTCACGTTCACGGAGCCGTTGACGGTCGAACTCCGCACGTTGACGCCGGCGGGGAGCCGGACTTCGAACGCCACGCTGACGTCACCCGGGCCGTCCTCGTCGTTCCACGACCAGCGATTCCGCCCGCTGCCGCCGCGGTAGCCGTTTTCGTCGCAACTGGCCTTCTCGTCCCAGAAGGCGCAGACCAGGACATCCCCGTTCGCCAGCTTCTGCAGCTCCACGCGAACCTTCTCGGGTCGGCCGCGCCGCCAGCGCTTGGTGCCTACCACCGAGGCCTTGTCGCCGTCGGCGGGCAGGACGCGAATCTCCCCATTGATGCTACGGATCGCGAGCGTCCGGCCGGCCGCCAGGGTGCCGGACCAGTCGAGCGCCTGTTCACTCTGCTCGGGCCGCTGCGCCGCGAGCGGCGCCACCATCGTGATCGTGCCGAGCGCCATCGTCAGGATTGCCGTACGCATGGGATCAGTCCTCGCGTGAGGTGCGGGCGCCGGGGCGCCGGATGAGAATCGTGCCGCTGAAGGTTTCGAGGTCGACGGCGGCGCCGCCGCCGCCGTTGATGCTGAACGACATCCGGTCGCGCCGGACGCGACGCCCCTCCGACGAACTCGGGGCAATCGTGATCGGGAAGTCGCTGTCGATCTCCCCATTGAAGGTCTGCACGTTCACGTCGGCCTTCACATCGCCGGGCATCGCGATCATCACGTCGCCTGAATGCGACTTGAGCAGGTAGCGGCCGCGCGGATCCACCGTCCCGCGGTAGACCGCATCACCACTGACCGTCTGCATCCGCACGTCCGACGACTTCGCGTCGCTGACGTTCACGTCGCCACTGACGGTCTCGGCGCTGACCAGCCCATCGACGTTCTTGACGACGACGTCACCGGACACCGAGCTGATGCGCACGGTGCCGTTGGTCACGCGCTGCACGACGACGTCGCCCGAGACGCTGTTCGCTTCGACGCGGCCGACGGCCTCTTCCACCGTGACATCGCCACTGGTGGAGCCGGCGACGACGTCGGCGCGCGTCCCACGGATCTCGATGTCGCCGCTCACGGCGTTGACATCCACCCGTGTGCCGACCGGGACGGTGATCGTCACCCGGCTGCCGTCGTCGTAGCTGCGGCCGCGGCGCGAACGCAACTCGACGCGCAGCCGCGACGACGACAGGTCCGTGTCGTACTCGAGGTCACCGGGCACGACCACGACGCGGGCCTGCGACTTGTTCCACGTCGAGATCGCGACATCGGCGGAATGCCCGCGGATGTCCACGATGCCGTTCGCCGAGAAGGTGAAGGTGGTGTCGAGTTCGGCGCGCGCGGGACGTTGCGCGGCCGCTGGGACGCTCAGGGTGAGCGCGATCGGCAGGAGCAGGATGGGGCGCAGCATAGGAGAGCCTCGGTCAGGTCCGCGACGGCAGCAACGCCGCGCGGCGCATCAACTCGAGCTTGCGCCCGAGTACGGTGGAGAGTTGCTGTTCGAGAAACTGGTTCGCCGGGTCCGCCGACAGCGCGGCCTTGGCTTCGCGGATGGCGGCGTCGATGATCGCGAGGTTCTTCGTGATCACGTCCACCGTCGTGGGGTCGAGCTTGTTGGCGCGCTCGGCGAGCGCCTGTTCGAGCACCGCGACTTCCGAGGCATAGGTCTCCTCGGCCGAGGGCCGCGAGACCACGATCGGACGCGGCCGCTTGGGCTGTCCGGGGATCTGCGCGACCGATTCCACGCCCGGCCTCGCGGACATCCCGCCGGAGCGGACGACGTACCAGGTGCCGGTCACCGAGACCGCGACCAACGCCGCCGCGGCGGCGAGCTGACGGCGCCAGTCGGCCGCCGGCGACGTCGCCGCGGGCACGGGGGTGCCCATCGGCAGGACGCGCGGTGCGATCCGCTCGGCGATGCCAGGCCAGAGATCACGAGTTGGCGTCGGCGCAGGGAGCATAGGTGCCTCGCGGATGATGCCCAGGACGTCGTCGGCCAACGCCCGGCAGCGGTCGCAGGTGGTGCGATGGGCCTCGGCCCGTGCGCGCGCATCGGGCGCGAGCGTGTCGTCGAGCCAGTCCGCGAAGACGGCGTCGAACGCGTCGCAGGAAAAGGTCGGGTTGGTCATCGGGTCAGCGCCTGCCGCAGGAGCAACCGGGCCCGATGGAGCTGGGCCTTGCTGCCGCCTGCCGTAATGCCGAGTTGATCGGCGATTTCTTCGTGCGTGTAGCCGTGCATATCGTGTAGGGCGAACACCCGCCGAGCGCCTTCGGGCAGTCGGCCGATCGCCTGTTCGAGATCCATCGACAAGCCGCTGTCCACCGGACGCGACGGCGTGGCGTCGAGCGCGGTCGCCGCGTCGTCGTGCTCGCGGTTCCGGTGCCGACTCGCACTCGATCGGGCGTTGAGGACCACGTTCACGCCCAAGCGGTGGAGCCAGGTCGAGAACTGCGATTCGCCGCGGAACTGCGGCAGCTTCTCCCACGCGCGGACGAAGATGTCCTGCGTGAGCTCTTCGGCGTGCGCGCGGTCGCCGCACATCCGCACCGTGACCGCGAAGACGCGTGCCGCGTGCGCCCGGTACAGGCGTTCGAACGCCTGCCGATCCCCTCCCGCGGCCGCCTGAACGTCGGCGGCGTGCGGGTCGTCGGCGGTGGCCGAGGCGGAGGCGGGCAGGGCACTCATCTCGGCCAATCAGACAGCGCACCCCCGCCAAGGGTTTGAACCCGTCGGCGAAAGGGGCGCGGCCGGCCTACTGCCGGGCCGCCAGCTCGGCCAGCAACGGGGGCAGGTCGCGGATGTTCCGGAGCCACGCGCCGGGCCGGGCGTCGGCCAGCGACTTCCGGTCGAAGGGCCCCCACTGGGCGGCGACACTCAAGACGCCGGCGGCATTGCCGGCGTGGATATCGTGCGGGGAATCCCCGATGAAGAGCGCCGACTTCGCGTCGGTCACGCCCAGTTCGCGGAGGGCGTGCAGGACCGGTTCGGGTTCGGGCTTGTGAATCGTCGTCGTCTCGAGCCCGACAATCACCGGGAAGTGCGCGCGGATCCCGACCAGCTCGAGGGCGCGAATCGTGAGCGGGATCGACTTGCTGGTGACGACCGCCATCGGATGGCCGGCGGCGGTCAACGTGGCCAGCACTTCACTGACCCCGGGATACGGCTGCACGAGCGTGTCGTGGTTTGCGAGCTGGAACTCCCGATACTTGCCGATCAGCCACTGCACGTCCTCGGGACCGTCGGCCCAGTCGGCGAGCATCGCGTGGAGCGGCGTCCCGATGCGCTGGATCCACTCGGCGTCCGTGGGGCGGCGCTCGCGTCCGGTAAAGGCGAACTGCATCGAGCCGACGATGAGTTCGATGGAGTCGACGAGGGTACCGTCGAGATCGAAGAGCAGCGGGCGAATCGTCACGCCTTGAGTTTACCCTCCGCCGGCGGCTTCCGCCTCCACCACCCACACGGCGACCACCTCGCGGGTGCCGCGGGGCGACGCCGATGCGGCGGCCGGCGGCACCGGTGCGGCGCGGACGATTCGGACGACCCGCGCAAGCCACGCCACACCGCGCGCCCGACTCTGCACGGCCTTGCCGAGCACGGCTTCGATGTGGGCGGGAAGCGGTGCGGTCAGGCGCGCGCGGAACTCCTGCAGGAGGGTGTGCGCGGCCACCCGTTGGTGTCTGGGAGCCTCGCGCAGCGCGCGCTCCGCGTGCGCCAGCCACCTCGGCGGGACCGGTGCGAACCCACCGGTGAGTGCCGAGGTGGCCTCGTCATCCGACAGCGTACGGCGCAAGGCCAGAATCCGCCGCGCCAGCCTGCGGCGATCGCGCGCTTGCAGTCCGCGCAGTGCCGAGGCAATTGGGGGATCACCGACGCCAAGGCGTTCCGCGACTTGCTGTGCTGTGAGTGGCGCCCAACGCGGCAACCCCTCGGCGGACTCGCCGTACGCCTGGACGCCATCGCGGTCGCGGATCACCGCGACACAGGCACCGGGACGTGCGCCGCCGACAGCGCCGAGCAGATACACCGGCGTACCCTGGACGACCTGGGGCTCCGCCGCGGGCGGGTGTCGCAGCCGACGCCGCAGCGCGGCGATCCGCTCATCGCCGAGGACGCGCACGGCGTCGGCTCGCTTGCGATCGAGGCGGGAGTCGAGTTGCAGCGTGGCGTTCCCCGACGCCGGCGGGGCGAACGCGGCGACGGCGACGTGTGGGTGCTCGGCGCCGAGTCGCGCCACGCGTCCGATGCGTTGGGCAATCCGCGCCGGCGTCCACGGCAGGTCGGCGTGGACGATCTGCGCTGCGCGATGCAGGTTGACGCCCTCGCTCGCGAGGTCGGTGGCAATCACCAGGCGGAGCACGCGTGTCGGGTCGCGTGCCGTCGCTCCGACACGCGCGGGATCGAGCCAACGCAACAGTTCCGCGCGCGGGATTGCGCCCGACGCAATGCGGCCGCCCGTCGCGGTGAGCAGTGCAACGCCGGCGTGCTGCCGCAGACCGCGCCAGTACATCGCTGCGGTGGCGGTGGCGTGGGTGAACAGCAGCGTGGGGGCCTCGGACTGCTGCACCCACGCCCACACCCGGGCGCAGCGGTGTGCATCGCCGCGGTCGTCCAGGCCGCTGTGCAGCAGCGTGCGTAACGCGTCGGCGTGGCGAGTCACGATCGGCAGCAGTGACGCGACCGTCGCTGGGCCGAGCCCCCACCCCGCGTCAACGGCGGGGTCGGCGAATGGCAACTCCGGCTGCACGGTGGCATCGGCGCCGACCCAGCGGCGCAAAGTGGCCGGCGTTGGTCGGCGGCCATCGAGCAGCAACGCGCACATCGCATCGGCCATCGAGAGACGGCGAATGAGCGCCGTGCGCAGCGCCGCGGCGGACGAGGCCCACGCCCGGAGCAGACCGAACCGCCAGAGGGCGTCAGCACGATTCGGCGCCTGGATGTCGACGACGGGGAGCGCCGGCGGCAGCGTCTCGATCGCCGCCGCTACCCCGGCGTCGTCGGGGACCGCCCACCACAGCCACGGATGCACCCGAGGTAGCGCGACCGAGGCGTCGAGTTCGTCGGCGGTTCGCCGCACCGTGATCGACTGGATCTGCGCATCGGTCCACGTGGCGGCGCGCGCACCGAGCGCGAGGCGCAGGATCGTGACGACGTCGGCGCGGGCGTTGTGAATCGGGGTTGCGCTGCAGAGCAGCAGCGGTCGGCCACGACAGAGCCGTGCGGCGTGTCGCCAGCGGCGCGTGGTCGCGGTGCGGAACCCGTGGGCCTCATCAAGAATGACCAGCGGATGCGTCGTCGGGCTGACCGATCGTCGCGACAGGTGTTCCGTGCTGTGCACGGTCACCCCGACGTCGGCGCGTGCGGCGGCCTCCCGCCACGCCTCCACAACCGCGGCGGGGGCGATCACGTGCGCCCCGCCGCGCCGCGCGGCGACGCCGAGTGCCGCGTAGGTCTTGCCGAGCCCGGTGGCATCGGCGAGCAACGCAACGCCGTGCGCGTCGAGCACTCGCTGCAGCGCGGCCACTGCGTCGCGCTGGTGCGGGGCGAGCACGACCCGCCCCAGCATCTGGCGCGGGGCATCCGCCGGAGCATCGCCAAGCGTTTCGTCAGGCGGCGTCGCGACATCGAGCGCCGCGCCGAGCGCCGACCACGGCTCGCGCGGGTCGGTCATCGTTGGTCCCACTCCAGTAACGGGCGCAGGGTCGCGGGACGGACGCCGTACGCCTCGGCCACCGTGTGCCAGAGTTCCGATGGATCCGGGTCGGTCCCGTTCCACGCCTGCTCGGCCAGCGGTGCCAAGAGGGCGACGGCGCGCGACCAGTCCCGAGGCAGCGGCAACTGCGCGACGGTCCAGCCGAGGAACCGGCGCCATCCGCCGCGCGCGGGTTCGGCGAGTCCGCCGAGCCACGCGGCGATCACCGCCGAGTTGAGCAGGGCTGCAAGTGCGAGCGCGTCCTCGTCGGACGGCGCGGCGAGCACATAGCAGGTGTTCAGCGGCACCACCGGCGATCCCTGGGGCAGCACGGCGGCTTTCGGCGCTCGCCCGAAGTCGCTCCAGATGACGCGTGGTGCGTGGCTGCGGGCACCATCGGTGCGGAAGAGTGCCCACCACGGCTTCGATCGGCTCGCGCGCACATCGCTGCGCTGGACGAGGCGATTGCGCCACGGGCCGAGCCAGGCCGACAGGTCGGGCGGGAGCACGGGAAGTACCGAGAGCGTTTCGTCGGCGTGATGCGGAAAGACGATCGCTTCGCGCGTTGGCGGGAGGCGCCACCGGTCCAGCGTTTCGCCGCGCACCAGCGGCCGCACCCAGCGCCGCTCGATGTCTGCCGAGCGATGGCCGGCGCGCACGTGCACCCAGGCACGGCCCGTTGCCGGCTGTGCCGTGCGTTCGACGACGAAGGCCTCGTTGCAACCGCACTTCACTCCGAGGGTGGGACGGCGGAACGGCGACGTGCCCAGTGGCGGCCCGGCATCGCGCAGCGCATCGAAGGCGCGTCGCACGGCCGGTGGCAGCAGGAGCCAGGGACTGCCCGGCGCGTCGTCGTAGGCGAGGGCGCGACGCGTCGCCTGCCAGCGGAGCGCCGTGCTGCGGTGCAGCACCACCGCGTCGGCGTTCGGCTCCTCGTGCGGTGCGGGACTCGGGCCGGCGGCGAGTCGCGGGCGTTCGAGGACGACGATGCCGGGGTAGACGGCCGCGTCGAAGGTTGCCGGGCCCTCGCTCCAGTCCTGGATGTGCAGCAATGCCGTGTCCGACGCGATGAGCGCGCGCCATCCCGCGCCCGCGAGCGAACGCCACAACTTCGTCGGCAGCACGAAGGCCAGCACGCCGCCGCGCCGCAGGAGCGAGACGCCACGCTCGGTGAACAGCGCGGCGAGATCCACCTGCGCGCCGAAGCCGGGCGCCGCGTCGCCACTGCCGGCTGGCCACGCGCCGTCTCTCGCGACGCGGAACGCGTGGCGATACGCCTCGCGGGCGATGGCATCGACGCGATGCGGCCGCACCCAAGGCGGGTTGCCGATGATGAGCCCAAAGCCGCCCTCCCCCGCCGCGGCGGCGAAATGCGAGGCGAACGCGAATGGCAGCGCGCCGCCGGCCGCGAGCCGCCGCCGTTCGCGTTCGATCGCTTGCTGCTCGCGGCGGCTCGCCGCCCGCAGGGCGCGCTCGGCGGCCGTCGGGCGATGCCGTGCGCCAAAGAGGTCGCGGCTCCGCTGCTGCCGCAGGAGTTCCGCGCGTGCCCCGCGCACCACGCGATGCTGCCGCTCCAACGCCGCGACGGCGGCGGCCCGCTCGAGCCGGTCGAGCTGGCGCGCGAGCAGGTGTTTGCGCCGGCCGCTCGCGCGGGCGTACCGCTCGCGGGCGACCTGTACGCGACGCGAGGCGGCCGGGTCGTGCACGCGTGCGAAATCGCCGCCGGAGAGGGCGTCGCCGACGCGTACGTGCCGGTCGAGATTCGGAAGCGGCGGGACGCGTCGGGGGTCGGGTTCGTCGTGTGCAACCACCACGGCCAGCCAGAGCCGGAGTTCGCACAGCCAGACCGCGACCGGGTTCCGGTCGACGCCGTGCAGTTGTCGCGCGAGGATGTCTCGGCGCAACGCGGCGTCGACGAGCGGGTCGCCAGCGGCGCGCCGGATGGTGGCTAGGCCGTCGAGCAACCGCACGAGAAACGCGCCGGAGCCGCAGGCGGGATCGCAGACGCGGAGCGCACGTGCGCGATCGAGCAGGGCCCGCGCGGCCGCCCCGCTTTGGCTGACGCCGTGCAGCGCTTCGGTGACGACGCGTGCGTCGACGGCGGGGCCCACCAGCGCGGATGTCAGGGCCAGATGGGCGACGGTATCGACCAGGGCGGGCGGAGTGTAGAAGGCCCCGGACGACTTGCGATCCGACGCGCCCATCAGCGATTCGAAGGCGAGGCCCAGCATTTCGGGATCGACGGCCGCCTCGCGATACGTGAGCGCGTCCTCGCGCGCGGTGAACCGGTACCGCGTGAGCACCTCGTCGAAGCAACGCCCATACGCGGCGTCGTCGATGATGACGCGTCGGTGCGCACGTTCTTCCGGCGTGCGGCCGAACAGGCCGCCATTCAGGAACGGGATGCGCCCGAAACGCCGGGCGCGCGCGGCGCGCTGCGCCGAGGGGGTGTTCAACGTGCCGAACCACAGGGGCCACAGGATCCGGCGATGGTAGCCGCCACCCGACCGCATCGCGTCGTCGAACTGATTGACGAGAAAGGCGCGGTCGCCATCCAGCCAGCCCTTGCCCTCGAGAAACGACAGGAACAACAGGCGTGAGGCCGCGGTGATCGCGAGTGCGCGGCGTGACGTCGATGGCACCGCGTGGTCGATGCTGTCCCCCATCGCGCGGACGACGCGTTCGAGCGCGCGGTAGAACCGTCCGGTGAGGGCATCGCGGCCGAGGACTTCGCCCCAGCGCTGATGGACGAGATCATCGTCGGCGTGTGCCGCCGCGGCGGCCAACGCCATCACGGTCTGTACGTCGCTGTCGACGATCTCACCACGGCGGACGACTAGCGCCGACACGAGCGGGGCCGGGATGTGGGGCGTCGCCACCGCGAGGATCGCGTCGTGAGTCGACGCCCGCCGACCGGCGACGCACCAGATCCGGTGCCCGGCGTGGCGAACGAGCAGGCCCGCAATGCGCCGCGTGGCGTCACGGAGAGATTCGTCGCCCTTCCATTCGAAGGTGAGCAGACCGAGCCGGCCCGGCCGCGTTGTGGCGCGACAGCTCGCGGCGGAAGGCGGGAGCTGCAGTGCGTCGCGTGCGCCGCGCGGGAGTGTCGTTAGCGGCGCAAACCGGAGGCCGGTGGCGAGTGGGGCGAAGTCGCCATCCAGCGCGGCGGACAACAGGTGAGCGGCATCGGGGAGTCGGAGCACGGCGGCAACCTGCGCGCAGCGCCGCCCCGGGCCGTCGGCGCGTCATCGCCGACGGGTGCAATTCATTGCGAGGGGTAGGTGCGGCCGCGCCACGTGACGCCGTCGCCGCGCACCGCCGCGATGAGGCCGATCCAGCAGAAGATCACCGCGCCCAACGGGTGACAGAGCGCGTGCCACATCGGAAGCTGCAGCCAGCGGTACATCACGGCGGCCCACACGGTCTGCACCGTGAGCGCAATCACGCCGGCGTGCACGACCCAGGTCGGCGTCGACGGCGACAGCCCCGCGAGCACCGCCAGCAGCGGCGCGAGCAGCACCCAGGGGCCCACCGCGGTCACGACGCGGAGCAACGGCCACAGGGACGGGGCCACGACGAACTTGCCACCGGAGTACAAGTTCTTTGCCCAACCGGCCACGAGCGCGCCGAGGCTGTCGTACATCCGGGTGGACTGGGCGTCGAGCGCGGCACGGAGCACGACCTTGCCGCCCCGGGCGACCACGTGCTGCGCCATCCGCAGGTCGTCGGCAACGGTGTCGCGCACCGCTTCCCAGCCGCCGAGGGCGTCGTAGGCCTCTCGCGTGAACATCAGGCATTGGCCGTTGGCCAGGGCCTGCGTCGGCCGCGTGGCGCGCTCGATGGCATTGAGCCCCCCGAAGCGCAGCGCGAGGATGAAGAACGGCACGGGCAGCGCCACGCGCTCCCAGAACGTGCGCATCTCCTGCCGCCCGGCGATCGAGAGCAGCGTGGCGCCGGTCTCGTCCTGTGCGCGCACCAGTCGGGCGATCAGCTCAGGGGCGTGCCAGGTGTCGGCGTCGGCGAAGAGCAGGCGGTCGCCGGTGGCGATCTGGGCGCCGGCGACGCAGGCCCACTGCTTCCCGAACCAACCCTCGGGCAGCGGCGGTGGGCTGATGACGCGCAGGCGCGGGTCGCCGAATCCCGCGGTGCGCGCGAGCGTCCCGGTGCCGTCGCTCGAATGATCGTCGACCACGATCAACTCGAGGTCGCCCCAGGTGGAGGCCAGCACGCTGCGCACGAGCCGCTCGATGTTGCCCGCCTCGTTGCGCGCGGGCACGATCACACTGACCCGCGGGGCGCCCTCGTGCCAAGGGCGAGCGGGCGGCAACGGCGAAGAATCGAGCAGGCGCCACGCCACGACGGTCGGGGCGACGGCCCACGGGGCGGCGGCCACCAGGGCCAGCGAATCGGGAAGTTCCACGGGAGGGGAAAGCTAGTCCCCTGCGCCGGTCCCGGGATCTGGCGGCGACTAATCAACCGTATTACTCTTGTAGCATATTACTTCCCCGACGTCCCGCCAATGGCCAAGTTCGACCTGACTCCCGACGTACTCGAGCTCATCGCCCACCGCTTCAAGGCCCTGGGCGATCCCTCGCGCCTGGCGATTCTCAACACCCTGCGGGACGGCGAGCTCAACGTGACCGATATCGTCGAGCGCACGGGATTGAGTCAGGCCAACACCAGCAAGCAGCTCAAGCAGCTGCACGCCTTGGGGTTCGTCGCTCGGCGCAAGGACGGCCTGTTCGTCCTCTACCGGATGGCGGACAAGGGCGTCTTCAAGCTCTGCGACGTGATGTGCGAGCGGATGGAAGCCGAGACCAACCGACGGAAGCGGGTGCTGGCGGGCGCGTGACGCCCGCCAGCGACGCTGACGTTATGTCGTCGGGGTTCGTCCCGGGCGGGTCGGCAACAGCGTCACCACGGTCAAAAAGACGACCGCGAGCACCGCGGCGACCATCAGCGGATTCGCACCGAGCAGTTCCGCGATCGTGATCTTGCCGAAGTTGAGCGGCTTGATAAGGAGCGGCTCGACGATCGGCCACACGAGGGTGAAGACGAACGCGCCGAGGACGCCGCCAGCGATGGCGGCCCACGCGTCCTTCCGGCCTTCTCCGATGCCCACGACGCAGGTGCCCGGACAATAGCCACCGAGCGCGAAGCCGACCCCGAAGATCGCGCCACCCAGTGCGACGCCGAGCACGTACGTCGGCTTGATGTCGAAGTGCATCGCGGCGCCTCCGGCCTGCAGGACGTACGACAGGATCGAGCTGATCGCGATCGTCGTCGCCATGAACTTGATGACGCTCAGGTCCTTGAGACGCAGGTTGCGCAGGATCACCGCGGGGGATGAGGCGCCGACGCGTTGAATGAAGGCCCCCATCGCGACGCCTACGAGCAGTCCGTACAGCAGCGTCATCGGTCAGGCCCTCGCGCGGAGCAGTTTGGCGGTGAGCATCCCCGCCCCGAACACGGCGGCAGCGAAGATGAAGGAACTGGCGGCCAGCTGACTGATGCCGGAAATGATGTGGCCGCTGGTGCAGCCCCCAGCGAGCCGGGCGCCGAAGAGAATGAGAAAGCCGCCCGCGAACGCGGTGAGATACCGCGTGCCGGTGCGGTGTTCCGCCGCGTGGACGATCTCGACGGCTGGGGGCGGCGCCGAGCGCGAGAGGCGCCGGGCGAGAAAACCGCCGAGGAGCAGGCCGACGACGAGCAGCGACTCGGGGGTGACGACCGAACCCATCTTGACGAGATACGGCGCGCCGGCCGCCCAGTCGGGCGCGACCGCACGCGCGACGGCGCCGACGGCTCTGGGGTAGGTGCCACTGACGCCGATCGGCCCGAAGGCGAGGACCGACAGCGCACTGGTCACACCAAAGAGCACGCCGAGCGAAGCCCACGGCGGGATCCGGCGTGGGGACGAGACCGCGGGAGCGTGGGACGCGACGGCGGAGGAGGCCATACGGAACCTCGGAACGAGGGGACGGGCAAAGGAAGAACGATAAAATAGTACTGAATGGTTATGTGGAGATGCAATAGTCTGAGTGTGGGCATTGCGCCGTGCCGGTCCTGCACGTATCGTCGCAACGCATATATGCCGCTGCGGCAATACAGTTTCTGTGAGGAGCGCTGATGTTTCGTCCCTTCGGTGACGTGATCCCGTCGTCCGTGGCACCGCGCCGGACGGCTGTGCTGGTGCTGGCGCTCGTGATCGCGGGATGCGAACGACCCGCCGTGGACGCGCCGGCCGCGGCGACGACGCCGGCGACGAAGGCCGCCTTTTCGTGGGAGGCGTGGACGCCTCCGGCGCTGGCGGAGGTGCCCGATGATTCGCTCGGGCGCTCGATTCGTCGCGGGCTCGCGCTCCTGCAACACACGACGGATTCGCTGCCGGCCTATGCGCACTCGAACCTGCAGTGCACCAGCTGCCACCTGAACGAAGGCCGTGAGGACAAGGCGGCGCCGCTGACCGGCACCTTCGCGCGATTCCCCAAGTACATGCCGCGCACCGGTGCCGTCATCACGGTGGAGGATCGCGTCAACTACTGCTTTACGCGCTCGCTCGCGGGCAATCGCATCCCGACGAACAGCCGCGAGATGACCGACATCGTCAACTATCTCGCGTTTCTGTCGCGCGGCGTGCCGGTTGGCACCAAAGCGGCGGTCGACGGCCTGATCCCGATGCCCAATCCGCTCACCGGCGATCCCGCGCGCGGCGAGGCCCTGTTCCGCGAGAAGTGCGTGGCGTGCCACGGTCAGGATGGCGGCGGCGCGCCGGCGATTCCGGCACTGTGGGGACCGAAGTCCTTCTCGATCGGGGCGTCGATGGCGCGGGAGGAACGCGCCGCCAGCTTCATCTGGCGCAATATGCCGCTCGGCCAGGGCGGCACGCTGACCGAACAGCAGGCCTTCGACGTGGCAGCGTTTATGGTCCGGCAGCCGCGGCCCGATTCGCCGAACAAGGAGCAGGACTGGCCCGGCGGCGGCGCGCCCAAGGATGTGCCGTATCGCACCGATGGGCACGAGCCCTACGTGTCGCCGCGCCTGCTGCCCCGCCGAAACGTCGCACTCTCGGATGTCCCGAAGCCGCCGCGTACGCCGGCGACCCCCGGTGCGCGCTGAGATCGCGCCGTGACCTCTCGGCGTACGCTGCTCAAGGGCGCCGCGGGCGCTGCGGCCGGCCTTGTCGCTGCTCGGCTCGCCGAAGCGCTGCCCACCGCTCCGCAGGACTCGGCTGCGGTCACCCGACCGCTCGTCCCCGAGGATCCCACGGCGGTCACCGGCGCGCCGACGAGCGCGGTCGGCAGCCGTTCGCCCTTCGTGGAAGTGGCGCGGACACCCACGGGACTGACCGAAGGGACGAGCAAGACGCCACTCGAGCGTCTGAGCGGGACGATCACGCCCAGTGATCTCGCTTTCGAGCGGCATCACGCCGGCATTCCCGCGATTGATCCGGCCCGCCACCGACTGGTGGTGCACGGTCGCGTGGCGCGGCCGACCGAGTTCACGCTCGACGATCTGCAGCGATTCCCGCACGTCGTGCGTCCGCACTTCATCGAGTGCGCCGGCAATGGTCGCGCGGCATTTCGCGATCCGAAGCCGACGATGACGCCGCAGCAGATCGACGGACAGCTCCTGAATTGCGAGTGGACCGGTGTCCGCCTGCGGGATGTGCTCGCGGAAGTCGGGATGGATCCCGCCGCCTCGTGGATGCTCGCGGAGGGCGGTGACGCGTGCCGTCTCGCCCGAAGCGTCCCCGTCTGGAAGGCGCTCGACGATGCGCTGCTCGTCTGGGGACAGAATGGCGAACCGCTCCGGCCCGAGGCGGGGTACCCGCTGCGGCTGCTCGTGCCCGGCTGGGAAGGCAACATCAACGTGAAGTGGCTGCGCCGGCTCGAACTCGGCAGCGCGCCGTGGATGACCCGCTGGGAGACGTCGAAGTACACGGACCCAGTGCTGGGAGACGTCGCGCGACAATTCACGTTCGAGCAGGATGTGAAAAGCATCATCACCGCGCCGTCGCACCCCGCGACACTCTCGCCGGGGCCCCTGACGATTAGCGGTCTCGCGTGGAGTGGACGCGGCACCATCACGAGGGTCGAGGTCTCCACCGATGGCGGCCGCAGCTGGCGCGAGGCGGAACTGGTCGGGCGTGAGCACCCCAAGGCGGTTGCGCGGTTTCTGCTGCCGTGGCGTTGGGATGGCGCATCCACGGTCCTCGTCAGTCGCGCACACGACAGCAGTGGCGACACGCAGCCTGATCGGCGGGCGCTGCGCGCGGCACGCGGCGCGGGGACGGACTACCACTTCAACGAGTTGCGCGCGTGGCGCATTGCGGCGAGCGGTGCCGTCACCTTCGCCAACGCGGAGCTGTGGTCGTGAGGCGCGCCGGTCGCGGGATCTGCGTCGCGACGCTGATGCTGGTCGCGGGCTGTACCTCGCGGAGTCCCGCCGAACGCAGCGACGTGCCCGCCTCGCGAGATCCAGCGGCGGCAACGGCAGCACTGCCCGCGACGTGGGCGCGCCTCGGCGTCGGTCGTCCCGTCGATGCGGCGCGGCTCGCGGCGTGGGATGTCGATGTCGATACCCTTGGCGCGGGACTGCCTCGGGGGCGTGGGACCGTGGTCGAGGGCGCGCGGCTCTATGCCGCCAAGTGCGCCGCCTGCCACGGAAGCACCGGCGAAGGTCTGCCGCCCGTGTACCCAAGACTGGTCGGACGCGTGCCGCGCGATGGATTCGGCTTTGCCGCCGACCCCTCGCTCGAGCGCACGATCGGGAATTACTGGCCGTACGCCACCACGCTGTACGATTACATCCGTCGCGCGATGCCATACGGTGCGCCGGGCACGCTGTCGGCTGACGAGACCTACGCCGTCACGGCCCATCTGCTCGCAGCCAACGGTATCATTGCCGCGGATGCGTCACTGGATTCGGCGTCACTGGTTGCGGTGCGGATGCCGGCGCACGGGCGATTCGTCGCTGACGCCCGCGCGCCGGGACAGCCGTAGCCCGCTCAGCGGACGGACACGAGAGCGGGCGCCGTCCGCTGATAGCGCAGCTCTCCCGACGCGACATCCAACGCCATCGGCAGTAGCGCATAGTTGCCGGCGGTGAATGTCAGCGGCATCCACACGGCCGCGCCTTGCGCAAGCGGCGTTGTGCCGCCCACGAGCTCGAAGGGCGCCGTGCCTGAGGAGCCGCCCTCGATCCACGCGGCGATGTCCGCCGCCGTCTTGCCCTCTTGCAGGCGCGCGAGTCGAAACCCACGCGGCTGCGGCGCTTCGCTGTAGACCGCGAGCAAATGCGTGCCTGGGGTCACCGTCGCGGGCGCAACGATCTCGCGCCCCGTGATCCGAACGGCGATGTCCCCGGTTGGTGCGCGACGCGCGGCGCCCTTGGTCACCGTCAGGGGCAGAAACATCCCCTTGGCGAGGTGCGTCGTGCCCGACTCGCGCGACGGCAGCAAACAGGCGAGCGCGTAGCGGCCGGGTGGCAGCTCCACGGTGAGTCGGCTCTCTTGCCCGGGCTCCGGAGACTCCGGGCCACCGAGGCCGGTTGCCCATTCCGGGAGGGGACGTCCGGGGCCAAGCGACCGCATAAAGTCGGAGAAGGCATAGCCCTCGTCGATCTTCACGATCCAGATGTGGTGGAAGTCCTTGCCCTTGTTCACCAGGCGGAACGTCACCACGCCACCGGGAATCGGATTCGGCGCTTCGTAGAAGTGATCGTTCGCCGTGATCGTGATGACGCCAGTCGACGGGGGCGCCGGGCGACTCGCTGCGGGACGCCGCGTCGGTGGTTGCTGCGCTGACGCGTCCCGGGGCGAGGCTGCGGCCGCGATTCCGAAGGAGCACAACGCGGACACTTCGAAGACCGAACGGGCGAGTGCGGACGTCCGATGGCGCATACGACCTCAGCGGCAGGGGTGTCCTGACAGTCGGGGGTGGGGCGCCGTCCGTCAATGGCCGCGTGACGCGCGATCCCCTGCCATATTGGACAGATGTCGAGCCACTCCACCGCCGATCTCGCGCACCCGGTGCTCGCCCGGGTCGGAAGCGCGCTCGCGGACTACACCGCGTCGCTGGCCGAAGCGGAGGCGACGGTCCGTCGCGCCGCCGTCGCCGTGGTCCTGCGTCCGGCCGTGGACGATGTGGAACTGCTGCTCATCCAACGCGCCGAGTACGCCGGTGATCCCTGGAGCGGGCAAATCGCCCTGCCCGGGGGCCGCGCGAATCCGGACGATGCCTCGCTCGTGCACACGGCGATGCGCGAAACGCTGGAAGAAACGGCACTCGATCTCGCCGCGAGCGGCCGGCTGCTCGGCACGCTGGACGAGCTGTATCCGCGTACGCCCGTGCTGCCGCCGATCGTCGTGCGGCCACACGTCTTCGCCTACACCGGGGACGCGCCCCTCGCGCCAAGCGCGGAGGTTGCCCGGGCCTTCTGGGTTCCGCTGCGGACCCTGCGCAACCCCGCCACCACGCAGGAGTCGCGGATCCGCGTCCGCGAGGCGTGGTGGCGTGTCCCGAGCTTCGTGGTGGACGGCAAGGTGATCTGGGGAATGACCGAGCGGATGCTCCGTCAGTTCCTCGCGCTGTCGGCCTGAGGCCCCGGCCTCACGGCTGGAACCAGTAGGTTGCTTTCACCAGGAACACGTTGCGCATCGGGTCGGTGAACACCCGTCGAGCGTCGTCGCCGAGCGCCAGTCGCGCGACCTGATCGAAGCCCTCGCGCTGCTGCTGCCAGACGAAGAAGATCGTGCAGCCGGGCCGGTACTCCCAGCGCACGACCGCATTGCCGCGGAGGGCGCGCACGGTGAAATCCTGCTCGGCGAACGAGAACGACGGTGCCGGCCCAGCCCCATCGGGATCGACCGTCACCGACGTCCCGTTGCGCACGAGCGGCGTATAGGGTCGGAACGTGAAGGTGCCGGGCGTGCCGAACTCCTTGTAGGTGTCATACTTGCCGGCCGCAACGAACGGTTGCGCGACCACCTGCAGGGACAGATACGGCGTAAAGGTCCAGTCGGCGCGAATCTCGGTCGACAGCTCCGTCTGACGGATGTCGGCGAAGACGTAACGCCGTCGATCGGCGAGCGGCGAGGTGGCATCCGTTACGGTGGTGACGTACTGGTCCGTATCGAACTGCCAACGATACGACGGGCCAACCCGCAGTCGCACCGCCGGCGTCGGCCGCAGATCAGCCGATAGCCCGATCACGCGGTCGTACTCCCCCGACACGTCATTGCGGTTCTCGACGCGCAAGCCGCCCACGATCGACTTGCGCTCGTCGCTCGACAGCTCGAGCGAGGTGCGCCACTGCTCGACCGCGCGGGAGAGATACCCGCCGCGCAGCAGACGGTCGTTGTACACCGTCGGCGACCAGCTGCCTTGGAAATCAGCGGACCAGAAGTTGAGGAACGTCACCTGGGACGCCGCGGCGTAGCGCTCTTCGATCTTGTTGCCGCCGAAGTTGAACGAGTGGGTCGAGAACGCGCCGAAGAAGGTCTCGCGGAAGGCCCGTGTCTGCTCCGGGCTCCGCCAGATCAACGCGGTCGAGAGCGTGCGGAAATCGGCGCGTGTCTGGAAGCCCAGGTCATTGGCGTCAAACCCCGGACTGGTCTCTTCGTACGTCGCGCTGGCCAGCACGCGCCGGCCCGCGCTCTTTGCCACCGAGAGCGTACCGAAGTAGCCGCCGAGCGCCGTCGTGGTGCTGTCCACACGAACGTGTGACTGATCGGGCCGCTGGTACTGGCGCACCGGTGATCGTTGCAGCGCCGTGATGAATGCGCGATCACCCGCCACGCGGCTGCCGGCCAGAAAGCCGCTGATCGTCCACGTCCGACGCTGCCACGCGTGCTCGAAATCCGCGCCGGCCACCACCGCACTCGATGGCAACACGGGGCGATACGCGGCGTCGTCGAGCGAACGACGGGATCCCGAGAAGAATCCGCCCACCACGGTGTTGCCTTGCCGGAAGTCCTGTCGCAGTCGCGAGACGACGTACGCGCTACCGGGTTCGATTGGTCGTGAGCCGGCGCGACCCGCGGTGTCGACGATCGGTGCAAAGACCTCGGCAGTTGCCGCCGCCAGCAACCCCACCGACAACCCGCGCGACGTCTTGCCACTCAGCTTGAGCGCGCCGTCGATCGGCGTCTGGCGCGCCACGTCCGCGTAGGCCACGTCGCCGCCCGGCGATACGCGCGGGGCGCGGCCGATGCGTCGCGAGTAGAAAAAGGTCGTGGAGTTGTTGTCGTTGAGCGTCGTCGTGCCGCCGAAGCGGAAAATGTCGGCTCCCTCCAGAAAGAACGGCCGTCGCTCCGGGAAGAAGACCTCGAACTGCGTGAGATTCACGACGGCGGGATCCGCTTCGACCTGCCCGAAGTCGGGGTTGATCGTCGCCGTCGCGGTGAGGCCGGCGGGAAGCCGGTAGCGCAGGTCGACGCCGCCCGCCGCTGCCGGCGCGATGGTCCGCGTGAAGGGGTCGGCCGGTTCGGCGCGTTGCGTTTCAATCTGGCCGCGCAGATACGGGATCACCTCGAGCTTGGACGGTGCCTTGAGCCCGTCCAGCCCGGTGAGGTCTCCGAACCGCGAGACGAGCCCGGGTTGATCGAGCGGCGTAGGATTCCAGTAGGCCGTTTCACCGAGCCGCGCGAGATCGCGCGCGAAGTTCACGCCCCAGCGCGGCGAGCCGCCATCGGCGGGCGG
>JANRJP010000047.1:0-7606 GCA_033763905.1 Gemmatimonadaceae bacterium
GAAGGTGGGCGTCGACTCGGTGATGCGATCCCAGAAGGTGGACGTCGTCGGCACGACGCCGATCGTCACGATGCGCATCGCCAAGATCAACCAGTGGACGATGTCGCAGATGCTCGACAGCACGAACCCCGACTCGATCAAGCGGCAGACGTGGACACTGCGGCGCGAGTATCGGTCCACCTACCGCGGCGAGATGATGCCGTCCGAGAAGCTGATCGCCGGCAAGTGGTTCGGCGAAACCAAGGCCAAGGACGGCGAGCCGGTGGCCGAGGTGTCGATGGAAGGCGGTGTGGCCGGTGATCTTGGCGTCGTGGTCGGCGATGTCATCACGTGGGACGTCCAGGGCGTGATGGTGCCGACGCGGGTGACCTCGTTCCGCGAAGTGAACTGGGCGCGGCTCGAGCCCAACTTCTTTGCCGTGTTCTCGCCGGGCGTGCTCGAACAGGCGCCAAAGCAGTTCGTGCTCGTCGGCGCGTCGCCCGATGCCCGCGCGAGCGCGATCGTGCAGCGCGAAGCGGTGAAGGCCTACCCGAACGTGAGCGCGATCGACATCTCGCTCATTCAGCGCACGGTGTCGCAGATCGTCGAGAAGGTCACGCTGGCCATTCGCTTCCTGGCGCTCTTCTCGCTCGCGATCGGCATCCCGGTGCTGTTCTCGGCGGTGTCCGCCACCCGCAACGCACGCATTCGCGAGGGCGTGTTGCTCAAGGTGCTCGGGGCGACGGCCGACAAGATTCGGCGCATTCTGCTGGCCGAGTACGCGCTGTTGGGCGCGCTGGGCGCGGCGAGCGGGATGGTGCTCAGCTTCGGCGGCGCGTGGGCGGTGATGCGCTTCGTGTTCAAGCAGCCCTTTACGCCGGCGATCGGGCCGGCGGCGGCGATTGCGGGGCTGATGTTGACGCTCGCGGTGGTGATCGGGTTGCTCGGCGGGCGCGATGTGTTCAAGGAGACGCCGATGGCCGCACTGCGCGAGGCGTAACGAGCGCGTCACGACACGCGGTTCGGTTGCCGCGACACGCAACACGGGGGCGGATCGCCGAAGCGATCCGCCCACGTGCCGTTGACGAGCGCCTGACTTACTGCGGCGGCAGGATGACCGCGTCGATCACGTGGATGACGCCGTTCGAGGCCTGCACGTCGGTCTTCACGATGCCGGCGTTGTTGAGCATCAGCATGTTGCCGTGCGCCATCACTTCGGCGCTGGCGCCGTTGACCGTCTTGACCTTGCCCGGCTTCACATCCTTCGCGAGCACCTTGCCGGCGACGACGTGGTAGGTGAGGATGGCCGTCAGCTTGGCCTTGTTCTCGGGCTTGAGCAGCGACTCGACCGTGCCGGCCGGGAGCTTCTTGAAGGCTTCATCGGTCGGAGCGAAGACCGTGAACGGCCCCTTGCCCTTGAGCGTCTCGACGAGGCCAGCCGCCTTGAGGGCCGCCGCGAGCGTGTTGAACGAGCCGGCGGCGACCGCCGTCTCGACGATGTCCTTGGTCTGGGCCTGAGCAGCCGGGGCGAGGGCCACGGTCGCAGCGGCGGCGAGAGCGAAGGCGAGCTTGCGCATATGCGGGATCTGGATGGAAGTGGTTCACGGCCTCGGCACAGTGCCGACTGCCGCGTGATGAACAGTTGTTCGCACGCGCGGTTCCCTTGGATGCAGTCCGCCCATTTCGGTCTCGCGGTCCGAAAGTTCCCGCGACGGCTGGTCCCTGCCGTACATTGATCTGCTCAATGTGTTGACAGAAAACATATCTTCCGTCCGGTTCTCTCCCCTCGAGATCAATGACGGATATTCTGCGGACCAACCTGCTCAATCCGATCGTCCTGTCGTTCGCGCTCGGTGTCTTCGCGCGGCTCGTGCGCAGCGAGTTCACCCTGCCCAAGGACATCTATACGGGCATCAGCATCTTCCTGTTGTTCGGCCTGGGCCTCAAGGGTGGTGCAGAGCTCGCCGAAACGCCGATGGCCACGATCGCGGCGCCGCTGGGGGTGACGCTGTTCCTCGGCGTCCTCACGCCAATCACCGCGTGGGCCGTCCTGCGCTACATCGGCAAGTTCTCCGAGAGTGATGCGGCCGGCGTCGCCGCGCACTACGGCTCGGTCTCGGCCGTGACCTTCTTGGCCGCGCAGCAGTTCGTGCAGGCGATGCAGGTGCAGGACCCCACGCTGCCGCCGCTCGAGGGCTATATGCCCACGCTGCTCGCGGCGCTCGAAAGCCCGGGCATTCACGTCGCCCTCGCCATTGGCGCGCTGCGCACCGCGCATCCCGAGCAGAAGCTCGGCGCCGTCCTGCACGAAGTCCTGACCGCACGCACGATGATTCTGCTCATCGGCGGCCTGATCATCGGCTACCTCAGCGGACACGAGCAGTGGGAGAAGATCGCGCCCTTCTATGACAGCAAGGGTGCGGTCTTCCGCGGCGCCCTCTGCCTCTTCCTGCTCGAGATGGGCGTCGTCGCCGGGTCGCGACTGGGCGACCTGAAGAAGGTTGGCCCGTTCCTGCTAGCCTTCGGCGTCCTGTGGCCGGCCGTGCACGGCGTGATCGGCGCGTGGCTCGGTGTGTGGGCGGGCCTGAGCCCGAGCGGCGCCACGGTCCTTGGCGCGATGGCGGCCTCGGCGTCCTACATTGCGGCGCCGCCCGCCGTGCGCCTCACGTTGCCGGACGCGAACCCCACGCTGTATCTCACGTCATCGCTCGCGATCACCTTCCCGTTCAACATCCTGTTCGGGATCACCTTGTACTTCCAGGCCGCGCTTTGGGCGGCCGGACGCTGACACGCCGATGGACACCACTTCGCGATCGCTCGTCACCATCATCTGCGAGCCGGTGCTCGAACAGAAGATCGAAGACGACCTGCTGCGCCTCGGCGCCACCGGCTACACCGCCAACGAGGGCCGTGGGCGTGGATCGGCCGAGCGGCACGCGGGCGAGATTCCCGGCGTGAACGTGCGGATCGAGACGATCACCGACGCCGCCCTCGCGGTGAAGATCCTGGCACACATCCAGGAGCACTACTTCGCGCACTACTCGGTCATTGCCTGGGTGTCAGAGGTGCAGGTCATCCGCGCCAGCAAGTACGGACCGGCGTGACCGCGCCCGTGCTGGTGTTGGGCGCTGGCTACGTCGGCAGCGCGCTGGTGGCGGAGCTGGCCGCCGCCGGCGTTCCGGTCGTGGCGGTCCGTCGGCACGCGCGGCCGGACGCGCCAGCGCCCGGCATCCAGGTGGTCTCCGGCGATGCGCGCGAGCCGGCATCGCTCAGCGGACTCCCCCCGCGCATCGCGCACGTGGTGCTGTGCGCCGCGCCGAGTGGCGGGAGCGATCACGCGACGACGTATCCCCCGCTCGCGCGAGCGGCGGTGTGGCTGGCGCAGCACGCCGGCGCGGAGTCCGTGGTGTACACCTCGAGCACCGGCGTATACGGCGTGCGCAACGGGCGCGAGGTCACGGAAGACACGCCGCGACAGGCGCGCGGCCCCGACGGCGAGGCGCTGGTCGCGGCGGAAGACACCGTCCTTGGGGCCGCGGGGCTGCGCAGCGTCGTGTTGCGCGTGGCGGGGATCTACGGCCCCGGACGCAGCGCAATGGCCCGGTTCCGCGATGCGTCGCGGCTGTCCGCCGGCGGCGCGTACTGGACCAACTTCGCGCATCGCGACGACATCGTCGCGGCGGTTCGCCTGGCCCTTGGCTCCCCATCGATGCGCGGTGCCTACAACTGCGCGGACGGGTCGCCGATGCTGGCGATCCACGTCGCGCGGGAGCTGGCGCGCCTCGAGGGACGACCGTGGTCCCCGCCTGCCGTCGGCGCGGACGATGCGCCGCCGCGTTCGAACCAGCGCATCAGCAACACGCGACTGGTGGCGGCCGGGTTTGCCCCCCGCTACCCCTCGATCCGCGAGGGGTTTGCCGCCTTGCTCGCCGCCGACGGGGCCGCGAGCCACTGATTTTCGGCGGAGGGGCGCGTAGGTTCCTCGGATGCGCCTCTTTCCGCTTCGTCTGATCCCGGCGCGGGTGCGCGCCGTGTGTGCCGTCCTGTTGGTCGCGCCGCTGGCCTCGTCGGCGCTCCGCGCCCAAGGGTTTCCCTGCGATCGGCTTCCCGCCTCGTCCAACGAGGCGAAGATGCTCGAGTTCTTTGCGGCCCCGCTCGCGTTCGGCGTGATCGATCAGCCGCAGCGGCAGCCCACCGGACTCACGACCCTGGTGCTTGAGCTGTCGCAGGTGCCCGAGGCGCCGTCGGCACTGCGCACCACGCAGTGCTTCACCGCCGACAAGTCGCAGAATGCGAATCTGTCGTCGCTGCTCCCGCGCCCGCGGCTGATTGTCGCGCTGCCGTGGGGGATGCAGGTCGAAGCGGCGTATCTGCCGCCCGTCACCGTCGGTGACGCCACGCCGAACATTGTGCAGGGCGCGTTGGCGTGGACCGGCCGCGCCGGCACACTCGCCGGCAATCCGGTACGGCTGCAAGTGCGCGGGCACCTCACCCGCGGTGACGTTCGCGGCCCAGTGACCTGCCCGCGCTCGGCGCTGCGCAACGACCCGCTGGCCGCTTGCTACGGGACCGCGCCGTCGAAGGATCGCTACCGACCCAACGTTACCGGTGCCGAAGCGATCGTCGGCGTCGATGCGGCCGGGTACGGCTACTTCATCGGTGCGGGCGTGAACTCGCTCAATCCGTGGTTGCAGGTGGACTTCACCAACGGCGCTGGCTTCCGCGACACCTCACGCGTCATTGCCCCGCGGATGACGCAGTTCCCCGTCATCTTCGGCGGAACGTTGCGTTTCACCGATCAGCTGGCCCTGCTCGGGCAGTACTACGTGGTGCCCGGCGTCTCGTCGCTGTTCCGCGTCTCGCTGGCGTTGCGTCCGTTCTGAGCGCGAAGGTGGCTCGGCAGGTTGCCGGCCACCTTCACATCAGGCCGCTCGTCTCCGCGCGCGCTTCGAGATCGAAGCGCGGGATCATCGCCCGGAAGGCCGTGCCGTCATCCCGCACGAAGCCGTAGTGCCCCTCCATATAGCCGCTGCGGGATCGGAGCACACAGAAACTCTGGTACTCGTGCACGGCCCCGGGTTCCAGGCGAGGCTGCTCGCCCACCACGCCGTCGCCTTCCACCTCGGTGTCCTCGCCCGCGGAGTCGTGGATCAGCCAGCGGCGCGTCAGCAACTGCGCCGCCTCGGTGCCGACGTTTTCGATTCGCACGAAGTAGGCGAACACGAAGTGTCGACGAGCGGGGCTCGACTGATCCGGCAGATACACCGGCTTGACCGAGACGCGAAGCCCCTGTGTTTCTCGATAGTAGAACGGGCGGCGGTTCACCTGCACAACATTCTGCACGGACCGCGATTCCGCCACCTCCGCTCCACCAAGTGCCCGGTGAAACGGAGGTGACGAAGTACTTCTTTTAGCGGCTCGATCCCACCGACGTGCGAGCGGCCTTCGCGCACGAGGGGAACTGCAACCCCGGCGCTTTCTCGCGGCCGGTGAACTCGGGATCTTCCGCGGCGAGATACGCCAGCATCGCCGTCATCGCGGCGTTCCGCTTGAGTTCTTCGAAGACGATCTTGTCGAAGGTGTCGCGGTTGGTGTGCCAGGTGTAGTCGCCGTAGTTCCAGTCGGTGGCCCCGAGAATGAACCCCGGTGCCCCCGCGCAGACGAACGACGCGTGGTCGGAACCGCCGCCGGACGGCGTGCCCGGCAGATCGATCCGCAATCCGTTCGTCACCTGCGACGGCAACTGCGCAAGCCATTGCGTGAAGTTCGGCACCGCGCCGAGGAAGCCGGACGTACCGACGTTCTCGATGCGGCCGGTGCCGTTGTCCTGATTGAACAATGCGTGGAGCCCGGTCACCACCTCGGGGTGATCTTCGACGAACGCGCGCGACCCGTTGAGGCCCTGCTCCTCTCCCCCCCAGTGGCCGACGAGAATCGTCCGCTTCGGCGCGGGATACGCGAGCGTGAGCAGTCGCATCGCCTCGAGCATCACGATCGTTCCGGTGGCGTTGTCCGTCGCGCCCGACGCCCCGTCCCACGAGTCGAAGTGCGCCGACAGCATCACGTACTCGTTGGGCTTCGTGCTGCCCTTGATCTCGGCCACCGTGTTGAACACCGGCTGTTCGCCGAGGAACTGCGCATCAGCAGTCACGCGAAGGACGGGACCTTGATTGCGTTCGGCCAAACGCCACAGCAGCCCGTAGTCCTCGCAGGACACGTCGACCACCGGCGCCTTTTCGTTCTGCGTGCTGAAGATCTTCGTTACGCCCCAGCCGGCCGACCACAGCGAGGTCACGACGCCGAGCGCGCCGGCCTGTTCGAGCATCTTGTGCAGCGCGGTGCCGCGCACGCCGGTGGCCCGGACGCGCGCGTCGAACGCCTTCGTGATCGAATCCCGCTCGGCCTTGAGCTTCTCGATCGTGGCCGGTTCGGCCCATCGCCGCCAGTTGTCGTCGGGTCGGCAGGTCGGCTGCGGCGCCGAAACCAGCACGAACTTCCCCCTGACCTGCGGCAACGCCTGCGCGAAGGCCGCGCTGTCGGCTGCCAGTGGCAGGAGCACGACCGGTCCCTGCACCGGCTTGCCGCCGGTGCCCGGGCTCCACGCCAGCATCGTGGCCTCCAGCGTCCGCACGCGTGGCGCGATCAGATCGACGTGCGACACGCCGCGGCGCCAACTGCGCCACGTGCCATACGACTCGTTGCGGGCGCTGATGCCCATCGCCTGATACTGCTTCACCAGCCAGTCGTTACCCGCCTTGTGCGACGGCGAGCCGTTCAGCCGAGGGCCGATGGAATCGGTCAGGGCTTGCGCCATCGGCACCGTGCGCGACGAATCCATCGCGAGGGTCCAGATCCGCTGAATGACCGGATCGGTGATCGGTCGCGGACGCTCCCGCGGCTGGGCGGACAGTGTCGATGCAGCAACTGCACACAACGCGAACAACGCACGCTTCACGGAAGGACGCTCCGTCGATGGTGGCGAGGGACGAACTGCGGGGCGCACGGTGCGCCCCGTTCCCCATAGTACGCGTGCCGCCGATCGAGAGTTGGCCCGTGCCGCGTCAGCGGGGATCGCTACTGCGTCCGAGCTCGATCGCCGCGACCAGTTCGGCGGGCTCGAAGGGCTTGTGCAGCAAGGTGGCCGCGATCGCCGCCACGCGGGGACCCACATCCGACATCGTCGCGACGCCGGTCATCACGACGATGCGCAGATCGCGATGCGCCGCACGGATCGACTCGGCCAACGAGAGCCCGTCCTCGTGACGCAGATGCACGTCGCAGAGCACGGCGTACGGCGTTGCCTCGGCGACCGCCGCCGCACCGGACGCAATGTCGGCGGTCATCGTCGGCGCGTACCCGAGGGCTTCAAGCAACATCCCGAGCATACCACGGACGTGCGGGTCGTCTTCGACGACAACGATGCGCTGGGTCATTTTCCGGGCCCAACCTGCCGCCTCCGGGCCCGGTCCGCAATGGGGGCGCACGTCGTCACGGGCGCTCTGGTGTCCGGCCTCGGCCGGAGGCAGAATTGCTTCGTGCCCGCGCTCAATTTCCAGCACTTGCACTACTTCTGGATCGTCGCTCGCGAAGGCAGCATCGCGAAGGCGACGCGCGTGCTGCAACTCAC
>JANRJP010000051.1:0-4186 GCA_033763905.1 Gemmatimonadaceae bacterium
ATGGTCGGCGGCGACGCGGCCGTGCTCGAGCAGGTCCGGCCGGTGCTGTCGCGCTTCGGGGCCAAGATCGTGCACTGCGGACCGGTCGGGGCTGGCGATGCCCTCAAGGCCGTGAACAACGCCTTGCTCGCGATGCACATCTGGGGCACCGCCGAAGGGCTGGCGGCGCTTGAGAAGGCCGGCGTCAAGGCCGAGATCGCGCTGGACGTCATCAACGCGTCGAGCGGTCGGTCCAACGCGAGCCAGAACCTGTTCCCCGATCGCGTCGTGACTCGCGCATTTCCGCGCACGTTCCGCCTGGCGCTGCTCGACAAGGACGTGGGCATTGCGGCGCAGGTTGCCCGGGAACAGCAGGTGCCGAGTCCCCTGCTGCAACTGACCAGCAGTCTGATGCGGGAGGCACACGAGGAGCTCGGCGAGGAAGCGGACCACGTCGAAGCCGTGCG
Source organism: Gemmatimonadaceae bacterium (assembly GCA_033763905.1). GTDB lineage: Bacteria > Gemmatimonadota > Gemmatimonadetes > Gemmatimonadales > Gemmatimonadaceae > JAJTHG01. Next base: position 447 of record JANRJP010000051.1, read on the forward strand.
CGTGGTGGAACAGCAGGCAGGGACGACGATCGGAGGTCGGCTGTGAGCGCGCCATTGGGGACGCGCCCGGCGCGTGCGGTGGAGTCGATTCGGCTCAATTTCCCGGCGTTGCTGCGCAAGCAGAACGGCGCGCCCGTGGCGTACTTCGACGGTCCAGGCGGCACGCAGGTGCCGGTCGCGGTGGTCGAGGCAATGACCGACTATCTGCTGCACCACAATGCGAACACGCACTGGGTGTACCCCACCAGCGTCGAGACGGATCGCATCATCCAGTCGGCGCGCGTGGTGCTTGCCGATTTCGTGCACGGGGCCCCGAACGAGATCGTCTTCGGGCAGAATATGACGACGTTGACGTTCCATCTGGCGCGTGCGCTGGGACGCGCGTGGGGGCCACAGGATGAGATCGTCATCACCGAGCTCGATCACCACGCGAACCAGGCGCCGTGGACGCGTCTCTCGGTGGAGCGCGGCGTCACGATTCGGACGGTGCGCGTGAATCCCGAGACGGGCACGCACGACTGGGCGGACCTCGAGGCGGCGATCACATCGCGCACCCGGTTGCTGGCCATCGGCGCGGCGTCCAACGCCCTGGGCACGGTGACCGATGTCGCTCGGGCGGCGGCGCTCGCGAAGGCGGTGGGCGCCTTGGTGTTCGTCGATGCTGTCCACTACGCGCCGCATCATCTGGTGGACGTCGCGCAGCTGGGCTGCGACTTCCTGGCGTGCAGCGCCTACAAGTTCTACGGACCGCACATCGGGATCCTCTGGGGCCGTCACGAGCTGCTCGACGCGCTGGACGTGCCGAAGCTGGCACCGGCCCCTTCATACGCGCCGGACAAACTCGAGACCGGCACCCAGTCGCACGAGTCGATCGCCGGGGCCGCGGCGGCCGTGGAGTACCTAGCCAACATCGGCGCCGGCCCCACCCGGCGTGATCAACTGGCGCACGCGTTCCACGCCTTGCACGAGCGCGGACACGAACTCGTCACTCGGCTGTGGAACGGACTGGGCGAGATTCGCGGCGTCACGCGGTACGGCGTGACGCCCGATCAGCCGCGCACGCCCACGGTGTCCTTCGCGATGCGCGGCGTGCCGTCGGAGCAGGTGGCGCGCACGCTCGCCGCGCAGGGCCTGTATGTGAGCAACGGCGACTTCTACGCGACGACCGTGGTGGAGCGGCTCGGACACGCGGCGGACGGTCTCGTCCGCGTCGGTGCGGCCTGCTACACGACGGCTGCCGAGATCGAGCGCTTGCTGGCCGGAATCGACGCGATCGCGACGTCGGGCGGCTAACGCGTCTCGAAAGCGGGTACGTACGGCTCGTACTTGGAGCCCGGGCTCCAGAGCACCCAGCCTTTGTAGCCCGCATCGTAGATGCCCTTGATCTGCGCGCGCAGTTCGGCGGCGCCGTACTCGGGCTTGCCGAGGGAGAATGCCTGCAGCCACGGGCGCACGGTTTCCCCGCGAAGGCCGAGCTTTTCGTTGCGCTCGCGCGCGCGCGTAATGGCGGCCTTCTGCACGCCGTACGGCTCGGCGTTCGGTCGCGCGAAGCCGAACACCCCGCGCGGATAGTGGCTGGGGTACGTCATCGGCAACATCACGTCGACATTCGGCGCGAGCGCTTCCCAGTACTGACCGATCTCCAGCGGTCCGGGGACCGTCGTGACCAAGCCAAAGACATCGGCCGTCGTCCGGCCGCCCAGTGCGTTGATGCGCGCCCGCGCGGCGGCCAGGAACGCGCCGAGCAACTGCGGCTTGTCCACCGTCTTCCCCGGAAACACTTGGGTCGGCAGCGAGGGGTAGGGCTCGGGGAAGCGGATGTAGTCAAACTGGATCTCGTCGAAGCCCAGGCGCGTGAGCTCTTCGGCGGCTTGGATGTTGTACTCCCACACGTCCTTCGCGTACGGGTTCACCCAGGTCAGGCCCTGCTTGTCGCGCCAGGGGCTGCCATCGGGTTTGCGAATGACCGAGTTCGGCAGGTTGCGGGCGGCGACCGAGTCCTTGAAGACCACCATCCGCGCGATCGAGACGATCTGGTGCGCGCGGAGCGTGTCGAGCAGCGCCTTGAGGTCGCGCACCGTGCCGGCCGTTCCGGCGTGGCGCGCGACGGCGGGAATCCGCGACGTGTAGTTGAGGCCGAACTCGTCCTTCATGTCGAGTACGAGTGCGTTGATCTCGGTCCGGTCGGCGATCTCGATCATTCGCGCCATCCGCTTCCGCGACTGCACGGCGAAGCGGTTGACGTACAAGGCTTTGATGACCGGTAGCGCCGCGCCGGGCTTGGCGACGTTAGGGGCGGCGGCGGACGCGGACGCAGGCTGCGCGGGTGCCGAGCCGGGCAGCGCCGCAGCGGCAGTCACGGCGCAGAGGAGGCGACGAAGTCGGAGCATCCGCCGAATCTAGCGCCGCGCACTCGCTAGCTTTGGGGATGCCCCGCGCGCACCCTGCGCCGGTGGGTGGCCGCGTGCCACTCCGCCGTTGCCTTGCCCTCGTTGCCGCCCTCGCGGCGTGCGACGACCCGCCGCCACCGCCGTTGGCGGCCGAGTTTCTCGTGGCGGCCGGGGACTCGACCTATTGGGTGCAGCACGACTCGCTCGCGCGCGTGCGCGGCGCGCCGCTGTGGCTGGTGCATCACGACGGACGCTTCCTCGAGCTCTACGTGGTGGATCTCGACCGATCGCACCGCCGCGGGATCTTCGTCGGCCAGCAGCTCTGGCAGCGGGATCTGGTGGATGGCGACTCGTCGATCCTCGCCGCGGATACCACACCGCTCGCGCTCGAGCGCGATTACGCGCTCAAGTCGCCGTGGGATCCTCGCCTCCGACCCGAGGATGAGGCCGATGAGCTGACGGCCATCGAAGCGACATCGGAAGTCCTGCCGCTGGACGTGGTCGGGCCTTATCTCGGCATTGAACTGCGGCGTGACGTCGAGACGGCCGACTCGTCGCTGCATCGCCACGAGACGCGGCGCGGTGTCGTTGACCTCCGGATCGGGCGTCGGGTGTCGCTGGCCGAAATTCTCGGCGTCCGTGCCGGCGCGATCGTCGAACAAGGCGAAGTGACCTGGCGACGGGCCCGCGACTCGGTGTTTGCGGAGCAGTCGGAGGCGGGTCGCGCGGCCAGCGAAGCGATCAACGACTTTCCGTTCGACCCGTCGAGTTTCTCCTTGATGGCCGCGCGGGACACGCCAGCCGTCGCGTTCGTCGTGCCGGGCCGCGGTGAGCGGAGCGGCGGCTACGTGCTCCCGCTCGCGCCGATCCCGATCGGCACGCCGGCGTGGTGGACGCCTCGCGCCCGTCGCGAGTGGCCGATCGACGCCGACAGTGACCTCGTGTGGCGCGGCCCCGCGTACGATGTGGTCGCGCGTGCCGACTCCGCCGGCGAACGGGCCTCGATCGTCCTGCGCACCCCGACCGGCGTCGAACTCATCGTCGCGCGTGTGCCGCTGCCCGTGCGGCGGGTCTGGCGGCTCGATGCGCCTCCGGTCGATGCCGCCACGCGCGACGCGCTCGCTCGGGCGTTCAACGACGCGACGCTCTACGGCGACGAGATCCGTACGGCATCTCGCGCGGTTCCCTTTCAGCTGGTGACACGACGATGACTCGACCTTCCCGCACGGTGCAGGACTCGATGCACGAGACCTCGGCACTGATGATGCCCGGCGATTCCAACAACCTGGGCCACGTATTCGGCGGCGTGATTCTGGCCCTGATGGACAAGTCCGCCGCGGTCGCGGCGAT
>JANRJP010000054.1:0-1675 GCA_033763905.1 Gemmatimonadaceae bacterium
GCGCATTGCCGGCGTGCCGAGCGGCGTCACCGTGCCGTCGAGCGACACCAGCGCGAGCTGGCTCGTGCCGAAGTACTCGAAGACCTTCTCGTCGAAGGGGCTCTTGAGCAGGTCCTGATACGTGGCCGCGCGATCCTTGGATCCCGAGAGGGCTTCCTGCGCGATCGGGCCGTCCGGCGTGGTGGGCATCACCGGCGCGGGGCCGCGGTTGGCGGGCACGAAGGTGCAGACCATTCGCACGTTGGTGACCCACGCGCAGGGCGCACCGAGCACGGCGTTGAGCGGCTGCGGTGTGAGCTGCTTGGCCGCGGCGGTGGCGACATCGGCGACCCACAGTGTGATCGCATCGTCGGTGGTGACGGTGAAGGCGATCTTGGCACCGTCGGACGACCAGCTCACGTTGCCAATGCTGCCGCCGCTCGGCAGCGACATCGCGACCTTGCGGGCGGCGCCGTTCTTGACCGGCTGAATCGAGAGCCCGGTGTAGGACTGGCCGCGCGACGGGCCGCTGTTCTTGGGATCGAAGCGAATGCCGGCCAGGCGGTACTCGAAGGCGGCGACGTCGCTGATGGGCGGGAGGCCGGGGCGCTCCAAGAGCAGGAGTTGCTCGCGATTCGGGCTCAGTTGGACGAGCGGCGTGGCCGGCTGGTCCAGGATCTGGGCGATCGGCTGCGGCGGCTGGCGGTACTGGGCGGCGGCTGTGGCGGCTGGGAGGCACGCGGCAGCGGCGGCGACTAGACGGAGCAGGCGCATTGGGTGGGGCTTGGGAGTTTTGTGGGGCTTGCGGCTCCGTATAGTACGAGTTGGTGGGTGGTGGTGCTGAGGGGGGTAACGGCCTTTTACCACTAAGGCACGAAGGGCACGAAGAGGGGCGGGAGGATTGATTTAGGGAGTCGATACTCCCTAAATTTAGGGACTAGATAAGACCTTCCTGTTCTCGACTTAAATCTGACTTCGCGCGTGCCGGCTCGTCGTCCTCGTCGATCCTCCGACTCGTCCGCCAACCCCTTTGCGGGGGCGGGCATCGCCCGGCTGGGGGATGACTTCACCGACCGTGCCGACGAACGGAAAGTCTTGGCCAAGGCGCTCCGCACGCCCAAGGCACACGTGCTGCTCGTGGGGCCTCGACGCATTGGCAAGACCAGCCTGCTTCGCGCGGTCGAAGAAGATCTGCGCCGAGCAGGGCATCCGGTGATCTATCTCGACCTGTGGAGTTCCTCGACGGTCGAAGACGTCACGACGCGGCTGGCGCAGGAGGCCGCGCGCGTGCTCGGCCGATCCTGGCGGGAACTCCCGCTCGCGTTCGCGCGGCGGCTTGAGCTCACGCTGGAGCCCAGCCGACTGGCCGACGGCACGATGGTGCCTGTGCCAAGTCTCAAGCTGCGACACGCGCCGGCGTCGCAGCAGCGTCAGCGCTTGGTCGATGCCCTGGACACGCTCGACGCCCAAGCGCGTGCTGCGGGTGCGCAGCTTGGCGTGATGCTGGACGAGTTTCAGTTGATCGAAGTCGTCGGTCGCGACGCCGCGGATGGCACGGCCGTCAGTGCGGTGCGCCAGCTGCGCGCGGCCATCCAGCATCACACCAACACCACCTATGTGCTCGCCGGCTCGGATCGGACGCTCATCGACGAACTGAGCGACCCCAAGCACGGACCGCTCCACAATCTGGCCCGTC
>JANRJP010000090.1:0-3420 GCA_033763905.1 Gemmatimonadaceae bacterium
GAAGTGAAGGCCCCGAAGGGGATTTCGCTCAAGGCTCCGCAGCCGACGCAGGTCGTCGTCGAGGGAGCGGACAAGGAGACGGTCGGTCGCATCGCGGCCGAGATCCGTTCGCTCCGCAAGCCTGAGCCCTACAAGGGCAAGGGCGTCAAGTACGCCGGCGAAGTCATTCGTCGGAAGGCCGGCAAGGCAGGGGGTAAGTAACCAATGGCACCGTTTTACAGCCCGAAGAGCGGCGCGAAGTCGCGCGAGCGTCGTCACCTGCGCGTCCGCAAGAAGGTCAACGGTACGCCGGAGCGTCCGCGCCTGGTGGTCTTCCGTTCGCTCAAGCACATCTCGGTCCAGATCGTCGACGACGTGGCGCAGCGGACGCTGCTGACCGTCACCGACAACGGGTTCGAGGGCAAGAAGTCGGACAAGTCTCTGGCGGTCGGCAAGAAGGTTGCCGAGCTCGCGAAGCAGCACGGTATCACGAAGGTCGTCTTCGATCGTGCCGGGTATCAGTACCACGGCCGCGTGAAGGCGGTCGCCGACGGCGCCCGAGAGGGCGGCCTGGAGTTCTAAGATGGCCGATAACGAAACGCCCGTAACGGGCAGCGAGCAGCAGACCGTCTCGGCGGGTGGCGATGCCCCCCGTGGCCGTGGCGGTGACCGTGGCGGCCGTGGTGGCCGCGGCGGACCGGGTGGCGGCCGCGGGCGCGGCGGTCCGGGTGGCGGTGGTCCGGGCGGCGGCCGTGGTGGCCGTGGCGGGGACCGTCGGCAGGAGCAGCAGGCCGAGCAGAGCGAATTCGTCGAGAACGTGATTGCGATCAATCGCGTGGCGAAGGTCGTGAAGGGCGGTCGCCGCTTCTCGTTCAACGCGCTGGTGGCAGTGGGCGACGGCAAGGGTCGCGTCGGCTACTCGACCGGCAAGGCGAACGAAGTCTCGGATGCGGTGAAGAAGGCGGTGGAAGGTGCGCGCAAGCGCATGATCCAGGTGCCGCTGACGGGTGCGACGATTCCTCACGAGGTCCGCGGCCACCACGGCGCCGGCAAGGTCGTGATGAAGCCGGCGGCGCCTGGTGCCGGCGTGATCGCGGGTGGTGCGGTTCGCGCCATCATGGAATGCGCGGGCATCAACGACATCCTGACGAAGTCGCTCGGCTCGACGAATCCGCACAATCTCGTGCGGGCGGCGATGGACGGTCTCTCGCAGCTGACGACGGTCGAGCAGATCGCGCGCGAGCGCGGGGTCGACGTGAAGTCGCTCGGCTACAAGTCGCGCGCGGTGGTGCGCCGCAAGGAGGTGACGCATGCCTAGGACGTTCGTGTGGCACCGCACCCGTGGTCCGAAGACGACGCCGAAGGAACAGGCGCCGACGGACGGGATGGTGCAGATCAAGCAGGTGCGGTCCGGGATCGGCAAGGACTGGCGCCAGAAGCAGACGCTGGAGGCGCTCGGCCTCCGGCATCATCAGGACGTCGTCGTGCAGCAGGATTCTGCCTCGCTGCGCGGGATGATCAAGCGCGTGCGTCACTTGGTGGAAGTGACGCTGGTGAAGGAGTAACCGATGAGCGAAACGCTCGGTCTTCATAATCTCAAGGCGGCGCCGGGTTCGCACCGCGGGCGCAAGCGCGTCGGTCGCGGCCCGGGTTCCGGCCACGGCAAGACGTCGACGAAGGGTCACAAGGGCTCGCGCGCTCGCGCCGGCCACTCGGGCCCCGGCGGCGGCAAGCCGCAGTTCGAAGGCGGTCAGATGCCGATGACGCGTCGCATTCCGAAGCGCGGGATGGGCGGGCAGCCGTTCCGTGTCGAGTACCAGGTGGTGCGTCTCGATGCGCTCGCGGCGGTCGGCAACGAGATCACGCTCGAGTCGCTCAAGGCGGCCGGGCTGGTCAAGGGCCACAAGCCCCCGAAGATCCTTGGCAATGGCAAGGTGAGCGCCAGCGTCACGGTGAAGGGGATCAAGACGTCGGCCAGCGCGAAGGCCGCGATCGAGGCGGCCGGCGGGACGGTCGAGGCGTAATGGCCCAGAATTCGACCGCTCAGGCGCTGGCCGGGATCTACAAGACCCCGGAGCTCTGGGAGAAGATCACCTTCACGTTCATCTGCCTGGTGCTGTACCGACTGGGCAGCCACGTGACGGTGCCCGGGGTCGACGTCATTGCGCTGACGGATTTCTTCGCGAATCAGGGTGGCAAGGGCGGCCTGCTCGGGCTCTACGACCTGTTCGTCGGTGGCGGTCTGTCGCGCGCGACGGTGTTCGCGCTCGGCATTATGCCGTACATCTCGGCCTCGATCTTCCTGCAGATCGCCGGCGCGGTGTTCCCCGCGGTCGACAAGCTGCAGAAGGAAGAAGAAGGGCGAAAGAAGATCACGCAGTGGACCCGGTTGCTGACCGTGGTGCTCGCGGCGGTGCAGGGGTGGGGCTTCGCGCTCTTCACCGAGTCGCTGCAGGGCGCGGTGGCGGCGCCGGGCTTCAGCTTCAAGCTGCAGATGGTGCTGTTCCTCACCACCGGCGCGATGTTCGTGATGTGGTTGGGTGAGCAGATCACCGAACGTGGCCTCGGCAACGGCGCCTCGCTCCTGATCTTCTTCTCGATCGTCGAGCGCTTCTGGCCCGGCATCATCGACACGTTCAAGTTCGTGTCGACCGGTGCGGTGGGGCCGTTCTCGCTGCTCGTGCTCGGGTTGCTGATGGTGGCGGTCGTGGCCGGTGTCGTAGCGGTGACGCTCGCGGCGCGGCGCATCGCGATCCAGATCCCGCAGCGCACGATGCAGCGCGGCCGTCAGCGCGAAGCCAATCGGTCGTTCATTCCGCTGCGCATCAATTCGAGCGGCGTGATGCCGATCGTGTTCGCGCAGTCGGTAATCGTCGTGCCGGGCGCGATTGCGCAGTTCAGCGGTGTGCCGTCGCTGCAGGCGGTCGCCGAGGCGCTGCAGCCGGGCACGTGGCTCTACTTCGTGCTGTCGGCGACGCTGATCCTGTTCTTCACGTTCTTCTACACGTCGATCATCTTCAATCCGATCGACCTGGCCGAGAACCTCAAGAAGCAGGGCGGGTTCATTCCCGGGGTCAAGCCGGGCGCCAGCACGGCGTCGTACATCGACGCGGTGATGAGCCGCATCACCCTGCCGGGCGCAATCTTCCTGACGGTGATCGCCCTGATGCCGGTGCTGATTGCCGACATGATCAACGTGCCGTTCCAGTTCGGTGGGACGTCGCTGCTGATCGTGGTCGGTGTCGCACTCGATACGATGGCCCAGCTGCAGCAGCATCTGCTGCTGCGGAAGTACGACGGCTTCATGAAGAAGGGGCGCGTGCGGTTCCGCGGGCGCCAGCAGTCGGGGAGCTTCTAAGGCGAACGGCCGCCGGTCCTGCGGGACCGGCGGCCGAATCGCTCACACCAGACGCACCAGATGATCATCGTGCTGCTCGGCCC
>JANRJP010000094.1:0-42472 GCA_033763905.1 Gemmatimonadaceae bacterium
CGCGTCGAGAACCAGAAGAACGCGAGCGTCGAGGCAAGCCCCAGTGCCTGGCGGGTGCGCATCACGTCGATGATCAGCGCCTCGACGACTTCGCGCCCGCCGCGCGACGACGACGGCAGCAACCGCGCGACGAATCGCGCCACGTCCTGCGCCGCAATGTCGGGCGCCAGCGGCAGCAGGTAACCCACCGCCGCGCCGATCATCAGGGCGAAGGGCAAGGCCGCCAACAGCACATCGAAGGCAACGCCACTCGCTAGGAGGAGCGCCTCGTCCCGACGCGCGTGCTCCCAGACGTGCCGCAGCGTGCCGACCACCCGCTGCCCCAACGACGGAGGTGCAGCGGCTACCCCGCCTCCGACCCGAACCGGCGCCGCAGGGGGCAGCGGAAAACTCACCGCAGGGTCAACCGTCGGTGGCGTCGTCCGCAGCGGTCGCGCCGCCGCGCGCATCGGCCAGCCGACGCTCGAGCTCTTCCCGCGCGGCGCGGGCCGCGCCGCGCCCGGCGTCCACCGCGCCACGCGCCTGCCGCGCGCGGCTTTCGACCGCGTCGCGCGCCGCGTCGAGCCGCGCTTCGACCTTTTCCCGCGCGGCGCGCCAGGTGTCTTCCGCCTTGTCGGCGAGATCCTCGGCGGCGTGGCTCGCCGCCCGCTTCACCTTGCGCGCGCCGCGCGCCAGCTGGGCACGCGTCTCGGCGCCGGACTGCGGCGCAAACAGCAGCGCGAGCCCGGCCCCGATCGCCAAGCCTGCCAGAAACGGTCCGACCGACGACCCGCGCCGCTCGACCACTACCACGTCTTCTTCGTGCCGATCTGCCATCCGTTGCTCCGCCGAGTGATGCCGAAAGCTACGACGGGGGACGGCCTTGGCGCCGCCCCCCGTCGGGGTGTTGCTGGTGCTCCAGCAGGTCAGTCGCTCAGATCCGCGTCGTCCGGCGCGGCAGGCACGAGCGCCTCGGCCCCGGTCGGCGCCTCGCGGCGCTGCACCGGCATCGTCACGAACTGCTGCACCACCGCCTTGGTCCCGGCAATGCCGAGCTGGCGGAAGAGGAACTCGAACTTCGCGTCGTAGGCGGCGGCGATCTTGGCCATCACGTCCGCGGGCATATCCCAGAGCTTGGCCTTGAAGGGCCCCAGCGCCTTCTTGCGCGACTTGTAGTAGAACTGCTCGTCGGTATCGGTCGCCTTGCGCTCGTCCTTCGCGTTGACGTCGAGCCACGCGTAGATCTCGGCGCGCAGCGCGGCCGGCACGTGATCGTACAGGATGTTCTGGAAGTTGGTCGCGAGATGGATCTCGGCCGTTTCCGTGCGCGGGAAGTTGTTGAACGCGGTATCGGGGAGCGTCGAGGCCCCGTGCTGCACGGCACCCGCCATCCCGTAGGTATCGCGCGCGATCTTCGACAGGTTCTCGAGCGTCGGCAGGTCGAGCGCGACGTCGGCAATCGACCCGTCGGCGAGCACCACGCCACCGTGCGACGTGCCGGACTGCACCGAAATCTTCGACAGTCCCGCCGTGCCCGGCGCTTCCGTGGCGAGCACCGCGTTGTAGCCCTGCATGAACGCGTGCAATTCCTCCGGCGTCGAGTTTTCGGTGCCGACTTCGCCAATCTCGCCGCCGAGTGAGATCGTGACGCCAGCGGGCTCCAGGCTCCGCACGTAGCGGGAGAGTTCCACCGCCCGGGTGAAGTTGACCCGCTGCTGCTCTTCGAGCGTCGACTTGGACAGATCGACGAGCGTCGAGGTATCGATGTCGATGTTGTAGAAGCCGGCGGCGATCGCTTCACGCGCCAGCGCCTTCACCGCATCGACTTCCGGTGCCGGGTCGACCGCGTACTTCTTCGCGTTGAGCTGGAAGTGGTCCCCCTGGATGAACACCAGGCCGCGGTACCCTTCCCGCAGCGCCGCGGCGAGCATTACCGACACGTACTCGGCCGGCCGCTGCTCGGTGTAGGCGATCTCGGAGCGCGCGATCTCCAGCAGGAACGCCCCGGCGTCCAGCTTGATCGCGGTACGGAAGATCGACCGCGCCGTGTCGTACGAGATGCTCCGGATGTTGATCGCCGGCACGGTGAAGCCGCCGGTCTTCCCCTGTCCGCGCGCGATGTAGAGCTCGTGAATCGACGCCGGGCGCGTCCCAACCGCCTGGCCCAGCTCCCAGATCATCCAGCGCGCCTGTTCCTTCGTGGCCCCATCACCGAAGACGGCCGCCCGGACCAGCGTGTCCATCGCAGGCGAGGCGAGCACCTCGGGCTTGAGTACGTGCAGGTGGCCATCCTTGACGACGACGGCGCCACCGAAGAGTTGGTCGAGCTGGAACTGCGACATAGGAGGAGGGGCCCAGACGGTGGAGCGTGCGCCGCCGGTGGCGTGACACGCGGGATGCAGTGATGAGGGTCCAGCGGGCGAAATCTGCCCGCCGGACACTTTGTGGGCAACGCGGTCAGATCACCAAGCGGCTGCTGGCGGGGCTGTCGGCCGCCTCGTAGGCGGCACGCTCGGCCTCCGTCCCCGCACGGCCGAGCAAGGCGCCGGTGTAGCGCTTGCCCAACTCGACCCCCGGCTGGTCGAGCGGATTGATGCCGTAGAGCCCGGCGGCGTAGATCGTGGCGCACTGCAGCCACATCAGCAGCCCGCCGACGTGCCAGGGGTCCAGGCGCTCGAGCTGCATCGTCGCCGACGGGCGCCCCATCGTCGCCAGGGCCGCGGCGGTGGCGCGCTGCTCGGCATCCACCAGCGTCCACAGGCCGTGACCGGCGAGGTACGAGATCTCGCGCGTCTTCGGATGCACCGACGGAATGACCTGATCGCCCGGCGGCTCGGCCAGCGTGATGAAGGTGACAACCTTGTCGGCCGGTCCCTCCATAAACAGCTGCACCTGCGCGTGCTGGTCTGCCGGCCCCACCGCGGCCAGCGGCGTCGGCCCAACGTGCGTGCCGTCGGGCGCGATCTTGCCCAGGCTCTCGGCCCACAGCTGCACGAACCACGGCGCGATGTCTCGCAGCGCGTCGACGTACGGCATCAGCACGTGAATCGGCTTGCCCTGGCGAGTGTGCAGCAGCCACTGCGTGATCGCCCAGGCCAACGCCGGGTTCTCGCGCCACGCGTCCTGGGTGCAGCGTGCCGCCATCGCGGCCGCGCCGGACAACAGCGCACCGATGTCCGCTCCCATCAGCGCCGCCGGCAGCAGCCCCACGGCCGACAGCACCGAGTAGCGCCCGCCGACGTTCGACGGAACCTCGAAGGTGCGGATCCCTTCGGCACGAGCGATCGCGCGGAGCGGGCCCACGTCCGGGTCGGTGACAAACACCAGATGCCGCGTCAGGGTCTCGCCGTGCACCTTCGACAGCCGGTCACGGACGACGGAGTACTGCGCCAGCGTCTCGGCGGTGCCACCCGACTTCGACACCACGCACACCATCGTGCGGCGCAGATCGACCAGATCGAGCGCGCCGAGCACGACGGTCGGATCCGGCGTATCGAGGACGTGCACGCGCGGCCAGCCGCCGCGCCGATCAGCGGGCATCAGGTTGACGCCCCACGGGCGCAGCGAGGAGCGCAGGGCGATGGCCCCGAGCGACGAACCGCCGATGCCGAGCAGCAGGACATCGTCGTACTGCCCGCGCACTTCGGCGGCAAAGGCCTGCAGTGCGGCCACGCCGTCGTCATCCGCGGGCAGATCGAGGAATCCGAGCACGCCTGCCTCGCGGCGAGCCGTGAACGCGGCGCGGGCGGTGGCGGCGTGCGTGGTCACATCGGCCCAGTCGGCGGCCGAGATGCCGCCGGTGACCCCACCGGCAGCCAGAGTGCGCGTCAAATCGAGCGTCAGTGTCATTGAAGGTCAGTCCACGCGCACGACGAGTCCGTCGAATGCCGGCGCAATCGTGCGCGGCAGTTCGGCCTCCAGATTCGCGTGCGCATTGTCGTGCGTGAGATGGGTCAGGTAGGTGCGCTCCGCGCCGATCCGTTCGGCGACGCGCAGCGCGTCGGGAATGCTCAGGTGCGTGGGATGCTCCGTTCGGAACAGCGCATTCAGCACCAGCACCTTGACCCCGCGGAGCGCGTCCGCGGCGTCATCGGGAATGCGCTTGGCATCGGTGACGTAGCCAATGCTGCCGACCCGGTAGGCAAAGCAGTCCATCGGGCCGTGCGGCACGGGAATCGGCACGACGTCGGCATCGCCGATCGTCACCGGGACCCACGGCGCCAAGGGCCGGGCATTGCCTTCCGGCTTCGATGTGCCCGGCAGCGGCCGCATCCGTTCGTCGAAGATGTACGGGAATCGCTCCGCGAGCATCGTGAGCGTCTGCGCCGGCCCGTACATCGGCAACGCCCCGTCGCGTCGCACCGTGATGGCGCGCAGGTCGTCGATGCCGTGCACGTGGTCGGCGTGGCCGTGCGTGAACAGCACCGCATCGACTCGATCGATGTCGGCGCTGACGAGCTGCAAGCGCAGCTCGGGCGGGGTATCAATGAGCAGTCGGGTCCCGCCATCGGTCTCGATGACGGCCCCGACGCGGGTGCGCCGGTCGCGCGGATCTGGCGACCGGCACACGGCGCAATGACAGCCGATCTGCGGCACCCCGAACGACGTGCCGGTGCCGAGAAAGGTCAGCTTCACACCGTTTCGACCTTCATCACGTTGGTCGTCCCCGGCACATCGAAGGGCACGCCCGCGGTCACGATGATGCGATCGCCGGCCTCAACGAACCCAAGCTCCAGCGCCACACGCCGCGCCTGCGCGAGCATCTCCTCGTACGTGTCGCAGTGCGGCACCAACTGCGGGAACACGCCCCAGACGAGGCCCAGCTGCCGCTGCGTGCGCGGCTGGTCGGTGAGCACGAGCACCGGCACGGGCGGCCGCTGCGCCGCGACGACGCGCGCCGAGAAGCCACCCTTCGTGAACACGACGATGAGCTTGGAGTGCAGCATCCGCACTGCGGTCAGCGTCGCCGCCGCGATGGTTTCTTCAGTGGACGCCGGCTCGTCGTTGCTGCTGTAGCGTCGGCGATCCCGCGACTCGGTCTCGGCCGCGTGCTGTTCGACCTCGCGCACGATGCGACGCATCGCTTCTTCGGCGAGGGTCGGATGCGCGCCTGCCGCCGTCTCGGCCGACAGCATCACTGCATCGGTGCCGTCCAACACCGCGTTCGCCACGTCGCTGACTTCGGCGCGCGTCGGCCGAGGATTCTCGATCATGCTCTCGAGCATCTGCGTCGCGGTGATCACCGGGCGCGAGAGCCGATTCGCCGCCGAGATGATCCGCTTCTGGGCCAGCGGGACTTCCTCGAATGGGAGCTCCACGCCGAGATCGCCGCGCGCGACCATCACCGCGTCGGTTTCGCGCAGAATGCCGTCCATATTCTGCAGCGCGAGCCCGAGCTCGAGCTTCGCGACCACCAGCAAGTGCTTCGGGATCAGCGCGCGCAGCTGGCGGATATCCTCCGGGCGGCGAACGAACGACAGCGCCAGGTAGTCGAAGTCGTGCTCGACGGCAAAGGCGACATCCTCGCGGTCCTTGTCCGAGAGCGACGACGCCGACACGTCGACGTCGGGTAGGTTGATGCCCTTGTTGCTCGTCAGCGTGCCCCCGTGAATCACTTCGCAACGGATGCGCCCGCCCAGCACTTCGAGGACCCGCAGCTCGAACAGGCCGTCGTTGATCAGAATGCGCGCGTCGCGGGAGACGTCGTCGGCAAGCGCCTCGTACGTCACGGGGATGTCGCCCGCGCCCGCCGCCGACTCCGCCACCAGCGTCACCTGATGCCCAGGCACCAGTTCGACCGGCGCCGCGAGCTTGCCGATGCGAATGCGCGGCCCCTGCAGGTCACCCAGGATGGCGACGCCGCGCCCGATCTCCGCGGCCGCGCGGCGGATGTTGGCCACCGTCTCGGCGTGCTGCGCGTGCGTGCCGTGCGAAAAATTGATGCGGGCGACGTTGAGCCCGCCCTTGATCAGGGACTCGAGCACGCCGGGACGCGCCGTGGACGGTCCGAGCGTGCAGACGATCTTCGTGCGACGCAGGTGCTGCATCGCATACAGGGCCCGAGGAGTCATCGCCCCCCCACCGCGTGACGACCCGCCGCGGCGAGCTTTGCCTCGAGGCCAGCCCGCAGCGAGTCGAACGAGCCGCGGAACGCGGCGATCCCCTCGGCGAGCAATTGGGCGGTGACCTGCTCGAGCGCGATCCCTTCACGGCCCAACGCGGCCACGACGGCCGCCGCATCGCCCGCGTCGGCGCTCAGCGTGACCTTGGCCACCCCGTGATCCCGATAGGCGTCGAGCGTCGCGGGCGGCATCGTGTTCACCGTGTCCGGCCCGGTCAGCTGTTCGACGTACATCACGTCGCGATACTCGGGATTCTTCACCGACGTGCTGGCCCACAGCGGCCGCTGGACCCGCGCCCCGCGCGACGCCAGCGCCGCCCACCGGGCGCCCGTGAAGCGCTCCGAGAACAGCGCGTAGGCCAGTCGCGCATTGGCAATGGCCGCCCGCCCCTTGAACTGCTCGAGACGGAACTTCTCGTCACCGGTGGCGGCGGCGATCTTGGCGTCGATCCGCTTGTCGATCTCGGTGTCCACGCGGCTGACGAAGAAGCTCGCGACCGACGCGATGCGATCGATCGGCTTGCCCGCCGCCACACGATCTTCGAGACCGCTCAGGTAGGCCTCGATCACCGCCGCGTGCGCCTCGACGCTGAACAGCAGCGTGACGTTGATGTTGAGCCCCTCCGCAATCAGCCGGCGGATCGCGACGCACCCCTCAGGCGTGCCGGGGACCTTGATCATCGCGTTCGGCCGGTCGAGCACCGTCCACAAGCGCATCGCCTCGGCGACCGTCCCGTCGGCGTCGTGGGCCAGATCGGGACCCACTTCCAGCGACACGTAGCCGTTCACGGCCTCCGACGCGTCATACACGGGGCGAAAGGCATCACAGGCGCGGCGAACGTCGTCGGTGGCGAGCGTCTCGAAGACGTCCCGTGCCGATAGCTCAGGGGACAGCGAGGCAATCTGGGCGTCGTACGCCGTGCCGGAGAGCGCTTTCTCGAAGATCGTCGGATTCGACGTGATCCCGGTGAGCGAGTCATCCCGGATGCGGCGCTCGAGGTCACCGTTGCCGAGCATCGTGCGATCGATGTAATCGAGCCAGATCGACGTGCCGGCATCGTGGAGGGCCTTCAGTCGGGGGGCGGTCATGCCGATCCTCATCAAGCGAGAGTGGGCGCATCGACCGGCTCGGCCGAGGCTCCCCAAAACTAGCGCCCTGCACAGTGGGGTGCCCAGACGAATCGAGGCCGTGTCCGAACCGAGCACTCCCCCACGGAGTCGTTGGCAGACCTACCCGGTCCAGCGGTACGCGCTGGCCCTGGGTGTGGCGCAAACGGCGGTCTGGCTCGGCGTCTGGGTATTCTGTCGGGAGGCCCCCCTGCTGTGGGGCGCCGCGGTGTCGCTCCTGCTCACCGTCGTGGCCGCCGTCGCTGCCGGCCATCGCGCGCGACGGACGATGGGGTCCCTGCACCGCCGCATCGACCTGCTCGTCGACGGCAAGTACGGCGAACTGCCGCCCGTGGCGGGCGACTTCGACGAGCTCCGCGAGGTCGAGGCGCAGTTGCATCGCCTCGCCGAGGCCATTGGTGAGCGCGAGGGGGCGTATCAGGCCAGCCTGATGCAGGCCCGTGAGCTGGAGACGCTCAAGACTGACTTCGTCTCGACGGTCAGCCACGAGTTGCGCACGCCGCTGACGTCGATGCGCGGCGCGCTGTCGCTGGTGCTCGCCGGCACGGTCGGCGAATTGCCGTCGCGCGCCCGGGATCTGCTGCGCATCGCGCAGCAGAACACCGAGCGGCTGATTCGCCTTATCAACGACATTCTCGATATCGAGAAGATCGAGGGCGGCCACGTCCAATTGCGCCGCGAATGGTGCGAGCTCGGCGCTCTGGCGCAGGCCACGATCCGCTCGGTCGAAACCTTGGCCGCCGACGCCGGCGTGCAGCTGAGCCTCGAGGCGACGCGTGACGTGTTCGTGACCGGCGACAGCGATCGACTCGTGCAGGTCCTCACGAACCTCGTCTCGAACGCCATCAAGCACTCCCCGCGCGGCTCCACGGTGCGAGTCCGCCTCGAAGCCGACGGCGCCACCGCGCGGATCCACGTGATCGATCAGGGCCCGGGCATTCCGCCCGAGTTCCGCGCGCGCGTGTTCGGCCGCTTCCAGCAGGCCGAGTCGCACGCCGCCCGCAAGAGCACCGGGACCGGGCTCGGGCTGGCGATTGCCCGGTCGCTGGTGGAGCTGCACGAGGGCACGATCAGCTTCGACTGCCCGGAAACGGGCGGCAGCATCTTCACGATTGCCCTGCCGTGGACGCCGCCGACGGTGACCGCGGCGACGCCGGTCGGGTACCGCATCCTCCTGCTCGACGACGATCTCGGAATGCTCTCGGTGATGGCCACCCTCTGCGCACCACTGGGCGAAACGTTCGGCGTCCGCGCGCCGCGCGAAGCGCTCGAGGCCGCCAAGACCACCCGCTACGACGCGCTGATCATCGATCCGTCGGTGTCGGATGGCGAAGGGCTGGCGATGGTGCGGGCGCTCCGACGGCTTCCCGGCTACGCGGATCTTCCCGTGCTGCTGTTCTCGACGCGCGAGTACGGCACCGAGGAGCTCAGCGGCGTCGTGCTCCAGCCGCAGCACGCGTTCGTGAAGTCGCGCGACGGGGAGGCTGAAGTCGTTCGCCGCCTCAAGGCGATGCTCGCGGTACGGCGTCCGCGCCTCGCGGCCTGACCCGTCAGCGTCCGCCGGGTGATTTCGTGACGCGCGGCGCCGCCGCGTAGCCTTCCCGGATCATCCGCCCCCAGGTGTCGTCGCGCCGCAGGACCTTCCAGAACGCGTGCAACCGGAAGCCGACCGTTGCGAAGCGGTACACGAACCCCTCGGCCACCGCGAGCAGCATCATCCGCCAGAAGTCGCTCCGGTGCGGGTATCGGCGGAAGGTGAACTCTTCGAGCATCACTGCCCATACCGACAGCAGCACGCCGAAGAGATAAGCCACCAACAGGAAGACCTGCGCAAAGACGGGATCGAAGCTGCCGGAGAGCAGCGACAAGGCCACCAACCCCACGCCAAGCAATTCGATCAACGGCGCGATCGCCTCGAGTACGAAGAACGGATAGACGAGCAATCCCATCACGCCATACTTGGCGTTGAAGAACAGATCGCGGTGCTGCAACAACCCGAGGATCAACCCGCGGTGCCAGCGCTCGCGCTGTCGGGCCAGCACCTTGAGCGAGATCGGCACTTCGGTCCACGCCACCGGATCGGGCACGAAGGGAATTGTCGCGCGGATCTTGTTGTCGTAGAGGTAGCGCCGTAGCCGGACGACGAGATCCATATCCTCGGTCACGTTCCCGGTCTGATATCCCTTGATGTCCAGCAGGTAGGAGCGGCGGAAGAGACCAAAGGCACCAGAGATGATCAGTGAGCCACCCAGTCGATTCCAGCCGAGGCGACCGAAGAGAAAGGCGCGGAGGTACTCCACGACTTGCACCGCCGGCAGGAAGCGCGAATCCACGCGGGCATCCACGACCCGCCCCTGCTCGACGCGGCACGCGTTCACCACGCGAATGGTGCCACCCACGGCGGCGACGGATTCGCCGAGCAGGAACGGTCGGGCCAGCCGCTGGAGCGCGTCCGGCTCGACCAGCGTGTCGGCATCCACCGCGATCACGAACGGGAAGCGCGCGCAGTTGATGGCGCAATTGAGCGCATCAGCCTTGCCACCGTTGGCCTTGTCGACCACCAGCAGCTTCGCGTGGGTGCGCGAGCGGTACACCGCGCGAATCTCCGCCGTCGGGATGCGCATACTGAACGCAGGCGGCACCTCGTAGAGATCGTAGGCTTCGATCAGGCGCGCGACGGTCGCGTCGGTCGATCCGTCATTGACCACCACGACTTCGTGCGACGGATACTCCAGCGTGAGGAACGACAGCACCGACGAGACGATGCTCACTTCCTCGTTGTGCGCCGGCACCAGCATCGTCAGCGGGGGCAGCGCGTCGCCGGCGAGCACCCGCTTCACGCCTTCGTCGTCGGCAATGTGCCAATGCGACCAGATCTCGGGGACGGCCAGCAACAGCAGCGTGCCGTAGCCGAGATTGATGAGCAGGAAGAACACCAGCACGAACTGTTCCGACCACGTGATGAAGGTCGGCAACACGAGTTCCAAGAGCTCGCTCACGCCTCGGCCAGCTCCCGCAGCGCCCCGGGGGGCAGTCCGCTGATCATTCGTGCCATATCGGCGGCATAACGGTCCTGGCTGTCGGAGACCTCCCGCAGCACCGCCCGCCCGACATCGCCCAACAGCGCCAGTGCCAGCGCCGAACGGAACCGGACCCACCACTGACTATCCTGCAGTGCGCGCGCAAGCGCCGGCGCCGCCTCGGCGACGGCCAACATCCCCAATCCTCGCGCCGCCACCGCCCGCACGGCGGGCTCGGGATCGGCCAACAACTGCTGAAGCCGCACCGGCGCCTCCGGGTGAAACCACTGGGCCAGCGCGCGCGCCGCCGCCGCGCGCACTTCGCGATCCGGGTGCGTGGCGTGCGCCGCGGCCAGCGGCAGCAGCGACGGATCCCTCGTGCCGACGGCGAGATCGATCAACGACGTCAGGTGCGCCGGTCGCGATTCTGTCGGCAGCAATCCTCGGAGCACCGGTACGACGGCCGCCGCCGACTGCAACAGCACGCTGCGCTGCAACTGACGCACCACCGACGGCTGCAACGGCTTGCGCTCCAGCACGTGCGCAATCATCGACGCCGTCCCGACGCGACCGATCGCCGGCGTGACCGCGGCCCGCACGGCCGGATGCGGATCCGCCATCAGTCGCTTGACGCGCGCTTCGTCCTCGGGGAGTCCGAGCGCGCCAAGGAGCCGCGCGGCCCGCAAGCGACTCGTCCACCGGAAGGCCATTCCGTAGGACAGGATGTCGCGAACCCAGAACTCGCGCCGCAGCGCCGCCACGAAGGCCGGGCGCTTCTCGGCATTGATGCGGGTCGCCAGCGCGAGCACCACCTGCTCCACGGCCGTCTCGCTGGGCGCCTCGCGCAGTGCAGCAAGCAGCGCCTCGAGTGAGCCAGAGCCCAGAAGCCAGTCCTGCATCGCGCGCTGAATCCGCGCCGCGCCGGAGCCCGCCAGCGCTCGCCCGCGGCGCGTCCGGGCCCGGTTGACGAGCAACAGCAAGAGGAGCGCGGCAAGCAGCGCGCCTTGCATCGCGCCAACCACCACCAGAAAGGCGAGCGGCGTCACGAGGCGCCTGCCAACTCCCGCCAGCGCCGGACCTTGGCCATCAAGACGCGCAAACTGAGCGGCTTCGTGACCCAGTCGATCGCGCCACCCTCGATCGCGCGCAGCTGCTCCGATTCTGATCCGTGCGTCGAGCAGAAGACGACCGCGAATTGTCCCGGCCGCTCGAGCCGCAGGCGCTCGTGCAACGTGTGTCCGTCGATCCCCGGCAGATCCACGTCGAGCAACACCAGCGTGCGCGCCTGTCGCCGCTCGAGCTTGAGCAGCGCCTCGATCGCATCGGTGCCGGTGTTGTAGGCGCGAAACGTGAAGCCTGCGGAGCGGAGCGCGAACTGCAGCATATCGCTCAGCGCTTGATCATCTTCAACGACTATGACGTCCGGCGCGCGCGCATCGTCGCTGGCCTCGTGCACGTGGACGGTGACATCCTGCGCCAGCGCGGTCTCGAGCGCGGACTCGGCGCCGGCGCGCAGCGAGCCGAACGTCGCGTCGCGCTCGCTGCGCGCCACAATCCCTGCCCGCCACGCGGGCGCCTCGGCCGGCCGGTCGCGACTGAGCGTGGCGAGCGCCTCGGCCAGCGCGGCCGGCGGCGCGGCACGCGCGATCAGGAGCGCGACCTCGTCACCCATCCCCGCGACGGTACGCTCCCCCCCAAGCAGTCGGGCAATTCGGCCGCCCTCCGCCATCCACAGTCGCGCCGCGCTGCCGGTCGGCGCTCGCCCGTCCGGGCGCACCACCGCCACGCAGGCATCGCTGCCCGCGGCCGCCGACGCCGCGAGCAGTTCGGTGATCGCGCGCTCCGCCTGCTGGGGCAGTGCCAACCCGGTGCCCGGGTGTCGCCCTTCACTGAGGCGGCGCAAGCGGACCGCCTCGATACGGGCCCGCAGCCGGCGCGTGAGTTCGGCCGGTACGACGGGCTTCGCGATGAAGTCGTCGGCCATCGCAGCGTAGGCCGTCGCGCGACGGGACGCGTCGGCTTCCGTCGAGAACAGCATCACCGGCAGCGACGCCCACTCGGGGTCTTCGCGCAGCCCCCGCACCAGCGCGGTGCCGTCGTACTCCTGCATCTGCACGTCGCAGAGCAGCACCGTCGGCCGCACCCGATCGAGGGTGGCCTCCAGCTGCGCCGGATCCGACAGCGTCACGACGTGCAATCCATCCGGCTCGACGATTGTGCGCACGAGCTCCAGGATGCCCGGATCATCGTCCAGCACCAACAGCGTGGCCCCGGTCGGCATCGCGCGGGTCGCCGCCTGCTCGGCGAGTGCGAACAGCGCGTCCGGATCGTCGTCCGCCTGGACCACGAGGGTCCCGTCCGCCGGACTGTCGCGACGCGACACGCGCGAGGACGCGTCCGCCGATTCGAGCGCGATCAGGGGCACATTCGCCGCCGATGCGGCCGCACGGACGATCGGCAGGGCGGTCGCTGCCGCAACGGCGACGTGCGTCTCGGCCCGCAGCGGATTCTCGGCCCACGCGGCGGCGTCGCTAGTTACGATCGTGTAGCCGTGGACACCCGCCTGCGCCCGCACGCGCGAACTGAAGTCGTCCGGCAGGTCGATCAGCACCATCCGTCGACGAGCGACCCGCTCCGGCGCATCGGCAAAGCACGCCGCCATCGCATCGGCGAGATGCGAGACCATCGCGGCCCGACGGTCACGGTCCATCGCGGGCTCGTCCGCCCACGCGCGGGCCCGCGGTTCGAACTCGGCGGCCAGGGCGGACACGTCGTGAAATCCGTAGCTACCCGCCGTCCCGCGAATGCGGTGCAGTTCGCGTCGCAGGGCATCGACGAGATCCGCCGCTTCGGGGGTTTCGGTGAACCGGCGGGCCAGCGTGCGGACGGCGTCGATCGTGCGACCGGAACCGGCGCGGTACCGCTCCCGAAGCAGCGCCAGCGCCGCTCGCGGATCGGCCCCCGTTCCGCCGCTCACGCCCGCCTCCGCACGGATAGATTCATTACACTGGTAACTGATCGCCGAACGCCAATCCCGCAAGCCGACAGGTCATGAGCTCTCCGCTGCGCGTCCTCTGTGCCGATGACGAAGAGGATATCCGGACGATTCTGGAGCTGTCGCTCGGCCTCGACCCGGACATCCAGGCGACGGTGCTCCCCTCGGGCGAGGCCCTGCTGGCCCACGTCTCGACGGGCACCTGGGATGCGATCATTCTCGACGCGATGATGCCGGGCCTGGATGGGTACGACACCTGCCGCCGGCTCAAGGAGAACCCCGCCACGGCCGCCATTCCGGTGGTGTTCCTCACCGCCAGAACGCAACGAGACGAAGTCACGCGTGCCTTGTCGGCCGGTGCCGTCGCCTCGCTCGTCAAGCCGTTCGACCCGCTCGAACTGGCGGGAGAACTGCGCCGCGTGATCGCGCGGTAGCACGAGCACGCGGCGCGCCAACCGTTACTTCGCGACCCAGTCGACGGACCCTTCCGCCGTCCCCCACGCGAAGCGCAACAGCCCCTTCGCGCTGCCGTCAGCCGCCGGCTCCAACGTCACGGTGAAGCTCTCGACCGCTTCGCTCAGCGTCCGCGCCTTCACCGGAATCCGCACGAGATCCGCCGTCGGATCGTACTGCGTGCCCCACTCGCCGGTCTTCTTGCTGACGATCAAGCTCCACGAGCCGTTCTTCGCCAAGAGCGAGAACAGCGTGTAGGCCCCCTTCGGCACTTTCTGGCCGCCGATCTCCAGGTCGACGTCCGTCGTGAAGCCGGTCGCGGCATTGGCCCCGAAGCGCCACACCGTATCGACCGGAATCAGACCACCGACGACCTTGCGACCGCGCGCGTGCGGCTGGCCGTAGTCCACGCGGATCTTGAGCGGCGTCGGCGCCGGCTGCCCCTGCACGCGCGGCGGGCTCAAGGTCGCTTCGGCGGTGCCGCGGGTCGACAGGGCCTGCCGCAAGCCGGCCGGCGCCTGCGCCACGAGGGGGCTCGCGGCAATCGCCGAGAGCAGGAGTCCAGCAGTGAATGCACGCTTCATCGTTCAGTCCGGGTAAGGGGAATGACGTACCGAGGGCTCAGACGCGCTGACGCAGCGACCGATGCTTGGCACCGCGCGTCCGCGTCTCTTTCTTCGGCTCGAGAATCGAGCCACGGCACTTCTTCGTGCCGCACAGACAGCGATACCGCCGTTCGTCGGCCGGAGTTTCAGTCCCGTCGCGACCGTAGGAATAGTCGTACGAGAGTTCCACACCGGGCCGAATCGTCTTGATCGCCTCGATGAAGATCCGGCCGCGGTCGATGACCGCTTCGCAATTCGGATCGCACGAGTGGTTGATGTACTTCGCTTCGCTGCCGGTCACGCGTGCATCGACGACCGTCCGCTGCGTGGCGATGAACAAAAACGTATGGTGACGACCCATCGCCTCGTCATCGTACCGCTTGTCCGCCTGCTTGTGGGTGATGCGTTCGCCGGTGTACTCGACGATCCGGGTGCCCTTGGGAATGGTGCGCACCGCGAAGGCCCCTCGGCCCTGAATCGCGCTGCGACGGATCTCAAACCACGGCTGCGTCAGCGTCATGCGGACGACGCGACTCGTCGGGTCGAGCTTTGGCTTGGTCGATGGCATAGCCGCGTAATCTAAGCGCGGCCATCGCCGTCCGCTCTAGCGCGGGAGACCGAGCAACCCGCCGGACATCGCCTTCAGGCGCGCATCGAGTGCCGCTTTTTCGGCATCCAGCTTCTGTCGCGCCTCGTCGAGCCGCCGGTTGGCATCGGCGATCACCTTGTCGACCCGGGCGCGGGCCTCGGCTTCGGCCTTGGCCACCTGCCGATCGACCTCTGCGCGAGCTCGCGCTTCGGCCTTGGCTACCTGCTCGCCGAGCATCTGCCGCATCCGCCCGGCAATGGCGTCATCCAGATTCGTCGAGACCCGCATCGAGGGGTCGGCCAAGGTCCCGCCCAGCACGGCGTCGAGCGTCAGCCGCGGAACGCCACGCAACACGTCGACCGCGACGCGCTCGAGCGCATTGCGGGTGGCTAAAGCCGCCGAGTCCACGGCCCACTGTACGGCCGGCGCCTCGAGGCGCCACTGTGCCCGCACCGCCGCGCCTCGTCGCGCGAAGCTCAAGGCGGACATCCCGGTGCCGGGCTCCAATCGCATCGGAAGCCCCGGAAGGCTGAGGCCGGGCAGTGCCACGCCACTGGCGCGCAGTGCCACCGAGTCCCGGGGCACCGCGCCGCGATGGTCGATCACGGCATCGAGGGCCAGCGTGGACACGCCGCTCCCCGCCGCGTCACGCACGACCGATGCGACAAGCGGCGCCCCGACCAACGCGGGCTCAGTCGTCGCATCCCGCAGCGTCAACCGGTAACGGGTGGGTCGGCCCGCCCCGTCCGCCATCGCGAAGCGCACCGACGCGCGCTTGATGTGCGCCTTGGGGAACGTGCGTTCCTTCGGGAAGTGCACTGTCGTCCCTGACATCCGCAGCCGCTCGGGGCCTGCGTCTTCCCGCGGCTTGAGGCCCGGCGGGATCCACTGCTGCGCCAACTCGGCGTAGTACAACGCCTGCTCGAATCGCGCGATGCTGACCTCGCCGAACAGCGCGTTCGAGAAGTCGGGCCCCTCGAACGAGGGCAACGTGAGAAGCGACCGGGCGAACGCGTAGTCCGCCTTCCGCGCGACATCCACACGCCGCACGCCGGCTTTCAGCGTGTCGGCGCCAGCGCGCGCCTTGCCAATGAGGGCTTCGACCCCGCGCTTCGTCGCTTCGACCCGCTGCGTCAACGCACGCACATCGGCGACCGCTTGCCGCGTGCCGTTGATGCCGAGTGACCGAGGACTCTCTTTCTGCAGGCGCGTCACGAGCGCGGTGCCGGCGTCGATCGTTTCCTGCACCTTCAGGGCCTGCACGTCGGCAGTGAGTGCCGCCTCCAGCGAATCCGCCGTCGCGAGCACGGCCTTTGCCGCCTGTACGCTCTTCAACTGCGACGGGTCCAGCACCAGCGACTTCACGGTGTCGAGCGGCAGCAGCTTAAGCGGTGGGACCGATAACTGCTTGGTGAAACGGCGAACCTCCGCCATCACCGAACGTGCGAACGACGCCCCCTGCACCGAGCGCGCCGGCACCTCGCGCGCCGTGCGCCATCGTGACTCGGCGACCACCAGTGACTCCACCACCGCCTTGCGCTCCAAGAGCGGCACGCGCGCGAGATCCAGCGTCATCGGCCCGGCGTCGATCAGGTTGCGGGTGGTATCGAACGGATCGGCGATCTGCACGCGACCAATCGTGAGCCGTGCGTCGGACAAGCCAACCGCGACACCGGACACATCGACCTGCGTGCCCAAGGCCTTCGTCCCCGCCTCCGACGCGACACGGGCAATGAGGCCGGGCAACAGCAGACGCCACACCAACACGATGGTCCCGAGCACGAGCACGAGCGGGATGACCCCCTCCCAGCGGATGACGCGCGCACGCTTCGGCGGGCGCTCCGGGCTGGGGGCCTGTTCGGGCGTTCCCGCCTGCGGCTCCGCCGCTGCGGCACCGGGCCCCGCCCCTTGCGCGCCGCCCGCCATCGCCGACTCGTCCGCCGTGCTCATTCGGGACTGAACCAGCGATACACGTTGTACAACTGCGAGGCCTTGATCGCCTGCATCGCCTTGGTCTGCTCCAAGCGCGCGCCGAGCGTGCGACGGTACTCCAGCACGAACCACCAGCTGGCCGCCGTGATCGGCAGGAAGAGCACGAGCCAGCCGACGAGGCTTCCCAGCGTCACGGTGTTGTTGAACGCCGTGAATGGCACGCCGGGCGTGTTGTACCACGCTGTCCACAGCGGCCGAAGCGCATCGCTCTCGACGAGCAGCGCACGGCCAATCCGGTCGAACACCGGATCGAGCGCAAAGCCCAGCGGGGTGAAAATCACCCAGCCGAGCATCCCCGCGCCGAACGACACATTGACCACGCAGAGCAGCAGCACGATCACGAGATTGTGCGCGCTCACGAGCGGCGTCAGCCCGAGCGCGCTACCCAGCGCGACCCCCACGGCGATCTGCCAGGGCCGGCCATCGGAATGCAGGGTCTTGATGAGACTCTGCAGGAGCTTGAGGATCGCGAGCACGACGGAATTCTATGCGACGCTGGGGGTCCGTCGCGACTGGCGTGCGACCCACGAGACAGCCACGATCGTCACCAGCATCCCGACGCCGATCGCGGCCGCATCGGTGGGGTGCACCGCCCGCTGCAGTTCGCGCGCCATCGAGAACAGCGACGACGCACCGCCGGCGACCACCCACGTCAGCATCGACGTACGGCCGGCCCACCAGAGGGCGCCCGCCGCCAGTCCCAGCGCGGCAGCGTTCACCGCCACGCGACTCAGCCACATCGCCGTCGTGGGGACCGAGGCGTCACTGACGACGACGGCGCCGAGCGCAATGAGCAGTGCCGCCACGACCACCTGGCGCCCGCCGCGCCCCGCGAGTCCACGCACGCTCGCCACGCCCACCACCACCGCCGGCACGCCAACGAACAGCAGCATCAGGCCGTCGGTCGCGCGATCCAGCAGCGGCACCAGCGCGTCGCGTGAGGGCTGCACCGGCGAGTACGCGCTCGGCCACAGCAGATCGGGGAGAGCCCCAAGCAACGCCAGCCCCCCCGCGACGACCACACCCGCCAGCACATCACGGCGACGATCACCGCTGGTGATGGGCATACCGAACTTGCGACGCGCGACCTCGGCCGAGCCCCAGAGTGCAGCCCCGAGCAGTGCCAACAGGATGAAGCCGAGGCCCTGCAACAGCGTCATCATCTGGTGGCGGTCGTACGGCGTGGCCGTGTCCCAGCCGTGCATCGCCGTAGGCCAGCCGTTGACACCGTCTCCCAGCAATGCCACCGCGACCACCGCGGCCACGCGCAGCACGTAGCGCCGCTCCCACAGCGGGGACCCGCCGACGCTAGGGCCGCGGTAGAACCGCACGAGCCCAACGAGCAGTGCCGTGACCACGAGCAGCCCGGCCACGAGCGAGATCGTACCACGTGTCGCGGCGCGTGCCGAGACATCGCGATCCCACGACTCCGGCAATTGCAGCGTGTGCCCCGTCGCACGCACGCGGTCGCCCGCGACGACGGCGGTCCGGCGCGCAGTGGCTCCGCCGGGCAGACGCAGGGTCGTGTCTTCGAAGATGAACTGCACGTCGGTGCGCGCCGCCCGGGCCGTCTCGGTCGTGCCGACCAACACGAGCGGTGGTTCCGATGGCGCCGTCAACGCCGCGCGGGCCAACGCCTCGGCCTCAGGGCGCGGCAGCGCGGCCGCGGGTGCGCTGTCGGGGAGCGTGTGTTCCCACGTGTGCGGCGTGCCATCGGGCAGCAACGCGAATCGCCACGACGCATCACGGTCGGCGACGCTGCCCGACGTACGCACGTAGCGCACCGACCAGTTGCCGCCGTGCAAGTGGCGTTGCTCGAGCGCGGCGGGGATCGGGTCTACGCCGAACTCTCGCAGGAACCGACGCTCCCGCGCGAAGCTCGTCTGTTCCGCGATCACGAGGCGCGTCCAGTCTGCTGGGCGCTCCCCGTGCGTCACGAGCAGGGAGTCCGCCGTCCGCACCACGGCCTCGCGTTCGGCCGAGAAACCGGGCGCGATGACGGTACCGCTGCGCCAGAGCCCCGCGCCGAGGGCCAGCACCGCCGCCACGACGAGTGGCGTGAGGCCAAGCCCAGTCGTCGGCGTCGCGTCTGGCACGGCGTCGGGCATCGCGCTCGCAGGCGTACGCTCGACAAAGGCCTCATCGAGCGCATCGCGATCGGCCGCCACACCCGTCGCCACGGTCGGCGCCCAATCAGCGAATCGCCGCGGCGTGACTGTGACTCCGCGATGGCGCCACCACTGCACGACCACGAGCAACGCGGGCGCCAGGCCAACCAACGCCACCACGGCCAAGGCGCGCTGATACTCCGGGGCGGAGCCGGCCGAGGCGAACAACCCGAAGAGCACCAGATCGTACACGAAGTGCCCCACGATGGTAGTGATCAACCCGACGCGGACGTACAGCAGTCCCCAAATCACCGCTTCGAACAGCAGTTCCACGCCGCGCGCGTACGCCGGCCACGACGGGTAGTTTGCGTGCGCGAAGCCGAACGCCAAGCTCGACCCGAGCACCGCCGCTCCGACCGCGAGATTCGACCAGCGCGATCCCGCCGCCCATCGTGCCACGAACGCGATCGGAATCGCGCGGAACATCACTTCTTCGAGCACGCCGGCCTGCAGCGAAATGGCCACCGCGTTCACCCACGGCAAGGGCGTGGCGATCTGGTTGGGGTCATCGACCAGTGAACTCGGGGACCACCAGCCAAGCCCGCGCGTGGTCAGCAGGTAGAACACGCTCACGTAGGCGAGGCCGAACAACGCGACCACGTAACCCGCCAACACCCGACGAGCGACCGGCGGAGCACCGGCATCCGCCACCGTCGCCCACCAGTCATAGTGCGAGGGGAAGGCCTCGCGGGTCAGCAACTCGCCCGCGGCGAGGAGAATCGTGCTGACAACCGACATTCCCGCTGCCACGACGACCGCGCCGATCCATTGCTGCGCCAGAAACGACCCCGCTGGCGACGCAGTGTCATAGAAGAACCAGGACCCCGGAATCTCATTCAGCGACGCAGCCCCCAGCAGCACGCCGATCACCGTGCCGGCAATGATCGCCGGGCGCCAGCGCACAGCGCGCCGACGCGACCCGCGCCCCAACGCGATCAAGCCGAGTACGAACACCACTGGCACCACCGCGGAGGCGATCGCCGCGTATAACTCGTTGTCGGCGCGCCGCTCGGTATAGCGTCGCGTGAAGGCCTCCGGCACCTTCACCGACGGGCGCGCCGCGCCCGCCAGATCGCCGCGCACCACGACGTCGAGGCGCAACGGCGCGGTCGGCGTAATGTTGCGATCCGTCCGTTCGTAGGTGATCGTGCGATCCACGCGCCCGGAGGTCGGGACGGTCGTGACCGACGTCGCCGCTACACGCCACGTCGCGCCCGGCACAGGCACCCACGCATCGCGGACCGAGTCGGCGAGGGCGAGCGCCGCGACCGAATCGAGCGCCGGGCGCACGTCGGCCTCCGCCAGCTGGCGATCAAAGCCCACGACGCGACCGTCGGGCGCGAGTTCCACCTGAAGCTCGCGCGGGTCGCCCGAGGTGAAGAACCGCACGGACCACGAGAACAGCGCAAGATCGGTCTTCGAGAGCTCGCGGTCGACTGCGCGTTTGCCTCCGCCTTCGAGCTCGAGGAAAATCTGCAGTTCCCCGTCGCCATCAAAGCGGACCGCGCTCCGGGTGCCGGCGATCGGCAACCCGTGCGCGAGCGCAAAGGCGCGCGCGGTGGATTCGGCACTGGCCGCCGTCAGCCGCTGATCCAGCGCGATCGACGGCTGCGCTTCCGGAAAGAGGCGCCACGCGATCGCTGCGAAGGCCAGGGCGCCGACCAGGAGCAGCGCGTCCACGACGCGACGCGCGGCGCGGGGAGAAGACTCAGGCACGGCAGGTGACCTCACTCAAGGGGAGACGTCAACAGCACGCGGCAACATCGAGATGAACCGGAGGACGGGCGCCAGCGTTGCCGCCGGGGCCTCCTCGTGCGGGACGTGCCCGGCGTCCGGAATCATCGCCAGACTCGCCCCGGGAATACGGCGCACGAATTCGGTCGCGAGCGCCGCCGGAATCCAGGTATCGGCCGCTCCCCACACCACGAGGGTCGGCACCGCCAAACGCTCGAGCGGCGCGTCCGCGGCGTAGCGCTGCCCTTGCACGCGGCGCACGAACGCGTCGCGCGCGCCCGGACGGCGCAACAAGGCCCAATAGCGATCCACCAACGTGTCGGACACCAAGGCGTCGTTCGCGTACACATCGAGCAGCGACTTGCGCACGAGCGCTCGAGGCGACACGACGCGTACCAGTGCGTTCACCACCGGGGTGCGCGCGATCCGCATCGCCATCGGCGGCGGCGCGTCGATCGGCAGCCCGGCGGGGTCGACCAGCACCAGGCCTCGCACCCGCGCTGGCGCGCGGAGCGCGAACTGCCACGCGACTTCGCCGCCGAGCGAGTTGCCGACGAGGATCGCCGACGGGACCTGCAGCGCATCGAGCGCAGCACCGACGAATGCCGTGAGGGCTTCGATCGAGTAGTCGCCGGTGGCCGACGGCCCGGTCAGGCCAAAGCCGGGCAGATCAAAGCGCACCACGCGGAACGAATCGCGCAACGCGACCGCCCACGCGTCCCACGTGTGGAGCGACGCTCCAGTGCCGTGGATCAGCACGATCGCCGGTCCCGCGCCCTCGTCGCGCACGTGCACGCGCTGCGTGCCGACCTGGACGAAGCGCGACGCGCCGTCCGCATAGCGACGCTCCAACGCCGCCGTGGGCAGATCGGGCGTGTACGCCAGCCATCCGAGCGCGAGCACCACGACCGCCGCCACGACCCCAAGTCGCCGTGTGCGACCGCGCACGGTCATCGGTTCCGACGACGGCCGACTACCATCCGTTGCGCGCGCGCAGATGCGTGATGTGCGCGACGTGATGATCACCGTGCCACGCGTACAACGCCAGCAGCGTATCAACGCGCATATCGCCCGAATCGGGGTGCTTGAGCGGGCGCCCGAACTCGGCGTCGCCCATCGTGCGCCACAGCGTGACGAATCGCCCGTGCAGCGCATCGAGCAAGCCGAGGGCGTTGCTCACCGGTGTCTTCGACACATCCGGCAGCTGCGCCCACGCCACTTCATCGTACGGCTTGATGGTCGGATGGGTCTCGGTGAGCGCCAGCTTCACGCGGATGTAGGCGTTCATATGCGAATCCGGGAGGTGGTGCGCGACCTGCCGCACGGTCCATCCGCCGTCGCGATAGGGCGTATCCAACTGCGCTTCAGTAAGGCCGTCGAGCGCCTGCCGCATCGCCGAGGGCAAGGCCGCGAAGCGATCGATCATTGCCATCCGCTCGAACGGCGCCGGGGGCGCCGCGGGACGCTGGAAGCGGCCGATCGGGTACCGAAGATCGAGGTCAGTCATCAGAACGTCACCTGGATACCGGTGGTGAACACGTAGTCCGTGTTCTTGAAACGCTCCGCCGGCGTGACACCGGGACGGAACGGCGGACGCGCCTGATACCGGATCAGGTACGACAGCTTGATCGAAAGGGCCTTGGACAGCGGCGCGACGATCGCGGTTTCGCTGTTTGCGCGCCAGTCGCCCGTGTCCTGCAGGTTCGACGTGAACTCGTCGGTGTGCGCGACGTAGGCCCGATCGCTGAACTTGTGCTTGTACGCCGCCGCCAGCCGCCCCGCCGCGAAATCGAGCTGCGAGCCATCCAGGTTCCCCTGCTGCACGAAGCCGCCACCGACGTCGAAGCTGAGCGAATCGGCAGTCGACGCCACCGCACGCCAATTGGCACCGACTTGCTCCTCGAACTTGTTCTTGATGCCGCCGAACCGGTTGCGGTCCCAGGTCAGGACGCTGAACAGCGTGAAGTGCTTGCTGATCGTCAGATCCGCGCGGCCCGCCACCCGATAGAACTCGGCGTTGGCGCTGCCGCTCGCTTCGGAATACACCGCGTTGAACTGCTGCGTGAAGAGCCACGAGCCCGTCTTGTACGTGAACTTGTCACCGACGGAGAGCGTCGTGAGCTGCTGGTTGCCCGACACCGAGACGTAGCCCAGATCGGCCGTCAGCGTGTACGGCTTCGGGCGCGGCGCCTCCTGCGCCACCAGCAGACCGGCCGAGCAGCAGAGCCACGCGGCCACACCACGGACAGTTCGGACAGACAGCGTACGCATCGGGCGTCGGGTTCAGCGAATCAGGGAGGCGGCCGCCAGGTCGACCAGCAGCAGCGCCACGAGGATGGTCATCAGTTTGAGGCCGCCGTACAACCGGCTCAGGGCCTCGTACTTCTTCACGTTGATGCCGGCAATCACGTGGACCTGCGACGCGAGCTCGGCATTCAGGTTGTCGAGCCGCAGTTCCTGCCACGCCGCCGCATACTTCGCGGCCGATCGCGCCACGATCGCCTGATAGTACCGCACCTGCGCGGACTCGCCCGGACGCACCGGACCCGGCTCGGCCATCCGGCCACCGACGCGCGGTCGCAGGGCCTCGATCGCCTGCACGAAGTAGTACAGCGCCGCGAGGGCGTAGATCGCCAGCAGCGCGATCATCGCACGCTCCGGCAGATTCGACGCCAACCGCAGGTCGAAGGCCCCCCGCGACGCCAGAATCAGCACCGCCGCGTTGAGCGCACCCATAATGACCAGCGCGAACCGCGCCTTCTTGTCCGCCAGCTCGACGAGATCCTGTTCCGAGTCGAGTGCGTCTGACAAGGCCTTGTACCGCGTGTAGGGATCGAGCGGCAGCTCGGCCTGCTCGCGGAGCTTCTGCTCCTTCTTGCGGCGCTTCTGTTCGCCATCGTCCGGGGTGTCGCTCTCGGGAGCGAGCCACCCCGGCGTCGGGCGCATTGTGACGACGTCGGGGGGCACCGCCGTCGGGGGCGGCGACGACGCGGTGGCGCGGTCGGCAGAAGACATTCCGCCTACCGTAACGCGCCCGAAAGCTCTGCGCCAGCGGAGCCCGACCTACTTCAGGAGATCCCGAAGTCGCGTGAACCCGAGCCGGACCTCGTCAGCGAGCGCCTTGGCCTTCTCGCCCACATCCTCCAGCACCTCGCCCGCGGGACCACGTGCGGCCTCAAGCTTGGCGCGGAGCTCCTGCAATCGGCCGTTCGCTTCCTCCCAGCGTTCCTGCGCTTCGGCCTTCCCGAGAGCCGCCTGCACCCGCAGTTCGTCGGCCTCGCGCTGCAACGTCTCGAGCAGTGCGTCCAGCTTGGCCCGTGCGTCGTCGATGTTCATTCCAGCTCCCGGCGGCCGCGGCCGCCACGGTCAGGGATCGCGCGAAGGGCGCGGGATCGAGGAGTGGCGTGCCGCCAATTGCCAGCGCGCGCCCCGCCGCACCCACGTATCCGTAATGTCGTACGTCGACTGCTCGACCAGAGTTGCACCGTCCCGTACGGTCCAGCGAACCCGCGCCACCAACGTCACGACCCCCGGCGCGTGCACCCGCCCTTCGGCAGACTCGAGCACACCGGCATCGACACTCCGCCGATCGAGAAGCCCCGCGACCCACGCACTGCGCGGAATGCGCTCGCCCTCGGCCGCACTCACCAGCAGGAACTGCGGGGCCAGCAGCCGCTCCAGCGCGGCACGGTCACGAGCCGACATCGCCTGCAACAGCGCCTGCTCGGCCGAAAGCACCGCCTGCACCTCGGCTGGCCCCCTGGCGCCGGCACTGCGAGCCGCCGTCGACTGCGCGCGCGCCGATGGCGTCCCCAGCGCCAGCCACGCGCCGACGAGCAGACCCAACCCCCGTGGTCCCAACGCGTGTCGCATTATCGCCCTCCCTCGTCCAACGCTTGCAAGAAGACCTCGGTCGGCTGCGCCCCCGAGACGCCGAGCACGCCGTTGACCACCACGAACGGTACGCCGCGAATGCCCAGTCGGGACGCCATCACCCGCGATTGCTCGACCATCGCCTCGCCTTCGCGCGAGTCGAGCCACGCGGCGGCCGCCTCGCGCGGCATCCCCTGTGCCTCGGCAATCCCGAGCAGTGCGTCGCGATCCGAGACGTCGACACCATCGCGGAAGTAGGCCTCGAACAACGCGTGTGCGACCGCCCATTCGCGGCCGTGCGATCGCGCGAAGAGAATCAGCCGATGCGCATCGCGCGTATTCGACGCCCGGGTGATGCGATCAAAGCGGAACTCGAGCCCGTCCTGCGCCCCAACCGAGGCGACGTGCGCGAACATCGGCGCCGCCCGATCGATGCCGCCGAACTTGCCATCGACGAACGCTGCCCACGGGATCCCAGCGGGCGGCAGGTCCGGCTGCAGCAGAAACGGTCGCCAGTGCCGCTCGACGCGCAGTTCCGGCCGCGCCGCCAAGGCACGCTCCAGCCGCTGTTCGCCAATCCAGCACCACGGGCACGCCACATCGGCGTAGACCTCGATCGTCAACGTCTCGCGCGACGTTTCCACCACGGCCGACTCGTCCATACCGAACAACTTCTGCACTTTGGCGGTGGGATGGGAGTCCCCTGCCTCGCGCGGCACCTGAATGCGACATTTCGTCCGCAATGCCCCGGGACGCCCGCCTCGCCACCGCGCTCGCCGATTTCGCCGCGGCACACCCCCGGTGGCGCACCCGGTTTGCCCCGGCGCCGACGGGGTGGCTGCATTTGGGACACGCCGTGAATGCGGTCTGGGTCTGGAGCGTCGCGCAGGCGTTCGGTGGCCGCGTGCTCCTGCGCATCGAGGACCACGACCGCACGCGATGCCGACCCGAGTACGAGCACGGCATCCTCGAAGACCTCGACTGGCTTGGCCTCGTCCCCGACGAGTACCCCACGGACTCGTACCGGGTCGCGGGACCACACCCCGCACGACAGTCCGACCACGGGGCCCGGTACGCCGGCGCGCTCGAGGCCCTCGCGCAGCGGGGCTTGGTGTACGCCTGCCAGTGCTCGCGTCGCGAGATCGCGCGCGCCGTGGGCGCTGCGGACGATCCCGCCGCTGGCGTCGAACGTGCATACCCGGGCACCTGCCGCGAGGCCGCCGTGGACGGTACGGCACATCTCGGGCGCCGTATTCGACTCGGCGACCCGACGGTGCGAATCCACGATCTGCGGCACGGCGACGAGGAGCAGCGACCCGCCGCGCAGTGCGGCGATCTGCTGGCGAGAGATCGGCACGGAGCGTGGACGTATCAGTTCGCGGTCGTCGTCGATGACCTCGCCCAGGGCGTCGATCTCATCATTCGCGGCGATGACCTGCGCGCATCCAGCGGCCGCCAGCAGCGCCTCGCATCGCTGCTCGGCGGCGTTGCCCCCACGGTGCTGCATCACCCGCTGGTCCGGCGTCCCGATGGCGCCAAGCTCAGCAAGTCGAATCACGATACGGGCCTGCGCGAGTTGCGCGCCGCCGGCCGCAGCGCCGACGAAGTACTCGGGCTCGCCGCGATGCTTGGCGGCCTGCAGGACACCCCGACGCCGCGCACCGCCGAGGCGCTCCGCGCATTATGGTTCTGACCGATGCGTGACGCCCCGTCGGTTCTGTCGGCACTCGAACGCACCGGTGATGCGCCGGTAGCGCTCGCGACCGTGCTGCGTACCCGCGGCCCGGCATACCGCCGCGCGGGCGCGATGGCGCTGTTCGCCGCCGATGGCCACGTGTTGGCCGGCGGCGTCAGCGCCGGATGTCTGGAGGACGACGTGGCCGCGCGCGTCGCGTCGACGATCGCGGACGGGCGTCCGCGGCGACTGCGCTACGATGCCGACGACAATCCGTTCGCCATTCCGAGCGGCTGCGGCGGACAAGTCGAGATTCTGTTGGAACCCGTCCTCGACGCCGAATCCCGCGCCGGCCTGTGCGGCTGGCTGCGGGCGATCACGCTCGTCGGCGATGCCGGCGCTGGAGGCATTGTCCTGAGCGGCCGCGCCGACGCGCACGGTGGCTTCACGCGCATTCTCGCGACGTCCGACGGCGACTGGTGGTTCAACCCGGTGGGCGCCGAGCCGCTGAGCCGCGCGACCCGCGCGGCGCTTCGCGCCGACGCCCCACGCGCCGGCGCGGGCCGCATCGGTGGCGTCTACACCTACGAGGCCGTCGACGTCGCGTGGCTCCCCGTGACGCCGACGCCCTTGCTCGCCATCGGCGGCGCGATGCCCGACGCCGCGCCGATCGCGCGTCACGTGCTGGACCTGGGATGGCGTGTGGTCGTCGTGGAACACCGCGAGGCCCGACGCGAGCGCTTCGGCGTCTCGGGCGTCGAGTGGAACCCGGGCGATCCCGCGTCCCTGCACGAGCTGGTGCGCGACGATCGTTGGGCGGCCGCGCTGGTGATGTATCACGCCGAGGCGGCCGACCGCGAGGCGCTCACGGCGCTGGTCACCGCGCCCCCCGCGTTCGTTGGCGTGCTGGGCCCGCGCAGCCGCACGGCAAGGCTGCTCGCCGAGACGCCGCTCGCGGACGCCACCGCGTGGCCGGACTGGCTGCACGCGCCCGTGGGCCTCGACCTCGGCGCCGACGACGCGTCGGAGATCGCCGTAAGCGTCGTCGCCGAGTTGCTCGGCTGGTACCGCGGTGCCACGGGAGCGCCGCTGGCACGACGCGAGGGGCCGCTCCACCGCGCCAGCGCACACGCCGAGCTGCTGGGGACGCCCGCCGACTGGTCGACCGCGTGACGCTGGGCGCGGTGGTACTCGCCGCCGGAAGTTCGTCCCGGCTCGGCGAGCCCAAGCAGTTGCTACGCACCGCGGCCGGCGTACCACTCCTGCAACACACGGTCACCGCCGTGCGCGACAGCGGCGCGGCGCCCATCGTGGTCGCGCTGGGCGCCGTGGTGACGCCCTGCTTGCCACTCTGCGGCGACGCCACCCCGGTGATCGTCACCGACTGGCAACTCGGGATGGCCCACTCGCTCCGCGTCGCCCTGCAGCGGCTGCACGCCGAGGCCCCCACGCTGGAAGGCGCGTGGATCGTGGTGTGCGATCAGCCGGCCTTGTCGGCGACGCTGCTCATTGCGCTGGAAGACGCGTGGCGTCGCACCGGCGCCGATGCCGCCGCGGCGGAGTACGCCGGTGTGCGCGGCGTACCGGCGCTCCTTGCCCGCTCGTTGTGGCCGCGCCTGCTCGAGCCCGCAACCGGCGTCGACGGTGGCGCCCGCGCGCTCCTGCGTGATCCGACCCTCCGGATTGCCGGTGTAGAGTGGCCCGAGGGCAGTTTCGACGTTGATACGCCGGCCGATGCAGCGCGCCTTCGCGCTGCCACGTAGTATTGCCGCGCGGTCCCTCCACGAACCGCATCCACCTTTTCACCGCCGGATCCGATGTCCCGATTACTCGCGTTGCTCCCGTTGAGTGTGTCAGTCGCACTGCACGCCCAGACGCCCTCGCGGCGTCCCGCCGAGGACGCGGCCCCGGTGGCGGCACGCCCCGTGGAATCCAGCACCTCGCGCCCGACGGCGCCGGTGGTCTCGCGCGGTACCGTCAAGCTCGCATCGGGCAGCACGCTGGCATACACCGCGACGACCGGCGAGATGCCGATCCGCAATCCGCAGACCGATTCGACCGAAGGCTCGATCTTCTACGTGTACTACCAGCGCGACGGTGCAGGCGAACCGGAAAAGCGCCCGCTGACCATCGTGTTCAACGGCGGCCCGGGTTCGAGCACGGTGTGGCTGCATATGGGCGCCTACGGCCCGAAGCGCGTGAAGCGGCTCGATGACGGCTCGGCCGGCCCGCCGCCGTACACGTACGAGGACAACCCGTACACGCTGCTGGATCAGAGCGACCTCGTGTTTCTGGATCCCGTCGGCACCGGCTTCTCGCGTCCCGCGCGACCGCAGGACGGCCCGAAGTTCTGGGGCCTCGACGAAGACGTGCGGGCCACCGGCGAGTTCATTCGGCTGTTCCTCACGCGCTACGAGCGCTGGGCCAGCCCGAAGTTCGTCAGCGGTGAATCCTACGGCACCACGCGCGCCGCGCACCTGAGCGGCTGGCTCGTCGACAACGGCATCGCACTCAACGGCGTCGCGCTGATCTCGACGGTGCTCAACTTCGAGCTCTCGCGCACGGACCGCGGCAACGACATCGCGTACGCGGGCTACTTCCCGTCGCACGCGTTCACCGGCTGGTTCCACAAGAAGCTCGACGCCGATCTGCAGCGGATGTCGGCCGAGCAATTCCGCACCGCTGTCGATCAGTTCACCGCGAACGAGTACGTCCCCTTCCTCGCCAAGGGGGACGGCGCCACGACGCCGGCCGAGCGTCAGGCGATGTACGCCAAGCTCGCCCGCTGGACGGGACTCTCGGTGGACTTCATCACGGCCCACGACGGCCGCATCCCGCTGGCGCACGCGCAGACGAGCTTGCTCGCGAGTGAACGGAAGATCCACGGCCGCCTGGACAGCCGGTTCACCGCGTACAACACGGACGCGGGATCGGCCAACCCGACGTTCGATCCGAGCGAATCGAACATCCGCATCAGCTACACGCCGGTGCTCAACGATTACGTGCGGCGCGTCCTCGGCTGGAAGGATGAGCGTCCGTACTGGATTCTCGGTGGCGGCATCGGACCGTGGCGCTACGAGCAGGCGAAGTATCCCAATGTCGTGCCGTCGCTCGAGAAGGCCTTTGTGAAGAATCCCGATATGAAGCTCTATGTCGCCCTGGGCTACTACGATATGGCGACACCTTACTGGGCCGTGCAGTACACGCTGGACCATATGATTGTCGACCCCAAGGTCCGCGCCGGCTTCCAGAAGGGCTACTTCACCGCCGGACATATGATGTACATCGACGAAGCGAGCATCAAACAGATGCGTGCGGAACTGCGCACGTTCATCGACAGCGCGCTCCCGCGCCGGTAACGCAGGCCGCACCCCACGACGCCCCCCGCCGAAACTCCTCGGCGGGGGGCGTCGTAGTATCGGTATGTTCGCCGTCTCGCCCCGTGTCGCGATTGCCGCGCTGCTCGTTGCCGTCAGCGCGACGGGATGCGCCGATCCCGCCGCGCCACCGTCCGGCCAACAGCCACCGGTGCAACAGCCGACGTTGCCCCCGTTGGACACGCGTAACTGGGTCCTGTACGAGATCGAGCAGCAGAACCTTCCGGCCGTTGCGGTCATCGACACGGTGCGCTTCGGCATCGAGCGCACGATCGCCGACTCGTCGGTGTTGCGCATTCGTCGCGATGGAACGTGGTCGCAGACGCACTACGCGCGATTGATCCGCAACGACACGCTGCTCGCCACGCTCGCACTCCCCGATGAAGGCCGCTGGACGGCGACCGCCAGCGGCTACGCGTTTACCTCGACGCAAACCGGACGCGCGATCGACGTCACCGTCTCCGCCACGCGGATCGTGACGACGGAACGCATCGGCTTGCTCACCGGCGAGCGACGGACCGCAGCGACCTGGGTACCGGCCGACGCGATGCCTGCCCCATCGCCGCTCGTGGGCACCTGGGAAGCCGACTCGGTGAATGGGCGCGCGATTCCCGCGATCGTCAGCCAAGGCCCGGACGACCCCGGCTTCGAGTGGCAGGTGCAGGTCGACACGGCCCGCTTCGCGATGGCGCCGAACGGGCGCTACCGCAAGGAACTTTGGGTCAGCGAGTGGCGCGTCTCGGCCAGCGAGCGCTCCATCGTCCGCCGCTTCCGGTTTATCGACGAGGGCACCTCGGTCGGCGCCGGCACGGCCGCACAGATGTCGAGCGCGTGGATTCAGAACTACCGCTTCAACGGGACGCGGCTGGCCGCCGAGCGTCTCCGGGTGCAGCACCCGGTGTACGCTGGCGACCAGCCGCAGGACTTCAGCTACCGACCGCGTCGCTAGTGCGGCGCGGTCGTGTGCATTCGCGAGCCGTCACCCGCACTCGCTGAAGCCGCAGACCTGGCACTTCACGCAGCCTTCGGCGAACTCCAACGAACTGCCGCAGTCCGGACACGTCCCGAGGAACGTCGCGCCCTGCTCCGCCATCAGGTCGAACTGCGCGCCCTCATTCGTCGTCGGCGCCGCGGCTCGCACGTACGACGCGCTGGCCGCCACTGGGGACGTGCCGCTCGAGACGCCGGGCAGTTCCTGCTGCACCCCCTGCTTCTCGCGCGACCAGCGCTCCAGCGCCATCCCAACCGCGTCGGGCACCGAGAGCACCTTGTTCGCGCCGAAGCCCACGGCGCGGTCACTCGAAATACCGCGCAACTGCTTGATGATCTCGCTCACCGGAATGCCCGACCGGAACGCCAACGAGATCATTCGCCCCATCGCCTCGGCATCGGCCATCGCCGAGCCGCCGGCCTTGCCCAAGTTGAGGAAGACCTCGAAGGGCTGCCCCTTCTCGTCCTCGGTGATGTTCACGAACATCGTGCCGAGCGGCGTGTCCATTCGGTAGGTCGTTCCGCGCAGGACGTCGGGGCGTGAACGCTTCGCCCGGCGCTGCAGCAGTTCGCCTTCGATTTCGTGGAGCGCCTTCTTGAGCCGCGACACCTCGGCGGTGAGCTCGGCAATGGTGCCGTGCAGCTCGCCGACTTCGCGCTTGCTCGTGCCGTTGGCCGCCGCCGGCGCCGATCCGCTGCGGCTCTCGGAGGCCTTCGCCGTGGCGCCCGTGCTCAACACCTGCGCGTCACGCGAGCCATCGCGATACACCGTGACGCCCTTGCACTTGAGCTCCCACGCCAGCTCGTAAATGCGGCGCACGTCGTCGACCGTGGCGCTGTGCGCGAAGTTGGTGGTCTTGGAAATCGCCGAATCGCACGACTGCTGGAAGGCCGCCTGCATCCGCACGTGCTGTTCCGGCGCAATCACATTCGCCGTCACGAACACCCGCTGCCAGCGCTCGGGCACCTCGGGGAAGTTCACGCGCCCTTCGCGCGCGATGCGCTCGACCAGCGCGTCGCTGTACCAGCCTTCGCGCTTGGCGATCGCCACGAAGTCGGCGTTCACGTCGGGCATCATCACGCCGGCCTGATTGCGCATAAAGGCCACCGCAAAGAGCGGCTCCAGGCCGGACGAGCACCCTGCGATGATCGAAATCGTGCCCGTCGGGGCCACCGTCGTGACGTTGCAATGCCGCAGCCGCCGCATCGGCCGAATGCGCGCGCCGCTGGCATCGCGCGCGCAGGTGTCGTCGGGCCCCCAGATCGACCTCGGCCACTCCGGGAACTCGCCGCGCTCGGATGCCAGCTGTTCGGACTCGCGCTTCGCCGCTTCGTCGAGCGTCGCCATCACGCGACGCCCGAGCTCGATGCCTTCGGCCGAATCGTACGGCACGCCAAGGCGCACCAGCGCGTCGGCAAAGCCCATCACGCCCAACCCGATGCGACGAATGCGCTTCGAGAGGTGATCGATCTCGGGCAGCGGGAAGCGGTTCACGTCGATGACGTTTTCGAGGAACCGCGTGCTGAGCGCGACATCGCGTTCGAACGCCACCCAATCCAGCGCCCCGTCGCGCACGTACGCCCCCACGTTGATGCTGCCCAGATTGCACACGTCGTAGGGCAACAGCGGCTGTTCGCCACAGGGGTTGGTGGCTTCGTAGGCGCCCAGGTGCGGCACCGGGTTGTAGCGATTCGCCTCGTCGATGAAGAACACGCCGGGCTCGCCCGTCCGCCACGCGCCAAGGATCAGCTTGTCCCACACGGTGCGTGCGTCGAGCGACTTCGTCACCGTCCCGCTCGTCGGATCCACGAGCTCGTACATCGCGCCGGTTTGCACCGCCTCCATAAAAGCGGAAGTGACACCGACGGAGATGTTGAAGTTCGTGATCTGCGTGAGGTCTTCCTTGCAGGCGATGAACTCTTCGATGTCCGGATGGTCGACGCGCAGGATGCCCATATTCGCGCCGCGCCGCGTGCCACCCTGCTTCACCGCTTCGGTCGAGGCGTCGTAGAGCTTCATGAACGACACCGGGCCAGAGGCGACGCCGGTCGTGCTCTTGACCATCGCCCCGTTGGGCCGGAGCCGCGAGAAGCTGAAGCCCGTGCCGCCGCCGCTCTGGTGAATGAGCGCCATCGCGCGCAGCGTGTCGTAGATGCCGTCGTGGCCGTTGGACAGCGCGTCGGCGACCGGCAACACGAAGCACGCCGAGAGCTGCCCCAAGGGGCGGCCGGCGTTCATCAAGGTCGGCGAGTTTGGGAGGAAGCGCCCATCGGTCATCAGCGCGTAGAACGCCTCCGCGCGCGCCTGCACGTCGCCCTCGGTGGCGCCATAGCGGCGGTCGGCCTCGGCAATGACCGTCGCGACGCGCCAGAACAGCGACTCGGCGGTTTCGACGGGCTTGCCGTCCTTGCCTTTGATCAGGTAGCGCCGCTCGAGAACCGTGCGGGCGTTGGCAGACAGGCCGATCGGACCGGCCGGGGGCGTCGAACTGGGCATCGCGGCTACCTCGGAGACTCCGGAGCGCCCTCGCGCTAACCGGACGCGAAACATAGGCGGCAAGTCTCGGTGGCGCGACTCCGGGAAAACGACAACGGGGGGCGCTTGCGCGCCCCCCGTTGCCTGCCGACCGATCGTACCGGGACGACCGGCCGACCCTCCATTCGTGCTTACTGCACTTCGCAGGCCCCGCCCGCGCAGGCCACCGTCTCCTTGAGCGACGTGTAGTCCGCGCCTTCGTTCATCAGCGAGTAGTCCACCGGCAGGTAGTTGAGCGTGTTCCACTTGGCCACGTCGGCGGCGGTGGTCACTTCCTCGTTCGGCGCCTGCGGGTAGTCCTTGTCGCCCGAGGCCGGCAGGATCGAAATACCGGTGAACGATTCACGGTTCTCCCAGATGAAGTCGGCCACGGCTTCCCACTCGCCGTCGCGCACGG
Source organism: Gemmatimonadaceae bacterium (assembly GCA_033763905.1). Classification (GTDB taxonomy): domain Bacteria; phylum Gemmatimonadota; class Gemmatimonadetes; order Gemmatimonadales; family Gemmatimonadaceae; genus JAJTHG01. The sequence continues at coordinate 33,633 of JANRJP010000094.1, forward strand.
TGACCGTGTTCGACACGTTGTGGCGGAGCCCCGGGTTGTACTTCTCGTGCGCCGTGCCGGGCACGACCCAGTTCTGCTGGACGAGCTTCACCATCTCGAGGAACTGCACGCCGCCGATGTCCTTCTTGAGGATCGCCCCTTCCGGCGCCTCGATCGGGAACGTGATGACGTCGGTCGTGTCGGCCTTCATTCCGTACACTTCCGTCATCTGCGGGTTGTACATCTTGAAGAACTGGTACACCGGCTCGGTGCGGGCGGCCTGCACACGACGGAAGTAGCGCTTCGCGTGGTGCGGGTGAATGCCCGACGCCGTGCCCAGGAGCAGCGACGCGGTGCCTTCCGGCTTCACGCAGGTCACGCGAGCCGCCGGCGAGATGCCGATCGTCTCGGCCACCGCGCGGTTCGCCATCACGCACACTTCCGCCCCCTTCCGCAGGACTTCCGGATTGAGCAGCACGTCGGGGCGATCCAGAATGCCGCAGATCGACACGCCGAGCAGCGCCTCACGCTCGTTGATGACGCGCGTGACCGGGCCCAGGTAGGCCATCTCGGTGTACGAGGCCTGCAGGGTGCCGATCACCGTCGCGACTTCGCAGAGCTCGTAGAACTTCTGCGGCGTCGTGCAAGCGCGGCCGTTGATCGTGCTCAGGTTGCAGTGCTGCCAGCCCGAGATCACGTCGCCCTCGGCGATCGGCTGATTGAAGCCGTACGCGCGGAGCTTCGAGATCGTCGTTTCGTCGACCGTGAGCGTCGGCATCAGGCCGATCTCCACGCACGGGTTGGCGCCGTACTCCTCGTTCTCGGTGAAGTAAAAGCCCGGCTCGCCGAACTGGCGAATCGCCTCGAACAGCGCCTGGAACTCGCTGCGCGTCGCCTTGCTGCGCACGAGCATCGCCGAGTTGTTCGAGTGCTGGCGCTGCGGATTCGTGCGCCACCAGTCACCGGTCTTGGCGTTCGCCATCTCTTCGTCGTCGGCCGAGAAGAGCGCGATCGTCGCCGAGCGACGAATGCCACCCGAAATCACCGCCGAGGCCGCATACATCAGGATGTCGTACGCCTCGATCGGGCGCATCTTGCGGCCCTGGATCTGGTCGAGCGTGGCGCGGATCTTCTCCATCGCCTTCTTGAGCGGCTGGTGCCCGGGGGCACGACCGCCCGACGTGCGCAGCACCGAGCCCTTGGCGCGAATCGCCGAGTAGTCGAACTCGCAGTAGGTGCCGTCGAAGTAGCTCTGGAAGAGCGCGCCCAGCGCGTCCGCCCAGCCTTCGATCGTGTCGGCAATGCGGTGGTGGGCCACCGGCAGATCGTCGTTCGGCTTGCGCATCGGGAACGACGGCAGCTTGGCGACGTGGTGCGTCTGCACCGAGAAGCCCACACCCGTGCCCGAGAGCAGGAGCCACAGCGCCTGCGGGAACTTCTCGATTGCGTCGATGTGCCCGAAGGTGCAGTTGTACATCCGGGCGTTGTTGACCTGAATCGCGGTGCCGCCGAACTGCATCGAACGCATCGACGGCAAGGCCTGACGGTCGCGCACCGCCGCCTCGGCTTCGTCGATCAACGTGCCGAGCGTCTTGTCGAGCCCGAAGACTTCGCGATCGAGCACCGTGATGAAGCGGGTGCGGTGCATATCGAACACGCGCTTGGCCGCTTCCGGCCAGAGCTCGCGGCGACCCAGATCTTCGCGCCAACGCGCGTACTTCGACATCGCGATGTAGTCGCTGATGCCGACATCGCCGTGCCGCGCAATGCGCGCCTCGGACTTCTTCGCGCGATACAGGACGTAGCCCTTGGCCACGTCGAAGTGCCCGGCGCCCGCGATCATCAGCTCGACGATGTCCTGGATCTGCTCGACCGTTGGCGTGTCGCCACGCGCCACACGCAGGTCGATGGTGTTGATCACCATCGCCGCGATGCGCAGCACCTCGGCGTGATCCTGCACCGAGAGGCCGTAGCGCAGCGCGGCGTCCGCCGCGTGCGGGTTCGTCGCGCCCTTGTTGCGGTGCGCGTAGAACGCCAGGGCGATCGCCCGGACGATGCGTTCCGGCTCCCAACTCGCCCGACGCCCGTCCCGCTTGATGACCGTAATGTCGCGCGGCAGCACCGCGGCGGGCGTTTCGAAGGGGAGCAGCGAACTCATCGGACGGATTCCTCGGGGGGCGTTGATCGTCGTTCCAGCCACCGACTTGCTTCGCGGGAGCGAGCAAGTCACTTGGTGGCGGGCGATCATCGTACCCGTGTGCGTGAATCCGCGCAACTCTTTGCGTAAATCGCACAATTGCAACGACTTACGGTATCAACATCACGTTGCTGTCACATCAGGCAAGTTTCCCCAATCGACCCAAACAGCACCGCTGACACCACGGCGACACACGCCCAACTCCTTGCTCGACAACCGCTTGCGGAGCACCCCACGCAGCCGGTCCTAACGACTTTCAGGACAAGCGGACACCAGCCCGACACCACTCGCCACAAACTGACCGATTGGCCAGAAATTGGCCGCCAGATCAGCCGCCACCCTCGGGAGGGGCTGCCAAAGACCGGAAATACCCCTCGAGACCCTCCAGAATGCCGCGCGCGTACGCCTCCTGGAACGCCGGCATCCGCAGCCAGGCCTCGTGCGTCGGCAGCATGATGTACGCCCCCTCGGTCAGCACCGAGGGCATCCAGGGATTGCGCACCACCGCCAGGTTGTCGAAGAACGTGCCTTCGTCGAACAAGCCGAGGTGCCGCACCAAGCCCGACTGCACCGCCCGCGCCAGCGGCGAGGATGGTGCGTGGAACCAATAGGTGCCGGTGCCCAGTCGCCCAGACAACGGATTGATGCCGTCGGGCAACGCGTTCAGGTGGATCGACACCAGCGCGTGCGCATTGGCTCGACGGCCGATCAAGGCGCGCTGATCCAGCGCCAGCGGCGCATCGGTCGTGCGCGTGAGCAGCACCCGCGCCCCACGCGCTTCGAGCATTGGCACCAGCCGCTCGGCTACTTCACGCACCGGCGTCGGCTCGTAGAGCCCCGTCGGGCCGGTGCTGCCCGCCGGCGGGTGTCCGGGGTCCACCGCGATCGACAGCCCCTCCAAGGGGCGCGCTGCGGTCACTGTGGGGGGACGCCGCACCCGCAGCACGAGCGAACTCCCCTGCCAGAACACCTGCCACCCATAGGCGGGACGCGCGAGGTGCAGCACGAACCGCGTGCGGTCGCTCGCGTCCTGCCACGCCGTCACCTGCTCGATCACCCCGCTGCTGCCGGCGCGGTGGCCGAGGATATCGGTGCTCCCCGTCGTCCCGTAGAGCGTCAGGATCAGGCGCCGCCCATCGGGCTCCACCCGGTACGCGGGCCGCTCCCCGACCGGAATCACCAGATCCGCCCACAGTGAATCGGCGAGCACCCGCGCATTCCCCGCCACGCGCCTCGGCGACACCGCACCGACCGGCAACGCCACCGCGTCATCGGCCGACACCCACACCTCGAGCTGCGAGTCGAGCCGCACCCGCAACGCGTTACCCTGCCGACCGGTCACCGGCAGAATGGTCCCCGGCAACAGGAACCACGAATACGTCCCGCTCGGCGTCGGCCGCGCAATCACCACCCGTTCCGAATCGTCCGCCGACGCCCCCTGCGGCACCAACTGCACCAGCGCCGGCAACACGGAATCGGCCAGCGCGAGCGGCCCGACCGCTGCGCGCACCGTGTCCCGCCCGCGAGCGACCAGCAAGGTCGCCGCGCGGGTCAGCCGGCCCGCCGCGACCTCGGTCTGAAACGACCGCGCATCGCCGCGACCATTCTGGCCATTCACCGCCGTCCGCGCCGCGCCGGATACCAACGGCACGACCACCGAATCGGCCAGCCGCAGCGACACCGTCGCGCGTTCCGAGGTCCGCAGGCCCACGCGCACCGTCTCGTCGGCTCGGTACGCCGCACGCGCGCCAGCGCCGGCGAAGACACTCCCCGGTTCGATCGCCAACTTGCCGGTGTCCACCACGACCACCCGCGGCGCCGGCGGTCGCACGGTGTGCTTGGCGCGCACGGTATCCGCGCCCAACACCGCGACCAGTTCGTAGCTCGCCGGTGTCCCCGGGGGCACCGGCAACCAGCCCAGAAACGCACCGTTCGGCTCGACCGGCACCGGTGCGCCGTTGATCGTAAGCGTGGCCCCGCCGTGCCCGATCGAGCCGAAGATGAAATTCGTATCCCGCGCCGAGATCTCGGCGTTGGGCTTGGGGTAGATCACGCGAATCTGGAGGGGCCCCGCCACCAGCGCGGGCTTGGGCCATTCGGGCGCGGCGGCTGGCGGCGTTACCCCGGGGACGCCCGCCGCAGCGGGCGTGGCAGCGACGGGGGCCGGCGCCGGGCGCGGCGTCGACGGCGCGGCGCAGGCCGCGGCACACAGCGCCAAGATCGGCGTGCAGGATGTGATGCGGAACACAGGCATCGGGGCAACGTAAGGTGGCTGGCGGGCCCGACGGGAGCGTCTGCGCCCTGCCACGGCAACGGGCCGCCAAGTTCCGCGAATGCGTTGCCCCACCCCGTCGCCACGCGTCAGATTGTGATGCCAATGCCCTGCCAATTTTGCGGTCGGCAGAACGACGATGACGCGGTGGCCTGTCGCGACTGCGGCAAGCCGTTGCGCCCATCGGCAGCGCGCGTGCAAGCTGCCATCAGCTCGCCGGGTTCGCCCCGGGCCTCTGCGGCCGCCGCCGCTGGCGCCGCCGCCGCCTCGGGGCGAACATCCCCACCGGTGGATGGGCGCCCGAACGTGCCGATCCGCGCGTCGTCTTCTTCTGCTCCAACCCCCGTGGCCGCCTGCTCCACCTGCGGTAAGCCGGTCGATCCCTCGCTCCCGTTCTGCCCGCACTGCGGTGCTCGGGTGCAGGCCGCCACGCGTCCATCGGGCACGGCGGTGCTCTCGGCGGCCTCTCGGGTCGTTGGCCCGAAGCTGGCCCTGCTCGATGACGACGGCAGTGTCATTCGGACCGTGACGCTCGATCGCGCCGAGACCGTGATCGGGCGCGCCGACGCCGACATCGTCTTCGCCGACGATGTCTTCCTCTCCCCTGTCCACGCGCAGTTCACCTGGCGCGAGGGGCACTTGTCGGTCCGCGATCTGGGCTCGCGCAACGGCACCTGGCTGTTCGTCGAGCAACCGGTACGCCTCACCGATGGCGACGTGATGCTGATCGGTTCGCAGCTCGTGCGGTTCCGCCGGCTGGGCTACCCGGGCCCGCACCCGCCGGAAGCCGACCAGACGCGTCGACTGGGCTCGCTCATTCCCACCGCCGACGTGGCGGTGCTCGCGCAGCTGCGCGGCGACGGCTCCACCCGCGATACGCTGCACCTCTCACCGGGCCGCAGCGTGAAGGTGGGCCGCGTCGAAGGGGACTGGGTATTTCCGTACGATCAGACGATGAGTTCTCGCCACGCCGAGATCACCTCGGTGGACGGCGACTTCTATCTGCAGGACCAGGGAAGCCGGAACGGGGTCGCACTGAGCGTCCGCGGCGAACGCGCGGTGATCGCCGGACAACGGGTGCTGATGGGCGACCAGCTGTTCCGGGTGGAGAGTCTGTGAGTCAGATGAAGGTGTGCCCGCAGTGCGGCAACGAGTACGAGCTCGACCAGCGCTTCTGTCCGCGCGACGGCAGCGCGTTGCGGAGTCCGAGCGCGTCGTCCGACCTCGTCGGGCAGGTGATCGCCGAGCGCTATCACGTGATGAAGAAGCTTGGCGAAGGCGGGATGGGTCAGGTGTATCTGGCCGAGCACGTGAAGATGGGGCGCAAGAGTGCGGTGAAGGTGATGCACTCGTCGATGAACGCCGATCCCGATGCGGTCTCGCGCTTCAATCGCGAAGCGTCGAACGCCTCGCGGATCAACCACCCGAACGTCTGCGCGATCTACGATTTCGGCGAGACGCCGGAAGGCGTGATCTACCTCGCGATGGAGTTCATCGAGGGGAAGCCGCTCACCGACATCATCGAGGAGGCGGGCGCACTCCCGCCGGCCCGCGCCGGCGAGATCACCCGCCAGGCCGCCGACGCACTGACGGTGGCGCACGATCTGGGGATCGTGCATCGCGACTTGAAGCCCGACAACATTATGGTGACCCGCACCCGCGAAGGGGCGGATCTCGTGAAGGTCGTGGACTTCGGCATCGCCAAGGCCGGCAACAACGAGGCGCAGAAGGTCACCAAGACCGGACTCGTCGTTGGCACGCCGGAGTATATGAGCCCCGAGCAGCTCGCCGGCGACAAGCTCGACGGGCGAAGCGACCTCTACTCCCTCGGCCTCGTCACGTACAACTGCCTCACCGGCACGTTGCCGTTCAAGAGCGAATCGGCGCAGGAAGCGATGATTATGCGCCTCACCGATTCGCCACGTCCGTTGGCCACGGTGCGTCCGGACATCGCGTGGCCGGCGTCGCTCCAGGCGGTGATGGATCGGGTGCTCGCGCGCGATGCGCGCGACCGCTACGCCACCGCGTCGGAGTACGCGCGCGACCTCGTGCGCGCGATTGCCGAAATGCCGCAGGACGCCGGCGCCGATGCGGGCACGATGGTAATGGCCGCGCCGGGCAAAGTCGCCAGCGCCACGGCGGCGCCGACCGCCGCCATTCCCGCGACCCGCGTGGCCTCCGCCGCGGATCGCAAGTCGCCGGCTCCTGCGGCGGCCGCTGCGCCCGCCGCACCGCCGCCGACCAAGTCCAGCCCGATGCCGATGATCGTCGGCGCGGTCGTCTTGGTGGGTGCGATCGGGGGCTACTTCGCGCTCAAGGGCGGTGATGCGCCCGCCGCGGTGTCGGCCACCACGCCGCCAGTGGCCGCCGCGACGACCCCATCGTCGGAGCCGAACCCGAGCGCAACGTCGACGGGCGCGCCGGGCAACGCACCGGGCGGCGGGTCGACCAAAACGCCGGAGCCGTCTGGCGCTCCGAGCGGTTTGGCGACACCGTCAAGTAACACGGCGGCGGTGGATGCCGAACTCGAGGCCATCGAAACGATGCTCGGGGACGGTGTGCCGCAGCCGGAAACCGCCAAGAAAGTGCTAGGACGCCTCGAATCCATTGCGCCGAAATTGACGACCAAACAGCAACGTGCCGATGCGGCGTACTTCAAGGCGCAAGCCTACTTCGCGCTGGAAGACCAAGCGCTCGGGTGTGGCGCCGTGAAGGCCGGCCTCAAGGTCGCCAGCGGGACGAACAAGGCGGGCGCGCTCGAAGCGCTGAACGCTGGGGCGTGCCAGTGAGCGCCATCATCGTCCACGTCTTCGGCCGCACCGACGTCGGTCGCACGCGCGAGCACAACGAAGACGCCTTCGTCGTCGCCGATCTCACGCGCGACAACGCGACACTGCAGCCCGAAGTGCGCACGCACGATCTGGGGCCGCGCGGCACGCTCTTTATGGTGGCGGACGGGATGGGCGGCGCAGCCGCCGGTGAAGTCGCCAGCGCGATGGCGATCGAAACCGTCATCGAAGAAATGCGCGCCCGCTGGGCACAGAGCACCAGCACCGACCCGGAAGCCTTCGCCGCCGCCATTCGCGACGCCGGCTCGGCCGCCAACGCGCGCATCCACAAGTACGCCGGCGAACATCCCGAGCATCGTGGGATGGGCAGCACCGCCACGATCGCCGGTCTGCTGGGCGACCGCTTGTATGTCGCCCAAGTGGGCGACTCACGCGCCTATCTCGTCCGCAACGGCGTCGCCTCGCAAATCACGAAAGACCAGTCGCTGGTCCAGAAGCTCGTCGAAGCCGGCGAACTCACCGCCGAAGAAGCCGAACTGTCCGAGCGGCGCAACATCATTCTGCAGGCGCTGGGCCCGGAAGCGCGGGTGAAGGTCGATCTCACGACGCAGCAGATCCGTCGTGGGGACACGCTGGTGCTCTGCTCCGACGGCCTCAGCGGCCAAGTGAAGGCCGATGCGATCGCGGCCACGGTGCTCGCCGAGCCGGACTTGATGGCGTGCTGCAAGGCGCTGATCGACCTGGCCAACAACGCTGGCGGCCCCGACAACATCACGGTCATCGTGGCCCGTTTCGACGGGGATGGCTTGGCCGACGTCGAGGATCGTGACGCGGTCGGCCACCAGACGTTCCGCTTTAGCGGCTCCTCGCGCGACACGCTCTCGGTCGATCCCGACGCCGCCACGCCGCCCCTCGGCGTGCCGGCGATCGAGCCCCCGGGACGTCCCACCAAGCGCATCACGCCGCTCACGACGCCGCCGCTCGCCGAGGACCCGCCGCCACCGCCGGTGACGACCAAGCGCAACGCCGGACCGCTGTATGCGCTCATCGCGACCGCCGGCGTCGTGCTCGCCGCCGTCTACGCCTTTCTGTACCGCAAGTGATTCTCGAATTCCTGATCGCCGGCGGGTCGCGTGATGGCGACCGTGAGCTGCTCGATCAGGCGGTGATCAAGATCGGGCGTCACCCGTTGTCGGATCTGCGCTTCGACGCCGAGCGCGACCGTGATGTCTCGGCCCGTCACGCCGAAGTCCGCGTCGAGGATGGTCGCGCCCTGCTGGTGGATCTCGGATCGACCAACGGCACGTTCGTGAACGGCAAGCGCATCACCGCGCCGACCACGCTCGCGACCGGTGACGTGATTGGCTTCGGGCCCGACGGCCCGAAGGCCACGGTGTCGGTCGGTGAGACCTGGGCGTCGCGCGCCTCGACGCCGGTCGCCAAGCGCCCAACGCCCGAGACGCACGTGTCGGGGCCGGTGCACGCGACCGACGCGCACCCCGTGCCGCCGGTAAAGCCCGCCGCGGCCACGCAGGAACGCGTGCGAGTGGCTGTGAAGCAGGAAACGCGGAAGCTGACGTGGATCTTCGGCGGCGCGGTCGCG
>JANRJP010000100.1:0-67294 GCA_033763905.1 Gemmatimonadaceae bacterium
GTCGCAGCGGGTCGCGAAGTGGCAGGGCGATCAGAAGGAAGAGCTGTACGCGATGCAGCAGCAGCTGCTCACGATTCAAGAGCTCACCGGCTTGAGTCAGCGTCGCTTGCTCGAACTGCGGGCCAATCTCGAGGAGCGCGCCCAGGATGCCGCGTCGACGAGTCCGCCGGTCGCCGCGGCGACGCCGCCCGTTGCGCCCAGCGGCACGCCAGCATCCGGCGTCGCCACGCCGGCGGCAGGCGCCGGCGCCGCGCCCACTGCCGGCCCGGGCCCGAACCAGTTGCTGCAATTGTCGCTCGATCAATTGCGCCGCGGCAGCGCGGGCTCAGCCCGGGCGGGGTTCCAGGATCTCTTGGCGCAGTATCCCAAGTCGGACATCGCGCCCTTGGCCCAGTTCTACGTGGCCGAGACCTTCGCGCAGGAAGGCAAGGCGGCGCCTGCGGATTCGGTGTACCTGCTCGTGGTCCAGCGATATCCGACGTCGGAGAAGGCGGCAACGGCGCTGTACAAGCACGGCCTGCATCTGCTGGCCACCGGCAAGCGGGTGGAAGCGCGCGCGGTGTTCGCAGATGTCGTCAAGCGCTTCCCGCGCTCGGACGAAGCGGTGCTCGCGGCGGCGCGCGCCAAGGATGGTGGCTGAGCCGTGAGTGGAACGAAGGGGGCGGCGGAGATGCCGTTTCTCGAGCATCTCGAGGAACTGCGCTGGCGGCTCGTGTGGTGTCTTGCGGCGCTGTTCGTCGGCGTGCTGATCGGCTTCGTCCTCGTGCTCAAGTTCGACGCGATCGCGATCCTGCAGCAGCCCATTGCGCCCTACCTCGGCGGCAACAAGCTGGTCTACACGAAGCCCGGCGACACGTTCGACATCGTGCTCAACGTGTCGCTGGCGACCGGCGTCGTGTTGGCCTTGCCGGTGATCGTCTGGCAGATCTGGGCGTTCCTCGCGCCGGCGCTCTTCGCGCACGAGCGCAAAGTGATCATCCCGGTGCTGTTCGGTGCCATTCTGCTCTTCGCTGCCGGTGCGGCGATGGCCTGGTGGGTCGTGGTGCCCTTGGCGCTCAGCTTCCTGACCGGCTTCCAGAGCGCGTCGCTGCAGCCGATGATCACCGCGGACGGCTACTTCTCGTTCGTCACCTCGTTGGTCCTCGCGTTCGGCTTGGCCTTCGAGTTGCCGATCGTGCTGCTGGCGTTGTCGCTCTTCGGTGTGGTCAACGCCCGGATGTTGGCGAAGGGCCGGCGGTTCGCGCTGGTCGGCAGCGTGATTGCGGCGTCGGTGCTGACGCCCGGCGATCTCGTCACGACCACGCTCGCGATGGCGCTGCCCCTGTACGGGCTCTACGAGATCAGTATCGGTCTCGCGTGGCTGATTGACCGTCGCCGCGCGCGGCAGAACGACATCGCCGGAGCGATCGCGTGATTCGGCGCGCGGCGCGCGCCGCCGTGGCGCTCGCTGCGGTGTCAGTGGCCGCGTGGGTGTTGACGCCGCGTCAAGCCGGCGCACAGGTCCCGACGCGGCGCCCGACACCGGCGCGTCCGGCGCGCGACTCGCAGACCGTCATGCGCGATACGGTGCGCGCGGGGGCGCGACGCGACTCCACCGGCACCGCGCGCGATACGGCCCGCGCCCGTGGCGACTCGGTGCGCGCCACGGGAGACAGCAGCCGAGGGCCGCGGACGCTCATTACGTGGCGGGAGACCGACTCGGTGATGACCGCCTTGGCGGCACGGAAGGGCTTTCGCGTCACGCGGTATCAGGGGGACACGGTCATTTTCCGCACGCAGGAGCATACGCTGCAGCTCGGCGGCAAGCCGTCGGGGGTGCAGCGCGACGAGACCGTGCTGGTGGGCACGCGGATTCTCTTCAACGACTCCACGCAGATCCTGCAGGCGCGCGGCGACACCGTGATCCTGCGAGACCCGCAGCGGTCCACGGAGGATCTCGTCGCCAGCGGCACGATCAAGTTCTCGATCCCCGAGTCGCGCGGCGTCGTCACGAACCTGACGACCCGGATCGAGAACAACGGCAATATGTGGACGCTCTTCGGGCACGAAGCGGCGGTGCAGAATTACGAGGACTCCACCGCCCTCGCGGCGGGTGACACCGCGGGCGCCAAGCGCTCGGCGTTCTACGCGCACGGTGGCATCATCACCAGCTGCGACGAGACCGAACCGCATTTCCACTTCTCGACCGCCGAGCTCAAGGTCGTGTCGAATCGCGTGATGGTCGGACGACCGGCGGTGTTGTACATCGGCGAAGTGCCGATCGCGTGGATTCCGTTCTTCTTCCAGGATATGCGGAAGGGACGGCGCAGCGGCCTGCTCACCCCACGATTCGGCTTCAGCGAGTTCATTCGTCAGGGGGCGGGCTACCGCCGGACCCTCGAGAACTTCGGGTGGTATTTCAATCTCGGCGACTACTTCGACGCGCAGGTCGCCCTCGACTGGCGGTCGTCGGCCAACAGCACCAATGGCGGCCCGGGGTGGACGACCCTCCGCGGCGGCCTGCGCTATTCCTGGTTCTCCCGGTTCATCGACGGCTCGATCGGGCTGCAGCAGCAGACGCTGTCCGACGGCAGTGGCCAGCGCTCGATTGCGTGGACGCACTCGCAGCGCTTCAACCAGAAGTCGTCGTTCAACGTCAATTGGCGTTACAGCTCGAACACGCAGGTGTTGCGCAATACCACGTTCGATCCGCGCGTGGCGCTGGGCCTTATCGCGAGCCAAGCCAACTACACGAATGCCTTCGGGCCGGTCTCCCTGAGCCTCGGTGGGACGCAGACGCAGTATCCCGGCCGACCGCAGCTGGATCGCACCTTCCCGACGTTGAGTCTCACCAGTCGCCCGGTCACGCTGATCGACTCGGTCACGTGGACCCCGGCGTTCCAGGTGAGTACGTCGCAGTCGCTCAATGCCCCGGGCGGAGAGTTCCCGTGGCGATACACGCGCAATGCGGCCGGCGCCGCCGACTCGGTGCCCGGGTTCCAGAACACGCGCAACACCACCGGGTCGTTCGACACGCCGATCAAGATCTACAACTTCGTGTGGCGGAACTCGTTCCGCTTCGGTGATCAGTTGCGCGACTACGCGCAGACCCTGCAGTACCGAGGCGTCCGCGATACCTCGATCAACTTCACACGCACGGTCGCGCAGTATTTCGAGACCACACTCGATTGGGACACCGGCATCAACCTGCCGCAGTTCGCCCGCGGGACGTGGAACATCACCCCGAGCATCTCGCTGGCCAATGTGGACGGCGGCGCCTTCGCCGTGCGGACGACGCGCAGCAACGGGGCGTGGGTCCGGCAAAACAAGCGCTTGCTCTACGGCCTGTCGGTGGCGCCGACGCTCTTTGGCATCTTCCCGGGATTCGGCCCGGTCAGCCGCATCCGCCACTCGCTCAACCCGACCCTGAGTTTCACCTACGCGCCGGCGGCCGACATCTCGGACGAGTACCTCGAGGCCGTGGGCCGGACCCGCGTGGGCGACCGTGCCTCGATTCAGCAGTCGGCGATCAACTTGGGCGTCTCGCAGAACATCGAAATCAAGCTCCGGGGGGCGGTCGACAGCACGGGCCTCGAGGCGGACGGCAAGAAGGTGCGGCTCCTCTCGCTGCAGACATCGTCCTTCGCGTACAACTACGAGCTGTACCGGGTGCGCAAGCGTGACGCGGCAGCGGCCGGTCTGCCCGCGCCATCGTGGGTGCGCGGTCTCGAGACCAACGCCTTCAACTTCACGCTGCGGTCAGACCTGCTGCCGGGCTTCGACCTCGGGATGAACTGGTCGCTGTTCCAAGGCGACGTGCGCAACGATACGGCTACGTTCTCGCCCTACCGTGATCAGGTCCGGTTCAGCTTGTCGCTGGATCCGTCGAATCCCATCGTCGGCATCGCACGCCGGTGGCTGGGCTTGGGCCCGGCGAGTGCGGCCGGTAACGCCGAGGCCGCGCCGCGGCAGCAGATGCCGCAACAGGCGGACGCCTTCAGCGGCCGGGCGGGGATGGGGCCCGCGACGCCCGCCCAGCAGCTCATTCCGAGTGGTCAGGGATGGCGCGCCTCGGTGTCGTTCTCGTCGAACCGGACGCGGCCAGTCCGTGGCGGGCCGACGGTGCCGGTGATCGATCCGCGACAGGCCTGCCGCATCTTCCTGCCGAACGTCTTCGCGTACGACCAATGCGTGACCAATCCGGCCACCTTGGCCACGACGCTGCCGCCGGCATCGACCAGCGTCGGCTTCGTGCAGCCGCAGCAGCCGCCGGTGACGAACGCGACGTGGAATATGGGCTTCAACCTCACGCCCAAGTGGTCGGCGCAGTGGAACACGAGCTATGACTTCGTCGCCAAGCAGTTCGCGCAGCAGGTGGTCACCTTCCAGCGGGAGCTGCACGACTGGCGCGCGAACTTCTCGTTCACGCAGGGGCCGAACGGCAACGTGTTCTTCAACTTCCTGATCTCGCTCAAGTCGGAACCAAACCTCAAGTTCAACTACGACCGCCGGACGCAGGGGAGTACGTTCTGAGATGAGCCGTTCCGTTTCGCCCGTCATCATCGACGGCCGCACCTTGTCGCTCGCCGATGTCGTGGCCGTCGCCGACCATCGTGCGCCCGTGCGGTTGGCGCCGGCGGCCGCCGCGCGGATGCGCCAGATGCGCCGTATCGTCGATGACGTCGTCGCGCGGCAGGCGGTCGCCTACGGGATCACCACCGGCTTCGGCAAGTTGAGCGATGTCGCGATTCCGCCGGACCGCTTGGCGGAGTTGCAGGTGAATCTCGTTCGGTCGCACGCGGCCGGGGTGGGCGCGCCACTCCCGGAACGCGAAGTGCGCGCGATGATGCTGCTGCGCGCCAACGTCCTCGCGACGGGGCACGGCGGTGCGCGGCCGGAACTCGTCGAGTTGCTCGCGGCGATGCTCAACGCCGGCCTGTGGCCTCGGGTCCCGGAGCAGGGCAGTGTTGGCGCGTCGGGTGATCTTGCGCCGCTGGCGCATCTGGCCTGCACGCTGATCGGCGAGGGGGAGCTGTCGCTCGATGGCCGCTTCGTGACCGGCGCCGAGGCGCTGGCGGCGCGAGGGCTCACGCCGGTCGTCCTGGGTCCGAAGGAGGGACTGACCCTCATCAACGGGACGCAGGCACATACCGGCGTGACCGCGCTCGCCCTGCACGAAGCGCGCGGACTGTGGCGGACGGCGCACGTCGCCTCGGCGATGACGCTCGACGGCCTCCTCGGGACGCCGACGGCTTGGGATGCGCGAATTCACGAGGTGCGCGGGCAGGTGGGGCAACAGGATTCCGCGGTGCTCCTGCGTGCGCTGAGCGAGGGCAGTGCCATCCGCGAGTCCCACCGCGAAGGCGACAGCCGCGTGCAGGATGCCTACGCCCTGCGGTGCATTCCGCAGGTCCACGGCCCGGTGCTCGATGCCCTGCGCTTCGCCGAGGGCATCGTCGGACGCGAACTGAACGCCGCGACCGACAATCCGCTCGTCTTCGACGACGGCACGCTGATCTCCGGCGGCAATTTCCACGGCCAGGCGGTCGCCATGGCGGCCGACCTGCTGGCGATCGTGCTGACGAATCTGGCGAACATCGCCGAGCGGCGGGTCGATCGGTTGGTGCATCCCGATCTCAATCAGGGGCTGCCGCCCTTCCTGTCGCCTGACGCCGGCGCCCACAGCGGCTTGATGATGGCGCAGGTCACGGCGGCCGCGCTGACGAGCGAGTGCAAGACGCTCAGTCATCCGGCCAGCGTCGACACCATCCCCACCGACGGCTCGAAGGAGGACGTCGTGCCGATGGCGATGGGCGCCGCGCTCAAGCTCCGGCGCGTGGTGCAGAACGTGCGCTACGTGCTCGCGATCGAGTTGCTGTGCGCGGCGCAGGCGCTGGACTTCCGCGCGCCACTCACGCCCTCACCGCTGGTCGCCGAGGCGCATCGGCGCATTCGGTCGCGCGTCGCACCGTTGGGGCGCGATCGCGCGCCCTCCGCGGACATTGCCGCGGTGGCCGAGTTGATCGCGGCCGGCGCGTTCGCCGATCTTGGTCCTTCCACCGCGTGATGCGGAGTCGTCAATGACCGCCATCGAATCGCCGATCACCGGCGCCCGCCCCGTCCGCGCGCCACGCGGCACCACGCTGAGCTGCAAGGGCTGGCCGCAGGAGGCCGCGCTCCGAATGTTGATGAACAACCTCGACCCCGAGGTGGCAGAGCGTCCCGATGATCTCGTGGTGTATGGCGGCACCGGCCGCGCCGCGCGGTCGTGGGAGGCCTTCGATGCCATCGTCGAGACCCTGCGCACGCTCGACGACGACCAAACGCTGCTGGTGCAGAGCGGCAAGCCCGTCGCGGTCTTTCGGACGCACCGGGATGCGCCCCGCGTGCTGATCGCGAATAGCAATCTGGTGGGCCGCTTCTCGACCTGGGACGAGTTTCGGCGGCTCGAGGCCTTGGGGCTCACGATGTACGGTCAGATGACGGCCGGCTCGTGGATCTACATCGGGACACAGGGCATTCTGCAGGGGACGTTCGAGACCTTCGCGGCGGTGGCGCGCACGCATTTCGGCGGCGATCTCGCGGGCCGACTCGTCGTCAGCGCCGGATTGGGCGGGATGGGCGGCGCGCAGCCGCTCGCCGCGACGATGAACGGGTCGGTGTTCCTCGGCATCGATGTCGATCCCGCGCGTATCGCCAAGCGACTGGCCACCGGCTACTGCGATGTGCTGGCGAGGGATCTCGACGATGCGCTCGCGCAGGTGGCCACCGCGCGCGCCGCGCGGCGGGCGGTGAGCATTGCGCTGGTCGGCAACGCGGCGGAGGTACTTCCCGCCTTGCTCCAGCGCGGCGTGGTGCCCGATGTGCTCACCGACCAGACCAGCGCCCACGATATGCTTGCGGGCTACGTGCCCGACGGAATGTCGCTCGACGCCGCCGTGGCGCTGCGCCTCGCGGATCCCGCGGAGTACGTGCGCCGCAGCACGGCCACTGCGGTGCGCCACGTGGAGGCGATGCTCGCGCTCAAGGCGCGTGGCGCGATCACCTTCGACTACGGCAACAACATTCGCACGGTGGCGAAGGATGCTGGTCTCGCCGCGGCGTTCGAGATCCCGGGCTTTGTGCCCGAGTACATCCGCCCGTTGTTCTGCGAGGGCAAAGGCCCGTTCCGGTGGGTGGCGCTCTCGGGCGATCCCGCCGATATCGCTCGGACCGATGATCTGGTCCTCGAACTGTTTCCCGAGGATGCCCATCTGGCGCGCTGGATCGCGATGGCTCGCGAGAAGGTCCACTTCCAGGGATTGCCCGCGCGCATCTGCTGGCTGGGGCAGGGGGCGCGTGCCCGCTTCGGGCTCGCGATGAACGAGCTCGTGCGGCGCGGCGAGCTCCGTGCGCCAATCGTCATCGGCCGCGATCACCTCGACACCGGGAGCGTGGCCTCGCCGTTCCGCGAGACCGAAGCGATGCGCGACGGCTCGGATGCCATTGCCGATTGGGCGATTCTCAATGCGCTCGTGAACGTGGCCGGCGGCGCGACCTGGGTCAGTCTGCATCACGGCGGGGGCGTCGGCATCGGCAACTCACTGCACGCCGGGCAAGTGATCGTCGCGGATGGAACGCCGGAAGCCGCTCGCCGCCTTGAACGTGTGCTGACCAATGATCCCGGGATGGGCGTCGCTCGACACGCCGATGCCGGCTACGACCTCGCCATTCAGACGGCGCACCGCGAAGGGCTGCGGCTGCCGATGATCCCCTGATTCGTGCTCTCTGCCAAGTACCGCCCGTATCACGTGCCGCTGTTTCTGGCGAAGTACGCGTGGCTCGGCCTCCGGAAGATGCCGGTGCTCGTGCACTTCGAAGTCACGCTGCGCTGCAACGCGCGCTGCAGCTTCTGCGACTACTGGAAGACCGACGCCAGCGCGAAGGCGACCGAGCTCACCTCGTTCACCGATGCGGCCAAGCGGTTCAATCCGATGCTCGTCACCTGGACCGGTGGTGAGCCGACCCTCCGCAAAGACCTCGAAGACCTCGTCGCCGGTGTCGATCGGGCGATCGACCTCAAGTACACCACGCTGATCACCCACGGCGCGATGCTCACGCCGGAACGGGCGCGGTCGCTGTGGCAGGCGGGGATCGATCAGTTCAACATCTCGCTCGACTATCTCGACGAGCGGCACGATCAGGCGCGGGGCATTCCCGGGCTGGTGCGGCGCATTCTCGACACCACGGCGACGCTGCGGGAGCGCGGGGTGAACGTGCGCTTCAACACGGTCATCAAGAACGACAACCTCGATCAGTTGCTGCCGATCGTGCAGGAGGCACAGCGCCTGCGGGCCGGCGTCAACTTCTCGGTGTACACCGATCTCAAGAACGGCAACGGAGCGCATCGGCTCGGTAGCGAGTCGCAGGCGGCGCTCGAAGCGGTGATCGCCGACTTGCTCGCCTTCAAGCGGCGGCGGCGTGGGGTGATCACTAACTCCGACTACTACCTCGAAACGATTCCGCAGTGGACGCGCGGGGCGATGCGCGAGCCGTGCCAGTCGGGCCTTCGGACGATTCACATCGATCCGGTGGGCCACGTGAAGCGCTGCCCCGATTTCCCCACCGATTTCCACTGGAAGGACTTCCGGCGCTACGAGCCGATTCGCTGCGACAAGTGCTACTACGCCTGTCGTGGCGAGGCGCAGGCGCCACTGCGTCCAAGTCGCGTGCTCGACGTTCTGGGTTCGGCCTAGCCGTGGAGGGCGCGGCGCAGCTGTTCGTTGGGGCGACCCAGGTGGTCACCTGCGCCGGCGCTGCGGCGGCGCGACGCGGTCCCCAAGCGCCCGAGGCACTCGCGACGATTCCGGACGGCGCCGTGCTCGTGGTCGGCGAGCGCATCGCGGCGGTCGGGCCGCGCGCGGTGCTCGACGCGGCGCATCCGGATGCCCCGCGTGTCGTGCTCGATGGCGGCGTGTTGCTCCCCGGCTTCTGCGACTCGCATACGCACGCGCTGTTCGGTCGATCGCGCGCCGCCGAGCAGGAACTGCGCGCCGCTGGCGTGGACTATATGACCATCGCGGCGCAGGGCGGGGGCATTCACGCGTCCGTCCGCGATCTGCGCGCACACGACGAGGACCGACTTGTTGCCCTGGCGCTCGCGCGGCTGTCCCGCCTCGCGGCACACGGCGTGACCACCGTCGAGGTCAAGTCGGGATACGGCTTGTCGGTCGACGACGAGCTCAAGTCGCTGCGGGCCATCCGCCGCGTCGCCGCGCTGGCGCCGATGCGGGTCATTCCCACGTTCCTCGGCGCGCACGAGATTCCGCTCGAGTATCGGGGATCGGCCACCGCTCGCGAGGCGTGGTTGGCCCTGCTCGAACGCGAACTGCTGCCGATCGTGGCGGCGGACGGCCTGGCACGCTTCGCCGACGTGTTCTGCGAACCCGGGGTGTACACCGTTCCAGAATCGCGTCGCCTGCTTCGTGCGGCTTCGGCGCTCGGGCTCGCGCTCAAGCTCCACGCGGACGAACTCTCGCCCAGCGGTGGGGCCGAGCTGGCGGCCGAACTCGGCGCCGTGTCGGCCGATCATCTGGGGGCGGTGTCGGAGGATGGTATTCGGGCCTTGGCCCACGCGGGGACAGTGGCGACGCTGCTCCCGCATACGCTGTTGTTTCTCGGGAAGACCAAGCAGGCCCCGGCGCGCGCACTGCTCGATGCCGGCGCTGCCGTTGCGGTGGCCACCGACTTCAACCCCGGCACCTCGCCGACGACGAATTTCCCCTTGGTGCTCACGCTCGCCGTCAGTCAGCTGCGGCTGTCGGTGGCGGAAGCCGTGCTCGCGGGAACCGTCAATGGAGCGGCCGCGCTGGGGGTCGCCGGTGATCGCGGGCAATTGGCCCCCGGATTTCTCGCGGATTTCTCGTGGTTCGAGGTCGACGACGTGCGCGAAATCCCGTACTGGAGCGGCGACCATCGCTGCCGCGGGACCTGGGTCGGCGGACGCGCCGCGTGGGTGCCGCCCGGCCTGAAATAGCAGGAATCCCGATGGGTACTGTCGCTTTCCTTGTCGGCGCTCGGACAAGGGTCTAGCTTCCACAGGTTGATCTCCCCGGTACCACGCCGGGGGCATTTCGCCTTGTCCACGCTATGGCTTCCAACGCACCCGCGCTGAAAAAGAAGGCCGCCGAGTTCGAACAGAAGAAGCAGTTCGACAAGGCGTTGGCGTTGTATCGCCAAGTGCTCGACAGCGACGAGGGTGACGAGGATGTGTCGCTCTACAATCGCGTCGGCGATATGTACCTGCGCGCCGGCCAGGTGGGCGAAGCGGTCGAGATGTACGAGCGTGCCGTCGATCGGTACGACGATATGGGGCTCTACAACAACGCGATTGCGCTCTGCAACAAGATTCTGCGCCAGTCGCCGGGCCGCGTGTCGATCTACTACAAGCTCGGCAAGGTGGCGGCCAAGAAGGGCTTCAAGAACGACGCGAAGGCGAACTTTCTCGAGTACGCCACGCGCAAGCAGAAGGATGGCGATCTCAACGAGGCGTTCCGCGCCCTGAGCGAGTTCGCAGATCTCTGTCCGGATCAGGACGACATCCGCCTGATGCTCGCCGATCAGCTGGCGAAGGAGGGGCGCACCGCCGAGGCCCTCGACCAGCTGCAGACGCTGTATGACCGATATACCGCCGAGGGGAACACGGCCTCGGCCAACGCAACGGCAGCGCGGATGCGGGACCTCGATCCCGCCGCGGAGCCCGTCGCGTCGCGCGGGCCGGCGGTACATCGCAAGTCGAGCGATCTCGTCTTTCTCGATCTCGACGACGCGGCCACGGGCTCGCGCAAGGCGACGCCGCTTGGCGGGCCGACGATTCCCCCGCGTCGTCCCACGCCGTTGGCGACGCCGAGCATTCCGCCGGGCGCTGGTGCGCCGCCTGCGGCGTCTGGCGCATCGCCGTCGGATCTGATCGAGCTGCCGGACGACGACCTCTTCAACATTCCCGAAGCCGTCGAACTCGTCGGGCGGGACGAGGCGGATCCCACCTTTATCCAGGTGCCGCCCACGCCCGTCGATGTGCCGCTGGTGGATGTACCAGTCTCGCCGCCGGCCGAGACATCGCCGCTCGATGGGCTGCTGGACCCGGCGGATGTGTTCGCGGCGCCGACGCCGAGCGATGCGCCTCGCGCGTCCGGACCGGTGACGGCGGAGACGTCGGGATCGCTCGATCTGCCGTTCCTGAGCACCGACGCGGACACGGCGGCACCGTCGGAGGCGGCATCGAGCGCGCCGGAGTCGTTGGCACTGCCGCCGCTGGACGAGGAGGCCGGCCCGGTGTTGGCGGAGTACGCCGAGTCGCTCGGAGTGGACCCCAGCCGCGTGACCGGTTCGCAACCGACGATCCCAGAGAGCCGCCGCCCGACGATCGAGATTCCGCCCGGGGTCTCGCCCTCGGACTTGCTCGAGTTGCCGGACTTCCCCGAGGTCGAAGCCCCCGAGCCTTCGGCGGATCTTGGCTTGCCGCTGATGGACGTGACCGCGGAGCCACCCGCGGCGGTCTCGCCATCGGATCTGCTCGAGTTGCCGGAGTTCCCCGAGACCGAGCCGCCGGCGGTCGTGGAGCCCGTCGCCAGCGCGCCGGAGACGGTACTTCCGCCGACGGTCGAACCGGAGCCTGCGCTGCCGGACTTCGACGAGCCGCCGCCGCCGCCCCGTCGGACGAGCGTCAGCTTGGCCCGTTCGGCTGCGTCGCTGCGCGACCGCTTGATGAACGACCCGGACAACGCCGATCTGCGCCGGACCTACGCCGAAGCGTTGCTCGACGACGGTGACCGGGAAGGGGGGCTCGCCGAACTCGAAGCGGCGATGGTCGCGTACGAGACCAGCGATGATCTCATCTCGGCGCGCTCCGTCGCGGACGAGATCGTGCGGCTCATTCCGACGTCGATTCGGCATCAGCAGAAGCGCGTCGAGTACTGCTTCCGCTCGGGCGATCGCGCCGGACTGGTCGACGCGTACATCGACCTCGCGGACGCGCTGCTCAAGGACGGACAGACCGAGAAGTCGCGCTCGGTGTACCACCGCGTGCTCGATATCGCGCCGGGTGAGGCCCGAGCGACGACGGCGTTGAGCACCTTCGCCGCGGCGGAGCCCGCGGCGCCGCCACCGGCGGCCGATCCCAAGCGCTACACCGGCGGCGACGCACCGGCCGCCCGTCCGTCGACGCCGGCCTCCACGCCGGCCGCCGCCGACGCGGGCTCCGACTTCATCGACCTCGGCGACCTACTGCGGGAGGATGAGCCGCAGAAGAACACGCGGATGAAGGTCGACGACCAGGAACCGACCGGCGACGAGGACGCGGACTTCAAGGATATGCTCCAGAAGTTCAAGCAGGGCGTCGCCGAGAACGTCGAGGAAGAGGACTACGACTCGCACTACGATCTCGGCGTCGCCTTCAAGGAAATGGGGCTCGTCGACGAAGCCATCAGCGAGTTCCAGAAGGCGCTCCGCGGCACGCATCACCGCGTCCGGTCGCACGAAGCCCTCGGGGCCTGCTTCATCGAGAAGCAGATGTGGCCCGTGGCGGCGACGATTCTGCAGAAGGCGCTGATGGAACCGAACCTTGACGATGCACAGTTGATCGGTGTGCTCTACAATCTCGGATTGACCTACGAACAGCTCGGCAAGCCCGCTGATGCGCTGGCGGTGTATCAGCGGGTGTTCGCGGTGGATATCGGTTTCGCGGACGTGGCCGATCGGGTGAATACGCTCAGCCGGTTGGGGTCGTGACCGCGGTGCCAACGGCCCGCGACCTGGCGAGCGCTCTTCGGGAGATTCAGGCGCCCGTCCGTGCGAGACTCGAGCAGGTGGTGCTCGAGATGCAGCGGTTGGCGGGCTCGTCCACCGAGCCGGTGGCGCAGGATGTGGCGCGGCACGTGATGCAGATGCGGGGCAAGATGGTGCGCCCCACGCTGCTGCTGCTCTCGAGCGAAGTCGCGGGCGTCGTCGATTCGCGCGCCGAGTCGATGGCCGCGGTCGTCGAGCTGATCCACCTGTCCTCGCTGGTGCACGATGACGCGGTCGATCACTCGGCCCTGCGCCGCGGCTTGCCGACGGTCAACGCGGCGTTCAGCCATCAGGTCGCGGTGATTATGGGCGACTACTTCTACTCCCGCGCGCTCCTCGAACTGAGCGAGCGGCGCGAGTGGGAAGCGCTGAGCATCTTCGCCAAGGCCTCGCACGAGCTGACGATCGGTGAAGTCCGTCAGTTGGGCGCGGTGCAGATGCTCGATTTCGCCGAAGGGGACTACGAGCGGCTGATTGCCAGCAAGACGGCGGCGCTCTTCCGCGCCGCCTGCGAGGCGGGGGCACTGGTCGGCGCGCCAGCGCATCGTGCGGCGCTGGCCACCTTCGGGGAGCGCCTCGGGATGGCCTTCCAGGTGGCGGACGATCTACTCGACTATGTCGCCTTCGAGGAGACCACCGGGAAGCCGCACGGCCTCGACCTCAAGGAACACAAGGTCACGCTGCCGCTCATCGCGGCACTCAAGACGATGTCGGCAGCGGACCGCGCCAAGGTGGATGCCCTGTTCCGCACGACGGAGCCGTCGGACGCACAGGTGACCGAGATCATCGGCATTGTGGCGTCCAGCGGCGGGCTCGAGTACGCGCGTCGTCGCGGCGTCGAGTATGCGCTCGAGGCCGAAGCGGCCCTCAAGACGGTGCCGGACGGGCCGGCCAAGTCCGCGCTGGCTGAGACGCTCTCGTACGTGATGGACCGGAGGGGCTGATGGCGACGCGTGGCACCGCCCGGCATCGGCCGCTGTATCACGCCGTCGTCCTCGCAATCGGCTTCGTCGTCGGCGGATTTATGACCGCGTTCGCCCGTCGCTTCCTGCCGGTCGGCGCGGTCAAGGAGTTCCTGACCACCGGTGTGACCCCCTCGGTCGGCCCGCTGCCGATCGATCTGATCATCCTCAAGTTCGCGATCGGGCCGATCGCGTTGGATGTCTCCCTGCTTTCGCTCGTCGGTGTGCTTGTGGCATACTTGATTGCGCGGTCTCTCTTCTAGGAGGATTTATGCCGTTCGGACTTGGGATGGGCGAGCTGCTCATCATTCTCGTGATCATCCTGCTCGTGTTCGGAGCGCGCCGCATTCCGGAGATCGCCGGCTCCTTCGGGAAGGGCATCAAGGAGTTCAAGCGCAACATCAACGAAGTGGGCAACGAGATCCGCGCCCCCGCCGAGCGCAGCGGCTCGCTGCCGGTCGGGTCGGCGGCTGCCGCGCCGGTCGAGGAAGAACGCCCGGAGCCGAAGCGCTTGATGAACTGAGCTCGGCGCGCGCGACCCGCGCCGCCGAAAAACAGCGCGCCCCCGGTCAGTCGACCGGGGGCGCGCTCGTTTGTCGACCGGCGGATGCCGGCTCGGCCGATCAGGCCGAGCGGCGGACCGCTTCCTGAATCTCGCGGCGCTTGTCCTTCACGCCGGACGACTTCCGGAGGAACTCGAGATACTCGCGGACGCGCTGCTCGCGCAGCGTGCGGAGGAGGAACTCCCGCTGCTGTGCCTTCTGGGCGACCCAGGCCGCCGAGTCCGCGGCCACGCGGCGATCCACGGACATCACCACGAGCCCCTCGGTCGTTTCGATCGGCGCGCTGACCTGGCCGATCGGCAGCGTGAAGGCGGCACCAATCGCCTCGTTCGCACGACCGAGACCGGCCACGGCGGTGAGGCGGGTGAAGGGCCGGCCCGCGTTGAGCGCGAGGCCCGCTTCCGTGGCGGCCGCCGCCATCCCGCGCCGCTTGGCGGCGTCGGCGAAGGCCAGGGCCCGCGTGTCGAGCGTGCGAATCGCCTTCTGGCGACCCAACTTCGCGCGGATTTCGTCCTTCACCCGCTCCAAGGGCTGCACGCCGCCGAGCTGCAGCGAATCCAAGCGCGCCAGATAGTAGGCGTTCTCGTCATCGAACAGATCGCTCGTCTCGCCGACCTTGGCACCGCCAAAGGCCCACGCGCTGACGCTCGGCACCGGCCGACCATCGAGACCGATCACCGGCTCGCCCTGAATCGCAATCAGCTGCACCGGCACCAGCGAGAACTTCTTCGCTGCACTGTCGAACTTGGCGGCCACGTCGCTCCCCGCAGCGGCCGACGACAGCGAGTCCGCGCGACGGTCGGTCCGCGTGGCGCTCGAGTCGCTCTGGGCGATGCGAACAAGGATGTGACGGAGCGACAGGGTGTCACCCTTGCGCGAGTCCACCTTGATCAGGTGGTAGCCGAACTGCGTGAGCACCGGCTCCGACAGCTGGCCCGGCTTGAGCGCGAAGGCCGCCTTCTCGAACTCGGGCACGAACCGGCCACGCGGGCCGGAACCCAGCGAGCCGCCGTCACGCCCCGAGACGGAGTCCGCCGACTCGGCCTTCGCCGCATCTTCGAAGCTCCGCGTGCCAGCCGCGATCTCGCGACGCAGGCCGAGCACGCGCTCCCGCGCGGCGGACGAGTCCGCGGCCGTGACCGCGCGCGTGATGTTGACGAGCGAGACCAGCGCGCGACCCGGACGGTCGAAGTCGGCCTTGTGCGACTCGTAGTAGGCCTTCACCTCGGCGTCCGACACGGCCGGCGGCGACACGTTCTGGTCTTCCGGCGTGAATTGCACGAAAGTCGCCACGGCCGTGTCCCGCTGGTCGCGGAACGCTTCCCAGAGGCGGGCATCCGTCACCCACACCTCCGAGGCGATCTGCTGGAACAGCTTCTGGCGCGGGATCTCTTCGCGGTAGTAGGACTCGAGCTGGAACAGCAGGCCCTGCTGCTTCGCCGCGGGCGACCGGAGGAAGCGCTCGTACTTGGCCGGGTCGAAGCGGCCGTCCGTCTGCAGTTCGGACGCGCGAAGCAACTGGGGCGGCGGCGCAAACTTCGCCGCCTCCGTGATTTCGGCATCGGTGACCTGGATGCCACGCTTCTTGTATTCCTGCTGCAGGAGGATCTCGTTCACCAACTGTTCGAAGGCCTGGTCCTCGACCCGGGCGCGCTCATCGAGCGACAGCCCGCGTCCGGCCTGCTCCTCCTGCTGCTGGGCGAGGTTCTGCGACAGCGTCAGCCACGTCTGGTATGGAATCTCCTGGCCATTGACGGAGGCGACCGCAGTGGTCGCCGTGACGGGCGACCGGCCGAGGAGGCCAGAGGTCTCAACGAGCAGAAAACCGCCGACGAAGGCGATGATCAGGAGAATCCAGATGTACTTCGCTTGGTTGCGAAACGACTCCAACACCGGGGTCGAGCTCCTACAAGAAATGGCGGGAAGGGAACGGCGCGTCCGGTAGTTCGGACAGCCGAGAAACGTACCCGGCGACGTGAGCCAAAATCAAGCAAATCCGCTACTTCCGAATTGACGGTCTCGCCGCATTCCGTGTACGTTCCCCTACTAACCACCGCTCGTCCTACGGGCGACGACGAGGTCGCGAATGGGCATTTCCGCCCGCATTGACGAACTGACGAAGAAGTTCGACGAGAACCCGCGCCGGTACTTCGCCCCTCTGGCGAACGAGTACCGGAAGGCGGGGCAGCTCGAGCAGGCGATTGCCATCTGCCAGATGCATCTGGCGGAGCAGCCCACGCATATGTCCGGACACATCGTGTACGGACAGGCGCTCTTCGAGGCCGGTCAGTTCGATGAGGCGCAGCGCGTGTTTACGGCGGCGCTCGCGCTCGACCCGGAAAACCTGATCGCCCTGCGTCACTTGGGCGACATCGCCCGGACCTCGGGTGATCCGGTCCAAGCGGGGGCCTGGTACCAGCGCGTGCTCGATGCGGACCCTCGCAACGACGAGATCGCCGAGTTGGTGCGCGAAATGGCGGCCGCCACACCGGTGGAGGGCTTCGCCGGCCTTCCGGCCGACGACGTTGCGCCGCCGATCGATCCGGCCGTCGCCGAGGCGCCCACGCAGGAGTTCGTGCCGCCGGCCTTGCCGATGCTCGATACCGAGCCTGCGGCGCCGGCCGCCGCCGCCGTGCCCATGCCGGAGCCGCTCCCCGACCTCGATCCGAGGCCGTCGGTCATTCTGCAGGCCTCGGAGCTGCCGGTGGAGAACGTCGTCGAACCCCTGCCGCGGACGCTCGAGATCCCGGCGGTCGACGCGCAGCGCGTGCTGGAGGACGCCGCTGCTCGCCGGGCGGCCGCCGAGGCCGCTGCCCAGGAGCTCCACACCGCGAGCGAGCTGTCGGAGGCGTCGCTGACCGCCGCCATCGTGCCGGATGATCTGCCCGTCTACGACATCTCCACTGATGGGCCGCTGGATTCGTCGGCCGTCCTCGATGCGTTCGAGCCCGGCCTGCCGACAACGGACCCGATGGATATGGTCGACGACTTCGAGAGTGGTGCGGAGTCGTTGCTGGAGTCGGGACGCGCGGCGCCGGTCGAGCCCAGCCCACTCGAACAGCTCGAGTCCCGCGTGGGCGACCTGGGGGACCCGGCGCCGCTCATTGGCGGCAAGGGGGCCGATGTCGGCGATGGGTTGGACTTTATGGACAACCCGCTGGCGGATCTCATTCCGATCGGCGGACCCACCCCGCCGCCGGAGCCGTCGCCGCTCGACGCGTTCTCGCTGATCGACGAGCAGGGCGCAGGTCTCGAGCCCGAGGCCCCATTGCCGCCGCCGACCCCGATGGCCGAGGTCGAGATCGCCGAGACGCCTGATGTGCCGCTGCCCGTGCGCGCCATCGAAAGCGTGGCCCCAGCGCCGGAGCCAGCGCCGGAGCCAGATTCGTCTTTGGTGGCGGTGCCGGTGCCGGAGCCGGAGCCCGCGGCGGCGACGGCGCCCGCCGAGCCCTTCGTGACGGAAGCGATGGCCGAGGTGCTCGAGCGCCAGGGCCTCGATGCGCAGGCGGCGGACGTGTACCGGCAATTGCTCGCGCAACGGCCGGACGATGCGCGGCTGTCCGCACGACTCTCCGCCATCGACGCCCGACTCGCGCCTGCGGGGCCCAGCGTGCGTGAGTGGTTCGCGCGGTTGGCCTCGGCGAAGCCGAGGATGTCGTCGATGATGGTGGCGGTGCCAGAGGCTCCGGCGGTCGCCGCCGCGGTCGTCGCCGCTGCGGTCGTCAGCGATGCGTCGACGGCGCCGACCGCGCCGACCGCGCCGACCGCGGCGACCGCGCCGATGGCACCGGAGCCGGTGCCTGCGGAGCACGCCGCAGCGCCGGTGCTCGCGTCCGGGGGCTTGGAGGCGCTGTTCGGTGCGCCGACCAATGCCGCCGACGAGGCCGCCGCTCGCGTCCTGGCGGCGCTGTACGATGCGGTCGAGCCGGCCGCCGTGCCCGGCATCGCCCCGGCGATCGTGGGGGCACCGACCGCGCCGGCATCGGACGAACTCTCGCTCAGCACGGTGTTCGAGCCGCCGGCTCCGCCCGCGCCGGCACCGCGGTCGAGCGCGTCGTTCTCCTTCGATCAGTTCTTCACGCCCACCAGCAAGCCCGCCGCGGCGCCGGCTCCGGCGAGCAGTGACGCCGAGATGGCCGAGTTCTCACGCTGGTTGGACGGACTCAAGAAGCAGTGAGGATCGCCGTCCTGAATGGGCCGAGTCTGAACTTGCTCGGCACGCGGGAGCCGCATCTGTATGGCACGACGACGCTGGCCGAGCTCGAGGCTCGGCTGGTGTCCCGGGCGCACACGCTGGGTGTCGAACTCGACGCGGCGCAGTTCAATGGCGAGGGCCAGCTGATCGACGCGATCCACGGCCTCCGCGGTCGCGCCGACGGCTTGCTGATCAACGCGGCCGCGTACACGCACACCTCGCTGGCGATTCGCGATGCGCTGCAGGCGGTGCGCGTGCCCTACGTCGAGGTCCACCTGACGAACATCCACGCGCGAGAGCCGGAACGTCGCCACTCGTGGCTCTCCGCCGGCGCCGTTGGTGTGATCGTGGGTTTCGGCGCGCACGGATACGAACTCGGGCTGGACGCATTGGTCGCGCACCTCAAGGCCGCCGGTGTCGGCGCCTGACGTGTCGACGTCGCGCCTCGCGCGACTCGCCGCGACGCTGCCGACCGCACACCTCGACGGACTCGTGGTCTCGAGTCTGCCGAACATCCGGTGGCTCACCGGGTTTTCGGGCTCGAACGCGTTGCTCGTCATCACGCCGCGCGAGCGCGTGCTGCTGACCGATTTTCGCTACGACGCCCAAGCGCGTGCCGAGTGCGGAGACGCCGTGCGGCTCGTCGTCGAGTCGCAGTCGTTGTGGGTCGGGCTCTGGCGCGAGCTGCCCAAGCTGACCGGGCTCGAGGCGATCGGTTTCGAGTCGCAGCATCTGTTGCATCGGGATTTCGCGCGACTGCTCGATCCGGCGCAGGGCGGGCGGTGGACGTGGCGCCCGGTCGTCGATCAGGTCGAGCGCCTTCGTGCGGTGAAGGATGCGGCCGAGATCGCCGCCATCACCGATGCGGTGCGCATCGCCGAAACGGCGCTGGAGCAGACGCTCGCGCGCATCCGCCCTGGGATGACCGAGTTGGCGATCTGCGGCACGCTCGAACTGGCGCTGCGTGAAGCCGGGTCCGAGACGGCGCCGTTCGAACCGATCGTCGCCTCGGGCGAGCGCAGCGCGCTCCCGCACGCACGGGCCTCCGCGCGCGAGTGGCGTCGCGGTGAACTGCTGCTGATCGATTTCGGTGCGCGGAGCAGCGGCTACGTCAGCGACATCACGCGCGTGGTGGTTGCCGGGCCCCCCGACGGCCGACAGGCCGAGATTCACGGCATCGTGCGGGGGGCGAACGAGGCGGCGGCGGCCGCCGTGCACGCCGGAATGACCGGCAGGGATGCCGATGCGGTCGCGCGGCGGTACATTGAGGATTACGGGTTCGGCGACGCCTTCGGGCACTCGCTCGGGCACGGAATCGGGCTCGAGGTCCACGAAGCCCCTCGGCTGGCCAAGACGGCGGATGACGTCTTGCCGACCGGGGCGACGGTGACGATCGAACCTGGCGTGTATCTGGACGGGTGGGGCGGCGTCCGCATCGAGGACGATGTGGTGTTGACGCCGAGTGGGGCGACGGTGCTCACGCGCTTTCCGCGCGACCTGATGTCGGTGGCCTGACGGCTCGAACGAGGTGTCTGTGATCGACCTGCGATACGTGAAGAAGCTTCTCGAAATGCTCGACGAATCCACCGTGGATTCCCTCGAGATCACGTCCGAGAAGGGAATGAAGATCCGCTTGGCGAAGACCCCCGCGATGCGCGGAACGGTCTCGATGGCGGCTCCGATGCCGATGGCGGCTGCGGCACCCGCCCCCGTGGCGGCGCCGGTCGCGGCGCCCGTCGCGGCCACCGCGGCGCCGGCGCCGGACGCCAAGCCGGCGGCGCAGCTCCGCGAGATCAAGTCGCCGATGGTCGGCACCTTCTACGCGCGGCCCGAGCCGACGGCGAACCCCTACGTGTCGGTCGGCACCCGGGTGAACCAGGGGCAGACGGTCTGCATCATTGAGGCGATGAAGATCATGAACGAGATCGAAAGCGAGTTCTCGGGCGTGGTGGTCGAGGTCCTCGTGCAGGACGCGCAGCCGGTCGAGTACGGACAGGTCCTCTTCCGGGTGGATCCGAATGGCTAACCCGCCGGTGTCCCCCGTGGGCGCCGGTACACCGGCCGCTGGCGCGCCGGCGGCCAGCACCGCCTACAACTACAAGGCGGTGATGCAGGAGATGATCAAGCAGGGCGCGTCGGACCTGCATCTCAAAGTCGGTCGACCGCCCACGCTCCGGCTGAACGGCGAGCTCGTCGCGACCTCATTCCCTCCGCTCCGGCCCGAAGACCTCAAGAGCATCGCCGAACAGACGATGCCGCCGCGGCAGATCAAGGAATTCGCCGAGAACAAGGAAGCGGACTTCGCGCTGGGCGTGCCCGGCATCGGCCGCTTCCGCGTGAACGTCTATCAGCAGCGCGGAACGATTGCCTATGCGTTCCGCGTGATTCCGTTCCAGGCGCAGACGGTCAGTGAGCTCAACCTGCCCCCGATCGTCGAGCAGATCGCGATGAAGCCCCGCGGCCTCGTGCTCGTGACCGGCGTGACCGGCTCGGGCAAGTCCACGGCGCTGGCGTCGATGATCCAGCACGTGAACCAGAAGCGTGCGGCGAACATCATCACGATCGAGGACCCGATCGAGTTCCTCCATCGCGACCAGATGAGTCACATCAATCAGCGCGAAGTCGGCACCGACACCGGGTCCTTCTCGGCGGCGCTGCGTCGCGTGTTGCGTCAGGACCCCGACATCATCCTCGTCGGCGAAATCCGCGACCTCGACACGCTCGACACCGCCCTCAAGGCGGCCGATACCGGCCACCTGGTGATGAGCACGCTGCACACCACCGACGCGACCCAGACCATCAATCGCGTGCTGTCGTTCTATCCGCCGCACCAGCAGGCCGAAGTGCGCTTCGCGCTGTCGAGCGCGCTGTCGGCGATCGTGTCGTTGCGGCTCGTGCCGCGCGCCGACAAGCCCGGCCGCGTGCCGGCGGCCGAAATTCTGATCAACACCGCCGCGGTGCGCGACCAGATCCGGGACGCCAACTCCGCGCTGAACATCCCCGACCTGATCAAGGAAGGGACGGTGCAGTACGGGATGCAGACCTTCGACCAGTCGCTGATGCAGTGGTACACGAAGGGCGTGATCTCGTACGAGAGCGCGATGTTCTTCGCCACGAATCCCAGCGAGTTCGCGTTGCGTGCCCAGGGGGTCGGCGGATCGTCCGACAACACCTGGGATCCCTTCCAGAAGTCCTGAGCGCGATGTTCCGAAAGGTTCTCATTGCCAATCGGGGCGAGATCGCCCTGCGCATCATCCGCGCCTGCCGCGATCTCGGCGTGCAGACGGTCGCCGTGTACTCCGAAGCCGATCGCGAGTCGCTGCACGTGCGGTTCGCCGATGACGATGTGTGCATCGGGCCGCCGCCGGGTCGCGACTCCTACCGCAACATTCCGCGCCTCATCGCCGCCGCCGAGATCACCGGCGCCGACGCGATCCACCCCGGCTACGGCTTCCTTGCCGAGAACGCCGAGTTCGCCGAGACCTGCGCGGCCTCGAACATCACGTTCATCGGGCCGACGGCGGATCAGATTCGCACGATGGGCGACAAGGCCACGGCACGTCGCACCGCGACCGCCGCCGGCGTGCCGGTCGTGCCGGGCACGCCGGGGCCGATCGACGATCCCGATGAAGCGCTGGCCTTCGCCGAGCAGAGCGGGTTTCCCGTCATCATCAAGGCAGCCGCCGGTGGCGGTGGCAAGGGGATGCGCGTCGCCCGCGATGCGGACGAGTTCATTCGCAACTTCACGCTCGCCCGACAGGAAGCCCTCTCGGCCTTCGGCAACGGCGACGTGTACGTCGAGAAGTTCCTGCTGCGCCCGCGGCACGTGGAGTTCCAGGTGCTCGGTGATACGCACGGCAACGTGATTCACATCGGCGAGCGCGACTGCTCGGTGCAGCGTCGCCACCAGAAGCTGATCGAAGAGGCGCCGTGCCCGGTGATGACGCCGGAGCTGCGCCAGCGGATGGGCGACGCCGCGGTCAAGGCCGCCAAGGCGATCAACTACGTCGGCGCCGGGACGATCGAGATGCTGCTCGACGAAGACGGGTCGTTCTACTTCATGGAGATGAACACCCGCATCCAGGTCGAGCATCCGGTGACGGAGCAGCTCTACGGCGTGGACCTCGTGCAGGAGCAGATCCGCGTCGCGGCGGGATTGCCGCTGTCGATCACCGAGCTCCCGCCGATGCGCGGGCACGTGATCGAGGTGCGCATCAACGCCGAAGATCCGCAGCGCAACTTCCAGCCCTCGCCGGGCGACATCAACGTGTTCCATCCCCCCGGCGGTCCGGGCGTGCGTCTCGACACGCACGTCTACACCGGGTATCGCGTGCCGCCGCACTACGACTCGATGATCGCCAAGCTGATCATCACCGCGCCCACGCGGCGCGAGGCGATTCAGCGGATGAAGTGGGCGCTCGACCAGTTCATCATTCAGGGGCCGGCGACGACGATTCCGTTCCTCGGCAAGCTGATGAACGACCCCGACTTCGTGGCCGGGGACGTGGACACGAAGTGGCTCGAACGGAACTTCGACCGGTTCAAGGACCCGGCGTGACGGTTCGCCTCGACGTCCTGTTCGGCGCGCACGAGGTCTCGCCGCAGGACGTCGCGGGCCGCGTGGTTGCGGTCATCGACGTCCTCCGCGCCAGCACCACGATCGCCGCGGCGTTGCACGCGGGCGCCCGCGCGGTGATTCCCTTCGCTTCACCCGAAGAGGCGGCGACGCGTGCGAAGGGAATGGATCGCGACGCGGTCCGGCTGGGCGGCGAACGCAAAATGCTGCCGATTCCCGGGTTCGATCTGGGCAATTCGCCGGCGGAGTACACCACCAAGTCGGTGGGTGGCCGTACCGTGCTGTTCACCACCACCAACGGCACGAACGCCTTGCTGGCGTGTCAGGGCGCGCGCGAGGTGGTAGTGGCGTCGTTCGCAAACTTCACTGCGGCCGGCGCACTGTTGCGGACGGCGGCGCGGGGCGGGGCGGACGTGACGTTGCTGTGCGCGGGACGCGACGGACACTTTTCGCTGGAAGACGCCGTCTGCGCCGGCCGCTTCGCGAAGCACATCACCCAGCGAACGTCCAAGGTGCGGCTCACCGATGCCGCGCTGGCCTGCACCCTCCTCGCGAAGCGTTTCGAGCACGGGCTCTCGCGCGTCTTTGAACAGTCGGAGCACGGCCGCGCCCTCGCGGATGCGGGCTTTTCGGCCGACCTCGACGTGTGCGCCACCCTCGACATCTTCCCCGTTGTCCCGATCTACTTCGACCGGCAAGTCACGAAGCTCGGCCCAGACATCGTCCGCTAAGGCGGGCGACGCAGGCGCGGAGCTCGACGAGTCCCCGCGGCGTGATGGCGCCGAGGGCGGCGATGCGCGCGCGTCGGTCGAGGGCGGGGCGCGATCCCGCGGCGAACGCCTGCGCGACGAGATTCTCGCGGTCGCGCTGCTGCTGATGGCCGTGTTCATCGCCGGCGCACTGCTGATGGAATCTGCCGAGACCGCGGAATCCTGTGGGGCGTCGGCCAAGGTGTTCGGACCTGTCGGCGCCTGCGGTCGAGGCATTGCGGTGTTTGTGATCGGTCTGCCTGCCGCGTGGCTGCTCGTGCTGATGCCCCTGGTGCACGCGATGCGGCTGTTCGGGCGCTGGGCCGCGAGCAGCGATCGACGCTGGCTCACGTTCCTCGGCGTGCTGCTGGTGCTGGTGCCGGTCGGCGTGTCGCTGCTGCGCGGGGCGCCCATTGCCGCGGATCCGTGGGCGGGCCTGCTCGGCAACCTGATCGGCTTCTACCTGCGGCAGTGGTTCGGTGCCGCCGGGGCGTGGATTGTCTGGCTGGTGATGGTCTCGGCGGCGAGCGCCGCGACGCTCTGGTGGAACCCGGTGCGCGCCGTGGTCGGCGGTGCCCGTCGGCCGAGCGGCGGCACGCTCTCGGCGGCGGCGACTCGGGCGTTGGAGCTCGCGCCGTCGCCCGAGGAACTGCCGTCCCTCGACGCCGACGACCTGCTGCGGCCCGTGGCCTCGGCGATCGCGACGCCACCCGCCGTCCCCGAGCCGCCCGCGGACGAGGACGAACCGCTGGTGGAGGAGAAGCCGAAGAAGGCCAAGGCGAAGCGGAGTCCGGAAGCGCCCGCCGCTCCGGCGGCGGACGACGGCGAGGCGGCACGACGCGCACGGGAAGCCGCCGCGGTGACCGCGGAGCTGGCCGAGTTCCCCGAACTGCCACCGACCACGCTGCTCGATCCGCCGCCGGCCTCCCGTGCCGACGCGCAAGCGAAGGAACTCGACATCAACGGCCAGCGCCTGATGGACGCGCTGCGGACGTTCAAGATCGATGGCAATCTCGTCGGCCGCACCACGGGCCCGACCGTCACGCAGTACGAGATCGAGCCCGCGCCCGGCGTGAAGGTTCGCCAGATCGCCACGCTGGCCAACGACTTGGCGCTCGCGATGCGCGCGCCGTCGATTCGCATCGTCGCGCCGATCCCCGGGCGAGGAGCCGTGGGCGTGGAAGTGCCGAACCCGACGCCCGAAATGGTTGGCTTCCGCGAACTGCTCGAGACGCGCGACTTCCAGTCCGCGCGCGCGGCGCTGCCGATTGCGCTGGGCAAGGATCTCGAGGGCCGCACCGTCGTGGCCGATCTCGCGAAGATGCCGCATCTGCTCATCGCCGGTGCGACCGGCTCGGGCAAGTCGGTCTGCGTGAACACGATCATCACGTCGCTGATCTACCGGCACACGCCCGAAACGCTGCGCTTCCTGATGGTTGACCCGAAGATGGTCGAACTCTCGGTCTACAATCAGCTGCCCCACCTGCGTCACAAGGTCATCACCGACAACCGAGACGCGGCTGCCGTGCTCAAGTGGGCGGTGATGGAGATGCAGGAACGCTACGCGTTGCTGGCCGAGAACGGTTGCCGCAACCTGGCCGACTTCAACCAGCGGGTGCAGGCCGGGGCGGAGCTCCGCATTCCGAAGGATCCGAACGTCGCGTTCAGCAACTCGCGCTACGAAGGGAAGATCCTGCCGTACATCGTCGTCGTGATCGACGAAATGGCCGACCTGATGATGACGGTGCAGGGGGAAGTCGAAACGCCGATCGCGATGCTCGCGCAGAAGGCGCGCGCGATCGGGATCCATCTCATTCTGGCCACCCAGCGCCCGTCGGTGAACGTCATCACGGGCTTGATCAAGGCGAACTTCCCGAGCCGCATCGCGTTCCGCGTGGCGTCGCAGGTGGACAGCCGCACGATCATCGACGGGGCAGGCGCCGAGTCGCTGCTCGGCAATGGCGATATGCTGTTCATCCCCCCGGGCAAGAGCGAAGCCAGCCGCTTGCAGGGCGCGTTCCTGTCGAGCGACGAGACCGAGAAGCTGATGCACTGGTACCGCGACGCGAAGGCCGCGAAGCGCGCAGCGCTCGAGCGGCAGGGGCTCGTCGTGGCCGACGAGGGCGGGGAAGACGACATCCTGCAAAAGGTGCGCGACCGCGAAGCGCTGGAGCGTGCCGCCGCCGACGGCGACGGCACGCCGGCCGAGAGCCAAGGCCCGAGGGACAAGCTGTTCCGCGAGGCTGCCGAGGTCTGCATTCAGCATCAGCAAGGCTCGACGTCGCTGCTGCAGCGGCGATTGAACGTGGGCTACGGCCGCGCGGCGCGAATGATCGACCAGTTGCATGAGGCCGGCGTGCTCGGCCCGCCGAACGGCTCGAAGCCCCGGGATGTCCTGATAGGGCTCGAGGATCTCGACCGGATCGCGCCGCGGGGCTGAGGCCGCCCCCGCGCGCGCGGGAGCCTACCGTTCGGCGCGGACGAATACGATCGCCTGATCCTTCCGCAGACTGGGCCAGAGCAGCGGCGAGAGCCGCTGCACCGCGCGGCTCGCGAGCCGGCCGGTGGAACTCCAGTGCCCCATCACCACGCGCGCCACGCGCAGGCCCAGCGCCTCGCCGAACCGGGCGAGTTCAGCGGTCGTGTACTCGCGGAAGTGGCCCGGGTTGTCGAGTGAATCGCGGAGCGGTTCGAACGGATTGCGTCCGGCGAGCATCAACAGGCGATTGCGCAGCGACACCGCGTTGGGGGTCGTGAGTACCAGCGCGCCGCGGGGCGCGAGCCGCGCGGCGAGACAGGCCAGCGCGCGCTCCGGTGCCACGTGGAGGTGCTCGAAGACCTCGGCGAAGATGATGACGTCGTATGGCGCGTCCACTGGCGGCCACGTCGCCTGATCGCGAGCCGATGTCAGATCGTAGGCGATGTGACGGCCCGGCGGCTCGGTCGGGAACTTGGGATCGACGAAGCCGAAGGTGTCGAGCGTGATCGCCGGCCATAGCTGGCGAAACAGCCGCGTCTGAAAGGCCGGGCCGACGTCCAGCACGCGACACGCGGGCAGGCGGTGGTCGATGAGCGGGGCGACGAGCTCCGCGAGCGCGACGAATCGTTCGCGATGATACGCCAGGTAGTTCGGCATCTCGCCGCCGAGGGCCGTGGCCGACGGGGCCAAAGCGTCGAGGAGCGTGCGGGCGCGAGTGGCGAGGGCGGACATCACGGAAATCTGTGCAGCGGCAACCAAAAGACACTACGGCGGCGATTCGGGTACCACGCGCGCGCGCCGGTCCGCACAGGTTGCCGCCCATGACGAGCTCACTTCGCGAGCGACTGCTCGATCGGCTCGGCGACGTCGCCGCGGCGCCCGCCCCGGGGGCTGCTCGTCAGCCGACGCCGGCGATGTTGCTCGGGCTTCGCGGGGAGCGGATCGCGGAGCGCTACCTGCGCGAGAAGGGATGGCGCGTGTTGCAACGCCGATTCCGGAGCGGGCATCGCGACGTCGACTTGATCGTCGAGCGGCGCGGGACGGTGGCGTTCGTGGAAGTGAAGACGCGCACGGGCACGACGTTCGGCTCACCGGTGGACGCGGTGAACTGGTTCAAGCAGCGGCAGTTGGTGAAATCCGCGCACGTGTGGGTGTCGCGGTTCGGTCGATCGCAGGAGCTCTACCGGTTCGACGTGGTGGGGGTGTGGATACTCGGCGATCGGGTCCGCGTCCGACACGTGGAGGGCGCTTTCGAGCTACCGGCACGTAACGGTTTTTGACTCACCGGCCAGTTTGGAATGTGGATAAGTAGGCAAGGCGTGGTCGGGTGTTCATAAATGCGACATTGAAACAGGTGATGGCGCGGTAATCGGTTAGCGCGCTACGTGATTGTAGGCAAAGCATTTCCACAACCGGGGACTGTTGGCTTCGGTTGATTTTCGGCCCGACACTTCGTATTCTGTTCGGGTATTCTCCATCCCCTCCGGAACCGGTAGCTTCTGCTCCGTGGCGGGGGGATCAACCTCCGCTCCGAGGACTCCGATGGCCACGATGCAGATCGCAGACGACAAGAAGAAGGCCCTGGGTTTGGCCATCGCGCAGATCGAAAAGAACTGCGGGAAGGGCTCGATCATGCGTCTGGGCACGAACACGCGTGCGCCCATCGATTTCATCCCGACGGGTGCGATCAACCTCGATGCCGCGATCGGCATCGGTGGCGTGCCGCGCGGTCGTATCACCGAGATCTACGGCCCGGAGTCCTCCGGCAAGACCACGCTCTGCTTGCACGTGGTCGCGCACGCTCAGCGTGCGGGCGGTGTGGCGGCCTTCATCGACGCCGAGCACGCGCTCGACACCGAGTACGCCACGAAGCTGGGCGTCGACGTGCCGAACTTGCTGATCTCGCAGCCGGACACCGGCGAGCAGGCCCTCGAGATCTGTGAGATCCTCGTGCGGTCGGGCGCGGTGGATGTGGTGGTGATCGACTCGGTCGCGGCGCTCGTGCCGAAGGCCGAAATCG
Source organism: Gemmatimonadaceae bacterium (assembly GCA_033763905.1). Taxonomy (GTDB): domain Bacteria; phylum Gemmatimonadota; class Gemmatimonadetes; order Gemmatimonadales; family Gemmatimonadaceae; genus JAJTHG01. The sequence goes on from JANRJP010000100.1 coordinate 28,349, forward strand.
AAGGCGATATGGGCGACAGCTTCGTCGGTCTGCAGGCCCGCCTGATGAGCCAGGCCCTCCGCAAGCTGACCGGCGCGATCGCGCGCTCGAAGACCTCGGTGATCTTCATCAACCAGCTGCGCGAGAAGATCGGCGTGATGTTCGGTAGCCCCGAAACCACGACGGGCGGCAAGGCGCTCAAGTTCTACGCGTCGCTGCGCCTCGACATCCGCCGCATCGGCCCGGTGAAGGACAAGGAAGAAGTCGTGGGCTCGCAGGTCCGCGTGAAGGTCGTCAAGAACAAGGTCGCCCCGCCGTTCAAGCAGGCGGAGTTCGACATCATGTACAACGAGGGGATTTCGCTCACCTCGCTGCTCGTCGACATCGGCTCGGAAGCCGGTATCATCGAGAAGTCGGGCGCGTGGTACGCCTACAACGGCCAGAAGATCGGTCAGGGCCGCGAGAACGCGAAGCTCTACCTCAAGGACAATCCGACGGTGTGCGCCGAAATCGAAGCCAAGGTGAAGGATCACCTCGGCATTCGTGCCGGCGCGGCGCCGGTGGTGGTGGAAGAGAGCGACGACTAAGCGTCCCGTTCTCGTGTCCCTCGTGCCGAGGGGTACGTTCTCCGATGGAGTCGGCGCCCGGATCGCCGTTCCACTTGGGGGGCTGCCCCTCGGCACTTTTTCTGCCCCTGCCACGCCCTGATGACGCCGCGAACTCCACCCACGGCCCTCGAACGGGCGACGCGACTGCTGACCGCGAAGTCGCGCACGACGGTCGAACTCCGGCGTCGGCTGGCCCAGGCGGGCCACGAGGTCGCGGAGATCGACGCGGCGATCGAGAAACTCACGCGCGCCGGGTTTCTCGACGATGCGGCCTTCGCGCGCAACTTCGCCCGGAGCCGACTGTCCTCGGGCAAGCGCAGCACACGTCGGGTGCGCGACGAGCTGCGCACTAAAGGCCTCGGGACCGAGATGGTCGCCGAGGCCTTGGACGAGGTCTCGGCCGACGAGGGCATCAGCGACGCCCGGGCAGCTGAGGCGTTGGCGCGAAAGAAGGCGGCCACGCTACGCGACGTGGACCGGCAGACGGCGCGTCGGCGGCTCTACGGGTTGCTAGCGCGCCGCGGGTTCTCGCCGGACGTCATCGCACGGGCCGTGGGACTCGCGCTCGGCGCCTCGCAGGACGACTAGCGCGCGGCCGCCTGCGCGCGAGCGGCCGCGCGTGGGCGGTCCGACGCTCGCTGGTCCTCGGGGCCGCTTCGCGTCCCCTGCGGGGCGCTCACTTACGGACCACCCACGCGCGGCCTTCGCCAGTGGGACCGCGTCTCGATCCGGGCCGCGTTGGACGCGCGCGCCGTCTCGCGCCGTTGCGAGCGATCGCCCAATCGGTGGTCAAGGCGGAGGCAGGGGGCGCCGAAGCGAGCGGCCCGCAGGGGCCGTCTTGTGGCCCCGAGGACGAGCGAGCGTGGCGCCCCCTGCCGCAGCCGCCAGCGCGACCAGGACGCCAGCGCGACCAAGCCGCCAGCGCGACCAAGCCGCCAGCGCGACCAAGCCGCCAGCGCGACCCCCAAAGCGCACCACGCCAGCGTCGAAGAAATCGCTCGATCGACTAGATTACCCCCGATGCAGTCCGCCGAAATTCGCCGCCGATTCCTCGACTTCTTCGCTGCCCGCGGCCACGCCGTGCGCGCGTCGAGCTCCCTCGTTCCGCAAGACGATCCCACGTTGCTCTTCACCAACGCGGGGATGGTCCAGTTCAAGCGCGTCTTCCTCGGGCAGGAAGAGCCCCCCGAGGGCAACCGCCGCGCCGTCACCGCGCAGAAGTGCGTGCGCGCCGGCGGCAAGCACAACGATCTCGAACAGGTCGGCCACACCGCCCGGCATCACACGTTCTTCGAGATGCTCGGCAACTTCTCGTTCGGCGAGTACTTCAAGCGGGACGCGATTGCCTTCGCCTGGGATTTCATCACGAAGGAACTACGCATTCCAGTCGAGCATCTGCGCGTCACCGTCTACAAGGACGACGACGAAGCGCGGCAGTTGTGGCAGGAGGTCGCCGGTGTCGACCCCGCCCGCATCTACGGCCTTGGCGAGCGCGACAACTTCTGGCAAATGGCCGATACCGGCCCCTGCGGTCCGTGCTCGGAGATCTACGTCGATCTGGCGGCCTGCGCGAAGGACTTCCGCTTTCCCGCCGGGGCCAGCGGCGAGTGGACCGACACGGAGCGCGAACATTTCACGACCGATGCTTTTGTCGAGGGAGCCGAGGCGGGCCGCTTCCTCGAGATCTGGAACCTCGTGTTTATGCAGTACGATCGGCAGCCGGACGGCACCCTGCTGCCGCTGCCGAAGCCGAGCGTCGATACCGGCGCCGGGCTTGAGCGCATCGCCGCCGTGCTGCAGCAGGTCACGAACAACTTCCACACCGACGGCTTCACGCCGCTGATCGAGGCGGTCGAGCGGATCGTCGGCATCCCGTATCGCGGGCGCACCTCGAATGCGTTGCACGACGCGACCGTCGCGGGCAAGACGATCACCGTCGACCCGGCGAGCTTCCGCGTGCTCGCCGATCACGCGCGAGCGGTGACCTTCCTGCTCGGCGACGGCGTCTTCCCGAGCAACGAAGGCCGGGGCTACGTCCTGCGCCGCATCCTGCGCCGAGCAGTGCGGCACGCCTGGCTCCTCGGTCGCACCGAGCCGACGCTCGCGCCGGTGGTCGAGGTCGTCATTCAGCAGATGCGCGACATCTATCCGGAGCTCCACGTCCGGGCGCGACACATCATCGACACCACGCGCACCGAAGAGGAGCGATTCCTCGCGACGATCGACGCGGGAATGTCCCGTTTCAACGAAATCGCGCCCACGTCGAGCACCCAGGGCTCGTCGGGTATTCGCGGGACGATTCCGGGCGAGGACGTCTTCACCCTGTACGATCGCTACGGCTTCCCGGTGGACCTCACCGAGCTGATGGCGCGCGAGCGGGGCTACACCGTCGACATTGCCGGCTTCGAATCGGCGCTCGTGGAGCAGCGCGAACGCAGCAAGGCCGATCGCAAGTCCAAGCAGTTGTCGGTGTCCGCCGACGAGCTCGCCGATTTCGCGCGCTGGGAGAAGGGCGGCGCCAACGACCAGTCGCGCTTCGTCGGGTATGACGTGACCGAAGTGGCGACCCGCGTCGCCGCCGTCCGCACGCTCGACGGCGACCGCGTGGCGGTGCTGCTCGAGGAGACGCCGTTCTACGCCGAATCCGGCGGGCAGGTCAGCGACACCGGCGAGATCGTCGGCACGGGCTGGCGCGTGGTGGTCGATGACGTGCGCAAGTTCGATGGCCGCCACGCCGCCGTCGGGACGCTCGAGGGAACCCTGTCCTTCGGCGCGGCCGTCGCACGCGTGCCGGCGGGGCGTCGCAAGGATACCGAACGCAACCACACCGCCACGCATCTGCTGCACGCGGCGCTGCGTCGGCATCTCGGCGAAGGCGTCCATCAGGCGGGCTCGCTGGTCGAGCCGGAGCGGTTGCGCTTCGACTTCACCCATCACGGGCCGGTGAAGGGAGAGATCCTTGCCACGATCGAAGCCGAAGTGAATGCCGAGATCTGGAAGGCGACCCCGGTCACGACGCGCGAGATGGCACAGAAGGAGGCCGTGGCGGCCGGTGCAATGGCGCTCTTCGGCGAGAAGTACGGGGACGTCGTTCGCGTCGTCGGCATTGCCGACTATTCGATGGAGCTCTGCGGCGGGACCCACGTGCGCAACACCGCCGAAATCGGGCTCTTCAAGGTCGTCAGCGAGGGCGGCGTCTCGGCCGGCGTGCGTCGTATCGAAGCCGTGACGGGTCGTGAGGCGTTCCGTGTGCTCGATCACGGGCTCACGACGGCGCGACGGATGGGCGAACTCCTCCGTGCGACCAATGTGCCGGTGGACCAGTTGCCCTCCCGTCTCGAGAAGCTGCTCGATGAGAAGCGGGCCGCGGAGAAGGCGCGCGATGATGCGCTGCGGAGTGGCGGTGGCGGCGATGCGGTCGGCCAGCTGCTTGCCTCGGCGGCGACGATTGGCGGCGCCAAGGTCATCGCGGGCGCGGTCACCGCGGCGGACGGCAAGACCCTGCAGACGCTGGGCGATGCCGTGCGCGAGAAGCTCGGCAGCGGTGTCGCCGTGCTCGGCGCCTCCTTCGAGGATGGCAAGTCGTCGTTGCTCGCGGTCGTGACCGACGACTTGGTTGCGCGCGGTGTGAAGGCCGACGCGGTGGTGCGCGAGTTGGCGGCGGCCATCGGCGGGCGCGGCGGCGGGAAGCCGCATATGGCGCAAGCGGGCGTGCCCGACGCCGCGCGTCTGCCCGAGGCGTACGCAGCCGCGCCGGCGGTGATCGGCTCGCTGCTCGGCGCCTGATGAAGTCCGCGGCGGAGCAGACGATGGCGTGGCTGGATGCGCGCGCGGAACCGATGCCACCGGCGTTGCGCGCGCGGCTGGCCGAGATGATTGGCGGGCTGGTGCCGGTGACCCCTGCGCGCGCCGTGCACGAGACCTTGCTCGTCGCCGGTGAGGCGTTGTTGGCACGGCTGCTCAACCACAATCGCACCACGCGGGAGGGCGCGTTGGACTTGCTCGCGGCGGACGCGCTGATCACGTACGCGTTCGAGGCGGCCGCGGAAGAAGGCGTCGCCATCGGCGACCGCGCGCGACGCGCGATCGTCCAGATTGCCACCTTGGGGGGATGAATGTCGCTCGTCGCTGCCCGCTTGACCGAACTCGCCGAGACCGCGACACGCACGCTGGGGCAGATCGCGCCGGACATTGAACGGGCCGCCGCGATGGTCCGCGCCACGCTCGCGCGCGGCGGTACGCTGTTCTTCTGCGGCAACGGCGGCAGTGCAGCCGACGCCCAGCATATGGCCACCGAGTACGTGGTCCGCTACGTCAAGAATCGCAAGGCGCTGCCGGCGATCGCGCTGACCACCGACACGTCGCTGCTCACCGCCGCTGGCAACGATTTCGGATTCGAGACCGTCTTCGCGCGACAGGTGGAGGCGCTGTGTCGGCCGGGGGATCTGCTGATCATTCACAGCACCAGCGGCAACTCGCCGAACGTGTTGCTCGCGGCGCAGGCGGCAACGGCCAAGGGGGTCGAGGTGCTGGCGCTCTCGGCGCGGGACGGCGGCAAGCTCAAGCCGCTCGCCACGCACAACGTCATCGTCCCGACCGATCGCACCGATCGTGCGCAGGAGTTGCACCTCTGCATCCAGCACGTGATCTGCGAGATGGCCGAGGCCGAGCTCTGATCGCGTGCTGACACTCACGGGAACCAAGGCGCTGGTCACGGGTGGGGCCCGCGGCATTGGCGCCGCCACGGCTCGGATGCTCGCGCGGGCCGGCGCCGATGTCGCGATTGGCTATCGCACGCGCGCGGCCGACGCCGCGGCGGTCGCGTCGGACTGCGCGGCCGCCGGGGTGCGCGCCTCAGCGCACGCCGCCGACCTGTCGTCCCGCGAGGGCTGTGAAACGCTGTTCGCCGAGGCGACGCGGGCGTTGGGCGGGCTCGACCTATTCGTCGGCAACGCCGGGATCTGGCCGGCGGACGACGTGCCGGTGCAGGGGATGACCGACGAGCGGTGGGGTCGAACGATGCGCGAGAATGTCGACGCGATGTTCTGGACGTCCCGCCTCGCCGCGCAGGCGATGGGTGCCGGCGGACGCATCGTCCTCGTGGGCAGCACTGCGGGACAGCGGGGCGAGGCGATGCACGCCGACTACGCGGCGTCCAAGGGTGCGATGATCTCGTTCGTGAAGTCGCTCGCGGTGGAACTGGCGCCGCGGGACATCACGGTGAACTGTGTTGCGCCCGGCTGGGTAGACACCGAGATGAGCGCCAATGCGATGGCCGCCGGTGGACGTGAGCGCATTGCGACGACCATCCCGATCGGGCGGGTCGCGAGCCCGGAGGACATCGCGGGACCGATCGTGTTCCTGTGTTCGCCGCTCGCGCGCCACATCACCGGTGAGATCCTGAACGTCAACGGAGGAAGCGTCCTGTGCGGATGAGTCTCGGCCTGCGTCGTCTGATGGTCCTTGGGGCGGTCGTGCTCGCGGCGCTGGGCGGGTCGTCGTGCGCGTCGATTGCGCGAGCCACGCTGCAGGATCCCGTCGTCACCTTGCGCGACGTGAAGGTGACCGGGCTGGGCCTGCAAGGCGGCTCGCTCGACGTGGTGCTTGGCGTGTACAACCCCAATGGCCTCAGTCTCCGGGCTGTGCGGCTCACCTACAACGTCGCGGTGGATTCGGCGGCGCTGGCGACGGGCCAGGTGCCGACCGAAACCGAGCTCGCAGGCAACGACACCACGATTGTCCGGCTGCCGGTGAGCTTCACCTATCGCGGCGTCGGTGCGGCCGTGGCCCAGATGATGGCGCGTGGCAGCGTGACGTATACCGTGTCGGGCGAGTTGGGCGTGCGGACGCCGATCGGTACGGTGACGCGGCCGTATCGCCGCGTGGGGACGTATGCGATGGCGCGTCCGTAGTAGCTTTCGGACGTGTCTCGAACTCCGATTGACCTCGCCCCAAAGATCGAACGTGCCGTGCTCGTCGGCGCGCCGCGCAAGCGGAGCGCCAGCGACCGGCTGCACGTCGACGACCACCTGCAGGAACTGGCGGATCTCGCCGACACCGCCGGCGTCGAAGTCGTCGGTCAGCTGATTCAGCAGATCGACCGCCCGAACGCCGCGACCTATCTGGGGTCGGGTAAAGTCGACGAGCTCAAACTGCGGATCGAGGAGACCAAGGCCTCGCTCGTGATCTTCGACGACGAGCTGTCGCCGGCCCAGGGCAAGAACCTCGAAGAGGAGACCGGGACGCGCGTGATGGACCGCGCGGAGCTGATCCTCGACATCTTTGCGGTGCGCGCGCGCAGCGCCGAGGCGAAGATGCAGGTCGAACTCGCGCAGCTGGAGTATATGCTGCCGCGATTGGCCCGGATGTGGAGTCACCTCGAGCGGCAGGGCACCGGCGGCGGCGGTGGCAAAGGCCCCGGTATGCGCGGTCCCGGTGAAACACAGATCGAAACCGACCGTCGCTTGATCGGCCATCGCCTCAAGGTGCTTAAGGCGCGGCTCGCTGAAGTGGCGCAGCAGCGCCAGACGCAGCGCGCGGGTCGTACCGGCGCCTTCCGCGTGTCCCTGGTGGGCTACACCAATGCCGGGAAGAGCACGATCCTCCGCGCGTTGTCCGGCGACCGCACCGTGTTCGTCGAAGATCGCCTCTTCGCAACGCTCGACCCGCTGACGCGCGAAGTTGCACTGGACGATGTGCACACCTGTCTGCTGACCGACACGGTGGGCTTCGTGCGGAAGTTGCCGCACCAGCTGGTGGCGAGCTTCCGCGCCACGCTCGAGGAAGCGCGCTCGGCCGACGTCCTCATTCACGTGATGGACGTGAGTGATCCGATGTGGGAAGAGCACCGCGATGTCGTCGAGGCGGTGCTGGCCGAGATCGAGGCGTCGGAGGTCCCGGTGCTGCCGGTGTTCAACAAGGCGGATCTGCTTCCGCCCGAGGAACGGGCCGGCCTCGGCGATCGGCTCCCCGAAGTGGCCGAGGGCGCGTTGGTGGTCAGCGCGACCGAGCCCGACGGACTGGCGGCGCTCAAGGCGGCGCTGGTGCGTCTGATGCTGGCCCAGAAGCCCGAGGCGACGGTGCGGATTCCGGGGTCAAACGGCAAGCTGTCCGCCGACGTGCATCGCCTGACCGAAGTGCTGAGCGAGAAGTGGGATGAGCACGGGCCGGTGTTCCGCGTGCGCTCCGATGCGGCGACGCTCGGCCGGCTGGCGCGGATGGGCGCGGAGGTGATCCGATGAGTGGAGCGAGCGCTGACGCGCCGCGCACGACCGCTGCCTTGCGTACGGCCGGCGCGGCTGGCGACGCGGTCGCCGTGCTGTTCACCGGTGGAACGATCTCGATGAAGTTCGACGCGGCGGCGGGCGGGGCGGTCCCGGCGCTGTCGGCGGAGGAAATCCTCGATGCGGCGCGCGGCGTGCGCGAGATTGCGCCGTTGCGTCCGGAGCAGTGGGGGCGATATCCCGGTCCGCATATGACGGTGGAGCGGCAGTGGGCGCTGCGGACGCGTATCGCCGAGCTGCTCGCGGATCCCGGCGTGCGAGGCGTCGTCGTGACGCACGGGACGGACTCGCTCGAGGAGACCGCGTATCTCGTCGCGCGCTCGACGGCGAGCCCGAAACCGGTGGTGTTCACCGGGGCAATGAAGAACGCGAGCGACCTGGGCTGGGACGGGCCGGCGAATCTGGTCGATGCCGTCACGATTGCCGCGAGTGACGCGGCGCGCGAGGTCGGGGTCACCGTCACGTTCAATGGTCGGATTTTTTCGGCGCTCGATGAAGCAAAGACGCACACGCATCTGCTCGATGCCTTCGAGTCGCCCGGGCTTGGTCCGTTAGGGATGGTCGACGAGGGGCAGGTGCTGTTCCGCCGCGCGGTTCGAGGCGCACCGGTGCCGCTGATGCCCGATGCGCCGGCCACACCGGTGGATCTCGTCACGGCCTATGCAGGTGCGGACGACCGCTTGCTGCAGGCATCGTTCGAGTCCGGCGCGCGAGGACTGGTGATCGCGGCGATGGGGCGGGGCAACGTGCCGCCGGAGATGTTGCCGGGGATCGAGCGGTTCATCGCGGCACAGCGTCCCGTGGTCATCACCAGTCGCGCACAGCGTGGGCGGGTCGGGATGACCTACGGGTATCCCGGCGGCGGGCGTCGGCTCGCCGATCTCGGTTGCTGGTTTGCAGGACCGCGGCGCCCGACGCAGGCACGCGTCGATCTGATGCTCGCCCTCGGCGCCGGTGTGGCATTGTCCGAGGTGTTCGAGTCGTGAACGGCACGCAGTCGCCGGTGGCGCTGGTTCCTGTGCTGCTCGACAAGCCCTGGGGGGGCGATGCCCTGGGCCGCTGGGGGCTTCCGGTGGCGCCGGGGGCACGGATCGGCGAGGCGTGGATGTTTGCCGACATCTCGAGCACCTCCGCGAGCGGTGCGGGAGGCGGGGCGTTCCACAGTCTCGTGGCCGGTGGGCCCACACGGCACTACTCATTGCGTGACCTCGCGGCGGAACTGCCGAACGGGATCGCGGGCGAAGGCGTGGAGCGCGAGCACCCGCTGTTGATCAAGCTCCTGCACGCCAAGGAACATCTCTCGGTGCAGGTGCACCCGTCGCCCGCGTATGCCGCAGCGCATCCCGAGGCGCGACTCAAGGCCGAGAGCTGGCACGTGCTCTATGCCGAGCCTGGGGCGGAGCTCTTTCTCGGGCTTCGCGCCGGTGTGCAAGCGTCCGATGTCGAGCGCCTCGCGCGGGAAGGACGCGTGGCCGAGGCGTTGCTGCGTGTGCCGGCTGTCGCTGGTGAGTGCCATACCTTGCCCAGCGGCCTGGTCCACGCGATGGGGGCGGGCGTGGTGGTGGCGGAAGTCCAGACGGCCAGTGACACGACCTTCCGCCTCTACGATTGGGCGGCCGAATTCGGCCGTGCCCCTCGGGAACTGCACATTCGCGAGGCCGTGGCCGCGATGCTGCCGGACGCGAGCGTCGTCACGGCGCGCGCGGCGGCGGTGCCCGCCGGAATGACGATGCACGCGCAGCGCTTGGCGGACGCGGGACACTTCACGATCACGCAGCGATTCCTCGCCGCCGGGCAGACGAACGAAGTCGCCCCCGGTGCGATCCTGCTGGCGATTTCCGGCTTCGGGACGGTGTCACTGCCGGAGGCCGCGCGACCGGAGTCGGTCGCGGTGACGCCGTCGCAGGCCGTGTTCGCCCCGTCAGGCGGCCTGCTGACCACGCCGGCGAACCGTTCGCTGACGTGGCTCGAGGCCGAGTTGCCTCGGTGACGATGCGTCACGAGCTCGCCCCGCCGCGCGAGGTCGTGCGCATTGCCGAGCGACTCGAAGCCGCAGGCTACGAAACGTGGTGCGTCGGCGGGGCGGTGCGCGATGCGCTCCTTGGCCATCCGTCGCTCGATTGGGATCTCGCGACGGCCGCGCCGCCGGCGGAAGTGCAGCGCGTGTTCCGGCGCGTGGTGCCGGTCGGGGTGGAGCACGGCACCGTCGGCGTGCTCGATGCCAATGGGATCCTGCACGAAGTCACGACATTCCGGCGCGACGTCCGCACCGACGGGCGGCACGCGGTCGTGGAGTTCGGCGTGTCGCTCGACGACGACCTCGCGCGGCGTGACTTCACGATCAACGCGATTGCGTGGCATCCCACGCGTCACGAGCTGCGAGACCCCTTCGGCGGACAGGACGACCTGCAGGCCGGCCGCTTGCGTGCGGTCGGCGACCCCGCGGCCCGGATGCGCGAGGACCGCTTGCGCGCGCTGCGCGCCATCCGATTCGCCAGTCGATTCGGCTTTGCGATCGCACCGGAGACCTGGACGGCGGTGCAGGACTCGGCGCCGGATCTCGGGCGTCTGAGCGCGGAGCGGGTGCGGCAGGAACTCGAGAAGACGATGGAGCAGGTGGCGCTGCCGAGTGTTGCGCTCCGCCGCTGGCGTGAGGCCGGTGCCCTGCGCGCCTTGCTCCCCGCGCTCGACAACGCCCCCGTGGCCGCGTTGTACGCCGCCGATGCGCTGGCACGTCCCGGGCTGCGTGGGCGACCGGCGCGGCGCATCAATCGGCTGGCCGCACTGGTGGCCCTGCTCGGGCGCGCCGGTGCGCTCGAGGTCACGAAGGCCCTCAAGATGAGTAACGCCGATGGGCAGTGGATCGGCGCCTTGGCGGGCGGATTCGCGGCCCACGGCGACGCGCTGTTTCGCGCGGCGAGCGACGGCGAGATTCCTGATCGACTCCTCCGCCGCGTGGCGGCCGATGTCGGTCGGACGAAGGTACTGCCGCTGCTGCGCGTATGTGGGGGCGTCTGGAACGGCGTGGCGTTGGCGGCCGGAGACCGTGCGCCGCCAGCGCTCCTGGTGTCGACGCACCGGCGACTGTACGCGCGCGCCGCGCACATCGCGTGGCGCGACCCGATTGAACTCGCCGATCTGGCCGTGGATGGGGAAGACCTGCGCCGCGTCGGTGTTCCACCGGGGCCGGCGCTGGGACGCACGCTGCGGCTGTTGCTCGATGCGGTCGTGGAGGATCCCGCGCGCAACACGCGCGAGGCCCTGCTCGCGCTGGCGGCGGCGGAGCCTCGCTGATGCTGTTCCGTGAGCGCGGTGGGCAACGGCTTGAGCCCCGGCGGTTTCGCGCCGATCGGCTGTGCTTCGCGTTGCAGGCGACCGGGCGGGGATGGCACCTGCGAATGTCACCCGTGGCGGAGCTGTCGCTGGAGTTGGCGCTCGAGTTGGCGGCGCACCTGCAGGATCCCATCGCCGTCGCGTTGGATGATGCGCGCCACGAGCGGCGTCTCGTGCGTGCCACCGTGCCCTTGGCCGATGTCCGCGATGAGCTCGCTCGTCTTCGTGCGCCGCTCGCCCGCCTGGGTGGCGTCGGCGTGACGATGGCGTCGGGTCGTGAGGTGCTGCGCCTGACCGAGCTGCTCGAGATCGAGATCGAGGCCCCCACCGACCGCTGGCGGTATCTCTTGGCGGCGCAGGGGGCCGTGGAAGTCGCACGCGTCGAGAGCCGCGTGTGGCATCCGCCAGCGCGCCCGTGGCGGCCGCACGCCGACGTACGGGACGCGGTCGACGCCGCCGCCAGCCGGTTGGGCCTCCAGCTCGCCGCAGCCGTCGCGGATCCGGTGTTCGGCGCGACGCCGGACGCACCGTGAGCGGCCCGATGCGTGCCCCGCTCGCGTGGCGGATGCGGCCGCAATCGCTCGATGAGGTAGACGGGCAGGAGGCACTGCTTGCGCGTGGTGCGCCCCTGCGCCGGATGATCGACAGCGGGCGCATCGGGTCGCTGCTCTTCTGGGGACCGCCGGGCTGCGGCAAGACCACGATCGCCCGACTGATCGCGCAACACACCGCGTTGGAGTTCGTGCCGTTCAGCGCCGTCACCGATGGTGTCGCCCGGGTGCGCGAGATCGTCGCCGAGGCCACCGCGCGCACGCGGCAGGGCGGCCTCGGCACGCTGCTGTTCGTCGACGAGATCCACCGGTTCAATCGCGGCCAGCAGGATGCCTTTCTGCCCCACGTGGAATCGGGACTCATCACGCTGGTTGGCGCGACGACGGAGAACCCGTCGTTCGAAGTCAACGCCGCGCTCCTGAGCCGGCTCCGCGTGTTCGTGTTGCAGCCCTTGTCGGTGGCGGCGATCACCCGCGTGCTCGAACGGGCCTTGGCGGACAGCGAGCGCGGGCTCGGCCCGCGCACCGCCGCGCCAGACGCGTTGGCGCTCCTCAGCGCGCACGCGGCCGGGGACGCGCGACGGGCGCTTACGGCCCTCGAGGCGTCCGTGGCGCTCCTGCCGGACGCCACGAGCGAACTCACCGCCGCCGCGGTGGCCGAGACGCTCGCCGCCAAGCTACCCACACACGACAAGGGTGGCGATCAGCACTACGATTTGATCAGCGCGTTCATCAAGTCGATGCGCGGGCACGACCCGCAGGCGGCGTTGTACTGGTTGGCCCGGTTGCTTGGCGGCGGCGAGGACCCTCGCTTCGTCGCGCGTCGGATGGTGCGCTTCGCGAGCGAGGATATCGGCCTCGCCGATCCTGCCGCGCTCGCGCAGGCGCAGGCCGCGGCCGATGCCTACCGGTTGCTGGGCAGTCCGGAAGGCGAACTCGCTCTGGCGCAGGCCGCGGTCTATCTCGCCACGGCACCGAAATCGAATCGCGTCTACGTCGCGTGGGGCGAGGTGCAGCGCGACGCGGAACGCACGATGGCAGCGCCGGTTCCACTGCATCTGCGCAACGCCGCCACGGGCTTGATGGCGTCGCTCGGCTACGGGGCCGCGTATCAGTATCCGCCCGACCAGCCGGACGGCGTCGCCGACCAGACGTATCTGCCCGATCACGTCAGCGGGACCTGGTACGTCCCGGGCCCCATTGGGTACGAGAAGGACGTCGCGAAACGGCTCGCGTGGTGGGCGGCCCGCCGAGGCGGCGCCAGCGACGCGTGACGCGCGCCGGATGCCGCTAGCTTTCACGGCGTCTGCGGCTCGTGCTCCACTCTCCCTGTCGACGTTGCTCAACATCGCCCTGCTCGGCACACGCGGCATTCCCGCGTCCTACTCCGGTTTCGAAACGGCGGTCGAGGCGTTGTCCGTCCGCCTCGTGGCGCGCGGGCATCGTGTCACGGTGTATCGCCGGACGCATCACTACGACGGAGACCGCGCCACCGAGTACCGGGGCGTGCGGTTGGTGAATCTGCCGACGATCCCCAGCAAGTATCTCGATACGATGGTGCATTCCACGCTGAGTGGCCTGCACGCGCTCGGGTCGCGCTACGATGCGGCGGTCTACTTCATCGCCGGCAACAGTCCGGTGTGCTGGATCCCGCGACTGGTCGGCACGCCGGTCGCGATCAACGTCGATGGGTTGGATTGGCGCCGCAAGAAGTGGCCGGCCGCGGCCAAGGCGTTCATCAAGTGGGCCGAACGCATCTCGCGCCACACGGCGAATGTGGTCGTGACCGACTCCCGCGCGGTTCAGGATTTCTACACCAGTACCTATCAGTTCACGCCGCGGTTCATTCCCTACGGCGCCGACATTGCGCGCGTGCCCGCCGGCGACACCTTGCGGCGCTTCGGCCTGGAGCCCGGGAAGTACCTGCTGTTCGTCGGGCGGCTCGTGCCCGAAAACTGTGTCGAGCACTTGGTGGCGGCGTTCCGCGGGCTCTCCACCGACTTCCGCTGCGTGATCGTCGGCGATGCACCGTACGCGGATGCGTACCAGGCGTCGTTGCGGTCGCTCGCCGCGGACGACCCGCGCATCGTGTTCACTGGCTACCTCTTCGGTGAGGGATATCGCGAGCTCGGCTCCAACAGCTATGCGTTCGTCGAGACGTCCGAAGTCGGCGGCACACACCCGGCACTGCTCGAAGCGATGGCGATGGGTGCCGCCGTCATCGTGAATGGCACGGTCGAGAACCGCGAGACGATCGGCACTGCGGGGCTGGCGTACGCATCGGCAGGTGGCGCGGAGGCGCTGCGGCCGCTGCTCGAGCAATTGCTCGCCGATCCCGTAGCCCGCGATCGGTGGGCGGCAGCGGCGGCCGCGCGAGCCGAGGCCGTGTACTCTTGGGATGCCGTCACCGATCAGTACGAGGCGCTGTGTCGCGAGCTGGCAGGACGTCAATGACCGCGCCGCGCCCGTGACGACGGCGACGCGTTTCGTCGCGCGCAACCCGTGGAAGCAGCGCGCCGGCGATCTGGCGGACCGCGTGTTGACGGCACTGGCCCCGCGGCTCGTCGCGGAGACGCGGCCGGTGCCGAGGCATCCGCGCATTCTCGTGGTGCGCTGCGATCACATCGGCGACGCGGTGATGGCGACGGCGGCCTTGCAGCCGATCGCCGATGCGATGGAGCCCGCGCAGCTCGACGTGCTGTGCGGGCCCTGGGGCCGCGAGATCTTCGATGCGCATCCGGCGGTCCACGAGGTGTTGACGGTCGAGACGCCGTGGTGGTTGTCCGCACGCGGGGCCGGCGGTTTGCGTCGCCTGCGGGCCTGGGCGGCGCTCCCGGCGCTGGTCCGCCGACTGCGCGCGCGCCAGTACGACTTCGTCTTCGAGCTGCGCGGCGACCTGCGGCAGATTCTGCTCTTCGCGGCGCTGTCGGGGGCGCCGCGGCGCATCGCGTCCGACCGCACCGGGGGGCGGGCGCTGCTGACCCACGTGGTGCCGCACGATGAGAGTCGGCACGAGGTCGAGCGGTTGGCCTCGCTCCTCGCCGCGGTCGGTGTGACGCGCATCGCGCGGCCGGTGCTGCGAGCGCCCGATACGGTGCGCGCGGACCTGGCTGCGGAGTTGCCGAGCGGACCGTACGTGGTCGTAGCCGGGACGGGCACCGAGCCGAACCGCGCGTGGCCCGCCGCGCACGTCGCGGCACTGGCGACTCGGCTGGCGGCGCGCGGTGTGCCAACGGTGATCGTCGGGGGGGCAGCGGACGCGCGCTACGCCCGCGAGGTCGTGGCGGCCGGCGCACCGGTGCGTGATCTCACGGGGCGGACGTCCCTCACTGAGTTGGCCTACGTTCTCGCCCGGGCGGCTGTGGCGGTGTGCACCGATTCCGGGCCGATGCACATCGCGGCGGCCGTCGGGACACCGGTCGTGGCACTCTTCGGGCCGGGCGATCCGGCGCACAGCCGTCCGTGGGGCGGCAATGTGACGTTGCTCACATCCGGCTCGCCGTGTGGGTGCATCCACCCCTGGTGCGATCGCACCGCGGACCGGCATGCCCCCGGGCGCTGTATGTCCGAAACTTCGCCATCCACGGTTGAGTCCGCGGTGGTTCAGGCCCTTGGCATCGGGGGGTAAACTGTGCCATTTTTAGGGATATGGCGCCTTCGCCCCGTCCGGAACTCCTGCTGGACATCACCCCGCCGACTGTTACCCGGCGGTCTTGGTGGACGACGCTGTATGATCGGCTCCGCCCGTCCGCATTTGGTAATCGACGCGCAGTAGCGGTGCGTCGACGCGGCGGCCCCGATGTGGTGCCGCCGTCGCACTATCAGGTCGTCGAGACCGTACACGTGACTGAAGGCAAGGCGGGGTTGCGCCTGCGTCAGTTGGAGCGGCTCGTCATTCGGACCGATGCCCGTGCGATTGTCGTCGGCGACGGCGTGTCGGCGATTGCGCTGCGGGAACTCGGGCGGCTGAGTGCGCGGGCTGGTGTCGCGCTCGTGTATCCGGCGCCCGGCTCCCCCGTGCAGGGCGGACGCCCGAATCTCATCTGGGCCGGCGATCAGCCGTTCTTCGAACTCGGCGCGCGTTCGGCCACCGAAGCGGGGCTCTGGGGCAAGCGCACCTTCGACGTCGTCGCGAGCGCGGTTGGCCTCGTGCTGCTGGCGCCGCTCTTCGTCCTCGTCGCGATCGGCATCCGCCTTGACTCCGAGGGGCCGATCTTCTTCGCGCAGCCGCGCGCCGGTTGGCACGGTCGTCGCTTCCGGATGTTCAAGTTCCGCACGATGCGGAAGGACGCTGACGAAGAAAAGATCGACCTGGAGCACTTGAATGCGTCCGGGGATCGCCGCCTGTTCAAGATTCCGAACGATCCGCGCATCACGCGCTTCGGCCGGTTCCTTCGTCGCTGGTCGATCGACGAGTTGCCGCAACTCTGGAACGTGCTGCGTGGTGATATGTCGCTGGTCGGGCCGCGCCCGTTCTTCGAGAGCGATCTGCAGGACTACGAAGCGCACCACTTCCGTCGCTTGACCGTGAAGCCAGGCATCACCGGCAACTGGCAGGTGCAGGGGCGTTCCGACATCCTCGACTTCGAGGAAGTCGTTCGCCTCGATCGCGAGTACATCGAGCGGCGGTCGTTCCTGCTCGACACCTGGATTCTCGCGCGCACGGTCCCGGCCGTCTTCAAACGGTCCGGCGCGTACTGACGCGTTGCTCGTTCAGCCGGCAGGATATCGGCTGAACGCCCCCGCCAACCATCCGCGCCACAGGGCGGCCGCCACCGCTGGTCGGCCCCGCACGAGTTCCACGACGGCGCGAAGCGGTTTCGTCGCGGCGAAGTAGAGCCAGGCCGCCGTTCGTGCGCCAACGCCGAAATTCCGGCGCGCAAACCACAGGCGGTTGCGCGTCACCAGCTGCAGCGTCGCCGGCCGGACCGCAATGCCGCCGAAGCTCGCGCTTACCGCGTGCACGGCGCGCGCCGACGGCACGACCCACTGCGACAGGCCGGCGGCGTCGAGTCGCCACGAGAACTCGGCGTCTTCGAGATAGCCGGGCGCATACGCTTCGGGCAGCACGCCGACGCGCGCGATCGCGGCCCGATGCACGACCATCGCGCAGGCGGTCACGAATTGCGTGCGACGAGGCGGTGCATCGGGGCCCGGATCGGCCCGTTCCTGCACGACGAGCGCGCGCCACGGGGCGAAGTGCCCGCCGCCGTAGTCCAGCGTGACCCCGTCGCGGGTGAGCAGGATGCCGCTGCCGCACACGCCACGATGGGCGTGGAGCGCCTCGATCACGCGGGCGAAGTAGGTCGGCGCGACTTCGACGTCATTGTTGCAGTACGCGATCCACTCGATGTCGGGGTCCTCCAGCGCCGCGCGGACGCCGAGATTCGCGCCGGCGGCGTAGCCCCGATTCTCCGGCGCGCGCAGCAATTCCACCCCGTGCTCGGCGCACCACGGCGCGATGGTGGCGCCGGCGTCATCCGGCGACGCGTTGTCGACCACCAGAATGCGCGCCAGCGGTGGCGTTGCGCGCAGCATCGCAGCAACCGTCTTGCGCGTCTCGTCGGCGTGGCCGTACTGCACCACGACGGCGGCCAGCCGGAGTGTGGTCGCCCGGCTCACGAGACCTCGGCGAGGACGTCCCGGTACACCTGACGCGTCCGGTCCGCCACGGTGGGCCACTGCCACGCCGCCGCCCGCGACGGGCCGCGCGCGGCGCGGGCGGCGCGACTGACTTCGTCCGTCCACAGCGCGAGCAATCCGTCCGCGAGCGCCTCGGGGGAGGTCACATCGCAGGTCAGGGCCACGTCCCCGGCCAGTTCGCCGAGGGCGCCGCCGCGGCCGGTGAGCACCGCGGCCCCGCTGGCAAAGGCCTCGGCGACGGGCATCCCGAATCCCTCACGCAGCGATGGATACGCGACAACGGTCGCCAGGTTGTAGAGGCCTGCCAGATCATCGGCGGGAATGGCGCCCAGCCATTGCACACGCGCGGACAGCCTCAGATCGCGCTCCGTCGTCCGCACGGGCCCGTCGAGCCATCCCGGAGGCCCTGCGTGCACGAGGTGCAGGTCGCGGCCGCCGTCTCGCGCCTGCGCGAGCGACAACGCGCGCAGCAGCGTCGGGAGGTTCTTCCGTGGTTCCACGGCGCCGACCGTCAGTACGAAGCGCTCGGGCAGGCGGTAGCGCTCGCGGAGCGTACGCAGCGCGGCCTCGTCCGCCCGGCGGGGCCGAAACCGGGCGGCCACGCCATTGGGAATCACGACGATGCGTTCCGGTGCAATGTCGAGCACGGCGATCAACGCGTCGCGGGTGGCCGCGCTCACCGCGATCACCCGATGCGCCCGCCGCAGCAACGGCGGCATCAGGCGCGCCGCAGCCTGCCGATGCCACCAGCGAAAATCCTGCGGGTGCGTCAGCGCGAACAGGTCGTGCGCCGTCACGATGACGGGCAGGGCAGGTCGTGCGGGGCCGAGGGGGATCGGGCAGTGCAGCACACGAGCGCCGACGGCACGGGCCGCAGCGCTGCTGCCGCGTTGCGCCCACCACAGATCGCGCCGCAGCGTGCGCAGCCGACGGGACCACCCCCCGGTGCCGTGATGCCGCGTGGACTCGCCGGGACAGGCCACGGTCCGAATGATCGGCGCAGCGGGGCGGGTGGCGGCATCCACCGTCTCCGACGAGGCCGCAGCATCATCGGAGGGCAGGCCAAGGGCCGCCGCGAGCGCCCGCACGTGTTCACCAGTGCCGCCGCCGTCGATGATGCCGGCGGTCACATCGAGCGCGATCACCGGACGGCGGTCGGGCTGCGGCCCTCGAGCGCCTGCGACGCGGGGAGCGCCGCGGCGGCCACGATCGCGCCGGCGATCCAGCCCCAGATGTAGGTCACAAACGGCACGTTCGTGACGACGGCGGTCGCGCCGTTGACGATGACCCCCACCGTGATGGCGGCCGCGTAGAGTCCCGCCTGCTGGCCGGCCGCACCCGCGCTCGCGCGTCGCGACAACGAGACGGCGGCGGCGAGCACGCCGATCAGGAACACGACGAACAGCAGCAGCCCAGGCACACCCAACTCGACGCCGTACTTGAAGTACAGATTGTCGGCCGCGAGCGGTGTTCGACCAAAGCGCTCGGCCGTGATGTCGGCAGTAGCCAAGCCGGCGCCCAACGGGTGCTCCCACATCGCGTTGAGTCCGTCCTGCCAGTCGGCCACGTGCGAGCGCGAACTCTGCGTGTCGAAGGTCAGCGTGCGCCACGCGAAGAGCCGAATGTCGCGCGAGGCAATCACAATGGCGGCCGCGATCGTCGTGAACGTGGTCGTCAGCGCGCCCACGGCCACCACTCGGCCAGCCAGCAGCAGGAGCAGCACACTCTCGATGGCCACCGCCACGGTCGTCATCCGCGTCACGGACAACAGCAATCCGATCCACAGGAGACCGACGACGCCCCACGACGCGACCGCCTTGGCGCCAGTCGCGTACATCGCCCGGATCTGTGCGGCCGGCATCAGCAGCAGCAGCGCGGCGGCGAGCCCCTGACCGTTCAGGAACACCGAGCCCGCGCGACGAAAGGCGGTCGCGCCGAGGTCGGTGAAGTACGAGTGCGGCAGGTTGTAGCGATAGGGGTCGGTGATCCCCGGCACGCCGAGGAATTCGGTGAAGTAGCGCGGGATGCCCGCCGCGACGAGCACTTCGATCGGCAGCAGCAACTCGATGATGCCGATCACCGTGGCGAGCACCGCGATCGTGGTCAGTCGTCGCAGGAGCACGGGGTCATCGGCGACGGCGGGCGTCGCTCGCCCGATCGCGTAGAGCAGCAGCGGCTGCGCGAGATCGCGCGCCCCGTAGCCGAAGATCACCGCCGGCGGCCCGCCATCGGCATGCGCGAACTCCATCAGGCCGCGCGTGAAGATCCACAGCACGAGCAGACCGGCCGCCACGTCGGGAAACGCCAGGCGATTGAGCCAGCGGTCACGACCAATCCGCCACAGCGCCGTGGCGAGCAAGACGACCAGCGCGAGTTCTTTCCACCCGGCGATGGCCCGCACGAGACCGCCGGGCAGGCCCAGCGGGCCGTAGAGCAGGGCAATGGCCAAGACGTGGATGGACAGTCCCCACGTCACGAGCGCAAAGGCGCGTCGCCCGGTGACCGAGACGCCCGTCAGTGCGCCGGGCGAGGGGACCGACTCACCCGTCACGACGCGACGCGATCCCGACGACCACGCGCTGCATTTCGCGGCGGAACTGCGTCAGTGCCGATCGCACGGCGGCCGATCCTTCAGGGTCGGCGCGCGTCCAATCGCTCCACGCCGCCGCAATCGCGGCGAGCAGTACACCGAGCAGCAGGCCAGCGGCCATCGACGCGCCGAGCGTGATCGGAATGCGCGGAAACTGGCGACGCCGCGGCGGCACCGCGCTGTCGACGACGGTAATCAGTGCCGCGTCGTTGATCTCGGACAGACGCGCCCCTTCGAAGTCGCGCTTGGTCGACAGGTACAGATCTTCGGCCACGTCCGTCTGCCGCTGCAATTCCGCTTGCCGGAAGCGGAGGGCCGGGCTCGACTCCCACTCGCGGTTCTCGATCTGGAAGTCGCGGAGCTGGCGGGTGACGCGATCGAGTTCGCGCTTGGTGGAGTCGACGCGGCTCGCCAGAAACACGCGGCGGACTCGCCCGCGGGTTTGGCGTTGCTGCAGGTTGAACTCGTTGACCAGCGCGAGCATCCGGTTCGCGATCAGCGACGACAGCTCGGGCCACTCGGCATCCACCTGCAAGCCGACGAGATTCGCGCGGTTGTCGACGGCGACCGTGAGCTGTTTGCGGAAGTCGCGGATCGCGAGTTCGAGCGCCTTCGCACGATCCTTGGTGTCGGGATCGAGCAGGTCGAGCAGCAGAATCGAGTCCTGCGGCGCGTCGGTCGAAAAGTCGGGCACGCGACTGGTGAGCAGCCGCGTGAGCAGTTCTCGGCTCACGAGCAGCTGCTCGTAGAACGCGGGAGACTCGCTGGGGTCTGCGCCGAGGGCGCCCATCCCCCCGCCGACCATTCCACCGAGCGCCGAGCCGGCCAGCGCGTTCAAGCCGGTCGAGAGTCGGCTGGCCGCGGCTGACGCCGAGGTGTTGGGGGTGAACGAGGCCTGCGCGCGCCACGAGGGCGGCAGAGCAATCATCGCGATGACGGCGACGACGAGGGCCACGCCGATGGTGGCGCCGATCAGGCGCCAGCGGCGCACGGTGCCGGCCGCCCACGTCGCGAGCGAGGGGGCAGCGGAGCTGCCGTCGTCGGGGGCGAGAATCACGCGCCAACCCTCACGCGCGGCGCCGGAAGGCGTCGCCCGCGCTCACAGGGAGCGCCCGCACGCGGGGCCAACGAAAAAGCGAGCACTGCCACGGCAAGTGCTCGCCACGAGTTGACGCGCATTCCTTCGGGCACGGGAGATCGGCCAGTGGCGCGCCTCCGGACACGAGGGGACGGGTGGTGGTCGCACAGGGACTTGAACCCCGGACCTCTGGTATGTGAGACCAGCGCTCTAACCAGCTGAGCTATGCGACCGTACCCATTCCCGAGCCCGGTGGGGCGCCGGAAGAGAGGAAAACATACACCACCGAACCGCGCAACGTCTAGGGGGGCCAGCACTTGCGAGGTGCCGTCGCCCGCTCGTCTCCGGTAGCTTTGTCGCGATGCGAACGACCGTGATTGCGACGTCCCGCCGCTGGCTCGAGGCGCTGGGCCTCTTCGGCCCCGTGTTCTGGCTCTGGCGAGTGCTCCGGGAGTGGTCGCCGGCCTTGGAACGGCGCAATCGCCAGCTCCGGGATGCCGCGCCGGCCGGCTCGCTGCCGATCCCGCCGAACGAGCTGATCTTCGCGGTGATGGCCAGCCGCGATGTGCAGGTCTTTCTCGACACCGGCGCGCGCTCCCAGGCGGCCATCGCGCGCATCTTCCGCGAGGCCGGACTCGAGCCCAGTCGCGCTGGCGCCATCCTCGACTTCGGCTGCGGCTGCGGCCGCGTCCTGCGGCACTGGCGCGGTGTGGTGCCCGATGGCGTCGTGCACGGCACGGACTACAATCCCGACGCCGTCGCGTGGGTCGCCGCCAACCTCCCGCACGTGACCGCCGGCCGCAACGCGCTGGAGCCCCCGTTTCGCTACGGGCCGGCCACCTTCGACGCGGTCTACGCGCTGTCGGTTTTCACACACCTCACGGTGGAACTCGAAGCGGCGTGGCTCGCCGAGCTTGAGCGCGTCACCAAGCCGGGCGGCGTGGTCCTGCTGACGACGCAGGGCGATCACTACCGCCCCAAGCTCTCACCGGCCGAACTCGCCGCCTACGATCGCGGCGACGTCGTGGTGCGACAGGCGTCGCTGGCGGGCTCCAACTGGTGCGCGACGTTTCATCCCGAGCCCTACGTGCGTCGCGTCTTCGGACGTGCGTTCGATCTGATACGCTACGAGCCGGGAGGCGCGCCGGGCATCGTCGGACAGGATCTCGTGCTCTTGCGGCGACGGGCCGAATCCAGCTGACGCGACGTAGCGAGTGGTGCCGGTGGGACTTGAACCCACGACCGTGGGATTATGAGTCCCCTGCTCTAACCAACTGAGCTACGGCACCGGTCGACGTAGTTTATCGCGCGGGCGAGCAGGCAACAAAGCTCTTGGCGAGCCCGAACATCCGTTCCGTGCGGATCTCGGCCCCGGGGAAGAGCGCCGAGAACTCGCCACGCGTCAGCAACCGGATTTCGTCCACGCGCGCCGCCGCCAAGGCCGGATCGCCGGGGGCGGAGTACCAGCCGGCGCGCCAGCGCGACGCGATGGCGATCCGCGCGGCCCGCGGCAACTGCGCAAAGCCTGGGAACAGGAAGTGCGGCTCGATCGGGAACCACTTGTTCGGCGTCTGCACCCAATACCGGCGCCCGATGCGGCGGACTTCCTCGGCCATCCGCTGCTGCTCGGCGCTACCACCCAAATGCTCGATCACCGAATTCGAGAACACGACGTCAAAGCTCTGGTCGGAGAACTCGGGCATTCGGCGGGCATCCCCGACGTGCAGCGTGGTGTCGGGCAAGGTGGCGACGCCGCTCGTGAGGTTCACGATCGTCAGCGACAGGCCGTGCGCCGCAGTGCGCCCCACGCTCCGCCAGTAGTTCTCGTCTCCGCCGACATCGAGAATGCGGACTGGTCGCGGCATCGGGCCGATCCACGCGAGGAACTCGGCGAATCGACGTTGGCGCCCGCGCGCCGACCACGACGTGGGGTCGCGATGGTCCGTCCAGCGCCGCAGCACGGGCGTCGCGGCGCTCAGCGGCTGCCGAACACGGCGCGCCACGCGCTGGTCGGCTCCCACTGCACCCGCACACGCCCCGCGGGTCGCACGGTGTTCGAGCCGGGCACATAGCCAAGCGACGTGACACGGTTGACGCCGACATCGGCGACCACCTCGAACTGCGGGCCGGCGTAGAGCGTGCTCTCGATCGCCAGCCGCGCGATCGTCATTACCGGCCCCTGCAGAATGCGCGGCGTGGTCGGCCAGGCCGCCTCGGCGGGGAAGGGATTCCGGTAGGTGCCCGTGCCCTGCCACCGCACGGCCACGTACGGCCGGAACGTGCCCTGCGGCAGCACGGCCAGATCGGCCCCGAGCCGCACCTCGCGATAGTCGGTGAAGCCGCGGCCGAGGGAGACGAAGTCGGTGGTGTACACGTCGTTCGCGGTCACGTTGCGGTACGTGAGGTTGGAGATCTCGGTCACGCTGGCGAACCAGCGATGGGCGCCCGCGAGGGGGAGTCCGTCCGCCGTCACGGTCACACCGTACATCCAGGGCTTCGGTGTGTCGCCATCGAGTTGCACGTCATCCGCGAAGGTCTGCGCCGCGAACAGCCCGAACGAGGTCGGGACCGCCACATCGAAGGCCACGTTGAGATTCGCGGCTTCGCGGTCGTTGTAGAGGCTCAGGTAGCCCGGAATGAACGGGTTGGAGAGCCCCCACTCGAACTGTCGGCCCGGCCCGGAGTACACCACCGATTCACTCAGACCGAGTTCAACGCCACGCACGCGCCCCCCGATCCGTCGCGCGGTGAGCCACCGGCTGTCCGGGCCGTAGTCCGTCAGTCGCGCGGTCATCCACGTCATCCGGAATCGCTCGTCGCCAATGCGCGCCATCACGTGGTCGTAGCTCCACGCCGCACGGCCGAGCAGCATCCCGTCGTACGCGCTCGGGCCCCAGTTGCGGCTCAGTCGGCCCGCGAACAACTCGAGCATCGGCAGTTGCACCGCCGCGTACGCCTCCTCCGCGCGACCCGAGACGCCGAGTCCGCCGCCGGGCGTTCCGGCAAGACCGCCGCCGAAGCCGGCGTACTCGGGGTCGTCGCGGAGTGCATTGTCGCCGCGGAGTCGGAACGCCGCGACGAGTGGGCCCCGACCGAGCAACGCGCGCGCATTGAGGCCGGGATGGAGACCGGCTGTGCTGTCAGCCAGCATCAACTCGCGCAGACCGCTCGACTGACCTGTCGCCATCGCACCGACGTGCACCTTGAGCGTGACCGCGTCCGAGTCCTCCGTCGGGACCAGCGCATACTTGCCCACCGCCTGCGTCACCCGCGCCACCCAGCGACGGATGACCGATGGCGCGGCGACGGTATCGATCGCGGCGAGGGCCTGCTGCACCTGCGCGACCGTGTACGGGCGCTCCAAGGCCGGCAGCGACGGCACGTAGCCACGGCGTTGCAGGGCATCCAGCAGCCCGTACGCGGGATCGTCGACCGGCAGATACGCCGATGCCATCGCCGGCGCACGCGACGACTGCGCGCGGGCCGTGCACGGCAGCAGCAGCCCCAGCGCGCCAACAAAGGCGGCGAGACCGTGGACGATCCGCGCGCGGCTCACGCGTGATCTCGCGCAAAGGCCGCGAGCACTTCGGCGGGCGCGACGCTCGCCGCACCGAACTTGCCGACCTGCACGCCGGCCGCGTAGTTCGCGATCTCCGCGGCCTCCGCCACGGACGCGCCCGCCGCAAGCATCACCGCCAGCCACGCCGTCACGGTGTCGCCCGCGCCCACCACGTCGAAGACTTCGCGCGCGCGTGTCGGGATGCGCATCGGCGGCTGTTCACGCGAGAACAGCGCCATCCCTTGTTCGCTCAAGGTGAGCAACAGGTGTTCACAGCCCAGCCGATCGAGCGCCGCCGGCACCGCGTCGGGGTGTGCCAGATCGACCGCCGCGCCCAGCGCCTGCTCGAGCTCGCGCCGATTCGGCTTGAACACCGTGGCCCCGCGGAACGCAAAGAAGTTCTTGAACTTCGGATCGACGATCACCGGCAGGTGGCGTCGCCGCGCGGCGGCGAGGGCGGCGTCGATCACTGCCGGCACGATCACCCCCTTGTTGTAGTCCTCGAAGACCAATGCGTGCGCATCCGCAACCGCCGTCTCGGCGGCGGCGATCACGGCCGCGACATCGGCGCCGACCAGATCGTGGTCGTGCTCCTCGTCGTAGCGCAGCAGTTGCTGGTTGCGCGCGACGAGTCGCGTCTTCGTCGTCGTCGGGCGATCGGTGCCCACCAGACCTCGCGGCACCGTGCCGGCATCACCGAGGAGCTGACCGAGCCGCTCACCCGTGCGGTCTCGACCGACCGCGGCGACGAGTTCGCACTGCGCGCCAAGGGCGAGGACGTTCTGCACCACGTTGGCGGCACCCCCCAAGGCCTCGCGTCGCTCACGCACCCGAAGGACCGGCACCGGCGCCTCGGGCGAGATGCGCTCGACGTCGCCCTTGAGGTAGACGTCGAGCATCGCATCGCCGATGACGGCGACGCGGATGCCGCGCGCGGCGGACAGGAGGTCCGTAAGGCGGCCGGAGCTGAGCGGAGCAGGACGAATCATTCGGCTAAACTTACTCCGCTATGGCCCAACTCACGACCACGTCGACGCGCCGCGCGCCGTCCACGGCCACCGCGGTGTCGGTGCTTGCTGGGGCGGTGTTGGCGCTGTCGGTCGCCGCGCCGTTGGTGCGGTTGGCCCACGCGCCACCACTGGTCGTCGCGACGTGGCGATTGGGGCTCGCGGTGCTCATCGTCGCTGGGCTCGCGTGGACGACTGGGACGTGGCGGCAGTTGCAGCGCCTGTCGCGTCGCGACGTGGGGTTGGGCGTGACCGCAGGCATCGCGCTGGCGGCGCACTTCTGGTCGTGGATCGCCTCCCTGGGGATGACCAGTGTGGCGGCGTCGGTCGTGCTGGTGAATCTCCAGCCGGTGTTCGTGGCGGCCGGCTCCGCGTGGTGGCTCGCCGAGCGACCGACGTCGCGACAGTGGAGCGGCGTTCTGTTGGCCGCGCTCGGCGCCGTGGTGGTGGGCGCCGGGGATTGGCACGCGGCGCCATCGACGGGCGCGCTCGGCGGGCGGGCACTGCTGGGCGACGCGCTCGCGCTGGTCGGCGCGGTGACGGCCGCCCTGTACTACCTCATCGGCCGCCGGCTGCGGACGTCGCTCGACTTGTGGCCGTATACGACGCTGGTGTACGGGAGTTGCTTCGCGACGCTGCTCGCCGCCGCGGCGGCGACTGGGGCGCCGCTCTGGCCGCTGCCGTCGGGGGATCTCGCGATCTTCGTCGGATTGGCGGCCGGGCCGATGCTCATCGGACACACCGGGATGAACTGGGCGCTGGCGCACTTGCCGGCCTACGTGGTGAATCTCACGGTGCTGGGGGAACCGATCGGCGCCACGCTGCTGGCCTGGTGGATCCCATCGATCGGCGAGGCCCCCGGCGTCGCGACCGTGGCGGGCGGTGCACTTGTGCTGGCGGGGGCGATCCGCACGGCGCGCCGCTGACAGGGTAGCTTTCGGAATGTCCACGCTCGAGCTCGACATCGTCGTCACCCGAGGGGCCGTGGTCGAGTCGCGGCATCGCGTGCACGGCGTCGTGTTGGCGCTCGACGGCCATCTCGTCGCGCAGGCGGGCGACCCGATGCTGGTCACCTGGTGGCGGTCTTGCGCCAAGTTCTTTCAGGCGATGCCGTTTCTGGAGAGCGGCGGATTCGATGATCTCGGCTGGGGCCACCGCGAGTTGGCCTTGGCCTGCGCCTCCCACGGCGGCGAGCCCGAGCACGTGGCGGTGGCCGCCGCGATGCTGCGCGATCTCGAGCTGGAGGAGGGCGATCTGGCCTGCGGGCCACACGAGCCGCTGTCGGCGCGCGGCGCACGGATCGCGCGCGAGAGCGGCGAGCGGCTCACGCGCTTGCACAACAACTGCTCGGGCAAGCACGCGGCGATGCTGGCCTCGGCGCGGGCGCACGGGGCCGAGACGGCGGGCTACGAGCGCATCGACCACGCGGTGCAGCGGGCGTGCACGACGGCCGTCGCTGTGTGGACCGGCCTGCCATCGGAGCGCTTGCTGACCGCGATCGACGGGTGCGGGGTCGTGGTCTACGGGCTGCCGCTGGTGCATATGGCGCAGGCGTACTCTCGCTTGGGCGCAGCGGCCGAAAAGGGCAGCGAGATCCCGTCGCGCCTGCTCGCGGCGATCCGCGCCGAGCCGCACCTGTTCGGCGGCACCGAGCGCTTCGATACCGTGCTGCTCGAGGAGACGGCGGGGCAGGTAATCGCCAAAGTCGGCGCGGAGGGCGTGCACACCGTCTCGATTCCGTCGCGCGGCTGGGGGCTATGCATCAAGGTCGAAGACGGCGCCTTGCGCGCGCAACACGCCGCGGTGCTCTGCGCCTTGCAGCAGCTCGGCATCCTGCCTGATCCGCTCCCGGCGCGACTGGCCGAGTTTCTCTCACGCCCGATCCGCAATACGCGGGGCGAAGTGGTCGGGCAGATCCTTCCTGCGGCGCACTGGGCCGCAACCGAACGCTCCTGATCGCGATCTTTCGATGACACGACACGCCACGGTTGCGGTCACTCTTCCCGCGTTGGACGTCGAGACCCGCTCGCTGGTGCTGGTCTCGGCGGCGATCTGCGGCGGCAGCGAAGCCGACGCGCGCGAGGCGCTCTCGGCGGCCCACTCGGCGGGGACGAATGCGAATTGGGTCGAGGAGGTGCTCTTGCAGTCGTATCTCTTTGCCGGATTTCCGCGCGCGCTCAACGCGATGCGCGAGTGGCGGCGAATCAGCGGTCGGCCCGCGCCGGCGAGCGACGCGCCGTCCGATCCGTCGAACGCCGCGCAATGGGTCGTCGACGGGGAGCGCACCTGCGCGACCGTCTACGGCGAGTTCTACGAACGGCTCCGGCACAACATCACCGGGCTGCACATCGCGCTGGATCGTTTCATGATCACCGACGGCTACGGCAAGGTGCTGAGCCGGCCGGCGCTCGACCTGGCGCGGCGCGAGCTGTGCGTGGTCGCGGCGTGCGCGGTGCAACGGCAGGACCGGCAGCTGCACAGCCACCTGCACGGCGCGCTGAATGCTGGCGCGTCGGTGGCGGCGATCAGCGACGCCATCGATCTGCTCCGACCGCATCTCGGCGACGATGACCATCGTCGCTACTCCCTCTTGTGGCGCCGCGTCCGCGGCGATTCCTGAACCAATGTTCATTGATCTCGTCACCGTTCGCGTGACCGCCGGCACTGGCGGGTCGGGCGCGCAGTCGTTCCGCCGTGAGAAGTTCGTGCCGATGGGGGGCCCCGATGGCGGCGAAGGGGGCAAGGGGGGCGACGTCCTGGTGCGCGGCGACGCGAACCTGTCCACGCTACTCGACTACACCTATCGCGATTCGTGGCAGGCGGAACGGGGCGAACACGGCAGCGGCTCGAACCGCACCGGACGCTCCGGCGACGACGTCGTCCTGCCGGTGCCTCCCGGGACCATCGTCCGCGACCGCGAGACCGGCGAGGTGCTCTGCGAAGTGCTCACCGACGGGGAAGAACACGTCGTCGCCAAGGGCGGTCGCGGCGGCAAGGGCAATTCGTTCTTCGCGACGGCCACGCACCAGTCGCCGCGCGAGTGGCAGCCCGGCGAAGAAGGCGAGCACCGGCTCCTCGAACTCGAACTCAAGCTCATCGCCGATGTCGGCCTCGTCGGGAAGCCGAATGCCGGCAAGAGCACGCTGCTCTCGGTGATCTCGAAGGCGCGTCCGAAGATTGCCGATTACCCGTTCACGACCCTGTCGCCCAACCTCGGCGTCGTCCCGCTTAGCGATTCCCGCACCTTCGTGGTCGCCGACATTCCGGGCATCATCGAGGGCGCGCACGAAGGGAAGGGCTTGGGCATCCAGTTCCTGCGGCACATCGAACGGACGCGGATGCTCGCCGTGATGATTCCGATCGACGAAATGGACTGGCAGGCGGAGTACGACACGTTGCGCGCCGAGATCAAGGCGTACTCCGAGGAACTCGCGCGAAAGCCGCATTGCGTCGTCTTTACGAAGCTCGACCTCCTCGGTGAGCACTACGTCCCCCCGATCGACGCACCGGACGCCTTCGGGTGCTACGCGATCTCCGCCGCCGGCCGCGTCGGGCTCGAAGAACTCAAGGACGCGTGGTGGACGAGGCTCCTCGAGATGCGCAAGGCCGCGCAGGCCGGCGCGATCCGCGAGGACCTCCCGTGAGCGTCCGGTCGTGAACCTGGCGGCCCCGCAGCTGGCGGTGGCCGAGTTGTCGCGCGCGTCCGGCGCGTACCCGGAACGCCTGCGCGCCCTCGAGTCGCCGCCCGAGCTCGTGTATCTGCACGGGCGCCTGCCCGACCCGGGCGCGCCCGCCGTCGCGATTGTCGGCACGCGGGAGGCGACCGCGTACGGCCTGCGCGTCGCCGAGCAACTCGCGGCGAGCTGTGCGCGCGCGGGCGTGGCCGTGATCTCGGGGCTCGCGCGTGGCATCGACGGGGCCGCGCATCGCGGCGCGCTCGAGGCCGGTGGCCTCACCGTCGGGGTCGTCGGTGGCGGCGTCGATGTGGTGTCGCCACCGCGGCACGCGGCCCTGCACGCACAGATCGCCTTGACCGGCGGCCTGCTGTCGGAGTGGGCGCCCGGCACCCCCGCGCGACCATTCGCGTTTCCGCGCCGGAACCCGTTCATCGCCGCGCTGGCTGATGTCGTCGTGGTGGTGGAGGCCGGTCGCAAGAGCGGAACCCACGGCACCGTCGACGTCGCGCTCGCCCTCGGCCGGACCGTCGCCGCCGTGCCCGGGCCGATCGACAGTCCGCAGAGTGCCGGGACGAATCTGCTGTTGCGCGACGGTGCGAGCTGTATTGCGTCGCCGGATGATCTGCTGGCCCTCGCCGGCGCGACGCCGCGCGCCACCCGCGACCCGTCGGCGGAGTTCGAGCCTGATGAACGCGTCGTGTGGGAGGCCTTGGGCCAGCACGCCCTCGACGCCGAGTCGCTCGCGACGACCACCGGCATCGGGGCGCGGCAGGCAATGGCAGCGCTCGCGTCGCTCGAGCTCCGCCGCGTCGTGCACGCCGATTGGGCGGGCGTGTACCGTCGCGCCCTGTAAGCGGAACGGTCGTCCGGTGCACCTCGGGCATCTTTCGCGCAGCGCCATCGGCACGGTCATTGGACAAGGCCTGTCGGTCCTCGGCGTGCTGGGCTCGGCGCGGCTGCTGGGGGACGCGGCCTTTGCCGAGCTCGGCTTCGGGCTGGTCACGTCGGTGATGGCGGCGGGGGTCGCGTCGTACGGGCCCGCGCTGCGGGCGGCGCGGGCCGCCGCCGCCGGGGCCACAGCGGCCTGGCGCGCCGAACTGTGGCGCATTGCCATTGCGGCTGCTGCGCTGGGGGCGGTGGCGTCGGTGAGCGGCCGGCTCGGCTGGCTGCCGTTTCTGCACGATCCCACGCACGGGGCCGCGTTCGGTGCGTTGACGGTCGGGACGGCGCTGCAACTCACGGCCAGCCACGTGCTGCTCGGCGCCGAGTCATTTACGGGGTTGGCGCGCATCCGCGTGCTGGGCGGCGTTGCGGCGGCCCTCGGCCTGTTGGCGGGAAGCGCGCTCGATGGGTCGCGCGGCGCGATGTTGGGTGCCGCCCTCGGACAAGTGCTCACCGCCGGTCTGATGCTCCAGCACGCCGTGAAGCACGCGCCGACGACCGCTGCCGCGCCCGACACGAATGGCGGTCGCGACGCGTGGGCATTTGCGGCCGCCCTGTTGGCCGCGCCCGCGCTGTGGGTGCCGCAGTTGTTGCTCGCCGCCGGTCCGGACGGTGCCGCGCAGTCCGCTCGCGTCACCGTGCTCGCGCCGCTGCTGCAGGGCGTGCTGTTCCTACCCGGCCAACTCGGGCAGATGCTCCTCGCGCCGATGGCCCGGGCCCGGGACGACGGCGCGATCGTGCGGACGGCGACGCGCGCCGCGGCGATGGCGGCGGCGCTGCCGGCGCTGCTGTTAGCGCTCAGCGCGCCGTGGTGGAGTCGCCTGCTGGGCTCGGCGTTTACCGGGGTGGAACGCGTCGCCGTCCCGCTCTTGCTGGCCGCCGGCGTGCAGGGGACGAGCGTCGCGGCGGTCCGGAGTCTCGAAATGCGCGGCGCGACTCGTGTGCTCGCAGGGCTCAACGCCATCGCGGCGGCGGTGGCGATTGCCGGCACGCTCCAGTTCCGCGCGGCGGGCGCGCGCGGCTACGCCTGGAGCGTGTGCGCGGCGTTCGTCGTGCACGCGCTGTTGCTCTGGGCGGTCCGACGCCGCGGAGAGTCGCGGTGATCGACGCCGAGGCATCGACCGCGCGCGCCACTGTGCCGCGGCACGTGTACGTGCACGTGCCGTTCTGCGGTCGGCGCTGCAGCTACTGTGATTTCGCGATCGCCGTCCGTCGCGAGGTGCCCGTTGCGGAGTTCGTGCGCGGCATCACGGCGGAACTCGGGACTCGGCTCGGCGCGCCCGCCGCAGCGCCCGTGGACACACTCTACTTCGGCGGCGGGACGCCGTCGAAACTCGGGCCAGACGGCGTGCGTCGCCTGCTCGACGCGGTCCGCGCGTTCGTCGAACCGGTCGCGCAGGCGGAAGTCACGCTCGAGGCCAACCCCGAGGATGTGACGCCGGACGCCGTGCGTGCGTGGCGCGCGGCGGGCATCACCCGCGTGTCCCTCGGCGTGCAGACCTTCGAGCCTGCGGTGCTCGCGTGGATGCACCGGACCCATTCCGCGGAACAGTCCGAACGCGCGGTGGCGCTGCTGCGGGAGGGGGGCATCGACGAGCTGTCGATCGATCTGATCTTTGCCGTGCCGCCGGAACTCAGTCGGGACTGGGCGCGGGATGTCGCGCGCGGGCTCGCCCTCGAGCCGACGCACGTGTCGGTGTACGGGTTGACGGTTGAACCGCAGACGCCGCTGGCCCGATGGACGGCACGGGGGGCCACCGGCGCCGCGTCCGAGGACGCCTACGAGCAGGAGTTTCTCGCGACGCACGCGGCCTGCGTGGCGGCGGGCTTCGAGCACTACGAAGTCTCCAACTACGCGCGGCCCGGCCGTCGGGCGCGGCACAATTCGGCCTACTGGTCCGGCGTGCCGTACTTGGGCATCGGGCCGTCGGCGCACGGCTTCGACGGCGCGGTGCGTCGATCGAATCGCTCGGCCTATGCCGCGTGGCTGGCGGCGTTGCCGGCCGACCCGGTGGACGCGCTCGATCCGCTCGACGCGGCGTCGCGGCGGATGGAGGCGGTGTACCTGGGACTCCGCACCACCGATGGGCTGCTGCTCGAGAGCGAAGCCGAGGTGGCGGCCACCCGATCTTGGGTCGACGCAGGTTGGGCGACGGTCGAGGGGCGCCGCGTCCGCCTCACGCCGACCGGCTGGCTCCGGATGGATGCGCTCGCCACGGCATTGACCACACTCCGCGGCGTCTGACACTTTTCGCCAATGGCGACGCCGGAGCTCAACGAGCGCGAACGACGCGTGCTCGAGGCCGTGATTCAGACGTACATCGAAACTGCGGAGCCCGCAGGGTCGCGAACCATCTCGCGCCGCTTCGGCCTCGGCGTGTCGCCCGCGACGATCCGAAACACGATGAGCGATCTGGAAGAGAAGGGATTCCTCTTTCAGGCGCACACCTCCGGTGGACGCATTCCCACCGAGCGCGCGTATCGGGCCTACGTCGATGCGCTTACCGATGTCGCGCCGTCGGCGCGCGAAGCCGCCGCGCTGCACGACACCATCACCGCCGGTGACCACGGCACGGTGGAAGCCATCCTGCGGCGCGCGGCGCAGACGTTGGGGGTGCTGACGCAGGAACTGGGGGTGGCGCTTGGTCCCCGCTTCGATGGGGCGGTGCTGACGCGGATCGAACTGGTCAAGCTCTCGACCGACCGCTTGCTGATGGCACTCACGCTCGCGGCGGGCGCGGTGCGGACGATCTTCGTGGAAGTCGACGGGCCGCTCGCCGATCGTGCGGTGCAGGCGGTCGAGCGTGTGCTCAACGAGCGGCTGAGCGGGCTCGCGCTGCGCGACATTCGCGCGACGTTGGGCGCTCGGCTGCGTGATGCGCTGCCATCCGGCGAGCACGACAAGCTGCTCAACATCTTCATCGAAGAGGGGGATCAGCTCTTCGATCGTGCCGTGCGCGCGGATGAAGCCGAAGTCGTGCTGGGTCAGGCGAGCGTGCTGGCCGACCATCCCGAGTTTGCCAGCGGCGACGGCCTCAAGCGCGTCCTCGCGCTGACGGAGACGCGCCAGCACCTCGCCGACGAATTGCGCGGCCGGACGGCCGGCCCCGGGTTGACCATCACCATCGGCGCCGAGCACGGCGAGCCGGTGCTCCAACCGTTCACTGTGGTGACCTCGACCTACACCGCAGGCCCGGTGTCCGGGGTGATCGGCGTCATCGGCCCGACCCGGATGCCCTACGACAAGGTCATCGCACTGGTCCGGCACACGTCACAGTTGGTCAGCGAACTGATCCAGTAGCGGGCCGCCCGGGGCGGTTGACCGTCCCTGTAGATTTCCGGGTCTATGGCCGACTACTACGCCCTGCTCGAGGTCCCGCGCAACGCGTCCGACGACGAGATCAAGAAGTCGTACCGGAAGCTGGCGATGCAGTGGCATCCGGACCGCAACGGCGGATCGAAGGAAGCCGAGGAGCGCTTCAAGCTCATCACCGAGGCGTACGACATCCTGCGCGATCCCGAAAAGCGCCAGATGTACGACCGCTATGGCGACGCCGCATTCACCCGTGGCGGGGGCGGTGGCGGTCAGCAGTGGCAGCACGTCGACCTCTCCGAAGCGCTCAACATCTTCATGCGCGACTTCGGCGGATTCGGCGGTCTGGGCGATATGTTCGGCCAGCGCGGCGGTCCTGGGCCGCGGTCCGGAGGCGACCTCAAGATCGCCGTGCCGCTGACCCTCGCCGAGGTCGCCACCGGCGTCGAGAAGCAAGTCACCCTCAAGGTGCTCGATCCCTGCGGGGCCTGTACCGGCAGCGGCGCCGAGCCCGGTTCGCAGCCGACGCGCTGTGCCACCTGCGGCGGGGCGGGCGAGGTCCGTCGCGCA
This sequence comes from Gemmatimonadaceae bacterium, assembly GCA_033763905.1. Taxonomy (GTDB): domain Bacteria; phylum Gemmatimonadota; class Gemmatimonadetes; order Gemmatimonadales; family Gemmatimonadaceae; genus JAJTHG01. Next base: position 62,482 of record JANRJP010000100.1, read on the forward strand.
CAGCGCAGCTTCCTCGGCCAGTTCGTGTCGGTGGCGCCGTGTCCGAGCTGCGCCGGCGAAGGCGTCGTGATTCCCACGCCCTGCAAGAAGTGCAAGGGCGAAGGGCGGGTCCGGGCGGAGAAGACGCTCAATGTCCGCATCCCCGCCGGCGTCGCGACGGGGCAGTATATGACGATTCGCGGGCAGGGGAACGCGGGCGCTCGCGGGGGCGGACGCGGCGATGTGCTCGTCGTCTTCGAGGTCGAAGAAGACGAGCGCTTCGAGCGTGACGGGGAAGACCTCTACACCGAAGTCGCGGTGACCTACCCGCAGTTGGTGCTCGGCGCGGAACTCGACGTGCCCGCGATCCTCGGCGCACTGACCCTGCGGGTGCCGGCGGGGACGCAGAGCGGTCAGGTGTTCAACCTGCGCGGCCGCGGGCTGCCGCGCGTGAATGCGAGCGGCGTCGGTGACCTGCACGTGCGGGTGCAGCTGGTCACGCCATCGAGTGGCGAACTGTCGGCCGAAGAGCGCGAGTTGATCGAGCGGCTCGCCGCGGTACGGCCGGCCTCCGGGACGGTCCGCGAGAAGGGCATCTGGACCCGAATGAAGGAAGCGCTGGGCGGGTGAGCCAGCATCCGTGGATCAGCGTGCGGGTCGTGCCGTCGGGGAGCGCCGCGGTCGCCAGCGCCGCGATGTTCGACGCCGGTTCGCAGGGCGTGCTCGAGGATGGGGCAGCGCTCGTCAGCCACTTTCCGACGCGGGCCGATGCCGACGCCGCGGCGGCCGCCGTGCGTCGCGTCGATCCGGGGGCGGAGATCACGTTTGGGGAAGTGCCGCCGATCGACTGGACGGAAGCGTGGAAGGATCACGTCCGGGCCTTCGAGTGCGGCGTCCTGACGGTGGCCCCGCCCTGGCTGATGGAGGGCCGAGATCCGGCACGCACGATCATCATCACGCCAGGGATGGCGTTCGGGACCGGCGATCATCCGACGACCCGTGGCGTGCTCCGTTTGCTGCCCGCCGTGATTCGCGCCGGCGACGTGGTCGCCGATCTTGGCGCGGGGAGCGCGGTGTTGGCGATCGGGGCGGTGAAGCTCGGGGCCGCGCGGGTGGCCGCGATCGAGATGGATCCCGAAGCGATCGCCGACGCCGAAGAGAACGCCCGCGTCAACGGCGTTGCCCACGCGGTCACGGTGATTCAGGCCGATGCCAATCTCGCGCTCCCCTTGGTGGCGCCGGTGCGCGTCATCATCGCGAACATCATTTCGAGCGTGTTGGTCGAACTGCTCCCCGCGATGCGCGACGCACTGCCAGCGGATGGCGTGGCGGTCCTGTCGGGCATCTTGTACGAAGAGCGCGAATCGCTGCTGCAGGTGCTGGCGGCGGAGGGGTGGCAGGTGACGGCGGAGGACGTGGAACGTCCGTGGTGGAGCTGCCGCATCGAGCGCGCGTCGTGAGCGACACACTCGGAGGCGTCGCGAGTTTCGTCGTCAGCGAAGGACTGGTCGCCAACGCGACGCTCTCGCTCGGTGACGACGTGGTGCACCATATGAAGGTCCGTCGCTTGGCGAATGGCGCGCCGTTGCGCCTGACCGACGGCGCCGGTCGCGTCGCATCGGCGACACTCGTCACCCTCGCTCGCAACGCCGCGGTGGTGGAGGTCGGCGCCATTGTCGATGCCCCGCCGCCGCCCGATGTGCACTTGCTCGCGCCGATCGGTGATCGCGATCGAATGCTCTGGCTCGCCGAGAAGGCAACGGAGCTGGCCGTAACGAGTTGGCGCCCCGTGCTTTGGCATCGCTCGCGGAGCGTGCAGCCACGCGGCGAGGGCGCGGGCTTTCAGGCCAAGGTCCGGGCCCGAATGCTGGCAGCGCTGGCGCAGAGTCACGGCGCATGGCTGCCGAACCTCTACCCCGACGCGACGCTGGATCGCGCGCTGGCCGGTCTGCCCGACGACGCGACCCGCGTCGTGCTGGACGCCGACGGGGCGCCGATTGCCGGCGTCCTGCGTCACGCGACGGGGCCTGTGGTGCTCGCCGTGGGTCCCGAAGGCGGACTCGATGCAGACGAGTTGCAGAAGCTGTCGGCGGCCGGCTTCGTGGCGGCCTCCCTTGGTTCCACGGTGCTGCGGTTCGAGACGGCTGGCGTGGCTGCCGTCGCCGCGGCGCGGACTTTGACGAGCGCCCAATGACGATTTTCCAGAAGATCCTCGATCGGCAGATCCCGGCCTCGATCGTCGCCGAAAACGAGCACTGCCTGGCCTTTCGTGACGTGAACCCGCAGGCGCCGGTGCACGTCCTGGTCATTCCCAAGGTCGCCGTGGCGTCGCTGGTCGAGGCGACGGACGGGGGGATGCTCGGGCAGGTGCTGTTGATGGCCGCCGAGGTGGCGCGCCGAGAGGGCATCGCGGAGTCGGGCTACCGCGTCGTGTTGAATACCGGGGCGGACGGTGGACAGACGGTGTTCCACCTCCACGCACACGTGCTGGGCGGGCGTCCCTTGGGCTGGCCCCCGGGTTGACCGGGGGTGCGACGCGTCGCTAAGTTGAAGGGCTAGCCACACTTCCACCTATTTCCAGCGGTTTCGTGTCCGAAATCATCATCCACGAAGACGAGAACTTCGAGCGGGCCCTCAAGCGCTTCAAGAAGAAGTGCGAAAAGGCGGGCATCCTCGCCGATCTGCGCAAGCATCGCCACTACGAGAAGCCCTCGGAGCGCCGCAAGCGCAAGATGAACGCGGCGATCCGCAAGAACCGCCGCACGCGCCACGTCTGAGTCGGGTATGTCCGCACTGCTCGCCCGACTCCAGCAGGAGCTGAACGGGGCGCGCAAGGCGCGGGACACCAACCGCACGCTCGTCCTCTCGACGATCGTGTCCGACATCAAGGCGCGCGAGATTGACCTCACGCGCCCGCTGACCGACGACGACGCCTTGGACGTCGTCCGCAAAGGCATCAAGCGCCGCCGCGAGGCCGCTGAGGCCTTTCGCAACGCCGGTCGCGAGGAACTCGCGACCAAGGAAGCCGGCGAAGCCGCCGTCCTCGAAGCGTATCTCCCACCAGCCGTCGATCCCGAGGCCATTCGCGCCGCGGTGCGTGCCGCCATCGCCGGCGGCGCCGCCAACATCGGCGCGGTGATGGGCAAAGTGATGCCCCAGTTCAAGGGGAGCGCCGACGGCGCCCTGATCAACCAGATCGTCCGCGAGGAACTCGCACCCAAGGCGTGAACGCGCACGCGCTGCAGGTGCTGGAGTTCGACCGCGTCCTCGGTCTGGTGGCCGAGCGGGCGTCGTCGGCGCCGGGGGCCGCCCGGGTCCGCTCGCTGGTGCCGCATACCGATCGCCACTTCGCGGAACGCGAGCTCGCGCGCGTCGCGGCGATGCGCGCCCTCACCGAAGGCGACACGCCGTTCCGACTGGAGGCGATTCCCGACGTCGAAGCCGCGCTCAAGCGGCTCGCCGTGCCGGGATCGGTGCTCGACGCCCGCGCCCTGCTCGACGCCGGCATTCTGCTCCGCTCATCTCGGCTCGTCCGCGCCGCGCTTCGTGACGTAGAGCGGCCCGCCGCCGCGCGGGCGATGCTCGCCGAATACGCCGATGCGCTCTGCGAAGACGCGGCCAGCGAGCAGCGGATCGCACGGGTGTTCGGCGAGGATGGCGGCATTCGCGACGACGCGTCGCCCGACCTTCGGCGCATCCGGCGTGAACTGCGCGGGGCCGAGGGCGAGCTGATCCGGCTGCTCGAGCGTGTGCTCCGTTCGCTCGAACCCTCGCATCAGGCGCCGGATCTGAGCATCACCGTGCGCAACGGGCGATATGTCATCCCCGTGCGACGTGAAGGCCGCTTGGCGGTTGGCGGCATCGTGCACGACTCGTCGGGGTCCGGGGCGACGGTCTTCGTGGAGCCGCCGGCCGCCGTCGAGTTCGGTAACCGCATTCGTGAACTCGAGCTCGAGGAGCAGGAAGAGATCGAGCGCATCCTGGCGGAACTCACCGATGCCATCCGTCCGATGGCGGCGCCGCTGGCGCTCGCGTGGCGCACGCTTGTCGAGCTCGACACGCTGTACGCGCGCGCCGGGTTCGCCGCCGCATTCCGCTGTGGCTACGCCACGCTCGTCGCGCCGCAGGACGGTGTCGTCATCCGCGAGGGCAAGCATCCGCTGCTCGTCGCGCAGGGGCGCCCGGTGGTCCCGCTCGAATTGGTACTCGACGCCGCCGAGCAGACCCTGCTGATTTCCGGCCCGAACACGGGCGGCAAGACCGTGCTGCTCAAGGCGGTGGGCGTCTTCTCGGCGATGGCCGCCGCCGGTATTCCGCCGGTGGTGGCCGACGGCAGTCGCGTGGCCGTGTACGACGACATCTTCGCGGACGTCGGCGACGAGCAGTCACTCGAGGCGTCGCTGTCGACCTTCAGCGCACACCTCAAGAACCTGCGCGAAATTCTCGCGGCGGCCACGGCGGATTCGCTCGTCCTCGTGGACGAATTGGGCTCGGGGACGGATCCCCTCGAAGGCGCCTCGCTCGGTGCCGCCATTCTCGAGACCCTCACGCGCCGGGGCGCGCGCACGCTGGCGAGCACCCACTTGGGACAGCTCAAGCAGTTGGCGCTCGAAGTCCCCGGCGTCGTGAACGGCTCGCTGCGCTTCGACGCCGAGGCGCTGGCGCCGACCTACGCCTTCATCAAAGGCGTGCCCGGGCGATCGTACGGCTTGTCGATCGCGCGGCGCTTGGGCCTGCCCGACGACGTGTTGACGAACGCGGAGCAGCGGATTCCCACCGCCGAGCGAGATGCGATGGTGTTACTCGCGGATCTCGAAGCGCGCTCCGAGCGCAT
>JANRJP010000101.1:0-1961 GCA_033763905.1 Gemmatimonadaceae bacterium
GGCGCCGAAACCGCGCTGTTCTTCCAGGCGCTCTTCGCCGCGCCCGAGGTCTCGGCCTGGCCGATGGCCGCCGGCATCGCGGTCGGCGGCGTGGCCTTGGTCGGCATCTACCTCGCGTTCCACCGCTTCGGGATGAAGCTCCCGATGGGGCCGTTCTTCCAGACGACGAGCGCCCTGCTCTATGCGATGGCGTTCATCTTCGCGGGCAAGGGCATTCGCGAGCTGCAGGAAGCCGACGCGGTGTCGATCACGGCGCTCCGCGGATGGCCGCAGATCGAAGCGCTCGGCATCTTCCCGACGGTCGAAACGATGCTTGCCCAAGGGGTACTGCTGGCGGCGCTGGCCTACGCCATCTGGCGCACCGTCTCTGCGCGCCGTGCGGCGGTGGCGGAAGCCGCCGCGACCGCGGCCGACGGCACCGACCACGTGCACGCGCAGCTGGAAGGCAAGGTGGCCGAGCTGACCGCGAAGGCGACGCTGCTCCAAGAGCGGGTGCGCGCCCTCGAGGAAGAACTCAGGCAGGCGACACGGCGCTGATCGAACGGCGCCGTGTCGTCAGCAGCACGACACCGATCGCGGCGATGGCCATCGCAATGACCTGCGCCACCGTGAGGCCAGCGAAGAACCGATCGTCCTTCGCGCGGAAGAATTCGACGATGAACCGCTCGATCCCGGCCAGCACACAGTAGGCCCCGAACAGCCACCCAGCCGCGTGCTTGTGGTGCCGGAGGCGCCACAGGACGACGAACATCACGAAGCCCATCGCCACCTCGTACAGCTGGGTGGGATGCACGGCGATCACATCGGTCGGCTTCACCTCGGGGCCGAAGACCACGCCGAACGCGCGCTGCATCGACTCGGCCGTGCTCGGGGGAGCGCCGTCGGGAAAACGCACCGCCAGCGGCCCGCTCCACGGCCGCCCGTAGTCGTCACCCACCGCCCAGCAGCCGGTTCGCCCCACCGCGTAGCCGCCAGCAATGGCGATGCCCGCGACATCGGCAATCTTCACGAAGTCGCCCTTGCGATACCGGATGACGAGCCAGCACGCGATCACCGAGCCGATGAACCCACCCCAGAACACGAAGCCGCCGCGCGAAAAGATCGCGCTCGGGTCGCCGGTGAGCGCGACGTAGTACAGCTTGGCACCGATCAACGTGCCGACGATCGCCGCCATCACGGCGTCGGGGATGATCGCGGCGTTGAGCGGATCGCCGCGTTCCTCGAGCGCGCGGACGCAGATGTGCTGCGCGACCATGAACGCCATCGCGACGGCCAGACCGAAGCCGGTCAGTTGCAGGGGGCCGAGGGCGTAATCGAAGGGATAGACGGTGATAGGCACGCCAACAATCTCGCAGGGAACGGCGCCGCGCGTCAGCGGCTACCTTCCAATGGCTTCTCTTCCCGGATGGGTGAATGTCACGAATCGGTGTCCGAGGGTCCGCCATAGCGGCGATGTGTCTGGCGCTGTTGCTGCCGGTGACGCGGGGCGGTGCCCAGCTTGGCGGGGCCCCGGTCAACCGGCTAGACGCCGCCGTGGGGAGCGACTTCAGTGCGGCCTTGCTCTCCCTCTCGGCTACGAGGCATTGGTCCGTGCTGCGTGAGGGCCGGGTGCGCGTGGGGCTCGGCGTCCGGTGGACGGCCTTCGTCGGTGGCGATCATCGGCTCTCGTCCGCCGAGCGGAGCGCCATCCGGAGCAACCGCATCGACTCGTTGTTCGTCGAAGCGCCCTGGCAAAACGCGATCAACTTCGCGGCCCACCTGACCGTGCAGCCCTGGGAGCGCTGGGCGCTCGGGGCGAATCTGGATCTGGCGGGCCTGACCTTCGGGACGTCGCAGATCAGCCGGCTACGGCTCCTGAGCGGCCCTCCGGATCAGACGGTGTCCAGCACGCCCACGGCTCGCAACCTCTTCCTCGTCGGCACGCGGGATCGCGGCACGCTCGCGAGCGAGTTCTTCGTCGC
>JANRJP010000114.1:0-20316 GCA_033763905.1 Gemmatimonadaceae bacterium
GCGGCGCAGTCGCACTTCGTCGGACGGCACGAGATCTACGCGCAGATCGAACTCGCGCGACACAGCGGCATTGGTCTGGGCGCACGGTTCCAGAACCGGCAGTCGTACTTCACGGGCCGTCCGCGCACGACGGCCGGCAGCAGCGAGTTCTGGGTGTCGTTCGTGGCCGCGCTGCCGCAGTGGGGCTACTGATGGCGCTGGTCATACCGCGCGCCTCGGTCGTGGCCGCATTGCTGCTCGCGGCAGCACCGCTCGCAGCGTCGGCGCAAGACAGCTGCCCCGCCGGCAAGACCGCGCTCGTGCTGCCCGGCGGCGGCGCGCACGGGATGGCGCACGTCGGCGTGATTCGCGCCCTCGATTCGCTGGGCATCGTTCCCGATCTGGTCGTCGGCACGTCGATGGGATCCATCGTCGGTGCCCTCTACGCCAGCGGATACTCCGGCGAAGAGATCGAAGCGCTCACGCGCCGGTTCAACGTGGGTTCGCTCGTCGGTCGCTACGTGCCGCCGTTTCCACGGACGATCGCGCCCTCGCCGCCATTGCTCGTGTGGGAGGACGCGTCGACTGGCTTGGCGCTCACGACGGGCGCGGCGGACGAGGGGCGCATCAACACGCTGATGGCCGCGCTGTTCCTGCGCGGCAACGTGCTCGCGCGCGGCGACTTCGACCGGCTGCCGATTCCGTATCGCGCGGTCGCGGCAGATCTCGCGACCGGCGGTAAGGTTGTCATCGGGAGCGGTGACTTGGCGCAGGCGGTCCGCGCAAGTTTCGCCATTCCGCTGGTGTTCGATCCGGTGGCTCGGGATGGGCGCGTGCTCGTCGATGGTGGGATTGCCGAGAATATCCCGGTCGCCACCGCGCGAGCGCTCGGCGCCACCCGGGTGATTCTGTCGTCACTCGGCGTGCGCGACTCGACGCCGCCGCGCGTTGGCAGCACCACCACGGCCGTGGCGGGGCAGCTGGTGAGCTTTCTCTTTGCCGCCAATCGCCCGACGCTCGCGCCGGGTGATGTCGAAGTCGTCAGCGACCTCAAGGGCATCGGCCAGCTCGATTTCACCGAAGCCTCCGTGCGGGAAGCCGTCAGTCGTGGACAGCAGGCGGCGGCCGGACTCACCGACCTGCGCTGTCTGCCTCGCGGGACGCGCCGCCGCGTGCCGGTGCCCCCGGTGGCCTCGACGCTGGTGACTCCCGAGACCAGCCCAGCAGTGCGTGCGCTCGTGGCACACGCGTTGACGAGTTACGACGATCAGGGGGTCGATTCCGGCGCCGCGCCGCTCGGCGTACTGGCGCGTCGCTTGCCCTTCGACACGATTCAGTCGCGCGTGGCGGCATTGGGCGAATCGGAAGTCGTGCGGTCGGTCTGGCTGAGCCCGGCACCGCGCGGCGACTCGGTGATTTTTGCACCCAAGGTGACCTTCGCACCGCGCCGCGTGTTCGGCTTCGGCGCCGTGTACGACAGCGACTTCGGCGGCAAGGCGTGGCTCAGTATGCTCGATCGCCAGTTGTTCGGTCGTCGACTGGAAGGTCGTTTCATCTCGACCCTGGGCGAGTACCGCCAAGACCTCACCCTGGCCGTGCGCAACTCGTTCAGCGAGCGCGGCTATCGGGTGTCGCCGCTCACATCGCTGACGATCGGGCAGGAACGGATTCGACTGATTCTGCCCGCCGAGAACATCGAGGCGCCGGTGATCTTCTGGCCGGACATCGTGGAGGTCGTCGGTCGGGTCGGCGTCGATTTTCCCTTGGGGCCGAGTTGGTCGTTGAATGGCGCGCTGCTGGGGCGCGGCTATCGGCAGACCGTTCGCTCGCCGATTGCCAACATTCTGCCGGCCGAGCTCCGTGAAGCCGCGTGGGGCGTCGGCGTGCAACTGCGTCGGGCGGTCGGGGAAGGCGGCACGAGGCTCGATCTCAATGGCGAAATCACCAACCGCTATTCGGATGCGCGGCTCGTGGTGCGCTCGACGCGCACGTTTGGTCGAGTGTCGGTGTCGCCAATGCTCCGTGCCAGCGCGGTGACGCGCGGGTCGCCAGCGCAGCTGTTGCCCACACTTGGTGGACGCGACGGCTTTGCCGGGATGCACATCGGCAGCGGTCTTGGTCTCACCGAGGCGATGGGGCAACTCGATACGGGCCTGCCATTGTTCGGCCCGCTCAACCTGCAGATCACCGTGATGGCAGGGCAGACCTGGGATGAGAACGGCGGTCGCACGTACAACGAGCCGGTGGTCTTCGGCGTGCGCAGTGGCGTCGGGCTCGATTCGCCCGTCGGCCCGATTCGCATTCAGTACGGCGAGAACACGTTGGGGCAGCATATGTGGTACATCCGGTTTGGGCGCTGGTTCTGACATCACCACGAGGACGCACGATGCTCCGACGCGCATTGCTGTTGCTGGCGCTGGCCGCCGCACCCCTTTCGGCGCAATTCGACTGGGATCACCCCGAGCAGCGCTGGCGCACGATTCGCACGGAGCATTTCCGCATCCACTACACGCCCGGTCTTGAAACCTGGGCGAAGGACATCGCGAGCCGCATCGAGGCCACGCGAGCCGCGGTGGGACGGAAGGTCGGCTACCTGCCGCCGCAGACGGTGGACATTCTCGTCGAAGATCCGCTCAACGTGCCGAACGGGAATGCCTGGCCGTCGCAATTCACGCCCGCGATGCGCTTCTGGGCCACGCCGCCGGATCCGACCACCGAGCTCGTCGGATACCCGGGCTGGAGCGCCATCCTCTCGGTGCACGAGTTCGCACACATCGCGCATCTGATGCGCCCGTCGCGCAAGCGCAACGCCAAGCTCGCGACCGCGTTCAACTTTCCGCAGTACGGGCCGGTCGCGCAGGCGGTGCCCGGCTGGGTATCGGAGGGCTACGCCACGCTGATCGAAGGTGAACTCACCGGCGCCGGGCGGCCGCACAACGTGGCGCGGCCGGCGTTCATTCGGCAATTGGCGCTCGAAGGGGCGATGCCCTCGTACAGCAACCTCGACAACGTGTCGGTGTACGCGGGCGGCTCGGTGCGCTATCTGATTGGCTCGGCGTTCGTGGAGTGGTTGCAGCAGCGCGGCGGCGACTCGTCGCTCGTGCACCTGTGGCGCCGGCTCTCGGCGAAGCAGACCCGCACCTTCGACGAAGCGTTCATCGGCGTGTTCGGTGAGGCGCCGGCGGTGTTGTACGGGCAGTTCACCGCCGAGGTCTACGAGCGGACCGCCGAAGCGCGTCGACGGCTGACCGCGGCGGGCCTCGCCGTCGGCACGCGCGTGATGCGCGGCACCGACTACGTCGGTGCGCCGGCGGTATCGCACGACGGTTCCAAGCTCGCGATCCGCTTCGCCGACACCGAGGGGCATATGGTGGTGCGCGTGGTCACGACAGCCGAGGCCCCGACGGATTCGGCGGCCGAGGCCGCGGTGGCCAAGCAATTGGCGGACGACCCCGAAGACGTGCGCGCCGTGCGAATGGATCCCGCACCTCGAAAGACCTTAGCCACGCTGCACCCGATTGCCGGCATCGGATTCGATACGCCGCGGTGGTTCGCCGATCACGAACGGGTGCTCGTGACGCGGTCGGCCGTGCTGGGCGACGGACGGCGGCAGTACGACGTGTACGAGTGGAATACCAAGACCGGCGCGACCCGCCGCGTGACGCGTCGTGCCGGTGTGCGTGAGGCCGATCCGTTCCCCGACGGTCAGCGCGCTGCCGGGCTCGCCTGCGGTGGCGGCACCTGCGGTCTGGTGCGCATCGATCTCGCGAGCGGCCGGACGACGGCGCTGGTCGCCGGCACGCTGGATCGGCCGTTCTCGGGTGTTCGCGTGTCGCCGTCAGGCCGTATGGTCGCATCGGCGATTCGGGTGGGGCCGCTCTGGCGCGTCGTAATCGTGGATGCCGCAAGCGGTGCCGTACGCGAGATCGGGCCCAACGACGGCGTCTCACGCTACGCGCCGTCGTGGATCGATGACGAGACGGTAGCAGTCGTCAGCGAGTTGGGCGGTGTCACGTCGATCGAACGCCTGCCCCTCGATGGCGCGCCAGCCACCGTGGCGCGCGCGGCCGGTGCGGTCGGCTTCCCCGACGCCGGCCGCGATGGTCGCGTGTGGTTCCTCGAGCCACACACGCGCGGCGCAGATGTCCGCGTGCTTGAACCGCGGGCTGCGACCATCGCCGCGCTCGAGCCGCTGCCGGTGGCCTTGGCGCCGGTGGCGCAGCGTCCGCCTCAGGCCGGCGTGCCGCTGGCGTCGGCGCCAGTGGCGGAGTCCGCGCCGTATCGCGCGACGAAGTTCGGGGCGTCGGTTGCCTTCACCGGCAACTCTGCGGTCGACGGTGAGACCTGGGGCGTCGGTGCGGCGATCTCCGATGTCGTGGGACGCGTGCAACTTCGGGTGGTGGCGGGCGACGGCTCGCGCGGTACGTGGACGGGCGGTTCCGCTCGACTCACGTATCGTGGGTTCCGCCCGAACGTCGTGGTGCAGGCGTGGGCGACCACACACGAACCCTCGGGACAGCGCAGCTTGGGCGGGGCCGCACTCCTGCCCTTGGACGCTGCGTACACCGGCGGTCTGGCGGCGCTCGACCTCGACCGTCGTTCGGTGCACGGGAGCACGCGGTATCGTCTCGGCGGTTCGTTCGGCCGACTGGAGTACCTCGGGCTGCCCGGGAGCGTGACGTCCACTCGGCAGTTGGGCTTCGGTGAATTCACGACCTCCAACTCGTTCACGCCGAGTGCGGCGTTGCGGCTGGGGTACTCACTCGGCGCGCACGTCAGCGCAGGCACCACGCGTGACTCCAGTTGGCAGCGGGCGCTGGCGCATCTCGGTGTCGACATCGGACCGTATCGCGGGCCGGGACTCGGCCTGCGCGCGATGTATGGCGGTGTCTCGACCGGTGCGCCGGCGTGGGAGCAGTTCACCTATGGCGGCGCGGTGTCGCCGTACGTGGATCAATCCGTGCTGTCGCATCGGATGGACAATCCCGGCTTGCCGTTCGCGGTGACGGCAGGGCGCAAGTTCGCCAGTGCGTCGGTCGAGACCACCGGGCCAATCCGGCTGTTCCACCAGTGGTTCGTGGCCGGCGAGTCGCTCCGTGAGCCGGGCACGCAATACGGCGCCGAGTTCCGCTTGTCGGTGCCGTACATCAACATCATTCACTTCCCGGGCCTCGAAACGCGATTCGGCGTCAGCCGGTCCGAACGTTCGCGCTACGCGAATCGCGATATCGCGTACTTCATCGTGTCGATCGCGCCGTAACGCCGACGACGAGGGAGTCGGCGCGTCAGTCGTCGACTCCCTCACGCGCGGCGAGCCGCCACGTGAACCGCAGCCCGAGCGTGCTTTCGCTCCCGTTCCGCAACGGCACCGAGACGAACGGCGTGACGATGAATCCGGCGCGGTTCGGCAACATCAGGCCGGCGGTCAGCGTCTCGGTGTTGGTGGTCGTCGTGGACGAGAGGCCCGCTAAGGTGCCGCGCGTCCGAAACTGCCCAGCGGTCAGGCCGACGTAGGCATTGAGCCCCATCGGGTTCATCGGATCGAAGCGATACCCAACGTAGCCGCCGACGATGGCGCCGACGCTCCGGAGCTTGAGCGTCGAGACGTCCGGGCCGTGCTCATAGACCGCACCGGCCACCGGGCAGAACGACAGCGCGTTGTTCGCTCGCGCAAACTCCCAGCCGATCAGGCCGGTGGCACCGGGGGCAGACTTCACGAACAAGTCGTCAAAGCTCTGCACCAGCGCACCGGCGCTGGCGAAGACGCCACCAGGACGGCCCCCGGCCACCGAGCCGATCACGACCGACGAGTTTCGACCGAATCCGGCGTCGACAGACGCCGAGAGTGACGTCGCGGCCAAGTCAGGAAGCCCGCGGCACAGCTGGGCATCGGCAGCGGTCGCCAGCATTGCGGTGGTGACACAGGCACGAGCAAGTGATCCGAGCATTGGCGGGCAGGGCTGAGGGAGCGCGCGGGGTCACTCGAAACGTGCGGCCGCGGCACCCGGAACCCAAGAGGGGGATGCCGGTTTCGTGAACGCGTCGCACGTGCCAGCTTTGCACACGGCCCCGCCCGACGGTGGCTCGGTCCGCTTCCTCATCGCCTGCATCTCGATGCTTCCGATCCGACGTCTGACTGCTCTGGCAGCGTTCGCGCTCCTCACCCCGTCGTTCGCCGCCGCCGCTCCCGAGCGGCCTGCGGCCCCGTACAGCGACCTCGTGACGCTCTTCGAGCAGTGGCGCCGCTTCGAGCAACCGCCGCTGTTCGAGGGCGCCCCGGACTATCGGGCGGCGACGAGCGCCGCGCGCTTGATGGCGCTGCGCGACTGGCAGCGCCGCTTGGCCGCTATCGATACGAGCGGTTGGCCGATTCCGCAGCGCGTCGATTGGCATCTGGTGCGCGCCGAGATGTCGGGGATGGAGTATCACCTGCGCGTGCTCAAGCCGTTCGAGCGCGATCCCGCCTACTACGCGTCGATCAAGACCGACGAGAGCGATACGCCGGCCGAAGAGGGTCCGACGATTCACGGCGCGATCCGGCTGTGGCAGTATCCGATCTGGCCACGCACGGTGCTGGATACCATCGCGCCGATGTCGCCGGCCCAGTCGGCCCAGCTCGCGGCACAGCTGCGCACGGTCGCACCGCTGCTGCGGCAGGCGCGCGGCAATCTGGCGCCGGCGAACGCACGCGACCTGTGGGTGGGCGGCGTACGGGCACTCGAAGAGCAGACCGAAGCGCTCGACATTCTTGCCGCGCGCGTGGACAAGCGGGATCGCGCACTTGCCGCGGCAGTCGCCGAGGCGAAGGTCGCCACGGTGGCCTTCACACAGTGGCTTCGCGACGAAGCGCCGAAGAAGACGGGCCCGAGCGGCATCGGCAAGGCCGAGTACACGTGGTATCTCAAGCACGTCGAGATGATGCCGTTCACGTGGGACGACGAAGTGATGATCACCCGCCGCGAATTGGCGCGGGCCCACGCGTCGTTGCGACTGGAGGAGCATCGCAACAAGGCCTTGCCGCCAATGCAGGTGGCCTCGTCGCCCGAGGAGTACCGCCAGTTGCAGGATGCGGCGATCGCGCGCTACCTCGGGTTTCTGCGGGATTCGCGCCTGCTGACCGTGGAGCCCTGGATGGAGCGCGCCTTGCGCGAACGCATGGCGGGATACGTGCCAGAAGAGCGCCGCAACTTCTTCTTTCAGGGCAACCACCGCGATCCGATTCCGCTCTGGACGCACCTCTATCACTGGTGGGACAACGCGCGGTTCCGCGTGGCGCCGCATCCGAGTCCGATCCGTCGCACGCCACTGCTCTACAACGTGTGGATGAGCCGCGCCGAGGGTGGTGCCACGGTGATGGAGGAGTGGATGATGCACGCGGGGCTGTACGACGCCTCGCCACGCTCCCGGGAGATCGTCTGGATTATGCTGATTGCCCGCGCCGCGCGCGGCCTTGGCAACTTGTACGCGCACGCCAACGATCTCACGATGGCGCAGGCCGGCGACATTCACGTCAATTGGACGCCGCGGGGCTGGATGCGCCGCGATCCGCTCTTGGGCTTCGAGCAGCATCTGTACCTTCGGCAGCCGGGCTATGGTGCGGTGTACGTGACCGGCGCACGATTGCTCGATGAACTGCTCGCCGAGCGGGCGCGGCAGCTGGGTAATGCGTTCACGATGCAGCGCTTCTACGACGAGCTGAATGGCGCCGGGATGATCCCCGTGTCGCTGATCTACTGGGAGCTGACCGGTGACGACCGGATGGTGCGCGAACTGGAAGACGGCGTCGGGACTTTGCCGCCGCGCTGAGCGGCGGCGGCGATGGCCGGCGGTGACGGGACCGTGACAATGCGGGCGCCAACGGCGCACGGCGTTTGGTGATAGGTTTGCCGCTGGCGAAATAGTCAGAATGACCGATTCGCCTGCCACGTCAGTGACCCAACCTATGCGTCGTCTTCGCCTGCTCGGTACCGCCATTGCCGCGGTCCTCGTTGCCTCCTGTTCGTCCGACCGCGTGACCGCACCGGACGGCGCGCGATCCGCGCCGGCTGCGCCGCCGACCATTGGCACGAGCGATGCCGTCGGCGACGAGCAGGTCCGCTTCAGCGAGATCCACTACGACAACGCCGGCACGGACGTCGGCGAAGCGATCGAGATCGCCGGCCCGGCGGGCTTCGATCTGACCGGTTGGCAACTCGTGTTGTACAACGGCACGGGCGGCGTCACGTACGGTACCAGCGTACTCTCGGGAACGCTGCCCAATAGCTGCGATGGCCGCGGCGTGTTGACCATCACCTATCCGTCGAACGGCATCCAGAACGGGGCGCCGGACGGGATGGCACTGATCTCGGCCGACGGCACCGTGGTCGAGTTTCTCTCATATGAAGGCACCTTCGCCGCCACGAATGGGCCGGCGGTCGGACGGACTTCGGTAAGCATCGGCGTGTCCGAAGCCGGCACCGAGCCGATCGGGCAATCGTTGCAGCGACGCCCGGACGGTTCGTGGGCGCCGCCGGCGGCCTCGACCTTCGGGATCTGCAACGACACGCCGACGAGCGCGCCGGTCGTTGCGGCGGTCGTGGTGTCGGCACCCGTGGATTCGCTTGCCGTCGACAGCGCCGCCGTCTTCACCGCCGCAGCGTTCGCCGCGGATCGCTCGTCGGTCACGACGACGTTCACGTGGAGCTCGTCGAACCCGGCGGTCGCGATCGTTTCGCCGGCGGGCACCGTGACCGGCGTGTCGGCTGGCACGGCCGACATCACCGCCACGGCGCCGAACGGCGTCGCGGGCAGCGCGACGATCGTGATCGTCGCGCCGGTGGGACCGCCTCCGCCGCCGCCCCCTGCGGGGCCGGTGTTCCTGTCGGAACTGCACTACGACAACAGCGGCACCGACGCCGATGAAGCAGTCGAGATCGAGGGACCGGCGGGCCTCAACGTGACCGGGTGGAGCATCGTGCTCTACAACGGCAACGGCGGTGTCGTGTACAACACGCGCACGCTCAGCGGTACGATTCCGTCGCAGTGTGACGGCCGCGGCACGATCGCGCTGACGTATCCGACGGATGGCATTCAGAATGGCGCGCCGGATGGCGTTGCGCTCGTCAACGCGAGCGGTACGGTGATCGAGTTCCGGTCGTATGAGGGCGTGATGACCGCGACCGCGGGCCCGGCCGCCGGGCAGACCTCGGTCGACATCGGCGTGTCGCAGTCGAATGCGCCCATCGGTCAGACGCTCGCCCGCAACACGGCCGGTGCCTGGACCACGGCGGCGCGCAGCATCGGCGACTGCAACGTCAACGCGGTGGTGCCGGGCAACGTCATCACGTTCTCGGGTCGCAACGCCGGAGATCCGGCGCTACCGGTGGGGTTCGAAGACCAGTTGTTCGCGACCCTCCGCAATCCGATTACCGGCCCGATCACGACGACCATCACGTGGACGTCCGAGACGCCGGCGATCGCGTCGATCGACAGCAACGGCGTCGTGCAGGCGCTGTCCGCGGGTACGGCGGTGCTGCGCGCCACCTCGGCCGACGGAACGACGAATACGATCGCCCTTCCGACGCGGGTGGCGGAATCGAGTCCCGTCGCGCAGTACGCCAATCACACCGAGTTCGGCATTCCGGTCGATGCCACGCCGAGCGATGACTTCCTGGTGCGCTATCGGGAGTACACTGCCTCGTGGAGTGGTGTCCGCGGCACACCGAACTGGGTGGCGTACAACCTCGAGGCCACGCACATCGGCAGCGAGGATCGCTGCGACTGCTTCACGTTCGACCCAGCGCTGACGTCGATCTCGCCGCGCTACACCACGGCGGACTATACCGGCGTTGCCGCCATCAACGGCTTCGGCATCGATCGCGGCCATCTGGCGCGGTCGTTCGACCGCACGGCGGGTAGCCTCGACAACGCCCAGTCGTTCCGCTTCACGAACATCATTCCGCAGGCCTCCGACCAGAACCAGGGGCCGTGGGCAGCGCTCGAGGACTCGCTGGGCAAGCTGGCGCTCAACGCCAACCGCGAAGTCTTCATCGTCGCCGGTGTGGCCGGTGCCAACGGCACCGTGAAGAACGAAGGCAAGATCGTCATCCCGGCATTCACGTGGAAAGTCGCGCTGATTCTGCCCCGCGACCGCGGCCTTGCGGACGTGCAGTCGCTGAGTGACGTCGAGATCATCGCCGTCGTGATGCCGAACGTCCCGGGCATTCGCAATGTCCCGTGGACCACCTACAAGACGACCGTCGACTCGGTCGAGACGCTGTCGGGATACGACCTGAACGCCCTGCTGCGCAACGACCTCGAGATCGCGCTCGAGAGCAACACCAAGCCGCCGGTCGCGGCCATCGACGGCCCCTACACCGGGGCCGAGGGGAGCGCGATCGCGATGAGCGGGCTGAGTTCCACCGACCCCGATGGGGATCTGCTCACCTACGCCTGGCAGTTCGGCGATGGCAGCACGGCCCTCGGCGCAACAGTGAGCCACACCTACACGCAGGATGGCACGTACACGGTGCGCCTGATCGTGACCGATCCGCGCGGCCTGGCCGACACCGTCGTGACCTCGGCGACGGTGGCGAACGTGGCGCCGACGCTCGAGCCCTTCCTCGGCGCGACGCTGTTCCGCGGCGAAACCTATGTCGGCACGATTCGCGCGTCGGACGTCGGTGCCGATGCGCTGACGCTGACGGTGTCGTACGGCGATGGTTCGCCGAGCGAGACCGCCACGCTGGCGGGCGGTACCGCCTCACTTGAACACCGGTACCTCACGGCGGGTCGCTTCACCGTGATCGCCCAGGTGTCCGACGGCGCCGCGACGGTCGACGGCTCGGCCGTCGTTACGGTGCTGACTGAGGAAGACGGTATCCGGCTGCTGCAGTCGAAGGTCCAACTGCTCTTCGACACTAGTGCGATCAATCGCGGGACGTACCGCTCGCTGATGGCGAAGCTTGAGATTGCGTGGACCAAGGCGGATCGTGATCGCGATCGCCTGGCGGTCACCCTGCTGCGGGTGTTCCGCCTGGAATTGGACCTCGCCGTCCGGGGCGGCCGGATGACGTCGGGCGACGCGGCGGAACTGCGTGCGATCACCGACCGTCTGTTGACGTCGCTGCGGCTCTGAGCCGACGAATCGGTCTCACGCCCCGCCGCATCCGGTTGATGCGGCGGGGCGTCGTCGTCAGGTCCCGCCGTACCATTCGTAGCCGCGGTCGCTCCAGTAGCCACCGTTGCGCTGCGGCTGAAACACGATGCGCGTCAGGTACTTCGTGTTCTTGTACCCGAGCTTCACCGGCGAGTGCACACGCGCCGGCGCGCCCCAGCCCGGCGGCAACATCGCACCGTCCTTCGCGTACGCGATGATGGTCTGGCGGTGCAACGCGCTGTCGATGTCCCAGCTCTCGTGGTAGCCGTCGTCGAACGACTGGAAGTCCACCACCTGCGCATCGCTCGTCAGCTGGGCAAGTCGCGCGAGTTCGCTCACGCGGACGCCCCACCACTCGGCGCGCGCGTTCCAGCCTTCGACACAGAAGTGGTCGACTTTCTGGCGAACGGCCGGAAGGCCCATCAGTTCCGACAGGGTGAGTGACAACGGCCGTCGCACGGCGCCGGTCACTTCGAGTCGCCACTCGCCGCGCACGGCGGGATCCCAGATTGGCACGCTGCGCGAGATGAAGTACTGCGGAAACTGCATTCCGCTGACGATCGCATCCATCGGGACCCGATCCTCAGCGCGGTGGCGGAAGAGCGCGGTCTCGACCTTCTCGGTCTGGCGGCCGGCGAATGCCAGTAGGCCACGGGCGCCCTTGGGATTGGCGTTGCAGGCCGCCAGCGCCCCACCAGCGAGCGTCGCCGCCGTGATCGAGAGAAACTGTCGACGGGGAATCACGAGACGGGCTTCCGGCGCCAGAGGTTGAGGAACGGTCGCGCATTACGCGCTTCGGGAGACGTCGCGGGGTTGTACCAGCCGCTGAGCATCGACCGCAGGCTGTACGGGTCGACCGAGAAGACCATCACCACGTGCCCGACCGCGAGCAGGATCAGCACGCACATCGCGGCAAAGTGCACGAAGCGCGCGATCTGGTAGTTGCCGAAGAGCGCGGTGATGAAGCCAAGCGTCACCGGCTTCCAGATCGCCAAGCCGCTGAGCACGATCACGGCCGCCAGCACCGGCATCGACGCATACGCCGTCTTCTGCAAGGCGTTGTGCTTGCCCTGCACCGGGTGATCGCGTCGCACGAACGCGTAGTACTTGAGCATTTCCCAGGCATCGCGCATGTCGCCGCGTCGCGGCGCGAGGTGCCGCCACTCGCCTCGGAAGAACAGATACCCGAGGTAGAGGAGGCCGTTGGCGACGAGCAGCCACATCGCGGCAAAGTGCCAATGCCGCGCACCGCCAAGCCAGCGACCGAACGTCAGCCATGCGGGGATCGGCGTACTCCCGAAGGGCCAGAGCGCAAACACTTCCCCGGGGCGCGCAAACTGCGGATAGGCATTGAAGATCCGCAGGCCACTGCCGACCATGATCACGAACACGACCACGTTTACCCAGTGCGTGAGACGCACGATGCCGTGATGGCGCTTGACCAGCGCCGGCTCGGGCTCGGCGGTGCTCACAGGGGGTTCGAGTGCGTCACTCACCGGCAGATACCGTCGCGAGGCTGAGCGCTACCCGCTCCTCGAGTGTCGTCAACGATCCAGTCGGCGCCTCAGCGCCTCGGAGCACCGAGAGGAACTCCGCCGCGTGGTCGAAATGCGATCGACATTCTGCACAGCCGCCGAGATGAGCGGCGACCGCAGACTGCTGATCGGCCAGCAGTGCGTCATCGTGAAATGCCCAGAGGCGGGCGACGGTCTCGCGGCAGGTCAGCGTCATTGGGTCGCGGGAGTGGACGTGGAGTTGCCGTAGCCGAGGTCGGCCGCAACGTCGATCAGGGCGAGCTGGAGTCGATGGCGCGCCCGATACAGCCGGGACCGCACCGTCCCGACCGGAAGGCCCAGCAGCTCAGCCGCCTCGTCGTAGGCGTAGCCCTCGAGATCCACCAGCAGGACCACGGCACGGAACGGCGGGTCCAGTGCCGCGAGCGCGCTATGCACCGCCTCGCGGACCTGCTGCCGAGAAAAGAGGTCTTCGACATTCATTCGCTGCGCGGTGCGATGCGCATCCACCGCGAGCATCCCGTCGACCTCTGGGTCGTCGAGCGACACCGTCGCGCCGTCGCGGCTGGCGTGTCGCTTGCCGAGGGCGCGGTACGTGTTGCGGCAAATGGTCGCCAGCCACCGGCGGACGTCTTCGCCCTGTCGAAAGGTGTGCCACCCGCGAAACGCGCGCAGACAGGTCTCCTGCACGAGATCGTCGGCTTCCGTCTCATCGTGTGTCAACGCGACGGCCACGCGACGTACCGACGGCAGGACCGGCAGCACGATGGCGGCGAACGCGTCGTGCGCCGCGCTTACGGGCGGCGACGACACGGGCTGGTCGGCGAGGTGGAGGATCGAGCCATCGCCGACCAGTAGAAGTCGGACGCGGGATTAGTTCCCGCGCTCAGCGAGCGGCCCGCACCGCCGCGAGAATAGCCGGGTTCGTCGGCCGGACCTTGTAGTCGGTATCGACCTGACGCCAGCGCACGATGCCTTGCTTGTCGATCACGAATGTCGCAGGGTGCGGCACCGGACGCCGACCGCCGGCGGGATTGCGCAGGCCGTAGCGGTCGATGACGGTCAGCGCGGGATCGAAGAGAAACGTGAAGTCCGGCGGTCCCTCGCCCGGCGCGATCTTGTTGATCGTCAGCAACGCCTCGTCGTTGCCTTCGGGGGCCACCACCAGCAACTCGGTGTCTTTGCGCAACTCGGGATCCAGCAGCGTCTTGAGCGCCTTGAGCTGCTGCATGCACCACGGACACCAGTGACCGCGGTAGAACACGAGCACGACGTGCTGCTTGCCACGGTACGACGACAGGGTGCGGCTGCCGCCACCGAACGCCGACAGGGTGAAGTCCGGGGCGAGCGCGCCGACCTGCACACGGGAGATCTCGGTCGCCGACAGCGCCGCGCTGTTCGCGGCGTCCGCAGATTGTGCGGTCCCCGGCCGTGGACCCAGCAGGGCGAGCGCTGCCAGCACAGGGAAGACCGCGCGGCGGACGGGCATTGAATGGAAAGACATACACGAGACCGGTGGAGGAAGGCGCTGGCGAGCGATACCGCCCGCACGTCGCACCCCAAGCGCTAGTCGAGCGCCACCGGAATCGTTCCCCGCTACAGGAGTTCCTCCACCGCGGCAAGCAGTTCTCTGGTGGTGAACGGCTTCTGCAGCAGTCGGCGCGGTGCCACGTTGCCGCCAATGTCCTGCAACGTGGTGTCCCCGAGATGGCCGGACATCAGGATGCACGGCAGCTGCGGGCGGGCGGTCGACAGCCATCGCGCCAGGTCGACACCGCTCCCGCCCGGGAGCGTCAAGTCGGTGATCACCAGATGGATCGGCACCTCGCCATCGGCCACCACCCGCGTCGCCAGGTCGGTCGCGGCTGCAACGCGTGTGACGAACGATTCGCGCTGCAATGCCCGCTCAATCAGCTCGGCGATCTGCGGGACGTCCTCGACGATGAGCACGGTGCGAGTCGACGCTGGCGTGACGCGCGGTGGTGGCGACGAGCGCCGCGACTCGGCGACCGCGCCCGCGCGGCTGGCCGTGCTCGATCCCACAATGGGCAGCGTGACGGTAAAGCGAGCGCCGCCGCCGGGCGCGTCGTCCACCACAATCGTGCCCTCGTGCGCGGCGACCACGCCGTGGACCACCGCGAGCCCCATCCCCGTCCCTTCGCCCGCCGGCTTGGTGGTGAAGAACGGCTCGAACATCCGCGCGCGCACCGACGGAGGGACGCCCGGGCCATTGTCGCTCACAATGAGCCGAACGAACGTCGCGTCGACCGCGTCGACCGCGATCTGAATCCGACCGTTCGGCTGATCGCGGAGCTCGTGCACAGCATTCGCGACCAAGTTCACCAGAATCTGCTGGAGGGCGGCGGCTTCGCCGCGCACCACCATTGGACGCTGGGGCAACTGAACGTCGAGCCCGATGGTCGACGGGGTGAAGGCTCGGAGCAATCGCCCGCTCTCCCGCGCCAGCTCGACGATGTCCAACTCCACATAGACGTGCTCGGAGCGTCGGCTGAACAGCAGAATCTGCCGGACCAACTCTTGGGCTCGCACGCTGGTGGTCCGAATCGACGACAGCGCCGAGGCCATGAACTCGGGCGTTGCGTCCGGTTCGCTCGCTTCCTCCGCGAGCCCCAGGATGACGGTGAGCAGATTGTTGAAGTCGTGCGCAATGCCGCCCGCCAGCGTCCCGAGGGACTCGAGCTTGTCGCGCTGCGCCTGCTGATCGGCCAAGGCCGCTCGCGCGGTTTCGTCTTCTACCACACCGACCACACCGAACGCACGCGCATCCCCGGGCGCGTGGTCGAAGCGGAACTTCAGCATCTGCGGCGGTGTCGCGGCCACGCGGCGCACCACCAGCGCGGGCGGGGCATCCTCACCGGCCAGGACGCGCCGCATTGCCGTGGCGTCTTCCGGGGCCAACTGGTCGAGCCAGTTCGTGTACTGCGTGCGCGAATCGCGGAAGATCTCGCGGAATGCCGAATTCGCAAAGCGAAGCTCGCCGTCGGGGCCAGCCAGGAACAAGCCCGTGGGCAGCGACTCGGCAATCCATCGGAACTGCGACTCGCGTTCAGCCAACTGCAGTTCCGCGCGCCGGCGCGCGGTGGCGTCAAAGCCGACGACGGTGCAACCCTGGATCGTGCCGGCACGGTCGCGCATCGGCGAGAAATGCAGCTCCCGCCAACCGCTGGCGTCGCCTTCGTTGACCTCACGGACCACCGAAAACGTCTCGCCGGCGAGCGCACGGGTGTACCACTCGCGGTATCGCGCCAGCATACTGGGCGGATACAGTGCGGGACTGAGCATGCGGTCGCCGATCGCGAGCCACTGCCCAGACACGGTGGATTGGATGCGCTGCAGGGCCTCGTTCGCGCTCAAGAGCCGATGCTCCCGATCGATCGCCCACATGAAGACGGGCGCCCCACTCAGCATCGCCACGTAGCGCGCACGTTCGCGCAGGAGCTCGCGGATGAGCGGGCGGTAGTCCCCCTCGACCACCGTTGGTGGCACGGCGTCATCGATCGGCGGCGTACCGCCGGGCGTGACGGTCGTTGGCGCCAACTCCACCACATAGCCCATCCAGCCGCCCTCGCGTCCCGCGTCGAACGCGCAGAGCAGCAGCACCGCAACCCGGCTGCCGTCCTTCCGGATGAACTCCTTCTCGTACGGCGCGGTAAATCGGCCGGTGTCTGCCGCTTGCCGCATCCCCGCCTGATCGACGGCAATCCACTCGTCGGGCGTCAGCGCTGGCCAGTAGAACGCGCCGTTCGTGAGATCGGCGCGCTCGTACCCGATGATCGAGAGAAAGGCGTCGTCCGCCTCGGTGATCTCGTGGAACACCCCGCGCATCACACCGATGCGAGGCGACGGCAGCTGGAGATTGTTCATCGGCGTTGGTTCACGGTGGCCGATGACCGCGAGGAACATCGCGGCGACGGTGCGCACCAAGCAATGATGCGCCCCAACATCCGCTCGCGCGAGATGCTACACGCGGAACAGGGCCATAAATTCACCATAACCGGCGGCCTCGAGCTCAGCCAGCGGAATGAACTTCAGCGAGGCCGAGTTGATGCAGTAGCGCATTCCCCCAGCGCTGCGTGGCCCGTCGGGGAAGACGTGGCCCAGATGCGAGTCGCCGTGCATCGAGCGCACCTCGACACGGCGCATCCCGTGCGAAACGTCCAGATGCTCGGTGACGTGCTCCCGCTTCACCGGCTGCGTGAAAGAGGGCCATCCGGTGCCGGAATCGAACTTGTGCACGCTCGCGAAGAGCGGCTCCCCAGACACGATATCGACATACAGGCCCGGCTCTTTGTGATTCCAGTACTTGTTCCGGAACGGAGGCTCGGTGCCGCATTGCTGCGTGACCGCGTACTCCTCGGGGGTCAACGTCTGCTTGATGACGTCGTCGTCGGGGCGCTTGTAGGTGGTCATCGGCGTGCGTGAAACGTTGGGGTGAAACACTACGTACTCACAACATATCGGCGAGTTCCGCCGATCGCGTGGTACGTTGTCCCCAATTCCATCGTCGTATGTCTAATCGCATGCTGTATCTGATTCCCGTCGTGTCTTTCGCCGTGGTCGCCTGCGCCGCCGAGAAGACTGAGCAGATGGCCAACACGGCGGCCGCGCCGACCGCCGCCGAACGTGGCAAGTACCTGGTCACCACGGGCGGCTGCCACGACTGTCACACGCCCAAGGTGATGGGCCCGCAGGGGCCGATGATCGACAGCACGCGGCTGTTTGCCGGGCATCCCGCGAACGAGCCGATCGGTCCGCTGCCGAAGGATGTCCCGGGCCCGAGCGGCTGGATTGCCGCGACGAACGCGCATCAGACGGCGTGGGTCGGGCCGTGGGGCGTCAGCTATGCGGCCAACTTGACGCCGCACGCCTCGGGGATGGGGACGTGGACCGAAGCCCAGTTCATCGCCACGATGCGGACGGGGAAGCATCTGGGCACGGGGCGACCGGTGCTGCCGCCAATGCCGGTCGCGAGTCTCGCCGCGTCAACGGACGAGGATCTCAAGGCGATCTTCGCGTATCTCCAGTCGGTGCCCGCCGTCGACAACACGGTGCCTGCGCCGCAGCCACCGGCCGCGCCGAAGAACTGAGCGCCGAGGCGGCACATCGCCGCGACGCGCACTAAACTGCAGGGCAATGATGCCGGTTCAGTCGATCGTGCTGGTGGCAGTGCTCTGCGGGGCCGTGCTCGTCGCGGCGCCGGTTCCCGTGCCGGCGCAGCGGTGCGGCGTGTCCAGATGGCCGGTGAAAATCTGGAGCGACCTGACCGCCGATTCGGTGCGCGCGGACTCGGTGGTGTCGACGTCGATTGCCGCGTTGCGCGCGATGCCGCGGCCGACGGGCCGATTCGAGCAGCGGGTCCGTCGCGGGCCGATCGAGCACACGGTGTACCGCGTGCGCGCGCGCCTTGCGCAAGTCCTCACCGAGGACGACAGCGACGTGCATCTGATCTTGCGAGACCCCGAGGACCCGTCACTGACGCTCGTGGCCGAGATCCCCGATTCGGTCTGCGCGCTGACCAGTCGTGCCGCCTCGGCGTTTGCCGAGGCCCGTCGCCAGTTGCGCCGCATGCCGCGCGGTGGGCTCGTCGAGGTGGAAGGGATCGGGTTCTTCGACTTTCTGCACGGCCAGCGCGGAATGGCGCCGAGTGGACTCGAATTGCATCCGGTGCTGTCGCTGCGTCCGCTCCGCAGCGAGGGCAGCGACGCCGCTCCTCCGTCGACCGTCCGCCGCGCCCCCCGATGAGTCCAAACGTCACCGACCGCCAGTCGAGCCTGCCGGAGGCGATGAAGGACCCCGCGCAGCAGCTCAATCACTATCGACTGCCCGAGTTGGCGGTGTTCTGCTGCGAGTACCCGGCTGCGCCGGACGACGAGGCGCTGACGGCGGTGAAGCTGGCACGGCTGGCGGAAATGGCGCCGGATGTCGTGGTCGATCTCACCACGCCGCACGACGGGCTCGTGCCCTACGACCTGCAGAGTTTCGACGCGGCGGCCAGTCTGCTGCCGGACGCCGGTCGGCGGTACGCCCCGATGCACTGGCGACGTCCGATTCCCGATGCGGGGACGCCCGCCACGCTCGATGCGTTTGCACAGCTCGTCGAAGCGGTCGCCTCGGCGATTCGCGACGGCCGACGTGTCGCCATTCACTGCTGGGGTGGTGTCGGGCGCACGGGAATGCTGGCCGCCGCGCTGCTGGTGCGCTTCGGGTGGACAGCCGATGACGCGCTCGAGACCGTGGATGCGCTCTGGCGATCGACACCCAAGGCGCGACGACCTCAGCACACGTCGCGGACCGCGCCGGAGACGCCGGTGCAGATCGCGATGGTGCGAGACTATGCGTCGCTGTGCGCCAGTCGTGCGCCGCACGTCGCGCCGCGCGCGGCGGCCTCGCGCGTCACACTCCAGCAGAGTCGCGGGTGTCTGGTGGGAGGCGCGATCGGCGACGCGCTGGGGGGCGCGGTTGAGTTCATTTCGTGGAGCGAGATTCGCCGACTGTACGGGCCCGATGGTGTGACCGATCTGGTGCCGAGTTACGGGATCCTTGGCGCGGTCACCGATGACACGCAGATGTCCCTGTTCACCGGCGAAGGCGTGTTGCGGGCCGCAGGGCGCGGTGACGCCCCGACCGCGGCGGTGTCATCGATCTGGTACGCGTACCAGCGCTGGTTGCACACCCAGGGGTGGCCGGCGGATCCGCGCGCCCTCGAGACGGCGCGCGGCGGTGCGACGTTGCTCGCGGAGCCGGGGCTGTATCATCGGCGCGCGCCGGGCAACACCTGCATCTCGGCGTTGCGGATGCACGCCGACCGTTCGCGCGGCGGCGATCGCGTCGCGAACATCTCCAAGGGGTGCGGCACCGTGATGCGCGTCGCGCCGATCGGGCTGCACTACGCGCCGGAACTGGCGTACCAGATCGGCATCGAGAGCTCGTGGCTGACGCACGGGCACGTCACCGGATTCATTGCCGGTGGCGCGTTCGCGATGCTGATCTCGCTGGTGGTCGACGGGGTGCCGTTGCGCGAGGCGGTGCAGGCGGTGCGCGCCCGAGTGTACGCGGATGTCGTCTCGTACGAATCGGATGACGTGATGGCCGTCGTGCGCGCGATCGATCACGCCGTCGCGCGTGCGCAGCACGGTGCGCTGACGCCGCTGATGATCGAATCGCTGGGCGGCGGTTGGGTGGCCGAGGAAGCCCTGTCGATCGCCATCGCCTGCGCTCTCGCGTACGAAGGTGACGCGACGCGCGCGCTGTTGGCGGCCGTGAACCATTCGGGCGACTCGGACTCGACCGGTTCGATGGTGGGCCAATTGCTGGGTGTCCGGGTTGGCTGGTCGGCCCTGCCGACCGCGTGGCGCCGAGCGGTCGAGCCCGGCATCGGCCTGTTCGCGGTGGCGGATGCGCTCGCGATCGGGCACGAGGCCTCGGGCTGGTGGCGCCGGCGGTGGCCGGCGGAGTGACGCGTGGTGACGCGATCCTCACCGACCACCCAAGGCGAATCGTCGGTGAGGATCGCGCTGGCGCGGCCGCTTAGAACTTCCAATTCAGGCCAATGAGCGGCAACAGCGCTACCTGCGGACGCCACTCCACTTGGTTGGTCTTCGCGTTCCACTGCTGCACCGAGCGGTTCTCGCGGTTCGTGACGTTCTGAATCTCGAAGTACGTCGA
>JANRJP010000116.1:0-38247 GCA_033763905.1 Gemmatimonadaceae bacterium
GGCGCGCTCCTCGTGCGCGAGCGCTGGGCCAAGGCGCTGGGTGCCGAATCGGCCGGGTTCGTGTCGTCGCCCCGGCTGTCGCACTTCGACGAACCGTGGGCCCCCCGCGCCGTCTCCGTGGTGCCCGCGGGAACGGTGCTCGCCAACGCCCGCTTTGCCCCGGCGCTGACCAAGGCGCCGGCTGTCGATCGCTGGGTCGCCGGTGGGCAGTTGGCCGCCGTTCGACTCACGCGTGATGTCCCCGCGACGGCGTTGCACGCGGACGGCGTGCGCTTGGAGGACTTCGCTTCGCCCGATGGTGCGACGGCTGACATTGCGGGCTGGTGGCTCGAGGCGCCGTGGGATGTGATCCGGCACCTGCCGGCGATGCTGACGCACGACGTGCCGCTGTTGGCGAAGGTGTACAAGGCCAAAGTGATGGGCGGCGCGGCGGTGCGCGGCCAGCACAAGGTCTACGTCGAGGAGGGCGCGGAGGTCGAACCTTACGTGCTGCTCGACGCACACGCCGGTCCAATTCTCATCCGACGCGGTGCGGTGGTGCAGGCCTTCACGCGACTCGTTGGGCCCGCTGTCGTCGGCATCGACTCGACCGTGTTCGGCGATCGCATCGCGACGGTGAGCATCGGCGAGCGCTGCAAGGTGCACGGCGAGGTGAGCACCACGGTGTTCATCGGGCACGCCAACAAGGCGCACGACGGATTCGTGGGGCACTCGGTGCTGGGACGCTGGGTGAATCTCGGGGCCGGCACCACGACGTCCAACCTCAAGAACACCTACGGCACGGTGCAGTGCTGGACGCCGACAGGGCTCAAGGACACGGGGCTGCAGTTCCTTGGCACCCTGTGCGGCGATCACGTGAAGACGGGTATCGGGCTGCAACTGACGACGGGCAGCGTGCTCGGCGCTGGGGCGAACCTGTTCGATGCGATGCCGCCGCGCGTCGTCGCGCCGTTTTCCTGGGGCAGCGCCGCGCCGTACGACGTGTTCGCGCTGGAGAAGTTCCTCTCCGTGGCCACGCGCGCGATGGCGCGGCGCGACGTGCCGCTGAGCGACGCGGCCCGCGCGATGCTCGCTGAGGCGCACGCGGCCCGCTGGTCGGTCTAAGACCACCGGATGCGGGTCTGGGTGTTGGGGAGCGGCAGCCGCGGCAACGCGGTGCTGGTCGAGGCGGCAGGCACGCGACTGTTGATCGACTGCGGCTTTGCCCCGCGCACGGTGGCCGCGCGGCTGTCGGCGGTGGGGCTCACGCCGTCTGATGTGTACGCCGTGGTGTTGACGCACGAGCACGGCGACCACGCGGGCGGGGCGCTGGCGTGTGCGGAGCGCTTTGGATGGCGCCTCTTTGCCAGTGCCGGCACCGCGGCCGCCCTGGGGAGGCCGGATATCGTGACGCCATTCGCAGTGGGCGCCACCGTAGCGATCGGCCACGCGGTGGTGGAGAGTGTGCGCGTGCCCCACGATGCGGCGGAACCCATTGCGGTGATCGTGGCGGCGCCCGGCTCTGGCGCGCGATGCGGCGTGGCGCTCGACCTCGGCCACGTGCCTGCTGGAATGCTGGCGCCGTTCAAGGATCTCGATGTGCTGGTGATGGAAGCGAATCACGACCTCGCCATGCTCGAGGCGGGTCCGTATCCGCCGTCGGTTCGCGCCCGGATCGCCGGCCGGGCAGGCCATCTGTCGAACGACGATGCTGCGCGCGCGATTCGCGCCTTTGCGCACCGCGGATTGCGGCACGTGGTGCTGGCGCACTTGAGTGAGCAGTGCAACACGCCGGAGACGGCCGTGTTGGCCGTGCAGCGGGCGCTGGCGGGGAGTCGGTTCCGCGGCTCCGTGCACGCGGCACCGCCCGATGGGCCAATCGGGCCGTTCGCGCCGACCCGCGGTCGCGTCGAACGACCAGATCAGTTCGAGTTGGAGTTACTGGGCTGAATGCGACGGGCCCCCGACGCGCTGGCGTCGGGGGCCCATTCGCGTGGTGCTCGGGTTACTGGTCGCCGCGAATCTTCGGGATCGCGACGCCCGCCGCACGGCGGACGTTCTCGGGCACCGTGTCATCGGACTCTCGGGCATTCGCGAGATCCCCGATGATGCCCAGCTGCGACCGCGCCTTGGTGCCGCAGGCAGCCAGCGCTTCGATGGCCGAGACACGCGTGGATGCGCGCTCCCCGAGCAGTCGGTTCTTCACCAGCTGCGCACTGGGGTCGTCTTCGGGTGCCGGGATCACGAAGCTGATGTGCTCCTTGGCGACCGTGCCGAGGGGCTCGACCACGGCGGCATCGGCGGAACACGCCGCGCCAAGTCCGGCGACGATCGCCTGTCGACGGATCTCGCCATCGAGCAAGGTGCCGCGAGCTTCGGGCGAGCCCCACACGCGGGCCACGCGAGCCTTCTCGCGCTCGATGCGCAACGCCGCCGTGTCGATCGGCGGGGGTGGCGGCGGTGCGGGCGTCGCGCCAGCAGCGCCGGCGGCTCCGGCGGCCGCAGGCGCCCCAGCGGCACCGGTCGTCGGCCCGGCGATCGGCGCCGGCTTCGCGCTGTCGGCCTTGGGCTTCACGGTATCAGCCGCGAGAGCCGGGGGCGCCGGATCGAGCTTGAGCCCGTCGATCTTGATCTCCTTGATGTCACCGGGCTCGACCACGACCGGGACATTGTGGGCGACCCACAACGAGTCGATGCGCTTGCGTCCGTTCGGTCCGAGACTGGCGAGGGCGCGCGCCGCTTCCATCGCGACCAGCTGCCCTTCGGAGTACGTGACGACGGTTCTCGGCGTGGAGTAGTGCGGCGTCGGGCTGGCGATCAGGCCCAGCATCGCCGCATCCGCAGCCGACGCACTTTCACCCAGTTCCCGGAAGGCGCGAGCGAGCAGCAGATCGGTGGCCGATCCGTTCTTGCCGACCAATCCCACCAGGGTTGGCAGGATCGGCGCGGCAGCCGCCTTGAGCTCGCCGACCAGATCGAGGTGACGCACGAGACTCTGCGTCTCGGGGACTTCCTTGTCGATATCCGAGGGCGTGAGGGCCTTCGCGCGGTCCGCGAGCCGCGGGAGGCGCTCGGCCAACACCGCCACGAGCGTGTCGAGCGAACGCACGCGCGAAGGGTTCTTCACGATGAGCGCACTGATGCTGCGCGCGACGAGATCGACGATGCCGCGATCGGGCTCGGCACGCAGCCGCTGCGCGAAGGGGACAATGACGGCGTCGGGGTCCGCCTCTTCACCAAGCGGCTGCTGCGCGATGCCGTAGATGGTGCGCCACACGCGGGCGCGCGCGGACGGGCTCAGGTCGCCAATGAGCGAATCGGCGGCGACGGCGCTCAGGGCGCGGGGCCCCAAGCCAATGAGCAACGTGGACAGCGAATCCCCGTTGGTCTCGCGGCGGAGGCCAACGGCAAGTTCCGCCAAGTCGGCGGCGGTGTAGGCCTTCGGGCAATTCCCGGCGAGCCGCGCGGGCGCCGTCGCCCCAGCCGGCGTGCCGTGCAGGGCCACCAGGGAATCGACGAACACCGTGAAGCGGCTGCAGATCGCTTCCCACGGTGCAACAGGCATCCGCGGCCGGCCGACCGGCTCTTCGGCGGAGTCGGCGATGGCGAACACGAGTTCACGGTCGGACGCGCGAATCGCGCAACCCATCGCAAACGTGCGCTGGACGTTGGTGCGGAGCTGCTGCTGGACCAGCGGCGCCGGTGGAACCTTGCCCGGGCTGCGCAGGCCGCACTGCTCGTTCATCGCGAGCGAGACGAAGGCGTGAATGCGCTGCGCAAACGCGCGCGATTCGGCAATCGTGGCATACCGGAGCGTTGACCGCTCGGTCACACCGTTGCCCCACAGAACGACGCCCGTCGCCGTGGACTGCACGATGACGCTGTGCTCCGGCGGCGCATCGGCGCCAGCCGTGAATTCAACACGGAAGGCGGGGACTGCGTTGGCAGGAGGAGCCGGGGTAGGTGCCGGCTTTTTCGATTGGGCGTGCGCGCCCTCGCCGGCGGTCGCGGTGGCCACTACGAAGGCCGCGAGGGCCTGCAGGGTCTGGCGCACGGCCAGCGGGCGAATCGGTCGGGGCAAGATCACGTACGGCGACAGGTTCGACGGGCTGAAACTCTGCAGGGAATGCACTGGTCATAAGATCAGATTTCGCTTCACGTTACGCAAGGCGTGACGCGCTTGCGAAGGCGCGTACGGGGTTAAGCTTTCCGGCATATGTCGTCACCAGCCGTACCCAGCCGCTCGCCTCGCCCGGAGTACCCCCAGACCGGCGAGCACCCCGTCCTCGCCACGGAGCCGCTGAGCGCTCCCGGCCGTGCCGATTGGGGACGCGACCTCCCCGCCTCCGTTGTCGTGGCGCTGGTGGCCTTGCCCTTGTGCCTCGGCGTCGCGCTGGCCTCAGGCGCCCCACTGATCGCGGGACTGGTCGCGGGCGTCATCGGCGGGCTGGTGGTGGGCCCGTTGTCCGGGTCGGCGCTGATGGTCAGCGGCCCGGCGGCCGGCCTGACCGCGATCGTGATATCGGCGATCGCCACGCTGGGCAGCTTCGAGAAATTCGTTGTCGCGGTGATCATCGGCGGCGCCGTGCAACTCGGACTGAGCGCGCTCCGCGCCGGCTTCGTCGCGTACTACATCCCGAATGCGGTCATCAAGGCGATGCTGGCGGCGATCGGCGTGATCCTGATCCTCAAGCAGGTGCCCCACGCGGTCGGGTACGACCCCGACCCGATCGGGTCGCTGGCCTTCGAGGAGCCGCAGCACGAGAACACCTTCAGTGCGGTCGCGCACGCGATGCGCGTGATCGAGCCGCTCGCCATTGTGCTCTCGGTCGTCGCGCTGGTCGTCCTGTTCGCTTGGGAGCGCCCGGCACTGGCGAAGGTCAAGAAGGTGCTGCCAGCGCCGCTGGTGGTCGTCCTGCTGGGCCTCGGTGCGAACGCGCTGGCCGCCGGCACATCGTGGATGCTGGGGACCGAGCATCTGGTGGCCCTGCCGACCCCCGACTCGGCCGCGGCGTTCTTTGGACAGTTCGTGCGACCGGACTGGAGCGCCTTCGCGAGCCCGGCGATTTGGAAGGTCGGGCTCACGATCGGCTTGGTGGCGTCGGTCGAGACGCTGCTGTCGCTCGAGGCAACGGACAAGCTCGACCCGTGGCGGCGGCGGACGTCGGCGAACCGCGAGTTGTTCGCGCAGGGCATCGGGAACCTGGCGAGCGGCTTGGTCGGCGGCCTGCCGATGACCGGCGTGATCGTGCGATCGGCGGCCAACATCTCGGCGGGGGCCCGCACCAAGACCTCGGCCATTCTCCACGGCGGGTGGTTGCTCCTCGCCGTGCTGTTCATTCCCGGCGTGCTCAATCGCATTCCGCTGGCGGTGCTCGCCGCAATTCTGCTGCACACCGGATGGAAGCTGACACACCCGCGCATTCTGACCGCCACGTGGAAGCTGGGGTGGATGCAGTTCTTCCCGTTCAGCGTGACGTTCGTGACGATTCTGGTGACCGACCTGCTGATCGGCATCGGCGTCGGCTCGGCCGTGGCCGCCGTGTTCATTCTGGTCGAGCACCTGACGGCGCCGGCGTTCACGGAAGTGAGTGCGCCGGGCGCGGTGCTGCGTCGCATTCGGCTCAACGGCCACGTGACCTTCTTGAACAAGGCGATGCTCCGGCGGATGCTGGAGTCCCTGCCCCCGGGCGCGCGACTCGAGGTGGACGGCCGCGAGTCGAAGCGCATCGACGTGGACGTGCTCGAGATTTTGCACGAGTTCCAGCTCACCGCGCGGCTCAAGGACATCGACTATCGCCTGGTGGGTGTGCCGGAGCCGGCCGCCGGCGCGGGCGCCCACTGACCTCATTTCCCCTCCCGTCGTATGCAGCGCTACCGCAAGATTTTCGAGAACAACGAAGCGTGGGCGAAGGCCAAAGTCGCCGAGGATCCGCAGTTCTTCGTGAAGAGCGAAGAGAAGCAGGAGCCGCACTTCCTCTGGATCGGCTGCTCGGACAGCCGCGTGCCCGCCGAGCAACTCGCGGGCGCGGTGCCGGGCGACATCTTCGTGCACCGGAACATCGGCAATCAGGTCTGGGCCACCGACATGAACCTGTTGTCGGTGCTGCACTATGCCGTGCACGTGCTCGACGTGAAGCACGTGATCGTGGCGGGTCACACGAATTGCGGCGCGATCAAGGCGGCGTATGGGCAGCACACGTTCGGCATTCTCGATCACTGGCTGAGTGACATCCGCACGGTGGTGCGCACGCATCACGAGGAACTCGAGGCGATCGAGGACGAGCAGAAGCGGATGGACCACCTGTCCGAGCTGAATGTGCTGCAGCAGGTGGGCATTCTCTCGCGCACGCCGACGATTCTGGACGCCTGGGCGCGCGGACGTCGCCCGATCCTGCACGGGATCGTCTACAGCGTGGCGGACGGCCGCCTGCACTCGGTGGTCGAAGGCGTGGACGGGACCGACAAGGCGCGCTCGATGCTGCCGCAGTTCTGAGTCGCGGCGCGCGGCGCCGCGATCGCGTCGGGTAACAACGCACATCGGGGCGGGAGACCAGTGGTCTCCCGCCCCGATGCGTGTCCGTGACGGACTGGGCTTAGTACATCCCGCCCATGCCGCCGCCCGGGGCCGGCGCGGCCGGCTTGTCTTCCTTCTTCTCGACGACCAGCGCTTCGGTCGTGAGGAGGAGGCCCGAGATCGACGCCGCGTTCTGCAGCGCCGTGCGGGTGACCTTGGTCGGGTCGATGACGCCCGACTTCACGAGGTCTTCGTACGTGTCCGTCAGCGCGTTGTAGCCGAACGAATCCTCCTTCGACTCGCGGACCTTCTCGATGACGATCGAGCCTTCACCGCCGGCGTTCTGGACGATCATCCGGAGCGGCT
Source organism: Gemmatimonadaceae bacterium (assembly GCA_033763905.1). GTDB lineage: Bacteria > Gemmatimonadota > Gemmatimonadetes > Gemmatimonadales > Gemmatimonadaceae > JAJTHG01. The sequence goes on from JANRJP010000116.1 coordinate 6,863, forward strand.
CTTCGATCGCGCGACGGATGATCGCGACACCGATCTGCTCGTCGTGGTCGGCGAGCTTGAGGGAGTTGAGGGCGCGCTGGGCACGGACCAGGGCCACACCACCGCCCGGGACGATGCCTTCTTCGACGGCGGCACGCGTGGCGTGCAGCGCGTCTTCGACGCGGGCCTTCTTCTCCTTCATTTCGGCTTCCGTGGCCGCACCGACGTTGATCACCGCGACACCGCCGGCGAGCTTGGCCTTGCGCTCCTGGAGCTTCTCGCGGTCGTAGTCCGAGGTGCTCTTCTCGATCTGGGCGTCGATCTCCTTCACGCGGCCCTTGATCTTGTCGTCATCGCCGTAGCCGTCGATGATCGTCGTGTTGTCCTTGTCGATGACGATCCGCTTGGCGCGGCCGAGATCGGCGAGCACGGCGTTCTCGAGCTTGAAGCCGACTTCTTCCGAGATGACGTTGCCCTTCGTGAGGACCGCGATGTCCTCGAGCATCGCCTTGCGGCGATCGCCGAAGCCCGGGGCCTTCACGGCGGCGACGCGGAGCGTGCCGCGGAGCTTGTTGACGACCAGCGTCGCGAGCGCCTCACCTTCGACGTCTTCGGCGATGATCATCAGGGGCTTGCCGGACTGGGCGACCTTCTCGAGGACCGGGAGGAGGTCCTTCATCGCCGAGACCTTCTTGTCGTGGATCAGGATGTAGGCGTCTTCAAGGACGGCTTCCATCTTGTCCGGGTCGGTGACGAAGTACGGCGAGAGGTAGCCGCGGTCGAACTGCATCCCGTCGACGGTCTCGAGCGTCGTCTCGAGGCCCTTGGCCTCTTCGACGGTGATGACACCGTCCTTGCCGACCTTGTCCATCGCGTCGGCGATGAGGTCACCGATCTCCTTGTCGTTGTTCGCGGAGATGGTGCCGACCTGCGCGATCTCCTTCTTGCCCTTGGTCGGGACCGAGATCTTCTTGAGCTCCTCGGTCACGGCGGCCACGGCCTTCTCGATGCCGCGCTTGAGGGCCATCGGGTTGGCGCCGGCGGTGACGTTCTTGAGGCCTTCGCGGTAGATCGCCTGGGCGAGCACCGTGGCGGTCGTCGTGCCGTCACCGGCGTTGTCCGAGGTCTTGGTCGCGACTTCCTTCACCATCTGCGCGCCCATGTTCTCGATCGGATCGGCGAGCTCGACTTCCTTGGCGACGGTCACGCCGTCCTTGGTGACGAGCGGCGAACCGAACTTCTTGTCGATGACGACGTTCCGGCCCTTGGGGCCGAGGGTGACCTTCACCGCTTCGGCGAGCTGGTCAACACCGCGCTTGAGCGCCGCACGGGCGTCAACGTTGAAATGGAGTTCCTTGGCAGCCATTGCTGGACTCTCGTGTGGATGTAGGGATCAGCCGACGATCGCGAGGACGTCGGACTCGCGGAGGATGAGGTACTGCTCGCCGTCGACGGTGACTTCGGTGCCGCTGTACTTCCCGTACAGCACCTTGTTGCCGACCTTCACTTCCATCGGGACGCGCACGTCCTTCTCGAAGCGGCCGGGGCCCACAGCAACGACTTCACCCTGCTGCGGCTTTTCCTTCGCGGTGTCGGGGATGTAAAGCCCGCCGCGCATCTGCTCCGACTCCTCCGTCGCCTTGACGACGACGCGGTCGGCGAGCGGAGACACCTTGATGCTGGTCTTGGTGGCCACGGAATGACCTCCGAATGTGAAAGTGGATTGGACTGATGAAACCACGGGAGTACTAGCACTCACACCCGGTGAGTGCTAGCAAGGGAAACTTGCCGATTCTCGCTGGCAGAGTCAAGCCCCTTTCTGTCGCGCAAGTTGAACTCTACCAACAACTTACGCGCCTGCCATTCCGGCAAGCCTCGACCCCGCCCCACGCCGCTTCGGCGGGGGATGCTGTCAGCGTGGCGGTGTTTTTCGCGCCGGCGGGATGCCGACCGACTACTTCAGCAACGCGTGGGCCATTGCCAGGCCCTGCAGCGTCAGGTCAGGCTCGACCCGATCGATCGTCGTGCACAGTGGCTGCATCACCGACGCCAAGCCACCGGTGGCCACCACCATCGGCGTCGCCGACGTCGGCCACTCGGCGCGGATCCGCGTGACGAGCCCGTCGATGCTCGCCGCGGCACCGAACATCACACCGGCCCGAATGCAGGTCTCGGTGCGCTTGCCGATCACCGCCACGGGCGGCACGAGCTCGGTTGCCGACAGGCGCGCCGCGCGACGAAACAGCGTCTCGGCCGACGTACGGATGCCGGGCTGAATCACGCCGCCCAAAAACACCCCGTCGGCCGTGATGCAGTCGTAGGTCGTCGCCGTGCCCAGATCGACGACAATGCAGTCGGCGTTGAAGCGCCGGCTCGCCGCGAGGGTGTTGATCAGGCGGTCGGCGCCAACGGTATTCGGCTCCTCCACATCCAGCGTGATCGGCAGCGGGCTCTGGGCATCCACGACCACCGGCTCGACCCCTTCCAGGCGTCGGCACGCCTCCGCCAGCGGATGGGTGAGCGCCGGCACGACCGAGCCGATGGCCGCACCGTGCACGTCGGCAGCGGAGACGCCGGCCAGGCCGAGCAAGCCGACGATCTGCAGGGCGAGTTCATCCGGGGTGCGCGACGGCTCGGTGGTCAGACGCCAGTGATGGTGCACCTCGAGGCCGCGACAGAGGCCGACGGTGGTTTCGGTATTGCCGACATCGAAGACGAGCAGCACAGAACGCTCCGGACTCAGGCGAAGAGCAACGAACCCGCGTGGAAAGTGGCGACCACGTCGCCGTGTTGCACCTGCAATCCGCCGTTGGGGTCGATCCCGACGACGGTTCCTTCCGCTGGTGAGCGAATCAGCCGCCCGCGCGCGAGATCGCGACAGGCCCAGGCCGCGCGCTCGTCCTCGGTGAGCGGCCCCCGCCCCGCCGCGGCAGTCCGGACGGCGGTCACCACCGCCGCCAGCACATCCAGCCGCGACGCCCCGGGGAGGCCTTCGGCGCCCACGCCCGGCGGTGGCACGACGTTCACGCCGACGCCCACGACCACCCAGAGCGGGCGCTCGTCCTGCCATCGCGCCTCGATCAGGATGCCCGCGAGCTTCCCTTCCCCGGCGAAGAGATCGTTCGGCCACTTGAGACGAAGCGGCCCGTCCCGCAGCGGCTCGAGCGCCTCCGCCAGGGCCAAGCCCGTGCGCAGGGCGAGCACCTGCGTCGTCCGCGCATCCGCAGGGCGCAGGATGATCGAGACCCAGACGCCGGCGCCTGCGGCGCTCGCCCAGGTCCGCCCGTGCCGACCGCGTCCCGCCGTCTGGGTATCCGCAAGCACCACCGACATCGCCGGCGCGCCGGCGTCCGCCAGCACGTGCGCGCGGTCGTTCGTCGACCCGATGCGGCCGTGGACTTCGACGGCGGGCACGCCGAGCATCGCAGACAGCGCTGCGGCGTCGCGACGTTCGTACTGCAGCTCAGCCACGCGCCGCAAGCAGCCCGAAGACGGCGAGTCCCAGCACCCAGCGGTACGCCGCAAACAGCCCGTAGGAGTGGCGGCTCACATAGCGTAACAACACCGTGATCGCGAGCCAGCTCGAGACGCCGGCCGCAATTACACCGGCCACCAGCTCGGCGCTGATGCCGTGTTCCCGCACCGCGTCGGGGACCTTCACGATCGTCGCGGCGGTGGTGATCGGCAGCGAGAGCAGAAACGAAAACACGGCCGCGCTCTGCCGATCGATGCCGAGCGCGCGAGCGGCGGTAATGGTGCTGCCGCTCCGCGAGACGCCGGGCACCAGCGCGAACATCTGGGCGAGACCCACCAGCACCGCGTCACGCATCCCGAGTTCGCCAAGGGGGCGGTCCCCCTTCCCCCACTTGTCGGCCGCCCAGAGGAGCGTCCCCATCACGATCAGCGCCGTGGCCGTGAGCGCCGGCGCCCGGAACACGGTCTCGGCCCAATCCTTCGCCAGCAGTCCAGCAACGCCGGCCGGAATCGTCCCGACGATCAACAGGATGACACGGCGTTCGGCTTCGCCGTCGATGCGACGCGTCTTCACGATGCGCCACGCCGCGGCCGTGAGCAGCAGCCACTGATCGCGGAAGTACCACAGCACCGCCACCAAGGTGCCCAAGTGCAACGCCACATCGAAGGCGAGCCCGGGGTCCTGCCAACCGAGCAACCACGGGGTGAGCGACAGATGGGCCGAACTCGAGACCGGCAGGAACTCGGTGAGCCCCTGCACCACGCCAAGCACGATCGCTTGCCAGATCGTCATCGGCCCACCGCCACGCGATACAACGCTTCGTACTGGGCGACGATGCGGTCTTCGTCGTACCGCACGCGCACGTCAGCGGCGGCAGCACGACTCATCTGCGCCCAGCGAGTGTGATCCAGCAGCAGTTCCGCACCCGCGCGGCCCATCGCGTCGGCGTCACCGACCGGGAACAAGTAACCCGTCTCACCGTGCGTGACGACTTCGGGCAGGCCGCCCGCCTTGGTACCGATCACCGGGACACCCGACGCGAGCGCTTCGAGCGCACTCAACCCGAACGACTCGACATCGGTGGGCAGCAAGAGCAGATCGGCGTTCGCGAGCAGCGGGGCGACGGCATCGATGCGCCCCAGCGTGAGCACCCGGTCGTGCACCCCGAGCGCGCGGGCTTCGGCCTCGGCCGCGTCGCGATCGGGACCATCGCCGACGAGCACAAGCACGCTGTCCACCGAGGCCGCGATGCGGGCAAACGCGCGCACGACGTCGAGCACGCGCTTGACCGGCCGGAAGTTCGACACGTGCATCACGATCTTGCGCCCCGGACCGACCTGTTGCCGCAGATCGTCGGGGTAGCGGGCGCGATCGAAGATCGCGGGATTGACGAAGTTCGGGATGACCCGCACATCGCATCCCGTGCAGCCGAAGGCCCGGAAGGTCTCGTCCTTCAGGTACTGCGAGACGGCGGTCACGTGTTCGGACTTCTCGATCGAGAAGCGCGTGATGCTCTGATACGACGGATCCTGCCCGACGATCGTGATGTCGGTGCCGTGCAGCGTCGTGATCAGCGGCACGTCGCTGCCTTCCTTGCGGAGCATCTCCTTGGCGATCCACGCGCTCGTGGCGTGCGGAATCGCGTAGTGCACGTGGAGCAGCTCCAACTGATGCGAGAGCACGACCTCGTGCATCCGCACGGCGAGCGCGAGATCGTAGGGCGGGTACTCGAAGAGCGGGTAGCGTCCGACGTCGACTTCGTGGAAGTAGATCCGCGGGCGGAACTTCCGGAGCCGGAACGGCTGCTGGTAGGTGATGAAGTGCACCTCGTGGCCGCGCGCGGCGAGCGCGATGCCGAGTTCGGTCGCGAGCGCGCCCGAACCGCCGTAGGTGGGATAGCAGGTAATGCCGATCTTCACGAAGACTCCTGGAACCACGCCAGCGCGTGCGCGCGGGCTTGAGACAGGTCGGGCGACAGGTGCTGAACGCGTGCCGCGGGGAGCTGGTGCCGATTCCACGTCCGCTGCCGCTTGGCATACTGGCGGGTGGCAATCACGATGGCGTCGCGCGCGGACGCCACGCTCCGCGTGCCGGCGACGACCTCGGCGACGACATCGTAGCCGGTGGCGTGCCAGGCCGGCGCCTCGGGCGGGACCGTCGCGCGCAGCGAGGCGACTTCGTCGACCCAGCCGTTGCGGAGCATCGCCGCCGTGCGCTCGGCGATGCGCTCCCGCAGCACGGGGCCGGGGTCCACGACGAGGTATCGCAGCGGCAGTGCGGGCGCCGCGGGGGGCTCGGCCATCAACACCGATTGCGGGACACCGGCCAGCGTGGCGACCTCGATCGCGCGGAGCAGTTGCGCGCGGCCCAGATGCGCCCGTGCGGGGTCGAGCGTGCGCACCCGCGCGCGCAACACCTCGGTGTCGAGGGGCGCAAGTTCGGCCGCCAATGCGGCGCGCGCGTCGGCGTCGAGCGCGGGCTCGTTGAAGAGCGGCTCGGCGAGCGCGCGCACCCAGAGCCCGGTGCCACCAACGACCAGCACGGGCTGTCCCGCCGCGCGCGCGTCGGCGATCCAGCCGCGCGCCGCCTCGGCCCAGCGGGCCGCGTGCCAACGATCGGTCGGCGCTGCCACGTCCAAGCCCCGATGCGGCACACGACGCCGTTCGTCGGCCGTCGGTTTCGCGGTCCCGATGTCGAATCCGCGGTAGACTTGCCGCGAGTCGGCGCTCACGAGGACCGCACCGGTGGCTTCGGCAACGTGAAGCGCGATCGCCGACTTGCCGGCGGCGGTTGGACCGACGATGACCGACACCGCCGGTCCGTGCGTGGGGGACGAGTCTGCGCTGCCCATCAGGTGCGCCCGAAACGCCGATCGATCTCGTCCCAGCGCAGATGGACGACCGTCGAACGACCGTGCACGTCGTGCGCGGGAAGCTCCGTCGTCGCGAGCGCCGTGTAGAGCGCGCGCATCTCGTCGGGGGCGAGCGAGTCACCAGCCTTCACCGCCGCCTTGCAAGCCACGGTGGCGGCGAGGCGTTCGTGCTGCGCCGCGGCGGCCGCAAAGCGATCCGCGGTGAGCGTGGCCAGCGTCTCACGCAGACAGCGCTCGGCATCGAAGCGGGGATGCGGGGCGGGTACGGCCGAAATGAGCACCGTGTGTCCGCCGAAGCCCTCGGCGACATAGCCGAGCTTCTCGAACAGGGCGTGATGGCGCTCGAAGGCCTCGGCTTCGGCCGGCCCGAGATGCATCGTGAGCGGAAACAGCAATTGCTGCGACGGCGCGTGTCCCTCGTGCAACTGCCGCAGGAATCGCTCGTACAGAATGCGCTCGTGCGCGGAGTGCTGATCGATCAGCACGATCCCATCGTCACGCTCGAACATCAGGTACGTGCGTCCGATCTGCGTGAGCGGCGGAGTGACGATCGTCTGCGCGGCGGGCGCGGTCGGCGCGGTCACTACGGGGGCCGGCGCCGCGGCGAGTTCGGGCGCGGGGGCCGGCTCGTCGTCGCGCTGTTGCCAGAGCGGCACCTCGGGCACCACGTCCGCTGCCAGCAGCGTGCGTTCACCGAGTGGGGCGTAGGGCGCGGCCGCGCTGGGCTTCGGGCCGAACCACGCGCCGGCATCCAGCGTGCCGAGCGCTTGGCGCACCGCGGTTTCGACCGTGCGCTCCACCGGCCAGCGGTCGCGGAAGCGCACTTCCGCCTTGGCCGGGTGCACGTTGACGTCGACGAGATCGGCGGCCAGCTCGAGATCCAGAAACAGCGTCGGCCGCGTCCCCGCAGGGATCGTGCTGCGGTACGCCGCTTCGGCCGCGCGGGTGAGGCCGTTGTCGCGAATCGCGCGTCCATTGACGCTCAGATACACCCGTCGCGTGGCCGTGCCGACGTCTGCCGGTCGTTCCACCAACCCCGACACGCGGGTCGGCCCGAAGACGTGATCGACTGGCAGCAAGCGCTCGGCGAACGGTCCGCCCCAGATCGCGCCAAGGCGCGCGGCCATCGACGATGCCGGCGGCAACGCGAGGGTTTCCTTGCCATCGTGCACCAGGACGAAGCGGACGTGGCGCCGCCCGAGTGCGATCGTGGTGACCATCTCGGCGATCGCGCGCCATTCACTGCGCGCCCCGCGAAGGAAACGTTGCCGCGCCGGCGCGTTGAAGAACAGTTGGCGCACGCTGACGGTGGTCCCGCGTCGGCGCGCTGCGGGGACGACCTCAGTGATCACCCCACCGGCGGCGGTGACGCGGGTGCCGGCACCGTCGACCGTCGATGACTCCAGCACGAGTTGCGAGACGGAGCAGATCGCCGGCAAGGCTTCTCCACGAAAGCCGAACGAGGCCACGCCGACGAGATCGGCCGCCGCACGGATTTTCGAGGTGGCGTGGCGGGCGAGCGCGAGCGGCGCGTCCTCAGGATCCATCCCGTGTCCATCGTCGGCCACGCGAATCAACGCGCGACCACCCTCTTCGATGGTGATTTCGACCGTCGTGGCCTGCGCATCGAGGGCGTTCTCGACGAGTTCCTTGACCACGGAGGCCGGGCGCTCGACGACCTCGCCGGCCGCGATCTGGTCGGCAACGGTGCTGGCGAGGACGGCAATGCGTGGCATCCCGAAAGATACCCCGACGTCAGGGCAGGCCGGACCCCGAGAGTGCGTCGAGATGCTGGGTTTCGATCCATCCCTCGCGACCACCGGGCAGGCGCACCGAGACCCATCCGTCGCGGCGCGTGGCGATCTGCACCACTTCGCCAGTCGCGAGGGACGTGACCGGATCGGCCCCGAGCGCGGGCAGTGCCCGGAGCCGCTCGGCGCGCAGGACCACGGCGAGGTCCGTGCCTCGCTCGCGCGTGCGGGCGAGACCGGCCACCGTGCCGGTCGCTACGGCGAGCGCGACGAGCAGTGCGGCGGGAAATGAGCCCGCGAGCGCGAGCGCGCCCCAGCCGACGACCCAGAGCCCGATGGCCGTGAAGGCCAGCTCGCGCGCGCCGATCGGCCAGATCGTGACCGGGTCGGCGAGACTCCGTTCGGGGCCCGGCAAGAGCGCCAAGCGCTGCCGCACATCGCTGGCCAACGGCTCCAGCCGCAGCGCGCGCTGCCAGCCAGCGGCCGCTCGCCCTGAGTCGCCGAGGACGAAGGCCACGGTGCCGACGTTCGCCCAGGCATCGGGCGATGTGGGGGCTGCCGCAACCGCCGACGCGAAACGATCGCGCGCTTCGGTCATCCGGCCTGCGGCGTATGCGCTGGCGCCGAGCGCAAACTGCTCGCGCGGATCGACCGACGGGCCGGCGGACGCGCGCCACGCCAGCACCGGCGCCACGGCGCCGAGTAGCGAGGCGCCGCCCAAGGCCACCGTGGCAATGACGCGCGCGGCCGCTCGGCGGAAGCGCGGCGCCATCTCGCGGCGGACTTGGCGCAAGAGCGCGTCGGCCCCGACCTCGAGTGCGGCACGTGCCGCGGGATCGGCCGCCGGGCCGTACGCCGCGCGACCGAGTGCGTCATCGAGCGCGGCCGCGCGCGCGGCGGTCTCCGCCGTGACGCCACAGCGGCGCAAGGCGCGCTCCAGATCCTGCCGACTGGCCCCGACGGGAATCCGCGCCTCGCGTCGCAGCGCATCCGTGGCGCGCGTCGGTGACGCCGACGGCACCGCGCGGTCAGCGACCGGCGACGCGGCGCCGCGCATTCGGACCTCGACCCGCGTGCGTCGCCGACGCCGTGCCAGCGGCACGGCCAGCATCGGTGCGGCACCGAGGACCAGCCACCATCCCCACTGCTGCCACGGCGGTGTCGGCGGCGCGAGACGGAAGCGCGTGCGAATCGTGGGCAGCGGCTCGCCCGCCGCCGTGGTCGGTACTGCACGCGCACCGTCCGCCGTCACGGCCGCGGGCCGCACTTCGAGCGACTCCGGCGGCGTCATCACGACGTCGTAGCGTTGCCCGTCCGGATTCCAGACCGGGTAGCGCTGCGGGGGCACGACCTGTGCGCCGGCGACCTTGGGCGTGACGATCCACTCGAAGGTCTTCTCGCCAACCACCGCCAAGCGCACCGAATCGAGCACGACGCGATCGCCGGCGGGCACGACATCGGCCCACGGCACCTGCAACCGCGGCCGCGGCCAGAGGTTGACATTGCCCCGCCCGCGTACGCGCATCGTGACGGTGACCGGTTCGCCGACTCGCGCGGTACGTGCGGCGATGCCGAGCGACGTCGACAAGCTGCCCACCGCACCATCCCAGTCGTCGGGTCGACCGGCCCTCGGCGCGTCTCGTGCCACCAGAGTGACCGAGGGGGAGCGCACGCTGTAGGTCTCTTCCCGCGAGAAGAAGGACGACGACAGCGGCACCGCGTAGCTGAGGCGCGCCGGCGGCACGTCCACTCGGCCCGGCGCGAGCGGGAAGATGGCGCGTTGGAAGACGTGCACCTCCCACGGCGCGCCGGCCAGCATCACGCGCTCGTAGCGTGTGTAGCTCCCGGGCGGATCGTAGGCGAGGACGGCGCGCAACTCCGGCGGCACGAACTCCGGGTTGCGGCGTAGCCGCGCGCGGACTTCGTCGCTGACGAAGACCGCGACCTGGTACAGCGCCTGTTCGCCCACGGTCACGGTCTCGGGCGAGACCGCGGCGGCGAAATTGACGCCGGCCTTGGGGTCGATCCGCGCGGTGCGGATCACCGTCGGCAACTGCGCGGCCGCGACCTGCAGCACGAGCGAGAGCGCGGCGATCACCAGTCCTTCCCCTGCGGCGGACCGTCCGGGCGGGCGCGACGCTGACGGCGCTCCTGCGTATCGCGCTCATCGCGCGCGGCGTTCTCAAGCAACTGCCGCGCCTGCGCCGACGACAGGCCGCCAGCCGGTGGCGCGCCATCCTGCGGCTCCGGTCGCGCACTGCCGCCGTCTTCGGGACGCGGTGCCCCGCCCTCTTCCGGCGGTTGCTGTCGCTTGGCGAGCTCGTAGTTCCAGCGGGCGTCTTCGTCGCGCGGGTGCGCGAGCAACACCTGCCGGTACGTGGCCGCGGCCTGCTGCGCGGCGCCTTGCGCCGAGTCACCACCGACGCGCGCCCGCTTGAGGTGTGCGAGCCCCAGGTTGAACAGCGCGCGATCGCGCACATCGGCCGGCGCGCTGCGCGCGACGCGCTCCAAGGTCTCGATCGCGGCGCTCAGCGAATCGGCGGCCAGCAGGGCGGTGCCCAGATTGTACATCGTCTCGGGACGACGGTCCCCGTTCTGTACCGCGGTCCGGTACTCACGAATTGCGGCCGGGAAGTCGCCGCGACGATAGGGCTCACTGCCCTGCTGCAGCGCGGGCAATGGCCACGAGCTGCCCATCGCGAGCCCGGCGCCAAGCAGGGCGACCGCCACGCGCGTGGCCACGCCCACCGGGGCCGGTGGGCCGGCGACCGCGCCCGTCGGGCGGCGGCGGCGGGACAGTCCCGCGCGGGCATCCCAGAACAACACGGCGAACGCCGGCCAGAGGAACCAGTGAAACCGCGGCAGGCCGGCGGCGGTCTCTTCGATGGCCCGTCGTTCGGCACGCAGTCGCGAGAGCGACTGGCGGATGCGCGCGGCCTTGTCGGTGGCGTCGGTCGCGACGTACGTGCCCCGTGCGAGGCTCGCCACGCGCGCGAGGGTGGTGGGATCGTGCTTCGTCACGACGTCTTGCCCACTGTCGTCGCGCTTGGTGGAGCCGTCGGCCATCGGGATCGTGCTGCCGCCGGTGCTCCCGACCCCGACCGACACGAGATGCATTCCCGCCTGTGCGATCCGCGCGGCTTCGGCATCGACGGCCGGCGCGTCATCCCAGATCTCGCCGTCGCTCAACACCACGATCGCGCGATCCCCGCCGCCGCGGCTCGCCGCCAGCAGGTCGTGCGCCTGCCGCAGCGCGGGCGCGAGCATACTGCCGGCCTGCCCCACCACCGACGGATCGAGATTGTCGAGGTACAGCTCGAGCGCACCGCCATCCGCGGTGAGTGGCGTGAGCAGATACGCCCGGCCGGCGAAGGCGATCAAGGCAAAGCGGTCCCCCGGGCCCGACGCGCGCAGGCGCCGGATTTCCTGCTTCACGCGCGCCAACCGCGACGGACGTTCATCCGGCGCGAGCATCGACAACGACGCATCGACGACGAGCGCAACGTCGATGCCTTCGCGACGCACGGTGGTCTTCTCCTGCCCCCACCGCGGCCCGGCCAGTGCAATGCCCGCCAGCAGCGCGAACATCGCCAGCCGCCCGCGGCGTGCGCGACCGGCGGCCAAGGCCGAGGCTGGCGCGAGCAGCGCGAGCAGATCAGCGGCCGCGTAGCGCGCCAGCCGGGTGCGTCGCCGACGCTCGGCCCACCACGCCAGCCCCAGCAACACGATCGCGGCGCCCGCGCCCGCCATCAGCCAGCCGGGATGATCGGGGAAGATGCGCATCACGGGACGGGCCCTCGCCACGCGAGCAGGGCGAGCTCCAGCGCCACACAGACCAGCGCCAGCCCGAGCGGCCAGCGGTACTGTTCGTCGTAGCGCATTCCCACCCTGGCGCGAACCGGTGAGCGCTCGAGCTGATCGATCTGCTCGTAGATGCGCTGCAAGGCGGCTGCGTCTCGCGCGCGGAAGTAGCGACCACCGGTCGTCTTCGCGACGTCCTGCAACAGCGCCTCGTCGATGCGCACCGGCCGATTCTCGTAGCGCAGGCCGAACAGTCCGCGCCCAACGGGCACCGGGGCCAACCCATCGGTGCCGACGCCGATCGTGTAGATGCGCACCCCGAGCGCCGCTGCCGCCTGGGCGGCGGTACGCGGATCGATCGCCCCACGATTGTTCTCGCCGTCGGTCAGCAGGATCATCACCCGCGATGCACCCGCGGCGTCGCGCAGGCGATTCGCCGATGTGGCGATGGCCGTGCCGATCGCCGTGCCGTCCTCGAGCATCCCCGACTGCAGATTGTCGGCCGCGGCGAGCAGAATCGGCTGGTCGACCGCCAGCGGCACTTGGGTCAGCGCCTCCCCCGCAAACGCCACAATGCCGATCCGATCATTGGGCCGGCTGATGATGAACTGCTTGAGCTTGTCCTTGGCGACTTCGAGCCGGTTCTGCGGCTGGAAGTCCTCGGCGAGCATCGACGTCGAGATGTCGAGCGCCACCACGATGCTGATGCCTTCGCGCGTCACATCCTCGACGCCATACCCGACACGCGGGCGGGCGAGCGCCACGATGCAGCCGACCAGCGCCACGCTGCGCAGGGCCACCAACGCGCGAGGCACCGCGCGACCGCGCCGCTGCCCGGCCAGCAGCGGCACGGCGCGCGCGTGGAGCAAGGCGGGCACGACCGATCGCGCGCGACGCCACCACCACCACGGCAGCACCAGCAACAGCAGCAGCGCCCACGGCGCGCCGAATTCCGTGCCCGGCGGGATCCACGCACCCAGGGGAGAGGCCGTCCACCACGTCACGCGGCGACTCCTGGCTGCAGCAGCTCGACCAGCGCGCGGGCTTCGGCGAGTGCCCGTGTCGCCCGCTCTACGCTGACCGGCGTGCGGCCGTAGCGTGCGGCATCCGCGTCTTCGAGCAGGGTGATCACGCGCACCATCGGCACCCCCGCGAGGGGCGTGCGCGCGAGTTCGTCCGTGGTGAGCACGCGCGCGCGGGGGGACAGTTCGCCCAGCGCCTCGCGGACCGCATCAGCCGCTCCGAGCAGCACGCGCGCGGGTTCTCCGGCGGTGTGCAGTTGCATCGCGTCGAGCGCCGCAAGCGCCGCCCGCGGATCGCGACGCGTCGCGGGGATCTCCGCTGGGCGAGCCACCGGGCGACGTCGCATCGCCCACCAGACGAGCGCCGCGCCAACGAGCAGCGCCAGCGCGATCAGCAACGCATCGCGCCAGTAGAAGGTCTCGAGGCGAAACGGCTCACGCGCCGGCTTCGGCTCCACCTGCTCACCCGAGGGCAACACCGACGTCACGGTGACCGGCACCGGCGCGACCGCGACGCGCTCGGCGACGCCATCACGCTCACGCACGACGGCGCCGAAGGGAATGCGCCGCTCGCCCACGTCCCAGGCCACCAAGGCGTAGGTGGCGATCGCGTCGATCGAGTCCGGCCCCGCCGCGCGCGTCGAGACTACCGAGGACCGCACCGCTTCGATCACGCCGGAATCGGGGCCCACGGGAAACGCGACGGTCGTGCCGACGGGCACGCGGGTGCGCAGGACCAGCGTGAAGGGGGCGCCGACGCGAATGCCGCCCGCGGGCGCGATGGCGACCACCGACGACGCCGCAGCGGGCGGCGGCGCGGCGCTGTCGCTGCGCGGCTGGGGCGCCGACGGCCAGCTCACGCCCGTCCGCCCCGCTGACGGCCGCGCAGGTAGCGCAGCATCGGGTCGACGAACCCGGTGTCCGTGCCCACGACGACGACATCGGCGCCGGCCGCGCGCAGCATCTTGTCTCGGCCTTCACGCGCGGCGCGCGCGCGCCGCGCAAAAATGCCGCGGACGGCGGGGTCACTCGTATCGACTTCGATGCCCGCCCCGGTCTCCGGGTCGGCGAGTCGCGCCACGCCGACATCCGGCAACTCGAACTCGGCCGGATCCTCCACGGGCACTGCAATGACTTCGTGCTTGAGTGCGAGCCGTCGCATCGTGCGTTCGGCATCCGGCGCATCGAAGTCCGAGATCACGAAGATCACGCCCCGCTGCGGCAATGCGGCGGCGCAGGCGTCGGCCGCCGGCATCAGCAACGTGCTGCGCCGCGCGTCGCCCGGACCCACCTGCCATGCGAGGACATCGCGCGCAGTGGCCAAGGCGTGCCGGCGTCCCTTCCGCGGCGGGCGCACCAGTTCCAGCCGATCGGTCACGGCGAGCACCCCCACGCGATCGTTCTGCCGCGCCGCCGTGAGGACGATGGCGGCGGCGAGCTCCGCGGCCACCTCGCCCTTGAGCTGGCGCGTCGTCCCGAACCAGGCCGAGCCCGACACGTCGAGAATCACGAGCACGCTCAACTCGCGCTCTTCGACGTACCGGCGGACGTGCGGGCGACGCATCCGGGCGGTGACCTTCCAGTCGATCGTGCGGACTTCGTCGCCGGGCTGGTACTCGCGCAACTCGGCGAACTCGATCCCGTGTCCCTTGAAGACGGCCTGGTACGCACCGCCAAACTGCCCCGCGACGAGCCGCTTGGCACGCAGATCGAGCAACTTGACCGCCCGCACGACCTCGGGAGGCGTCGTGACCGGCGGCGCGGGCGCTGCGGTGCGGGATGGGACCGCCACGGGAGGCGTGCGTCCGATCAGGGAACGGCGACGCGGTCGAGGACGCGACTGACGATGTCGTCGCCGGTGATCCCGTCGGCCTCGGCCTCGAAGGTCACGAGCACGCGATGGCGGAGCACATCTGGTGCAATCGCCTTCACGTCATCGGGCGTGACGAAGCCGCGTCCGCGGAGAAAAGCGTGCGCCCGCGAGGCCTGCGCCAACGCGATCGTGGCGCGCGGGCTGGCGCCGAACGCGATCAGGGCGCCAAGATCGGCCAGTCCTGACTGCGCCGGCTCGCGCGTGGCGTGCACGAGATCGACGATGTAATCCGCCACGCGCGCGTCGAGGTAGAGCTCGGCAATCCGCTGCCGCGCCGCGAGCAATTGCTCGGTCGTCGCGACCGGGTGGATCGGGATCTGCGCACCACTCGACATCCGCCGCATAATCTCCCGCTCGTCGTCGCGAGACGGATAGCCGACGCGCAGCTTGAGCATAAAGCGGTCGACCTGCGCCTCCGGCAGCGGATAGGTGCCTTCCTGTTCGATCGGATTCTGCGTGGCGAGCACGAGGAACGGCTCCTCGAGCGCGAAGGTCTCGCCGCCGATCGTGACCTGCTTTTCCTGCATCGCTTCGAGCAGCGCCGACTGTACCTTGGCCGGCGCGCGATTGATTTCGTCGGCGAGCAGAATGTTGGTGAAGACCGGGCCCGGCTTCACGGCGAAGGTGCCGGTCTGCTGCTCGTAGACCTGCGTGCCGATGACGTCCGCCGGCAGCAGGTCGGGCGTGAACTGAATGCGACTGAAGCGGGCGTCGACGGTCTCGGCCAGCGTCCGCACGGTGAGCGTCTTGGCGAGCCCGGGCACGCCTTCGAGCAGCACGTGGCCTCCGGTCAGCAGGCAGATCAGCAACCGCTCGATCATCGTTTCCTGCCCGACGACCCGCTTGCCCACTTCTCCCAGAATCGCCTGCGTCAGCGCGCCATCCGCCGCCGCCGCGCCGGGGCTCGTCACCATCGGTCCGGCCACTCGTGCCTCGTGTGTGTTGTAGGGACGACGGAAATCTACCCGCGACGCTTCGGCGGTGGTGCCCCGAGGGCGGCGGCTTCACCGGTCGACAGCGGCCGCCAGGTCCCGGGCGCCAAGCGCCCCAACTGCACCGGGCCGTAGCGGGTGCGGACCAGGCGCAGCACCTCCAGATCGACCGCTTTACAGAGGCGACGCACCTCGCGATTGCGACCTTCGGCCAGCACCAGCGTGAGATCCCACTTCCCCTTGCCCAGGGACGACGCGCTGGCGCGCTTCACGCGGGCGATGCCGTCGTGCAGTTCGACGCCGTCGCGCAGCGGTCCGAGGGCGCCCTCGGCGTCGCCGCGCACGGTCACGACATACTCGCGTTCGACGCCGCCGCTCGGATGCGTCAGCGTGTGCGCCGCGTCGCCGTCGGTGGTCATCAGCAGCACGCCTTCGGTGAGCAGGTCGAGCCGCCCCACGTACGTCAGTCCGGCCACCTTGGGCACCAAATCGAACACGGTGCGACGCCCGTTGGGGTCGCTGGCCGTGGTCATCACACCCGATGGCTTGTTGAGCACGAACCACTGGGGCGGCGCGGGCGGCGGGACGAGCGCGCCGTCGACGGTGATGCGGTCGCGGCGCGGGTCGACGATCTGCCCCAGCGTCGCCGGCGTGCCGTTGACGAGCACGCGACCGGCTTCGACGAGCGCTTCCGCCTTTCGCCGCGACGCGATGCCAGCGCGCGCGAGCGCGCGCTGGATGCGCATCACGTCATCGGCCGACGAATCAGCGGGCGTCGGCCGATTCCTCGATGACGGGCGCGTCGGCCTCGGCGACGGGCGCCGCGTCGTCCGCCGGGGTCGGCTCCGCGTCCGGCGCCGACGCGTCGGTGCTTTCGGCACCGGCGTCGGCCGCTGCCGGATCGGCGTCCGGGGCGGCCGTCGCGCCAGCGGCGGCGTCGCCGCCGAGCGGACGCAGCGCCACGGCGAGCTCGTCGGCCCGAGGCAGCTCGGCCAGATGCCGTAGCGCGAACTGCTCCAGGAAGAGCGGCGTGGTGCCGTAGAGCAGCGGACGCCCGAGCCCTTCGGCGCGGCCGACGATATCGACGAGCCCGCGCTCGTGAAGCGACTTGAGCACGCCGCCCACGTTCACGCCGCGGATCTCTTCGATTTCGCCGCGACCGATCGGCTGCCGATACGCGATGATCGCCAGCGTCTCGAGCGCCGCGGCCGACAGGCGCGCGGGCCGCGCGGCGAGCTGCGCGCGCTCGATCGCGTCGACGTACTCCGCGCGCGTCAGGATTTGCCAGCCTTCCCCGAGCTCCATCAGCTCGACCCCGTGCCCCTGCACGTCGTAGCACTCGCGCAGCTCGTCGAGCGCACTCCGCAGCGCCGCCGGCGACGCCTCGGGATCGAGGGTCTGCAGCTCTTCGAAGGAAATCGGCCGAGCGCTCGCGAAGAGCGCGGCCTCACACAGTTTCGCCAGACTGTTCACGATACAGTTCCACGGAGGCAAACGGCGCCGGCTGCGAGAGCTTGAGCTCACCGAGCTTGGCCAACTCGAGCAACGCCAGCAGCGCGCTCAGGACTTCCCAGGGTTCAGCGTCGGGGCGCACGATGTCGCTCCAACGGGCACGCGCCACCTGCGTGAGCAGGGCACGGACCAGGTCGATCGCGGCGGCGACATCGAGCGCCCGGGGCACGACGTCGTGCACGGCGGGACGCTTGAGCACGCGCATCACGCGATCGACCGCGCCGAGCAACTCGCTCAGCGACAGCGCCAGGGGCGCCATCGGCGGCTCGGCCGCCGTGGGCAGGAAGCCGCGGGGCAGACGCTGCCGGCGGCTTTCGCCGAGGTGCTCGAGCAGATCGACGACTTCGCGCATCTGCTGATACTCGAGCAGTCGGCGCACGAGCTCAGCGCGCGGGTCTTCCCATCCCTCTTCGCCCTCGGGGCGCGGCAGCAGCATCTGCGCCTTGATGCGCAGCAACCGGGCCGCCATCTCGAGATACTCGGCCGCCTCGTTGAGCCCCATCGTGGTGACGCGGTCGAGGAACTGCCGCGCGATGCGCGCGATGGGGATGTCGTAGATGTCGAGCTGTTCGTCGCGGATCAGCGACAGCAACAGATCGAGCGGCCCCGCGAATTCGGGGAGCTCGACGACGAAACCCGGCGGCGGCCCGTCAGCGAGCATCGGCAGGGCCGAGGCGGAGGGATCGGTCGGTGCCGTCACGACCAGGGCCCGAGCAGCACGAACGGCTGCAGCGCCTGCGAGGCCAGCGCGTTGAGCCAGGTCACCGGCGCCATCCAGGCGGCGATGATCGGTCGACCAATCGTGAGCAGGAGGAGCATAATGCCAAAGCCGAACGCCCCGAGCTGCACGTAGCGCGCACGCCACGCGGGCGGGAGCAACCACTTCATCACGTGCGAACCATCCAGCGGCGGCAACGGAAACAGGTTGAAGACCGCAAGCACGAAGTTCATCACGATGCCCCAGCGGAACATCATCTGCAGCAGCGAGAGCGAATCGTTGAGCGCCGGTACGGCGCGCCCGAGGACGCCGAGCGCCATCGTGCCGATGATGAGCAGCACCGCGAGCACCAGATTGGTGGCGATCCCCGCAAGCGACACAATGATGTCGCCGCGCTTGAGCTGCCGATAGTTGCGAGGATCGACCGGCACCGGCTTCGCGCCACCGAAGACGAACGCGCCGCTGGTGGCGAACCAGAGCATCGCGGGCAGCAGCACCGTCAGCACGGGGTCGATGTGCTTGAGCGGGTTGAACGTCAGCCGCCCGAGGGACTCGGCGGTGTGGTCTCCCTGCGAGCGTGCCGCCCAGCCGTGCGCGTACTCGTGCGCGACCATCGCGAGCAGGAGCATTGGCGCCGCAAGGAGGAACTTCTGGAGCGAATCCACGTGGTGGGCGGGTGTGGAAGGAAGGCAAAAGGTAAGGGGGCGCCCACAGGGGACAAAGCCTTGCCTTGTCTTGACATAGGCGCCAGCGGCCGATAACTATCGGTGCTACGGTGCCGGCGGTCTTGGGGTGACTTGAGACGTTGGTCGACAATTTCAACAGTTTTGCCGGATTTCTCTCGTGCCCAGAATCGCGTCCGCCAAGAAGAACCAGCGCAAGGCGCGCGCGGCGACCGCGCGCAACCGCGCTCAGCGCTCCACGCTCCGTACGGCGCTCAAGAAGGCCCGCACCGAGGGCGCTGACGCTTCGGCGCGCACCACGGCGGCCAGCCTGCTGGATCGCGCGGCCCGCAAGGGGCTCGTCCATCGCAACACGGCAGCGCGGCTCAAGTCGCGGATGGCCAAGAAGGCCGCCGCCGCGAAGTAAGCAGGCCGATACGCAGACGGCCGCCAGTGTCCCTCGGGACGCCGGCGGCCGTTTCGATTTCCGACCTGCGACCGGTCAGAGCGACGCCAACTCGCCGCCGCAACGTTCGCAGTACCACTCCGTGGGGTAGTTCATCGCGCCGCACTCCGCGCACTTGAGCGACTTGGTCGCCTGACCACTCTGGGACTGGCGTAGCGACTTGGCGGGCGACTCCGACATCGCGCGAATCGCATCGACGCCCGGGTCCGTCGCCCGGCGGTGCACGTGCATTGACACCTCGGGCGCGGTCACCGTCGGATCGGGAATCCGTGGCTCCGGCGGCGGCGCGAACTCTCGCGAGATGCGAGACGGCGCGGACTGGGGCCCGATGTCCGCATTCGGCGCACGCTCCACTGGGCGATCGGCTGGCGGCGCCGGATTGCGCGATGACGTTGTCGCGCCGGCACCGACGCCTCCCTTCCCGCCCGCGAGGGACTTGATGAACTCCAGGTCATCGAAGGCTTCCGTGCCGCGAATGCGACCGCTCGCCGGAGCGCTCGACGGTGGCTCCGCCGGGACCGCCGGTGGCACTGCCGCCGGCGCGACCGGCAGTGCAACCGCCGGTGCGAGCGGCGGCGGTACATCGGCGAGAATCGGCACCAGGAACAGGTCGTCCACCGGCGCTGTGGGAATCGCCGGCCGCAACACGGCGGTCGTGACGGTGGGCGGCACGCTGGCGTCGTCCGGCTCGGGCTCCGGCTCGGGCTCCGGCGTGGGCTCCGACGCTGGCGCCTCGGACACGGTAGGCGCTTCGGGTGCCGGCTCGATCCATTCGCCCTCGCCGATGTCGTCCTGCACCGGCGACTCGACCGTCGCCGCGAGCACCGGAAGACCGGCGTCGGGCTCTTCGAAGTTGGCGATCGGCTCCACCGCGGCCACAAGCGCCTCGGCCGCCGGCTCTGGCGTCGGTTCCGGGGTGGGTTCAGGTGTCGGCTCCGGTGCCGCCTCGGCCGCTGGCTCCTCGCTGGATTCGCTCGCGGCGCCCCGCACTTCCGAGAGCGCGCGCTCGAGATCATCGAGCGAGACTTCGGCCGCGAGGCGATCGGCGGCCGCGGTGGCCAACGCGGCGTCGCTGTCGCGCGCCAAAGCTTCCCACTCCTCGACCGAATACTCGCCGACCGCGTGGCGCAACTCGGCCTCGGCGCGCTCGTCGGCGAGCGCCTGCTCCGCCGCACGGGCCGCGTCGCGACGCCCGACCGCCTCCAGACGCCGCGCCTCGAGGTCGCCCGCCCGCGCGGACAACTGCTCGCGCACGGCCTGCAGTCGCGCCTCGTAGTCGCTCCGCACCTTCGCGACGACGTGTGCCGGCGCGCCGGCGGTCCGCGCCGCGAGCTGCTCGAGCCACGTGGTGTACTTCGCGCGCTCGGCGAGCAGCTCGGCGACCGGCCGTTCCGCGGCGCTCACGTCGCGGTCCGCCGCGCGCGTAGCGCGGTGGCCTCGGCGTCGGACAAGGCAGTCACCGGCCCGAGCACCGACGCCGCGTGCACCACGGTCGCCGCGTGCTCCAGACACTCCATCCGCTGGTGCGCGAGCGCCAAGGTCGAACCGAGCGTGAGTGCGCCGTGATTGGCCATCAGAAACGCGTCGTGGTGCGGGAAGAACGGCGCAAACGCCGCCGCGAGGGCCGGTGTGCCGGGAATGGCGAATGGAACGCGCGGGACGGCCCCCATCAACAGTATCACCTCGGCCAAGACCGGCGCCACGAGATCGCGCCCGGCGACCCCCCACGCGGTCGCCATCGGCGGATGCGCGTGGACCACGGCCGCGACCTCGGGCCGGGCGGCGTAGGCGGCGAGGTGCAGTCCGATCTCGCTCGAGGCGGGGCGCGCGTCGCACCGTTCGGGTCGACCGGCGAGATCCACGACCACCAGCATTGCCGGGGTGAGCGTGCCCTTGCGCACACCGGCTGGCGTGCAGAGCACGCGGTCATCATCAAGGCGCACCGACACGTTGCCATCGGGGCCGGCGATGAGCCGCCGCTCCGCGAGGGCCCGGCACACGTCGACGATCTCGCGACGCGCCGCCGTCTCGCTGCGACTCGCGCTCACCCGCGGTGCCGCCACTACCGCTCCAGCTGGTACACGAGCTGCCCGCCGACGAGCGTCAGCTGCACGCGGCCGGAAAGCGTCTTGCCCTGGTACGGTGTGTTGCGGCCCTTCGTGCGGAACTGCTTGGCATCGACAGTCCACTGCGCGGACGGATCGAAGACCGTGATGTCGGCGGCGGCTCCCGGCTTGAGCGTGCCGCCGGGCAGGTTGAAGAGACGCGCCGGTGTGCAGGCCATCCGGTCGACGAGCTGCGGCAAGGTCAGAATGCCGCTGGCCACGAGCCACGTATGCACCACCGCAAGCGCGGTCTCGAGGCCGACGATGCCGTTCGGGGCATCGGCGAACTCGCGCTCCTTCTCGTCGTAGTGATGCGGAGCGTGATCGGTGGCAACACAATCGATGGTGCCGTCCTTCACCGCCTGCTGCAGCCATTCCACATCCTCGGCAGTGCGGAGCGGCGGGTTCATCTTCGCGTTGGTGTCGTAGTCGCCGACCGCCTCTTCGGTGAGCGACAGATGGTGCGGGCAGACTTCCGCGGTGACTTTGATGCCACGATCCTTGCCCCAGCGAATGAGCTCCACCGATCCCTTGGTGCTCATATGGCAGAGGTGGATGTGCCCGCCCGTCCGGCGCGCGAGCAGAATGTCGCGGATGGCCATGATCTCTTCCGCCTCGCTCGGAATGCCCTTGAGTCCGAGCCGCGCCGAGACCACCCCTTCGTTCATCGCGCCGCCGTGGGCGAGTGTCGGGTCTTCGCAGTGATCGGCGACCGGAATCCCGAAGGTGCGGGCGTATTCGAGCGCGGTGCGCATCAGCTGGCTCGACACGACCGGCTTGCCGTCGTCGGACACCGCCACCGCACCGGCGGCGATCATCTCGCCGAACTCCGCGAGGCGTTCCCCCTTCTGCCCCAGCGAGATCGCGCCGATGGGATACACGCGCGCCGCGCCGGCAGCTTCTCCCTGCCGCTTCACGAAGCCCACCGCCGCCTGGTTGTCGGTGACCGGATCGGTGTTGGGCATCGCACAGACGGCCGTGAATCCACCCGCGGCTGCGGCACGCGCGCCGGTGCGGATCGTCTCCACGTCCTCGCGCCCGGGCTCCCGCAAGTGGCAATGCACATCGACGAAGCCAGGCGAGACGACCGCGCCCGTACAATCAATGACGTGGGCATCGGTCGGGTTGCCGATGCGCTCGCCGGCGTGCGTGATCACGCCGTTCGTGATGAGCACATCGCCCTGCGCAACGTCGAGGGCACGCGACGGATCGAGCACTCGCCCGCCGCGCAGAAGAATGGGACGTTCGGACATCGGATCAGCCCTTGGCGGCGTTGGCAAGCTCGGGGCGACCGCCCGCGAGCAGATAGAGGACGGCCATCCGAACGGCGACGCCGTTCGTGACCTGCTGCAGAATCAGACTGTGCGGCCCATCGGCGACGTCGGAGTCGATCTCGACACCGCGGTTGATCGGGCCGGGGTGCATGATGACGATGTCGCGCGGGGCCCGCTCCAGGCGCGCCGTCGTGACGCCGAAGACCCGGTTGTACTCGCGGAGGGACGGGATGTAGCCGGCCGTCATTCGCTCGAGTTGCAGGCGAAGCACGTTGAGCGCGTCGGCCCATTCGATCGCCTGCTCGATCCGATCGAAGACGTGCACCCCGAAGGTCTCGAGGCCGCCGGGGAGCAGCGAGCGTGGCCCGCAGATCGCGACCTCGGCGCCGAGCTTCTTGAGTCCCCAGATATTCGAGCGCGCGACCCGAGAGTGCATCACATCGCCGACGATGCACACCTTGAGTCCTTCGAGTCGACCGAAGCGACTGCGCAGGGTCAGCAGGTCGAGCAGCCCCTGGGTGGGGTGCTCGTGCGTGCCGTCGCCGGCGTTGATGACGTTCGACTGGATGCGATCGGCAAGGAATCGCGGCGCGCCCGAGGCGGGGTGCCGAATGACGACCATATCGATCCGCATCGCTTCGAGGTTGCGCGCGGTATCGACCAGGGTCTCGCCCTTGGCGATGCTGCTGGCGGCGACGGCGATGTTCACCGTGTCGGCGCTCAGACGCTTTTCGGCAAACTCGAACGAGGTCCGCGTGCGCGTCGAGTTCTCGTAGAAGAGATTGACGATCGTCTTGCCGCGCAGCACCGGCACTTTCTTGATCGCGCGTTCGGAAATCTCCTTGAACGGCTCGGCGGTATCGAGAATGAGGCGGAGCTGATCGGCGCTGATCGATCGGAGATCGAGCAGGTCCTTGCCGAGCGGCGCGATCACGCGTCGGCACCCTCGGTGATCGTGACGGCGTCGTGCCCGTCGAGCTCGCTGACCTGCACATCCACGCGCCCGCCCTTCCGCAGCTGGACGACTTTGCCGACGATGTCGGGCTGAATCGGGAGCTCGCGCCCTCCGCGATCGACGAGCACCGCCAGCCCGATGCGTGCGGGTCGGCCGAAGTCGGCCAGCTCGTCGAGTGCGGCGCGCACGGTCCGCCCCGTGTAGAGCACATCGTCGACGATGATGCAGGTCGAGCCCTCGAGGGCCCAAGGCAGATCGGTGGCGCCGACGACCGGCCGAGGCCCGACGGTCTGCAGGTCGTCGCGGTAGAGCGTGATGTCGAGGGCGCCGCGAGGGACGTCGATCCCCTCCCGGTCGCGGATCAGCTGCTGCAGGCGGCCGGCCAGCTGCACGCCGCGCCGCTGGATGCCGACGAGCACCAGCGGCGCATCGCTCCCGCCGTGCAGCTCGATGATCTGATCGGCCATTCGCTTGAGCGTCCGGTCGATCGCCTTGGCGTCAAGCAGCACACGAGAGTCGGTCATTCCTGAAATATGGTGCGGGAACACAGCCGCTGCACCTTTCGAGCGTCGGGCCGATACTCCTCAGGGATGATGACCTCGCCCGCGGGCCCCGACATCGATCACCTGCTCGTCGATCTCTCGCCGGAAGAGCGGGACGACGTGATGGACGCAGTGGATCAGGACAAGGAACTGCGTTGGCTCGAACGCGACGCGTCCCTGGCCGAGCACGCCCTGCTCCACGCCCCCGACGGCATCCGTGGTGAGGACTTGCGGCGCCTGCACCGGGCGCACTCCGAGGCGCAGCAGCGGCTCGCCGCCGCCCACGCGGCCATTCTGGGCTGGCTTGAGCCGCAGTTTGCGCGTCGTCGCAATGCCCGTCTGACCGGGCACGACGCCCTCGTCCTGACGCGGGAGGAGTTCCGCATCCTGACGCTGGAGGAGCGCGACCAGATCGACCGCGGCGGCCGCGATTCGCTCAAGGTGGCGCTCGAGCTCAAGGCGAAGGCGCGCGAGGTGCTGGCGGCACGCGGCTGGAAGCCCCGCTCGCACCCGGAGCGGGCCGGCGCCACGCGAGCCCCCGTGCTGGTCCGTAGCGCGTGGCGCGTCCGCGGCCGGCTCGAGGCGATTTTCGCCGCCGCCGCGTCGCGCTAGGCCGCCGAGGCCGCCCCGCGGCCGACGGGCATCGGGCCAAGACTTGGGCCCGCCGCTCGCGCCGCGTCCGGCGCGTACCGCGCCACCGCACCCGGATCCAGCAGTTCGCTCAGCGTCCGCTCGAACAGGAAGGTGCCCTGCCCGTCGATCCGCATCAGCACGTCACCACGGGTCTCGCCCGGCCCACGATCGCGTTCGGCCACCGTGATGTCTTCGACGCACGCCCGTTGTAGCATCAGCCAGTCGCAGAGCACCTCCGCCGCGGCCCGCTGATCCAGACTGCAGTGCTGGCGCTCGGCCTCGGTGGCAATGACCGCGCGCCACCGCGCCCACTCCGCCATAGCGGCGGGCGTGCCGCGGCAGCTCCGGAGCGCGAGGCGGATCTGCTCCAGCAGTTCCAGCAGGTAACCGCCGCCCGGACCGGCCGGATCGCGGCTGAGCGACGCGAGCAGCTGCTGGACCGGCGGCGGCGTCAGGACCGTGGCCATCGCGCTGATCCACGCGCGGGCCACCGCATCGTCGACCGCGTGCCGCTCGGTCGTCGAGAGCCCGGGATGCACCGCGGCATCGAGCAAGGCGACGATCGGGGTGGCCCGGTAGCCGAGGGCTGCGATGAACAGGCCCTGCGCCACATCGGCGGGCGATGCGAAGGAGACGTACAAGGGTGCCCCCTCGCCCACCGCGGCAATCGGGCCCGGCGGCTGCGCCCGCTGCGCCAGCTGGGCCCGCGTGGCCAACGAGCCGCGATTGCGTGAGCTGTCGGGCCAGACGTGCCCTTCGGGGAGAATCACCGCATCGGCCTCCAGCATCAGCTTGAGCGACTCCGGGTAGGTGCGGTTCCTGGGGAGCGCGAGCGGCTCCGGGGGCGCCACCGGGGCGGCCGGCCGCTGCGGACTCGCGGTCGCTATCCGCAGGGCCGGCAGCTCAGGCGGTGGCTCGGCAGGCTCGGCGTCGGGTGGCACCGCACGCGACCGGGCGTCGTCCAGAATCACCAAACCGACCAAGGCCAGCGCCGTCCCCAGCGCGGCGGGCACCAGCCACCCCGCATCGCCGCTGAGGATGCAGAGGACGGTGCCGATCAACAGCGCGGTGAATCCACCGAGCACGACGTATGCCCAGCGGGGGTCTCCGGGACCGGCGATGCGGCGAGCCAGCGCGTGCAGACGGTTCATCATTGGGAGCATCGGCGGTCTGCGGCCGATACTTGACCGGACGCGAGCGTCACGGTCGCGTTGAATTGTCAGACCCTCCGAGCGAGCTTCCTGAACTCCATGCACCGCACCGTCAACGGCACCTCGCTCTATCTCGAAGACTCCGGCGGATCTGGGCCGGTGGTGTTCTTCAGCCACGGGCTGCTGCTGAGCTGTCGGATGTTCGACGATCAGGTGGCCGCGTTGCGGGACCGCTTCCGTTGCGTCGCGTACGACCATCGCGGCCAGGGACGCAGCGCGGACAGCCACGAGCGGGCCGTCTCGATCGAGACCTGCACCGCCGACGCGATCGCGTTGATCGAGCAACTCGGCGCGGGCCCGGTGCACTTTGTCGGCCTGTCGATGGGCGGCTTCGTGGGGATGCGTGTGGCCGCGCGTCGTCCAGACCTGATCGCCTCGCTGACCCTGCTCAACACCAGCGCCGAGCCGGAGGAGCCGACGCACCTGCCTCGGTACCGCACGCTCAGCACCATCGTGCGATGGTTCGGCCCACGGATCGTGATGGGGCGCGTGATGCCGATTCTGTTCGGTCACGCGTGGCTCGATGACCCGCACCAGCAGGAGGCGCGCGCGCTCTGGCGTCGCCGCTTGAACGGCAATCGCCGCTCGATCGTCCGCGCGGTCGCCGGCGTGCTGGAGCGCGACGGCGTGGCGCACGAACTCGGCCGCATCACCTGTCCCGTCGGCATCGCGGTCGGCGAAGAAGACGTGGCGACGCCGCCCGCGCAGGGCCGAAGCATCGCGCTGGCGATTCCGGGCGCCACCCTGACCGTGCTCCCGCGCGGGGGGCACACGAGCTCGATCGAACAACCGCACGCGGTGACGCGGGTGATCGAGTCGACGATCGCGCGCGCGTGACGGGCCCGATTCTGTTCTTTGACGGCGCCTGCGGCCTCTGTTCCCGCGCGGTGGTCTTCCTGATGCGCCGCGACGCCCGCGGCGTGATTCGCTACGCACCGCTGGGCGGCGCCACTGACGCGACGCACGGCGTCTCGGATGGCGCGATCACGCCCCAACGATCCCTCGTCTGGCGCGAAGCCGACGGACGCGTGTTGCGGCGGAGTGACGGCGCGCTGGCCGCGGCGGCGGCACTCGGCGGCGCCTGGCGCTGGCTCGCCGCCGCGCTGCGGTTGGTGCCGCGCGGCCTGCGGGACGCGGTGTACGACGCCATCGCGGAGCGCCGGCATCGCTGGTTCGGCTCCGAGGCCTGCGAGTGGCCGACGGACGCGCTGCGCGCGCGGGTCCTCCCGTGAGCCGCCGAGCCGCCGGCGTGCCCCAACCCGCTGATTTCACGCCGCGGGAGCGACGCGTGATTGCTGCGTTTCGGACCCCACGCGCCGTCCAACGATGGGCACGTGCCCTCCCCTACAACCGCGAAGCTGCGGGGGAAACGCTCCGGACCTTTCGCGGCGTGCTGCAGCATCGGACGGCCCATTGCCTGGAAGGTTGCCTGGCCGCTGCCACGGTGCTGGAACAGCACGGAGTGCCGCCGCTGATCCTGCACCTCGATTCGCAGGATGGGCTGGCGCACATCCTCTGGGTGTTTCAGCAGCGCGGCCGCTGGGGCGCGGTGGGTCGGTCGCGCGACGAAGGGCTGCACGGGCGCGCGCCGGTGTTCGACTCGCTCGAGGCGCTGGCGACGAGTTATCAGGTGCCGTATGTCGACTTTACCGGCCGAGTGACCGGCTGGGCGGCCGCGGATCTGCGGACCCTGCTGCCGCGCACCAATTGGCGGCTGGACCTGCGCAACGTGTGGAGCGTCGACCGTGCGCTGCTGCGGTTGCGGCACCATCGACTGCCGATGGCGAATGGCGCGTACCGCGAGTGGAAGCAGCGCTACGCCGACTTCCGGGCGGAGCACCCCGCGCCCTCGGCCCGGGCGTGGCACCGATTCTACGGCGCCCACGCACGGGACTGGTGGTGATGCTCAGGCCATTCCGAATTCGCGATTGAACGCGACCTGGAACGCGAAGGACTTGGCCCTGCTGCGCGTCTCCATCATTTCGGCGACGCGCTCGAGCCGGGCAGGAATCGACAGGATCTTCTCCTGCGCCCGCTTGCCCATTTCGTCGAGGCCGGTCACCGCTTCGATCGCCCAGAAGCGGATCTGTTCCTCGACGATCTTGAGGTAGTCGCGTGGACCGTAGATGCCGGCGCGACGAATGACGTCGGCCATCTCCCGGAAGTGCGGCATCGAGATGCCGGGCATATCGATCGACGGCATAATCTCGGCCGCGGAGGCCAAGGCGCGGTTGGGATCGCGCGCGAGCACTTCCTTGAAGATCGTCCGATAGAACGTGTAGTGGCGCGCCTCCTCGGAGGCGACGTTGCGGAGCACCTCGCCGATCAACGGCTCGTACTCGCCGGCGAGCTTGCCGACGTTGGCGTGACTGATCTGCGTGGCCCGCTCTTGGAGCGAGGTGTACACGAACACGCGGTACGGATCGGCGTCCCACGCCGGATTGAAGCCGGCCTTCAAATACTCGAACTGCATCCGCTCGAGCACCGGCTGATCGAGAACGCGCGTGTCGTGCGCGTAGTCGTGCAGAATGGCCCCGTGCCGATCTTCCTCGGCGGTCCAAAGGTTCGTCCACTTGTGCCAGAACGAATCGTTGCCGAGGTACACCGCGAGGAGCCGATGGAAGTGCGGCAGCCCTTCTTCGGTGAGCAGATTGAGCGCCAAGGCGACGCGGGCGGGCAGCGAAATGCCGCGCGCGCGTTCCCGGAGTTGTGCGAGCCAGGAATCGGGATCGGTGTCGGCCGGCGGCGCGAGAATCTCGCTCGGCATCCAGAGCGGGCGCTTGGCCTCGTGCTGGACCATCATCTGGTCGACGACCGGCTCGAGGTCGGCGAGTACTTCGACCTTGGCGAGCGTTTCGAAATGCGGAGAAGTCATAGGCCAAAGGTCGCACCCTGCGGCGATGGGGGCTAGGCGCGAGACGGGATTGTCACGGCCCCGATGTGCCTTCTCAACGCGTGACTTGCCCGTCCAAACGCACAACGCCCCGCTCGGCGAATCGCCGAGCGGGGCGTTGTGGATTCCTTCGCCCTTACGGGTTCAGGTTGGTGCAGACCGCGCTGGCGTACAGCGGGTTGTTGCGCTCTTCGATCGGAATCGGGAGCACGAACGCGGTGCCGTACTGCGCACCGGCCTGCCGGACGTAGGCCCCGGTCGGGTAGACCGAGGTGGCGGTGCGGCCGTACTGCCGCACCAGACGACGGAGGTCGCCCAGACGGTGGCCGGTACCGAACATCCAGAACGCGCGCTCGCGCATCAGGTCGTCCTGACGGCCAGCCGCCGTGCCCGGATCGACCAGCGCGGGCAGCGCGGTGACCGTGCAGCCCGTGATGTGCGACGGGCAGGCGTACAGGGCCGTCGTGGCGCGGAGCGTGTTGAGGATCGTGTACATCCCCGGCGCGTCTCCGGCGTTGAGCGCCGCTTCGGCTTCGATCAAGCGGGCCTCGACACCCGAGGCGACGTTGACGCCGCTGAAGCGATCGTAGTTCGTCGGATAGCGACCGTTGGTGATCGACCCGTCGAACGACGCACCGGCCGCGCTGAACCGCACGCGCGGATCGTTCGCCGCGACGAAGTTGATGCCGTTGGTGCCTTCGCCGTCACCGAGCACGTAGCGGCGTGCGCTGACGCCCAAGGCCCAGATCTGGTTGTCACCAACGTTGATCGAGTGCGCCGTGCGGTTCGTGAAGGTCGTGGGCACGCCCGCGACCGCCGCCGCGGCCTGCGCAAACTGGCCGAGGTTCACCAGGATGCGGCCACGAATGACCGATGCGTACTGCCGAACCGCGGCCGAGTCGGGCCCGACGCGATTCGCGAGCGCCGAGTCGGTGTAGGCCAGCGCCAGACGCAACACGGAGTCGCGGCTGATCGGCGCCGCCGGCTCGATGCCGCCCGGGCCATAGCCCGAAATCGGCATCGGCGAGCAGAAGTGCTCGGCCAACAGGACGAGCGCATACGCGGAGTGCGTGAAGAGCTCACCGATCGGCGACGTCACGGTCGACGCCGTCGCGGCGTTCACTTCGCGAATACGCGCGATCGCGTCGAAGGCCTCTTCGCGCACGCGCACCGACCCGCGGTACGGCGAGAACAGGAACGAGTTGTCCTCGAGCGTCACGCGCTGGTCGATCGTCTGGCGCTGGACGAAGGTGTCGCCACCACGCCATTCGTCGGCCAGCAGGCCACCGAGCAGCCAGAGGTTCTCACCGCCGGAGCTGATGCCGAAGACGCGCGAGCGCACGCCATTGCGGAGCGCGCTGGCGCCGGCGGCACCGGTGATGTCATCGGGCAGCAGGACCTGCGGCGCGTCGACGTCGAGCAGCGCGGTCTCGCCGCTGCACGCATTCAGACCGAATGCGGCCACGGCGGCCAGGCTGAGCCGCGCGAGGCGGCGGGGAAGGAATCGGGTCGTTGTCATTGTGGTCAGAACCCGTAGTTGAAGCGAATGGTGTAGTACGCCGGCGGCGGCTGCGTCTGGAAGTCCGACTGGAAGCCGGTGCCCGAGAGGTAGTTCGACTCGGGGTCGATACCCGAGTAGATCGTCCAGAGCTTGAGGTTACGGGCGGCGAGGGTGACGCTGACATCGCGCCCCTTCATCGCACGGGCCCAGCTCTGCGGCAGCTGCGCGTTGATCGAGACTTCGCGGAGGCGGGTGAAGTCCGCCGCTTCCATAAAGCCGAACTGCGTGCGCGACGGGTCGAGACGCACCGCGACAGCGCGGGCCTGCTCCCACAGCGGCGCGTTGCGATCGGCGACGCCACGGCAGTTGAGGCGGCTCTCGCAACGAATGCGGTCGGTGCCGTTGAGGATGTGGTGGCCGGTCTTGCGGTCGACGAGCGCCGAGACGCGGATGCGGCGGCGCCAGAACTCGAAGCCGCCCTGGAAGGTCATTTCGTGCACGGGGAGCTGCACACCGACGTACTCGAAGTTCGGGCCGACGGTGACTTCCGAGGCGACGAGGATGCCGTCGTTGTTGGCATCGCTGTAGCCCGTGATCGGCCGCGCCCAGTAGCCGTTGACCGGGAAGCCCGGGACCTGGCGGGTGGTCGTGCCGATGATCGGGGCGACGTCACCCAGCGACTGCAGGCGGTTGACGTTGCGCGAGCCGTTCATGATGAAGTCCGCACCGAAGTTGACGCCATCGATGAGCTTCAGGTTGAGCAGGTACTCGAAGCCGCGGTTCGACACCGAGGCCAGATTGCCGAGCTGCGTCGCCGGGCCACCGACCGAGGGCGGCAGCGTGCGGCTCAGCAGGCCGTTCGTCGAGAGCTTCTCGTAGTAGGTGAACTCGAGGTTCACCATCGACTTGAGCAGGCCGATTTCGAAGCCGGCTTCGGTCTCGCGCCCGCGTTCCGGCGTGAGGGCCGAGTTGCCCAGCGACGTGAAGACCACACCCGGGAGGTCGGCGGCGCCGTCGTTCCAGGTGGCCGTGCCATAGGTGAGCAGTGCGTCGGTCGGACCCGGCTGCACCGCCGACTCACCGGTCGACGCACGCAGGCGGAGGCTCGACAGCAGGCTGCTCCGCGGGAAGAAGCTTTCGTCCGAGATCACGTACGAGAGCGAGACCTTGGGCAGCGTGAGTGCACCGAAGTCCTTACCGAACGACGA
>JANRJP010000122.1:0-5137 GCA_033763905.1 Gemmatimonadaceae bacterium
CGCGCAATCGGCAGATGCGCCAACGCCCCCAGCGCCACCCCGAGCACAACGGGTTCGGCGCGACGCAGTGGCGTGGTGGGTGATCGTGGCACGGGCCGAAAGATGACCTCTTCCGCGCCATCCCAAGAGGGGCGCAGACAAGATTCTCCGGATTACGTTGTCGCGATGGCCTCGGACGCCCTGCACACCGTCGACGAGCCCGCGCCCCCCGACCGCGCGCGGCGTGAGAGATTCGCCGTCGCCGTGACGGCAATCGTCGCGGTCGTCATTGCGCTCAACGCCCTGGGCAATGGCTTCCCCAACGACGACCAGTGGATCGTCGCCGAAGCCAAGGACCTGCAGCATCCGTCCCAGTGGTGGCACGCCCTCACTCGGCCGTGGTGGCCCTACGCCAACGCGCTCTGGCGACCGGTCACCACGCTGCAGCTCGCCATCGAGACTTGGCTCGGCGGCGGCGCCGCCACGCCCTACCACGCCATCAATGCGTTGTGGCACGGGGCGGCCTCGGCGCTCGTGGTCGCGCTGGCGCTGCGCATCGCGCCGCCGGTGGCCGCGGCGGCCGCGGGGCTCTTTTTCGCGCTGCATCCGATTCACGTCGAACCCATCGCCACGCTCGTCGGCCGCGCCGACCTGAGCGTCACGGTGTTTCTGCTGCTGGCGGCGCATATCGCGTCGCGCCGCGCGCCCCTCACGCGCGAGCTCGGCTGGCAAATCGCGGCCTGCGCCTTTGCCGCGCTCGGCTCCAAAGAAAGCGGCGTCGCGGCGCCGTTGATCGTGTGGGCCGCGAGTCGGCTCGTGCGGCCCACGCGCGAGTCCTTCGTGGCGGCCGCGTGGGCCGCCGCGGGCATCGTCCCACTGCTCATCGGCCGTTGGTTCGTGCTCGGCACCCTCGGGGGCGACGAACCGCACCCCGCGTGGGTCGGCCTCGCGCCCGGCGTGGCCATTCCCTTCGCGTTGCGCTCGCTGGCGGTCGGCGCGGGCTGGCTCACCTGGCCTCGGCCGCCGGTGTTCGAACACGCGCCGCCCGAACGCCTGATTCTGGCGCCCGAAGCCTGGCTCGTGGCCGTGGGCACCGCGCTCGTCGCCGCGGCGGCGTGGGCCGCGTGGCGGCAGTGGCGACGCCCCGCGCCGATGGCGCTGGCCCTGCTCTGGTGGTGGGCCACGATTCTGCCGGTGAGCAACCTGGTCTTCCGCAGCGGCATCGTGCTGGCCGACCGCGTGTTGTACGCGCCAAGCGTGGGCGCCGCGTTGGCGCTGGCCGCGCTGCTCTCGGGCCTGCCCGCCGCGCGCGGCCTCCAGCGTGCCGCAATCGGCGCCACAGTCGCCGTCGCCGCCTACGGCGGTGTGCTCACCTGGCGCGACCTCCCCGTGTGGAAGGACTCCGAAACGCTCATTGCCGCCTTCGTGACCCGCGCGCCCGAGAGCTGGAGCGGCTACCTGTTCCGCGGCCTCGCCCGCACCTCTACCGGCGACCGCGCCGGTGCGATTGCCGACTACGACCGGGGCATCGCGCTGTTCCCGCGCGAAGGCCGTCTGCTCCGGGAACGCGCCAAGTTCGCCTTGCAGGATGGCGATTCGACCCGCGCGATCGACTGGCTCGAGCGCTCGGTGGCCGTGTACCCCAAGGCCATTCGGACCCGCCAGATTCTGCTCGACATCTACCGCCGCCGAGGGGACGCCGCCGCCCGCTGCCGCCTGCTCGTGCCCGGGGTGGCCCTGGCCGCCGACCAGCGGCGCTGGCAGCAGGAGCTGGCCGAGCTTAGGACGGCTGGTCAATGCCGTTAGGTTTGGTGGTTCAATGAATGCCCCGACGACCCACCGCGACTTTCTGTCGATCCGCGATCTGGCCCCCGCCGAGCTCGAGGCGCTCTGCCGCTTGAGCGAAGCGATGCGGCGCGGCGACTACGCCGATCGCCCCCTGGCGGGCAAGACCTTGGCGATGATTTTCGCCAAGTCGTCCACGCGTACGCGCGTGTCGTTCGAAGTCGGCACGTTCCAGTTGGGTGGGCAGGCGATCTTTCTCACACCGCGCGACGTGCAGTTGGGCCGCGGCGAGCCGGTGTCCGACACCGCGCGCGTGCTGTCGCGCTATGTGCACGGCGTGATGATTCGCACCTACTCGCACGCCGAAGTCGAAGAGTTCGCGCGCTACTCCGATGTGCCGGTCATCAACGGCCTCACCGACCTGCAGCATCCGTGTCAGGTGCTCGCCGACGTGCTCACGATGCGGCAGCATCTCGGCCGCACTGCGGGCACCACGGTCGCGTGGATCGGCGACGGCAACAATATGGCCAACTCGTGGATCGACGCCGCCGTGCAGTTCGGCTTTGCGCTACGGATTGCGTGCCCGGAAGGCTACGGGCCCGACGCGGCGGTGCTGGCCGCTGCGGCCGGCGCCGACGTGCGCGTGGTGCGGGATCCTGCCGAAGCCGCAGCGGGCGCGCACGTGGTGACCACCGACGTGTGGGCGTCGATGGGACAGGAAGCGGAACAGGCCACGCGTGCCGAGGCGTTTGCGCCGTATCGCGTGGACGCGCCGCTGATGGCTCGCGCCGCGCGCGACGCGATCTTTTTGCATTGCCTCCCCGCACATCGCGGCGAGGAAGTCACTGCCGACGTCCTCGACGGGCCACAGAGCCGCGTCTGGGACGAGGCCGAGAACCGTCTGCACGTGCAGAAGGCCATCCTGGCCGTGCTGATGGGAGGCGTAGCGCTGCAATGAGCGGACTCGAACCCGAACGCGAACCGGAACCCTACCCGCCGATGACGACGCGCGACAAGCTCGTGCTCGTCGGCGCCTTCGTGCTGACCCTGCTGCTGCTCTGGGGCATCATCTCGGCGTGGGACTCGATGCCCTTCATCGCGAAGCCGGCCCCGTGAGCCGCCTCGACGCACTCTTGGGCGCGAAGGCGCGGGCCCGCGGCGGCACACCACTGGACCCGGCCGCGCTCAAGCTGTCGGTGCTGATGCCGGTGTACAACGAAGAACAGTGGGTCGAAAGCGTCGTCGGCATCGTGCGCGAGCAGCCGTTCAACATCGAGCTGGTGGTGGTCAACGACTGCTCGAAGGACGGCACGGCGGCGATTCTCGATCGGCTCAAGGCCGAAGGGAAGATCGACGTGCTGATTCACCATCAGGTGAACCAGGGCAAGGGCGCGGCCATTCGCACCGCGCTCAAGGCCAGCACCGGCAACGTGGTGCTGGTGCAGGATGCCGATCTCGAATACGACCCCGCCGATTGGCCGGTGCTGCTGCAGCCGATCATCGCCGGCAAGGCAGACGCGGTGTTCGGCTCGCGCTTTTTGGGCGGGCCGCATCGCGTGCTCTACTTCTGGCACTCCGTCGGGAACGCCGTGTTGACGACGTACAGCAATATGCTGACGAATCTCAACCTGACCGATATGGAGACCTGCTACAAGGCAATGACCGGCGATCTGGCGCGCAGCCTCACCCTGACGGCCAATCGATTCGGCTTCGAGCCCGAAGTCACGGCGCGGCTGGCGCGCGCTGGAGCGCGGATCTTCGAAGTGCCGATTTCGTACAGCGGGCGCACCTACGCCGAAGGCAAGAAGATCAGCTGGAAGGACGGCGTGGCGGCCTTCTGGCACATCACCAAGTACAACCTGTTCGGGTAAGCGATGGCAGCGAAGAAGACGGCGGCCGCCAAGAAAAAGGCCGCCGCCAAGAAGAAGCCCGGGCCGCCGCTCAAGTCGGCCACCAATCTGCCGCCGGTCGGCAGCGTGGCGCCCAACTTCACGCTCGAAGCCGACGACGGCCGCACCGTTTCGCTGCGCGACTTCGCGGGGCAGACGGTGGTGCTGTACTTCTACCCGAAGGACGACACGACGGGCTGCACCGCCCAGGCCTGCGAGTTCCGCGATGCATTCCCGCGATTCACCACCAAGGGCGCGGTGTTGCTCGGCATCTCGCCGGACCCGGTGAAGAAGCATCAGAAGTTCAAGGCGAAGTACGGGCTGCCGTTCACGCTGCTGGCCGATGTGGAGCAGCAGGCGGCCAAGGCGTACGGGGTGTGGATCGAGAAGCAGTTGTACGGGAATCGCTACTGGGCGAATGCGCGGACGACGTTGATCATTGGCGCAGATGGTCGGATTGCGCGGATCTTCGAGCAGGTGGAGCCTGAGGGGCACGCGGCCGAGGTCGCTGCGGCACTGGGCTGACGACTGACGACCAGCAACCGATGTCCCTCGGCTTGTGTTGTCACTGTCCGCCAGAACCCCGTTGTCGGTAGCCAGTCGTCGGTCACCGGCCCGTGACTGGTGACCGTCTACCGACAACGCAGTCACGGCTGACGGACAACTGAAGCTGACGGTCATCAGATTACGGTTATCAGTGCTCAGCTGACGACTGACCACCAACAACTGCAGACTGTCAGCGTCAGTTGTCCCTGTCCGCCAGAACCCCGTCATCGGTAGCCAGTCGCCAGTCACAAGTCCGTGACCGACGACCGACAACCGACCACGCCGTGCCCCCAGATTCACCGTGGATTCACCCCCCGCCCGGTGAATCTACCGTAAATCCGCGCCCGCCAGAGCGACCCCCGCGCGCGTAACTCCAAGCGCCACCAGCACCTTCGCGTCATCCCCGGCCCGGCATCCAGTCTGCGTAGGCCCCCGAGCATCCCGCGCCCCCGCGCGCCTCCCCTCGGGCTCGTCCTATGCACTCGTCGCTGCGCTCGCTCGCCCTCGCCGCCTCGCTCGTCGCCCCCACGCCGCCGCGGGATGACCCGCCGCCGAGCGCGGCCCCCATCGTCTCGCTCGCGGGCACCGTCGTGAGTGCGACCACCGAACCGTCGCAGTGCTTGACGATCGGGCTGCGGCCGGGCGTGGCATACGAGTGCGGCGGCCTGCGCGTGGCGTACCCGCTCCCGACGATCACGACGCTCAATACCCCGCGCACGCCGACGCTGGTGTACCGGAGTACGCACGCGACGCCCGCGCCGATTGTGCGGGCGTGGGTGACGCGCCCGAGTGGCGCCCCGGTGCCGAGCACGGTGACCGTGCGCCTCGACGTCGCCGGGGCCCCCCGCGCGACCCACACCTACCCGGGCAGCCTGTGGGCCAGCACCACGCCGCAGCAGGTGGCGTCGACCTTCGACGCGCACATCGCCAATCTCGAA
>JANRJP010000135.1:0-2750 GCA_033763905.1 Gemmatimonadaceae bacterium
TCGACCGCCTCGGCCACGACGAGGTGCGCCAGCAGCTGCCCACCCGACATCACCGCGATCTTGCGCGCGTGTACTTCGGCGGCGCGCAGGCGGCCATACACGACCAGCGATTGCGCGCGTGCGTTCTCGACCGACACCACACCGCGTGACGCGATCTCGCACGCGGCGGCGGCAAGCAACGGCCCTTCGACGGCGCCGTCGATCCGCAGATCGCCGCCGACCGACACGGAGCCGTCGACCTTGGTCCCGTCGGCGATGACGGTGATCGGCGGAGCGCCGCGGGCGTCGCGGTCGTTCGACATCGCTGCGGTGGCCACTAGCGGGACGACGAGTTCGTCGAGGGGGCCGGGACCTTCACCTGAGACGGATTCACCGGCCGCCCATCGCGACGCACTTCGTAGTGCACGTGCGGCCCGGTGGAACGACCGCCCGAGCCCACGCGGCCCACCGTATCGCCGCGCGCAACGGCATCGCCGGCCTTGACCGCCGCACTCTGCAAATGGCCGAAGATCGTGCTGTAGCCCCGCGCGTTGCGCACGACGACGGCAAGCCCGTACCCGCCGTTCACACCGACCTGATCGACCACGCCGTCGGCCGTCGCGAGCACGGGCGTCCCAACGGGCGCGGGGAAATCGAGGCCCGCGTGCCATTCGGCGCCCTCCCCCGTGAACGGGTTCGCCCGCCAACCGAAGCTCGAGCTCAGCCGCGCATCGGGCACGGGCGTGCCGGACGGCGTCCCGCGCGAGTCGGCCACACGGGTCTTCACGAGACTCGCCACCGAGGTGAATCGCGCACCCAAGTCTGCGAGAAAACTCCCGGTGGCATCGCCGAGGTCCGCGCCTTCCGGCGCGGTCGGCGCCCCCGGGCCGCCTTCGTTCGGCGTGGTCGTGGCAAGGCCGGCGTAGCGCTCCAGCTCCGCGATGTTCGTGCTCAGTGCCGTCGCCTGCTTCGTGAGGGCGGCCACGTTGGCTTCGAGCGTGGCGCGCTCGTGGCGCGCCTTCCAGGTCATCGCCCCCAAGACCACGGCGGGCACCAACCACGCCGCCACGAACAGGCTGGCCCCGAGGCGCACGATGCGCCGCGGCTCGATGCGCACTTCGCGCACCGGCTTGGCATCGCGCACGATGAGGACGCGAATCGGTGCCTTCGGCTCGGGCGTCACCAGCCAAGCCCGGTGGCGCCGCCGTCGTCGTCGCGGGTCACGGGCCGCGATGGCTCGGCGGGTGCGTCATCCTGGTGCAACACCGGCTCGGTCGGCTCGCTGGCAAAGAGGAACGCGGGTTCGTCGGTCGCGGCCATACCGACCCGCACCGCTGCGCGCACCGTGGCTCCGGCGTCAATCGACAGCTGCGCGGCGCGTATCGTGCCGGTGAACTTCCCCGTGGTTGCCACGCCGAGTCGGCGCTCGACGGACAGGTCTCCCTGAAACGCGCCGAGGACGGTGACCGCGACTGCGGTCACCGTCCCCTGCACGTGATCGGACGGTCCGACGACGAGCCCCTCGGGGAGAGGCGCTGGCTCGCGACGGCGGAACATCGGTTATCCGGCCAACGCGGCGGCGCTGGAACGCGCCCACTCGAGCTGGTCGTCGCTCGTCTCCCCTTCGCCTTCCTTGCGCGTCGCGACGATCGTCTGCGCGTTGCCGATGTCGAGGCCGATCACCGCGCCGCCCGACTTGCGCGCCAACGCCTGCGCCGCGTGCAGATAGCCCGACGCGGCCTGCAGCTCGGGATCGGGCACGACGATGACATCCAGCACACCATCGAACTCCTTCTTGAACTGCTCGACGAGAT
This sequence comes from Gemmatimonadaceae bacterium, assembly GCA_033763905.1. Classification (GTDB taxonomy): domain Bacteria; phylum Gemmatimonadota; class Gemmatimonadetes; order Gemmatimonadales; family Gemmatimonadaceae; genus JAJTHG01. The sequence continues at coordinate 1,794 of JANRJP010000135.1, forward strand.
CGGCGTAGTGCGCGCCGCCACCGACGAGATAGAGCTTGTTCGTGCGCGCGAAATCGTCGTCCGTCCAGACGTTCTTGAAGACCGGGCGCAGCGCGTCGTTGAAATAGCGCTCAATGGCGTGCTTGCGCATTTCGGCGGTCGCGATCTTCTGCCGCGAGATCGTCATTTCGCCGTTGCGGAAGCCCGCGTCAAGCTGATGCGGACGACGCAGCCCCGAGGGGAAGCGGCGCGCGAGATCGCGCCCCATCATCTCGACCGCGACCTTGATGCCGGGCGCCGAGACCATCGTACGCTGCACGACGCCGCTGCGGGTCATCCGGCAGGCTTCGCAGGTGCCGTAGCCGAGCGACACGACGAAGGCATCGTTGTTCACGTTCAGCGGCCCGTATCGGAGCGCCACCGCGCAGCCGACGATTTCGGGGAGCACTTCGACGCGCGCGATGTCGACCTGCTTGCGCGCCGTCGCGGCGCCGCCGTGCGGCCGCGCGTCGTATTCGATGTCGACCAGGCGCGTGAAGAACTGCGTTGCGCCGTCGCGATTCTGCAGGAACGTGCCCCAGGGGAAACCGGTCACGAGCGAGATCGGCTCATCCGACGCGGCGGCGCCGACCAGCACTCCGGCCTTCGCCAGCACCTGATACCCGAGATCCCCGGGCGACTCGTTCAGCGCCTTCTGCGCCGACTGCCCCTCGATCACGGCCAGCTGGCCGACGAGATAGGCCTGCCCTTCGTGGAGGACCTTGAGGCCGTTGAGGAGATTCGGAGCCACCTGACGGAGTTCGCCGGCGTGGCTTTCGACAAGGCTCGGGAAGAGAAGGAACTGGTTCGTGGCCATCGTGCTGAGCTCCGCCCGTGGTCAAACGGGTGCTGTCCTGCGTCCACCAAGGACGCCGGCGCAAGGGAAAATCGAACGACCCCGCAGGCTGAGCGGGACTGCGAAGATACCGCCAGCCGCGT
>JANRJP010000141.1:0-38431 GCA_033763905.1 Gemmatimonadaceae bacterium
AGTACCACGACCGTATTCACTTGGCACCACGGGCAGAACGTCTGCAGCACAATCCACTCGCCGTACTTGAGTCGGATCGTGAACAGCACCGCACCGACGATCAGCACGCCCAGCGCCACCGTCGGCGCCACGGCGTCCTGCCACTTGCCGAGGACGCCCCACAGTGCCACCGCGACGATCGCTGCGTGGCCCACCGCGCCAATCAGCGCGGTGTCGACGCCAAGAAACCAGCCGTACGACGAGAACTGCGCAATCTCGCAGCCGTGATTCGCTGTACAGGCGAGCGATCCCACCACGCCCTTCTTCCAGAGGTGCAGGTACGTCGCCACGAACGACGACACCAGACTCGCAAGCGCGATGAGTTGGCGCGGAGACATACCGGACAATATCGACGGGGAGGCCGGTCTCAGAACAGCCCGAGTTGCGTCACAGGCGCGAAGCTTTGCCGATGATGCCGGGTGGCGCCGAGGCGCTGCAGGGCCGCCAGATGCTCTGGTGTGCCGTATCCGGCGTTGCGCGCCCACCCGTACCCATCGTGCCGCGCCGCCAGCCGCGTCATCAGCGCGTCGCGCAGCACCTTCGCCACGATCGACGCGCAGGCGATGCTGTAGCAGGTCGCGTCACCCTTCACGATCGCGGTGTGGGTCGTGCCCAGTCCACGCACCGGCCGGCCATCGACGACGACGTGGTCGCAGACGACACCGAGCCGCGCAATCGCACGGCGCATCGCGAGCGTGGTGGCCTGCAGGATGTTGAGGCGGTCGATCTCGGCGACCGACGCGGCGCCTAGGCCAACGGCGAGCGCCTCTCGGCGAATCACGGCGGCCAATCGCTCGCGATCGGCGGCGCGCAGCTGCTTGGAGTCCGCCACGCCGGCAATGCGTCGGCCCATTGGCGGCATCACGACGGCACAAGCGACAACGGGGCCCGCCAAGGGGCCCCGTCCGACTTCATCGAGGCCGGCCACGCACTGCGCGCCGGCCTCGCGGAGGTCCTGCTCATATGGGCGCCACCGAGCGCCCATCGAATTACTGCGCCGCCGCTCCGGCCGTGGCGCGCGGAGCCGCCTTGCGCTCCTTGATGCGCCCCGCCTTGCCGGTGACCGAGCGGAGGTAGAACAGCTTCGCACGACGCACGCGGCCGCGACGGACCACCGTCACGTCGGCGATCATCGGGGAGTGCACCGGGAAGATGCGCTCGACGCCAACGCCGTTCGAAATCTTGCGGACGCAGAAGGTCGCGCTGACGCCACGGCCCTTGCGGGCAATGCAGACGCCCTCGAACGCCTGCAGGCGCTCCTTTTCACCTTCCTTCACGCGGACGTTCACGCGGAGGGTATCGCCGGCACGGAAAGCGGGAATGTCGGTCCGCGTCCAGGCCTTTTCGGTTTCGCTGAAGGAATGCATCGTTTTGCTCCGGTTATTCACCGCAGCGTTTCGGGCCGCGGCGCTCGGGGGGCTACCCCCGGGATATCTCTAGACAGCCTCTCAACTTAAGTGCTCATCGACCGGGACGCTAGTGAGGCCATTCAGGCCGGGAACCGAGGGTCCGGGGTCGCTGGTATCATTGGTCGAATGCTGCACCAGACCCGCCGCCTTGGCCTGTTCGGGCGTGCCCTGTCCCTCGGGATGGCGCTCACCCTTGGGACGGTTCGGCTCGGCGCCCAGTCGCCCCCAGAAGGCGTCACGGTGGCCGACTCGCTGCGGATGGACATCGACGCCGCCGTCGCGACCAACGACCCGGGGACCCTTCGGCGAGCCCGCGTGGCGGCCGAGCGGGCGGCCCTGCGGTTTCCGGGGGACCCGTGGGTGGGCTACTACCGCGCCTACGCCGCCTTTCGCGAGGCGGGGCTCCTGCTCAGCACCGCGCGCGCGAAAGAAGTCTCGGCGTTCCTCAATCCCGCCGTACAGGCGATTGAAGACGCGCTCGACCGTGTCCCGAGCGCCGAAGGCTTCGCCCTGTTGTCGGCGTTGCAGGGACAGCGCCTGACGGCGTCCGGGAGCGCCTTCACCGCCATCCGTCTCGGGCCGTCCGTCCTGCGCGCGATTGGCAAAGCCGAGGCGTTGGCCCCGACCAATCCCCGGGTCTGGTTGCTGAAGGGGATCAACGCGTACAACGCGCCGTCGGCGTTCGGCGGTGGGCAACAGAACGCCGAACAGCACCTCCGAAAGGCCATCGCGCTCTTTGCGACCTTTCGGGCGCCGATCCCCGCGCCGACGTGGGGATTGGCCGATGCGTGGATCTGGCTCGGGCGCTCTCTGCAGGCGCAGGGAAGGCCGGCGGAGGCGCGTGCGGCGTACCAGACCGCCGTGCAGTTGGAACCGTGGAACCTGTGGGTGACGGGGACATTGCTCCCGTCGCTCGACCGGGGCGCGCGCAAGACGGGCGCCTAGTCGCGGGCTCGTAGCGCGAGCGCCGGAAACAACAACGGCCGGCCCGGCAGTGCCGGACCGGCCGTTGCACGCGCGGCGCGATCAGTAGTTCGTGAAGAGCAACAGGTTTGGCGAATTCCGGCCCGCGCTCGTCACGACGTTGGCCGTCGCGTTGGCCACCAAGGCGCTCCGCACCGTGGCCGGCGACGCGGTCGGGTTGCCCTCCAGGTACTGCGCAGCAACGCCCGCAACGTGCGGCGACGCCATCGACGTGCCGCTGATGGTCGTCGTGGCCGTGTTCGACGTGTACCACGCCGACGTGATGCTCGAGCCCGGCGCGAAGATGTCGAGGCAGCGACCGAAGTTCGAGTACGACGCGCGGGCATCCGTGCTCGTCGTCGCGCCTACGGTGATCGCGACACCGGTACGGGCCGGCGAGAAGTTGCAGGCGTCACGGTTGCTGTTGCCGGCGGCAACCACGAACGTCACGCCAGCCGCCACGGCATTCGCGACCGCGTTGTCGAGCGCCGTCGAGGCACCACCACCGAGCGACATATTCGCGACGGCCGGCTTGATGTGGTTCGCACGCACCCAGTCCACGCCAGCGATCACGCCGGAGTTGCTGCCCGAGCCCGCGCAATTGAGTACGCGGACACCGATCAGGGTCGTACCCTTCGCCACGCCCCACGTTGTGCCGCCGACCGTGCCCGCGACGTGCGTCCCGTGGCCGTTGCAATCCACGCCGTTGCGCCCGTCACCCACGGCGTCGTAGCCAGCCGTGGCGCGTCCACCGAAATCCACGTGCGACGGCAGGATGCCGGTGTCGATCACGTACGACCGGACGCCGGCACCGGTGGCGGTGTAGGTGTAGGTTGTGCTCAACGGCCGCGCGCGCTGGTCAATCCGATCCAGCCCCCACGTCGCGCCGGTCTGCGTCGCGTTGATCGACACGTAGCGATCCTGCTCGACGAAGGCCACGGACGGATCGGCCTTGATCTGCTCGAGCTCCGAGTCGCTGACCCCGCGGAGCACTGCCCCGTGCAGGGCGCTGCGGTACTCGTACAGGAGGCTGGCCTCGCCGTCGGACACCAGGCTCGCCACGGTGTTGATGCGCCCCACGACATCATCCTTGTACACGATGATGTACTGTCCCGCGATCGGCTGCTCGGCCAGGTCGAAGGTGGACTCCGCCAAGGGGGCATCGGTGGCGGGGGTCGGCGCGTTGGTCTCGGCGCACGCGGCGACAGTCATTCCCAGCAGGGCCAGCACGGACGTCTTGCGCATTACACACTCCGTCTCGAGGGGGGAACGGGACGACCACGGTTCAGTAACGGTTCGTCCCAGCCCCGAGACGGTGCGGCCGGGGGCTTCAGTCCGCAAGACCGGATCGGGTAGGTCCCCCCCCGACCTTAACGGCGGCGATCGCTCCGCCGGGCGCCCTCAGCCGCCCGCCACGCCGCGATCTTCGCGTGGTCGCCCGACAGGAGCACCTCGGGGACCACGTGGCCCCGATATTCCGGTGGGCGAGTGTACGACGGGGCCGAGACGCCGTCCGTCTCGTAGAACGAATCGGTACGCGCCGATTCGAAGTCGCTCATCGCGCCCGGAATGAGCCGGACCACGGCATCGACGATCGCCAGCGCCGCAGGCTCCCCGCCCGACAGCACGAAGTCGCCGAGAGAGATTTCCTCGGTCGCCAAATGATCGGCCACCCGCTGGTCGACGTCCTTGTAGTGCCCGCAGAGCAAGGTCAGCTCGGTGCCCGCCGCAAAGCGCGTCGCGTCGGCCTGGGCAAAGGTGCGGCCGCGTGGCGACAACAAGACGATGGGCGACGTCGCGCCCAGCGCCTCGACCGCTTCGAAGAACGGCCCTGGCTTCATGACCATTCCGGGGCCGCCGCCGTACGGATAGTCGTCCACCGTGCGATGCCGGTCGTGCGTGTAGTCGCGCAGATCCACCACGCGATACTGCACCCCGCCCGCGGCCGCGGCCTTCGCCGGAATCGAAATCGACAGCGGCGCCGCGAAGAACTCGGGGAAGATCGTGACGATGTTGATCGTGAGCATCGCTCAGCGCTCGAAGAGGCCCGCAGGCGGATCCAGCACAATGCGGCCAGCGGCGGCATCGGTCTCGACGACGATCGCCTCGACGAAGGGCACCAGCACGGGGCCGCTCGCGGACGCCACTTCGAGCAGCAGCCCCTGCGGTACTTCGAACACATCCCGCACGCGGCCGAGCGACGCGCCCGACACATCCACGGCGTCGAGCCCGACGAGATCGTGCACGAACACCTCACCGTCGTCCGGCGCCGACAGCTCGTCTTCGGGCACGAGCAAGTAGTGACTGCGGAGCTTCTCCGCCGCGGTGCGGTCGGGGAACTCCTCGAAGCGCACGAGCCAGCGGTTGCCGGCATCGCGCGCCGACGCGACGGTCAGCGCCACCGGCTGCCGTGCCGTGGCGCCCGCGGTGGCGGTGAGCGGCTTGCCGCTGGCGGTCCCCGCAAAGACGCGAGAGCCGGGCGCGAAGATCGCGTCCGGCTCGTCGGTCATCGGCTCCACGGCCAGTTCGCCGCGGATGCCGTGGGGCTTGAGAATCCGCCCGACGGCGGCGAGCAGCGGCGCTGCGCCGTCGGACGGAGTCATTCGGCGTTACTCGCCCTTGGCGGGAACCGCAGCGGCCTTGAGCTTCGCGGCCTGACGGGTCTCGTGGCGCGCCTTGAGCACACCCGCCTTGCGGAGCAGCGAGCGCACCGTGTCGGACGGCTGCGCCCCATTGTCGAGCCAGTAGTTGGCGCGCTCGGCTTCGAGCTTCACGGCCTCGTCACCCCGACGCTTGGGATCGTACTGACCGATGATCTCGATGAACTTGCCATCGCGCGGCGAGCGCGAGTCGGCGACGACGATGCGGTACTGGGGGGCGTTCTTGCGCCCGATACGGCGGAGACGAATGCGAACCATCGATCTGTCCTCAAGCTGAGGTGTTGGGTCCTGCGCCGGAGCTCCTCGCGTGCACGGCAATCGCCGCACCGCACTCCGGTCCTGCGTGCGCGTTCAGCGCAAAAACATACCGGGCGGCATCCCCATCCGGCCACCGGCCGCCGCCTTTTTCATCATCTTGCGCATCTCGCGGAACTGGTCGAGCAAGCGGTTCACTTCGCTCACCGGACGCCCCGACCCCTTGGCGACCCGCGACCGACGCGACCCATTGAGCAGCGTCGGATCCTTGCGCTCTTCCTTCGTCATCGAGAGCACGATCGCCTCGAGATGCTTGATGCGCTTCGGGTCGACGTTCGCCTGCGCGAGCATCTTGCTGTTCACCCCGGGCAACATCTTGAGGATCGACTCGAGCGGTCCCAGGCGCTGCATCTGCTTCATCGCGCCGAGGAAGTCCTCGAGGTCCATCCCTTCCTTCTTGACCTTCTTCGCGAGCTTCTTGGCTTCGTCTTCGTCAAAGGCCGCCTGCGCCTTCTCGACGAGCGTGAGGACGTCACCCTGCTGCAGGATGCGTCCCGCCATCCGGTCGGGATGGAAGTCTTCGAGCGCGTCGGTCTTCTCACCGGTACCGACGTACTTGATTGGCCGCTTGATCGTGCCGTAGATCGACAGCGCGGCACCACCACGAGCGTCGCCGTCGAGCTTGGTCAGAATCACACCGGTGACGCCGAGCGCATCGTTGAAGCCCTGCGCCGTCTTCACCGCGTCCTGACCGGTCATCCCATCGACGACGAGCAGGATTTCGTCCGGCTTGATCGCGTCCTTGAGGGCCTTGAGCTCGGCCATCATCTCGTCGTCGATCGTCAGGCGGCCGGCAGTGTCAACGAGCACCACGCGATCGCGTTCGCGGCGCGAGACCTCGAGCCCCTGACGCGCGATCTTCACGACGTCGGTGGTCGAGCGGTCGGTGTAGACCGGCACACTCAACTGCTGGCCTAGCGTCTCGAGCTGATCGATCGCGGCGGGGCGATACACGTCCGCCGCGATCATCCGCACCTGCCGCTGTTCGCCGAGGAGCTTCTTGGCGAGCTTGGCCGTCGTCGTGGTCTTGCCTGAGCCTTGCAGGCCGACCATGAGCACGACGGTCGGGGGCACGGTCGAGAGCTTGAGCCCCTCGCGGCGCTCGCCGAGCATTGCCACGAGCTCGTCGTAGACGATCTTGACCAGCTGCTGCGCCGGTTGCACCGACTTGAGCTGGGTGATGCCGACGGCCTTCTTTTCGACCCGCTCCAGGAACTCGCGCGTGAGCTGGAACGACACGTCCGCTTCGAGCAGGACGCGACGCACCTCCCGGAGCCCCTCCTTGAGGTCGGCTTCGGTCAGGACCCCCTTCCCGCGCAGGCGGGCGAAGGTCTGGCTGAGTTTCTCGGACAGCTCGTCGAACATAGCCCCGGAAGTTAACCCACCCCGGACAGGCGAAACAAGTTGCGGGACAATAGGTTACGGGGCGTGACGTCCTCCCGGTCCGACCTCCTCCGCACGGAGCTCCCGGCCCAGCTGCCCCTGATGGCGCTGCGGAGCACGATCGTCTTCCCTCTGGGCACGATCGCGGTCCAGATGGGCGCGCCCGAGAACCTCGCCCTGCTTCGGGCCAACCCCGAACCGGGCCTGCTCGTCGCCCTGGTCGTCGCCAACGACGACGAAGCGGCCGACCCGGAGCGTTTGGTCGGCAAGGTGGGGGTGGCTGCTCGGGTGCACGAGCGGCTGAACCTGCCGAACGACACGATCCAGATCACGCTGCAGGGGCTCCGGCGACTGACCATCCAGGAAGTGGTCGCCGCCACGCCCTTCGTGACGGCGCGCGTGCGTGCGGCCGAGGACCAGCTCCCCGATATCACGCGCACCGGGGGACTGGTCACGCAAATCATTACCGCGGCCGAAGGCCTCGCCGGCTTGGGCGAGCGGGTGCCGAAGGACGTCCCGCAGATCCTGCGGATGAACGTGGCCGACCCGGGCCGCTTCGCCGACCTGGCCGCGACCAACCTCAACTTCAAGATCGCCGACCGCGACGCCGTCCTGCAGCGACTCGATGTCGCCGAGCGACTCGCCTTCGTGCTCTCACGCCTGACCGACGACGTGGAACAGGCGCGGGTGCTCGACGACTTGAAGAAGTCGACCGACAAGAAGATCGAAGCGCACCAGCGCGAGTTCTATCTGCGGCAGCAGTTGCGCGCGATTCAGACCGAGTTGGGTGAAGCCGACCCCGGCGAACGCGAAGCCGCCGAGTTGCTCGAAAAGATCAGCGCGGCGGCCCTGCCCGACGAAGCCGCGCGCGAAGCGCGCCGCGAGGTCGAACGCCTGCGGCTGCTCTCGCCGGCGGCGAGCGAGTACCACGTCATTCGCACCTACCTCGACTGGGTGCTCGCCCTGCCGTGGCACGCCCGCAGTGGCTCGGATGACATCTCGCTTGCCACCGTCGAGTCCGCGCTCGATCGACGGCACTGGGGACTCGCCGAAGCCAAGGAGCGCATTCTCGAGTACCTCGCCGTGCGCAAATTGCGTGGCGGTGACCCGCTCGGTCCCATCCTCTGCTTCGTCGGCCCGCCGGGCACCGGCAAAACCTCGCTCGGCGAGGCGATTGCGGAGTCGATCGGCCGGACGTTCTACCGCATTTCCGTGGGCGGCGTCCGGGACGAGGCCGAGATTCGCGGCCACCGACGCACGTACGTTGGGGCAATGCCGGGACTGATCGTTCAGGCGCTCCGCCGCGCCGGCACGCGCGATGCCGTGCTGATGATCGACGAGATCGACAAGATGTCGTCGGGCGGCCCAAGCGGTGACCCGACGGCGGCGATGCTGGAAGTGCTGGACCCGTCGCAGAATCGCGGCTTCGTCGATCACTACTTGAACCTGCCCTTCGATCTGTCGTCGGTGCTGTTCATCTGCACGGCGAATGCGCTGTACGACATTCCGCCGGCGCTGCGCGATCGCCTCGAAGTGATCCGCATCAGCGGCTACACGATCGAGGAGAAAGTCGAGATCGCGTGGCGCTACCTGCTCCCGCGTCTGTTCGCCGAGCACGGGATCACCGATCGCGACTTGCAGTTCACCGACGAAATTCTCGCGTACATCGCCAGGCGCTGGTCGCGCGAAGCGGGATTGCGCAATTTCGAACGCCAGGTGGCGACGCTGATGCGCAAGCGCGCGCGGCGGAAGGCCGACGGCGAAGAGGGCGCGTGGGTGCTTGACGCGGCGCGCGTGGAGTTGCTGCTCGGACCGCCGCGGCACGCCGTGGACGAGGCCGAGCGCGAACCCGAGGTCGGCGCCGCGACCGGCTTGGCGTGGACCGCCGACGGGGGGGAGCTGCTCACGATCGAAGCGCTCCGAATGCCCGGTACGGGCAAGCTCGCCATCACCGGCCAGCTGGGCGACGTGATGCGCGAGTCGGTCGAAGCCGCGCATTCGTACGTGCGCTCTCGTGGCGATGCCGTGGGGATTCCGGCCGACGTGTTCACGTCCACCGACATTCACGTGCACTTTCCGGCCGGCGCCACGCCGAAGGACGGCCCGTCGGCAGGGATCGCCGTGACCCTCGCGATTGCAAGCGCACTCTCGCGGCGCCCCGTGCGCCGCGACATCGCGATGACCGGCGAGATGACCCTGCGCGGCCGCGTGCTCGAGATTGGCGGCGTGAAGGAGAAAGTGCTGGCCGCCTATCGCGCGGGCCTGCGCGACGTCGTGCTGCCTCGGGCCAACGAGAAGGACCTGCGCGAGCTCCCCGACGAAGTGCGCGAGCGCACCGCCATCACGCTCGTGACGACGATGGATGATGTACTCGCCTTGGCGTTGTTGCCGCCTGTCGTCCGCGCCGACGCGCCGGCGCCGGCGTCCGACCGGTCAGTTCCCGCCGACCTGCACGCGCGCGAGATCCACCAGCTCGGTTGACGTGCCGGCGGGGACGTCCACGTAGAGGACGGCGGGTCGCCCCTGCACTTCCACTGCTTCGACGCGGATCGCGCGACCGCGCACATCCACGTAGAGCTTGCCCGACTTGCCCAACGGCCGATACGTCTTCGGTCGGAAGCGTGCGATGACCGAGCGGTCGGCGAGCTGGTAGAACTCGCCCGCATCCACTGGCGTGTCCCACACCGTCAGCCACACCAGGCCTTCGCCGGTCGGGAATCGCAGGACCTGATACGCGTCCCCGTCCCAGCCACCGGCGCCGCGCGCGGCCGTCGGCTGGTCCTGCAGATGCTGGTAGATGAACAGCCGCGTCTCGAACTCGCCAAGCCCGTTCTTGTACGCGACCTGCCCCGCGGACGGGGCGGGCAGTGTGAGCGTCGTCGGCGCATCCACGCTGTCACCGAACAGCTTCTCGGGATGCATCACCTGCTCGGTCGACGCCGGCATTCGCGTCAGCGGGGATTGGCCGGGGAACTTCTGCTTGAACGCCCGCATCCACTCCGCGCCGCTGAGATACGGGAAGATCAGCGTTTCCTGAATCAGGAACGGTGCCGCAGCGAAGCGCGGCATCGTCGCCGAGTTGTCGCGAATCTGCTGTCGAATCATCTCCCAGCCGCCGGGCATACGCGCGGCCAGGTTGCCTTCGCCCAGCATCACCGAGAACTGCTCGTAGATCGCCTGTCCCTCGATGATCGCCTGCGTCGCCATCGCGCGATCGTTCGGCAGCTCCGCCTTCTGCACCGAATCGAGGTTGAAGTGCTGGTCCTGCAGCGCGTGGACCAGCTCGTGCGCAATCGTCAGGCCGGTGAGATCGTCGGCCTGCCCCTTCACGACGAACAACTTCTTGACCGCCGGATCGTAGTAGCCGACGATCTGTTCGCTGAGCAGTTCGAGATACAGGGCCTTGAGGTCGAGCGTGTCGGGCAGCAGCCCCAAGGTGCGATACACCGACGCCTGCAACTCGATCTCGCGCGCCTGACGGCTCTTCTCGAACTCGCCTTCGAGGAAGCTTCGCACCTCGTCGCGCGAGCGCTCCTCGAGCACCGGCGCGGTCTTGAACGCGAGACCCGTCGCCTGTTCGATCTTGGGCAACAGCTTGCGCACCTGCGGCGCGTACGGTCCGTCATAGCTGACGGTCGTCGACGATGAGGAGCTGCACGCGGCGACAGCCGCAGCCAAAAGCACGAGCGTCAGAACACGCCGAGTCGACACGAAATCACTCCGAAAGCACGATTAGAACGGCATCGGCGGCTCGAGACCGCTGATTCGCAGATACCACGCGATCGCTGCGTCGCCCCACCACAGCACCACCAACGCGGCCGGCGCGAGAAACACGCCGAACGGCAGCGCCTGCTCGGGAAGAGAACCCTCCGCCGGCAGGCCGGGTTCCGCGGCGGCGGCATCCGCCTCGACCTCCGTCGCAGTGCCTCGTTCGGCGGCGGCGCTCGGCGCCAGCGCCGTCGGCCGCACCAGTCGCATCGCCACGATGCCGACTGTGCCCAGCAACGCCCCCGCAAACACCACCAACAGCGATCGCCACGAGCCGACGTGCGCGCCGACCATCGCCATCAGCGTCACGTCGCCGAAGCCCATCGCCTCGCGCTTGAGCACGACTTCGCCGAGCCAGCCCGCGATGGCGATCAACCCCGCGCCCGCACACGCGCCCACCAGCGCATCGGGCAGCGGGGCAAACGGCGCCCCCACATCTCCCATCAGCGCCGACGCCAGCGCACCGCCGAGTCCGGCCACGAGCCCGGTCACGGTGAAGCCGTCGGGAATCTCGAAAAACTGCGCGTCGGTCAGCACGATGCCGAGCAACAGCGTCGCGAAGACGGCCAGCCGGAGCGCGGTGAATCCCGGCCCCGACACAACGACCGCACCGGCCCACAAGGCCGCCACCAAGAGCTCGACCGCGGGATACTGGACACTGATCGGCAGCCCGCACCCCGCACACTTCGCCCGAAGCGCGATCCAACTGACGACGGGAATGTTCTCGTACCACGTGATCGGACGACCGCAGCGCGGGCAGCGGGACCGCGGTGCCACCACCGACAATCCGGCGGGCCAGCGCGAGACGCACACGTTGAGGAACGACCCGATCGCCGCGCCCACCACGCCAGCCAACGCCGCGAACGCCGTGGTCTCGGTCACGCCCGCAACTCCCACAGGAGAATGCCCGCCGCCACGCCGACGTTCAGCGACTCCACGGCGGTACCGATCGGGATCGCGACCAACTCGGCGCACGCCGCACGGACCGTGTCGGTGAGTCCAGCGCCCTCGTTGCCCACGACGAGCGCCAGCGGCCCCAGAGGACGGCGCGACGCATCGCCCACGACCCGCCCACGATGGTCCGCTCCCCACAGCGGCACCCCGTGCGCCGACAGCCACTGCAGGCAGGCCTCGAGATCGAGCGACACCACCGGATGATGACACTGCGCGCCGACCGCCGCTCTCACGACCTTGGCATTCCAGGGGTCCACGGTGCCGGGCAGCACGATCGTCGCTGCCACGCCCAGTGCCGCCGCCGTCCGCAACACCGTCCCGACGTTGCCGGGATCCTGCAGCGCGTCGAGCACGAGCACTCGCGTCGTCGCCGACACCGCCGGCAGCGCCGGCGCGGGAATGCGCGCCACGAGCAGGACCCCCTGCGGCGACTCGGTGTCCGCGGCGCTGGCGAACTCGCGGTCGTTCACGTCGGTGAGCGGTACGCCCGCGGCCTCGAGCGCCTCCCGAAGCGCGCGGCCGCGAGGGGCCTCGGCCAGGGTCGGACTGATCAACGCGCCGACTGCGGGGTACTGAGCGCGAAGGACCTCTTCGACGGCCCGCACCCCCTCGGCGACGAAGAGTCCTTCGCGCTCCCTCGCCTTGCGACGGCGCAAGTCCCGGGCTACGGTGAGCAGTTTTCCCACGTCACATCCACGCGTTCTGGCAGGGTTCGACTGTGCACCGATTCATTCTGGCCGCTTCGGCCTCACTGTGGCTCGCCGGCTGCGTCGCGTCGACGCAGAAGGAAGTGGAGATGGGGCGCTCGTACGCCCAGCAAATCAACGCCCAGCTCCCGATTGTGGACGATCCGGACGTCAATCGGTATCTGACGCGCCTCGGCGACTCGCTGGCCCACGTGGCCGATTCTCGCGGTCTCGAGTGGCGATTTTTCCTGGTCGATTCGAAGGACGTCAATGCGTTCGCGGTGCCGGGGGGCTTCGTGTACGTGAACCGGGGGCTGGTCGAGCGGATGACCAATATGTCGCAACTGGCCGCGGTACTCGGGCACGAGATCGGGCACGTTACGCAACGGCACTCCGTCGAGCAAATGGCCAAGCAGCAGCGCACCGAAACCGGGATCACATTGGCCTGCGTGCTCACCCGGATGTGCGGGAATCAGGGGGCCAGCGCCGCCATCGGCCTCGGCGCGAATGCGCTGTTCGCCAAGTTCTCGCGCGCCGATGAAGCCGAGGCCGATCGGGTCGGGCTCGACTACGTCGTGCGCGCCGGGATCGACCCGACCGGTATGCCCGAGACGTTCCGCATTCTGATGGCGGAGCGGGCTCGTCGCCCGGAAGGCACCGAGAGCTGGTTTCTCACGCATCCGCTCGAGGAAGACCGCATCCGTCAGGCCGAAGCCCTGATCAGCCAGATGCCCCCCAGTGCGACGCAGGGCCTCACGCGCGACACGCGAGCCTTTCAGGACTTCAAGCGCCGACTGCTCGCCCTACCCCCCTCCCCCGCACCGCGCCGCTGAGATGCAGATCGCGCTGACGATCGCCGGCTCGGACTCCGGCGGCGGTGCCGGCATTCAGGCCGACCTCAAGACCTTCCATCGTTTTGGCGTCTTCGGCACCAGCGTCCTCACGGCCATCACCGCGCAGAACACGCGCGGTGTGCAGGCGTGGGAGGGCGTGTCACCGGCCCTGGTTCGTGCGCAGCTCGCGTCGGTGGCGACCGATCTGCGCCCCGCGGCGGTGAAGTCGGGAATGCTCGGTGACACCGCGACGGTCGAAGTGGTCGAGGACGGACTGCGCGCGCATCGGCTCGCGCCCTATGTGCTCGACCCGGTGATGGTCGCAACGTCCGGTGATCCGCTGCTGCGTCCGGACGCGGTCGATGCCATCGTGCGATTGCTGATTCCGCGCGCCACGCTGATCACCCCGAATCTGGACGAGGCCGAGCTCCTGCTCGGCCGCACGGTACGCGACGAGTCGTCGATGCTCGAGGCGGCGCGCGCCTTGGTCGATCAGCACGGCGCCGAGGCGGCGCTCGTGAAGGGTGGGCATCTCACCGGCGCCGACGCCATCGATGTGCTCTGGGCGGATGGGCGTGCCCACACGTTCCGGCATCCGCGTCTGGCCACCACCAGCACGCACGGCACCGGCTGTACGTTGTCGGCGGCCATCGCCGCGCACCTCGCGCAGGGACTCCCGCTGGTGGATGCCGTTCGCGAGTCGCTCGGCTTCGTGCATCGGGCCATCGCGAGTGCGCCCGGGCTCGGCGCGGGCCACGGGCCCTTGAACCACTTCGCGTAGCGACCCTCGGCGTCGGCGCAGCGCGCCGACGCCGAGCTTACGCCGCCGCGAACGCGCGTACGAAGCCCTCGACGAGCGCCTCGAACTTTGGGCCGACCTCGCGCCCGACCTGCACGACTTCGTCGTGCGAGAGCTTCTCGTGCGACAGTCCGGCCGCCTTGTTGGTGATCACGCTGACGGCGGCCACGCGCAGCCCCATCGCGCGCGCGGCGATCACTTCGTGCACGGTGCTCATTCCAGTCGCGTCCGCGCCGAGCTTCTCGAGCATCCGCACTTCGGATGGCGTCTCGTAGGTCGGTCCGGTGAGTCCCGCGTAGACCCCTTCCTGCAACAGGACCCCTTGGGCGCGGGCGACGCCGCGTAGCAGCGCGCGCAACGCCGGGTCATAGGGGTCCGACATATCGGGGAAACGCAGGTCACCGTCTACGACCGGCCCGATCAACGGGTTGAGGCCCGTCAGGTTGAGGTGATCCGCGATCAGCATCAGATCACCCGGCACGAATGTGCGCCGGATGCCGCCAGCGGCGTTCGACACGAAGAGCGCCTTCGCGCCGAGCGCGTGGGCCACGCGCGCTGGCAGCGCGGCAACCGCCGCCCCGTGCCCCTCATAGACGTGGAATCGGCCCGCAAAGCACACCACCCGCTGCCCGGCGACGTCGCCCACCACGACCTCACCCGCGTGCCCGTGCACCGATGGGACCGGGAAACCCGGTACGTCCGCATACGGCACCCGCACGGCGTGTTGAATGCGCGCCGTAAAGCTCCCGAGGCCCGAGCCAAGGATGATCACGACGAGCGGCGGCGCGTCACCCGCCGCGGCGCGGATGCGCGCCGAGGCCCCAAGCGCCACGCCGCGCGGATCGAAGGCGTCGGTGGAGTGACTCACGCGCGCCCCCGTCGAATCGCCTCGATCTCGGGCGCGACCACCGACAACAGCGCGCGCCGCTCTTCCCACGGAATGAACGACGACTCGAACGACGCGGTCGCGATGTGGCACAGGTCGTCGAGCGTGAAGTGCAGGTGCTCCGCGGCCCGCGCGTACTCGTCACTGAGCGACACGCCCGACATCAGCGTGTTGTCGGTGTTGAGCGTCACGACGACGCCGCGCGCCCGGTAGTCGCGGGCCGGATGCGCGGCAAAGGCTGGGGTGGCCCGCGTCTGCACGTTCGACGTCAGGCACACCTCGACTGGGATGCGCCGATCGTTCACGTACTGCAGGAGCGACGCGTCTTCGATCAGGCGCGTGCCGTGGCCGATTCGGTGCGCGCCGCAGTCATACAGCGCCTCGCGTACCGAGTCCGGCCCCCAGGCCTCGCCCGCGTGACAGGTGATGCCGAGGTCCGCACGGCGCGCCACGTCGAACGCTGCCCGGTGCTCCGACGCGGGGTTCCCCGCCTCGCCGCCGGCGAGATCGAACGCCACCACACCGCGCCCCTTCCAGGCGACCGCCAGTTCCGCCATCTCGATCGACTGTGCGACGGGCGAATGCCGCAGCGCGCACACGATCGCGCGCGCCACCGTCCCACTGGTCCGGGCGCCGCGCGTCATCCCCGTCATCCACGCGGCCATCACGTCGTCGGAGCTGAGCCCGCGCGCCGTCGACAGAAACGGGGCGAAGCGCACTTCGACGAGCCGCACGCCGTCGGCTGCGGCGTCGAGCACCAACTCCTCCGCGATGCGTTCGATCGCGGCCGCATCCTGCATCACCGAGAGCGTCACGGCGAAGCGCGCGAGATAATCCTCCAGCCGCTTGGCATCCGAGACGAGCATATAGCGGCCCAGCGCCTCGGCATCGGCGTGGGGCATCGCGACGCCTCGCTCGGCCGCCAGCGCCAGCATCGTGGCCGGACGCACCGAGCCGTCGAGGTGGCAGTGCAGTTCCGCCTTCGGTAAGCGCCGAAGGGTATCGATGGCGACGGTCACGGCGCCTCGTCGGTCGCGGCCGCACCGCTGCGGACGCGGAGAATGCGGTAAATCGCTCCGCCGTGTGCCGGCGTGTCCGGCGCCAAGTCGAGCCCGCGGCTGTCGGTAATCCGCCGGGCGCCGGATTCGATCTCGGCGGCGAGCGCTGCGTCGTAGACCCGCACGGCGGACAAGGCGGTGCTCCCCGACGGCACACTCACCCCGCGCCCATCCACAAACACCCGCAGAAGCGGCGAAATCGCGCTAAGCTGTTCCATCATAGGAAGTTATCAGATTCCGGGCACGGCGGGGACACCCTGCTGCTACCGAATCGTGACAGGTCCCGCCTTACCCGTCGTTACAAAACTCGCAAATGTCCACCGCGACGAATTTTCCCCGCGCCCGACTCGTGAAGCCCCTCCTGATCGGCATCGCCGGTGGCACTGGCTCCGGCAAATCCACGATCACCCGCCGTCTCGCCGCCGCACTGGCCGAGACGCCGGTCGCGTTCGTGGCGCTGGATTCGTACTACCTCGACCTCGGCGATATGCCGATGGACGAGCGCAATCGGCGGAACTTCGACCATCCCGACGCCTTCGACCTGCCGCTCCTGCTGCAGCACCTCGAAGCCTTGGCCGCCGGGCAGTCGATCGAGTCGCCGGTCTACGATTTCCGTCGGCACGCGCGGGCCAGCACCACCGAAACCGTCCGCCCCTCCGATGTGGTCGTGGTCGACGGCATTCTGGCCCTGCACGACCCGCGTATTCGTGCGCTGTTCGGGCTCAAGGTGTTCGTCGACGCCGACGCCGACCTGCGCCTCGCGCGCCGCATTCGACGCGACATCGTCGAGCGCGGCCGCACGGTGGAAGACGTCCTTGAGCAGTACGAGACCACCGTTCGTCCGATGCACGAGCGCTTCGTCGAACCGACGCGCGCCCACGCTGACCTGATTGTCCCCCGCGGCGGCTTCAACGACATCGCGGTCGATGTCTTGCTGGCCTTCGTGGAACGCTGCCTCCGACCCGTCCCTGCGTGACTGCCCGCCCTGCTGCCCCTGCGTCTCCGACCAGCGCCGATCGTGTGCTCGTCGTCGATGACGAACCCGATATTGTCGCGCTCGTTGCGTATCACCTCGCCAAGACGGGGTATCGCGTCTCCACTGCCGCGTCCGGTAGCGATGCCCTGACGCTCGCGCGGCAGGAGCGTCCAGCCCTGATCGTGCTCGACCTGATGTTGCCCGGGATGTCCGGCTACGACGTGCTCGAGCAACTGCGCGCCGACGAGGCCACCAAGAGCGTGGCCGTGCTGATGCTCACCGCGCGACGCGAGGAGCAGGATCGCATCAAGGGGCTGTCGCTCGGCGCCGACGACTACCTGACTAAGCCCTTCTCGCCGCAGGAGCTGGTGCTGCGCGTGCAGGCCATCCTGCGCCGCGTGTCGTCCGCCGGTCCGTCAGCGGCCGACCTCCTGATGGTGGGCCCGATCCAGATCGACCGGTCGGCCCATCGCGTGAGCATCGACGGCGTCGAGATCGAGCTGACGCCGACCGAGTTCAAGCTGCTGGCCACCCTCGCCGAACGGCGTGGTCGCGTCCAGGCGCGAGGACATCTGCTCGAAACCGTGTGGGAGGCCGCGCCGGACATCCAGACGCGGACCGTCGATATGCACGTGCAGCGCCTCCGGACCAAGCTGGGACCGGCGGGAGAGCTCATCGAGACCGTGAGGGGTTTCGGATACCGGATTCGCGGCGCTACATCTAGGTCGTGAGGCTCACTCCGAGGCTGCTCCTCGGCACACTCAGCATTGTCGGCGCCCTCGCGGCGTTCGTCGCGTTCACGGTGGATTCTCGTCTTCGGCGCGAGCTCACCGAGGAGCACGCGCGTCGCCTGACGCGCGACGCCCGATTCATCGGCGCGCAGTGGGCGCGCCTCCCGGCCGACGCCGCCGATGCGCTGGCCGATTCTGCCGCCGCCGCACTCGAGGTCACGGTGACCTTGGTGCACCCCGATGGGCAGCCGGCGGGTGACTCGCGCGTCTCTGGCGCCCAGTTGATCGGCGCCGAGAATCTGCTCAATCGGCCGGAGGTCGCCGACGCGCTCGACGGCCGAGTCGGTCGCGCCACGCGCCCCGACCCGAGCTCCGGCGTCGAGCATCTGTGGGTCGCGGTGCGCGCCGGTCCCGGCGTGGTGCGCATCGACGTCCCCGCGTCGGCCTTCGACGCCGCATTCAGCGATGCGCGTCGCGACATTCGGCTGGCGGCCGTCGCCGCCGTGCTGAGCGCCATCATTCTGGCCCTCGCGTTCTCGGTGAACATCGTCGGCCCGATCACGCAGCTCCGCGATGTGGCGCGTGCGCTCGCGGCCGGCGACCTGTCGCGACGACCTGCACTCGCCGCACCGGGCGAGGTCGGGGAACTCGCGTCGGCTGTGCACCGGCTGGCGGAGCAGCTCGGGGCCCGACTCGACGCCCTCGCGGCCGAGGAATCGCGGCTCAAGGCCACGCTCGAGAGTCTCAGCGAGGGCGTCATTGCGGTGGATGCCCGCCAGCAGGTCGTGCGCATCAACGAAACCGGGCGACGGCTGCTGGGGGTGCGGGACGCCGTGCCGTTTCCGGTGGACCTGCTCCCGCGCGAACGCGTGCTGCGGGACGCGCTGTTTGGCGCGCTGAGCGGTCAGGTGACGGACTCCACCGAAACGCAGCTCGGCGACCGTATCGTGACGCTGACCGCGCGGCCGCTGGAGCCGGGCGGCGCGCTGGTGGCGCTGTACGATCTCACGCCAATCCGTCGACTCGAGGCCGTCCGCCGCGACTTCGTCGCCAATGTCTCGCACGAGCTCAAGACGCCGCTCACCGTCATCGGCGGCTTCGCCGAGACCCTGCTCGACGAGGAGCTGCCCGCCGGGATGCGCAAGCAGTTCGCGGCGTCGGTGCGTGCGAATGCAATTCGGATGCAGCGCATCGTGGACGACCTGCTCGACCTGTCGCGCATCGAGTCCGGGGGCTGGATTCCAGTCCCAGTCTGGACCGACGTGGCCCAACTGGCTGGCGAGGCGTTTGCGTCGGCGGCCACCGCGGCGCAGGGCAAGGGCGTCGTCCTGGCCAGCGACGTTGGCGAGGCGGCGGAGCGAGTCTGGGCCGACCCCACCGCGTTGCGCCAGATCTTGGGCAACCTGGTCGACAACGCGGTGCGCTACACCGCCGATGGCGCGATCACGGTGCGGTCGGTGCGCGAAGGCCCGATGGTCGTCGTCTCGGTGGAGGATTCCGGCACCGGGATCCCCGAGGAGCACCTGCCCCGCATCTTCGAACGCTTTTACCGCGTCGACGACGCACGAAGCCGCGACGCGGGCGGTACCGGGCTGGGCCTGTCGATCGTGAAGCATATGGCCGAGGCGCACGGCGGTCGGGCGTCGGCCGAGAGTCGGCCCGGCCGCGGCACGACGATTCGCGTGTCGTTCCCCGACCCCGTGACGGCCGGCTGACCGCGCCGGCGATCGGACCGGCGGTGCAATGTTGCCGCCATTTGTTACATCCGTGACACCGCCGTTACAGGGCTGTGCAGGTTCCGGTACGGGAGCGCCGGAGGTTTCGGTCGTACGAATGCGCTCGCGCCAGTGCGCGGCGCCCGTCGTCCTCCTCCGTATCCGACAGGAATTATGCGTTCCTTCATTCGTTCGTCCGCGCTCGCCCTCGCCTTGCTTCTTCCCTTCGGTCGATCGACCGAGGCGCAGACCCAGGTGCCGAAGGGCCGGATCGTCGGCAAAGTCGTTGACGTCAACACCGGCAACGGCATCTCCGATGCGGCGGTGCAGATCGTTGGCACCACGCTCGGCACGATGTCCGGCGTCGGTGGCCGCTTCACGATCGTGAACGTGCCGGCTGGCTCGGTGACGATTCAGGTCCGCCGCATCGGCTACACCCCGAAGACGGTCACTGGCCTGCAACTCGAGGCCGGACAGACGATCGAGCAGAACATCGCGATTGGCGCCGCCGAGTTGAAGCTGGCCGCGGTCGTCGTGACGAGCGAAAAGGAACGTGGATCGGTCGCCGAAGCGCTCGACGCGCAGCGTGCCGCCAGCGGGCTGGTGAACGCAGTCACCGCCGAGCAGATCGCCAAGAGCCCCGATAGCGATGCCGCCGCCGCGGCGCAGCGCGTGAGCGGCGTGTCGGTGCAGGACGGCAAGTTCATCTTCGTCCGCGGCCTGGGCGAGCGGTACACGACGGCGTCACTCAACGGCGCGCGCCTGCCCAGCCCGGAGCCCGAGCGCAAGGTGGTGCCGCTCGATCTCTTCCCGAGCGGCATTCTGCAGTCGATCACGACGTCGAAGACGTTCACGCCGGACTTGCAGGGTGACTTCTCCGGCGCGCAGGTCGACATCCGCACGCGCGAGTTCCCCGCGCGTCGGCAGGTGACCTACTCGATGTCGCTCGGCGCGAATGACGGCGCCGCGTTCCAGAACGTGCTCCGCGCGCCGAACGCGGGCGGGGAGCTCGTGGCGCTCGGCAATCGCGGCGGTCGCGCGATCCCCGGACTTCTCGCCAACACGAACTTTGCGTCGAGCCCGTCGCAGGCGACGCAGAACCAGATGATTCTGGCGATGCGCAACGTGTGGACGCCGATGACCGGGACCGGCACGCCGAACGGGTCGTTCGGCGCCAGCATCGGCGGCAGTGATCGCCTGCTGGGTCGCCAGATCGGCTACCTCATCAGCGGCAACTACTCCGTCGCGCAGGAAATTCGCGCCAACGAAGAGAACGGCACGGCGATCCAGTCGGGCTCGCAGACGGTGCCATTCGCCGGCCCCTTCCGCGGCGAGACCGGCCGCGTCTCGGCGCAGTGGGGCGGCATTGCCAACTTCTCGACGCTCTTCGGCCGCAACACGCGGCTGTCGTGGAACAACACCTACAACCGGCAGGGCGACAACGAAGCGCGCCTGGATCGCGGCTACTCCGAAGATCTGGCGGACACCGTCGTGCGCTCCACGCTGCGCTACGTCGAGCGGGCGATCTGGTCGACGCAGCTCGCGGTGGAACAGCAGGCGGGCCGTCACAAGCTGGACTACTCGGCGACCCTGTCGGGTAGCACGCGTGCCGAGCCCGATCGCGCCGATCTCGTGCGCTTCCGTCAGCAGACGCCGTCTGGCACGTCGTATCCCGTCGTGATCGGCACGGCCGGTGCACGCCGGCTCTATTTTTCGCTGTGGGAGCAGAACGGCGTGGCGCAGATCAACGACCAGATCGCGCTCGGCGCCGAGGGCCGCGGCAACTCGCTCAAGGTCGGTCTCTACGGTCGCGCGACCCAGCGCTCGGCGCAGTCGCCGATCTTTGCGGTGATTCCGTTCGGGCTCGACGCCGCGACGCTGTCGCGGCCGGGTGAAGACATCTTCACGTCGCAGTATGCCTGCGCGACCTGCGCCAACTTCAACCTGCAGCCGATCGGCCAGTCCGGCTCGTACACCGCGTCGGATGCGACCTCGGCTGGGTACGCGATGGTCGATTGGGGCTTCGGGCGCAACGTCCGCGTGATCACGGGCGCACGCGTGGAACGCGCGGTCATCAACGTCGATGCCGAAACGCAGCTCGGAACCAAGCTGCCCGCATCCCTCGAGAACACCGACATCCTGCCCTCGCTCGTCGTCAACACGCGCCTCTCCGACAACGCCGCGCTTCGCTTCGCCGCGTCGCAGACGCTGGCGCGCCCCGAGTATCGCGAACTGGCGCCGATCCTGTTCCAGGACGTGTTGGGCGGGATGAACCTGTCGGGCAACGCCGACCTCAAGCGCTCGCTCATCCAGAACGTCGACCTGCGCTGGGAGTGGTATCCCAACCGCGACGAGATCCTGAGCCTTGGCGTGTTCTTCAAGAACTTCATTGATCCGATCGAGCGCGTCGAAGTCGCGACGTCGGGTTCGTCGCAGCAGACCTACGTGAACGCCAGCGGTGCCCGCAACTTCGGCCTCGAGCTCGAAGCGCGGAAGCGGCTCGACGTCTTGGGCCCCGTCGGCGAGAATCTCGTGGTCTTCACCAACGCCACGGTGATGGAAAGCCAGATCCGCTTGGGCACGCAGGGCGGCACCTCGGTGACGAATCCGAACCGCGCGATGGTGGGTCAGGCGCCGTACGTGATCAATAGCGGCCTGACGTGGACGTCGGTGTCGGAGCGCACCAGCGCGACCCTGCTGTACAACCGTGTGGGTCGCCGCATCTTCGCCGCCGGTCCGTTGCCGCTGCCGGACATTTACGACGAAGCGCGCAACGTCGTGGACTTCTCGGTCCGCGCAGGGCTCACCCGGACGCTGGGCCTTCGGTTCGACGCCCGCAACCTGATGGACGCGCGCTTCCAGCTGACGCAGGGCGCGGTACGGCGCGAGGCCTACAACACCGGCCGAGTCTACCAGTTCGGGTTCACCTGGCGGCAGTAACCGACGCGTCACGCCCGGATGGTCCGCGGGCGACGATGCAACGGTGCGGCGTGACACGGCCGTGACGAAATGGTGATGAGAGCGGCACACGCGTGCCGCTCTTTTCATTTGCTGGACGTTTCACGTCGACTTGACCCCCCACCGTTTCAGGTGCCCGATGCGCTTTCCCTCGTTCTCCCGCACACTCCTCGCGACGGCCGCGCTCGCGTCTGTGGCTGCTTGCTCCGATGATGATGATGGTGTGACCCCGCCCGCGGGCACTGGCGCGGCCGTGATTTCTGGCGCGATCACCAGCGCCCGCACGCTGTCGAAGGACACTGTTTACACGCTGCGCGGCTTCGTGTACGCAGACTCCGGCGCGGTGCTCACCATTCAGGCCGGCACCAAGATCGTCGGTGATACGACGGTTCCGGGCTCGGCGCTCTTCGTGATGCCGGGCGCTCGCATCGAGGCCAATGGGACCGCCGCCGAGCCGATCGTCTTCACGTCGGCCCGCAGCGCAGGCAACCGCAAGCCCGGTGACTGGGGCGGTCTGATCATCGTCGGTCGTGCGTCGGTCAACCGCACCGGGTCGATCATCGAAGGCTCCAACGCGTCGATCACCGGCGGCCGTCCGGCCGGTGTCGGCTATACCGGTCGCACGAACGACGCCGACAACTCCGGCACGCTCCGTTACGTGCGCGTCGAGTTCGCCGGCTTCGGTGTGGCGACGAACCAGGAGCTCAACTCGTTCACGCTGGCGGCGGTCGGCCGCGGCACGACGCTGGAATACCTCGAGGCGCTCTCGGGCCTCGACGACCACTACGAGTGGTTCGGTGGCAACGCCGACGCGCGCTTCCTCGTGTCCTACGAGTCGGGTGACGACCACTACGACGCCTCGGAAGGCTTCCGTGGCCGCGTGCAGTACCTGATCGCCTACCAGAGCGCGGTCCTGCAGCCGGCCGCCGGCACGGGCTCGGTGTCGTCCGATCCGCAGGGCTTCGAAGTCGACGGCTGCGACGGCACGGGTTGCACGGCGACCGGGACCGCCAACGCGCAGTCGTCCACGCCGTACACGATGCCGGTGTTCGCCAACTTCACCGTCATCGGCGCTGGCACGAACTTCAACTCGACCTCGGGCAACATCGGCGCCGTGATTCGCCGCGGCACCGGTGGCGTGTGGGTGAACGGTGTGATCGGCCGCTGGTCGCGCTGGGGCGTCTCGATGCGCGACACGACGACCCAGAACCGCCTGACGGCGGACTCGCTCAACTTCCGTAACGTCTACCTCGTGGAGAGCGGCCCGTCGAACCAGCCGTACGACACGGCCTCGGCTCCCGGCTTGGCCTTCCGCAACGCCGTCACCGCGCAGAACGAAATCGCGGCCGGCACGGTGACGACGGCGAGCCTCTTCACGGCGATGCCGACGGCGCCGGCCGCCAACGCGGCGGTGTCGGGCTTCGACTGGCAGCCGGGTGCGACCTCGCCCCTGGCCGCGGGCGGATCGGGCGCGTTCACGGCCCTGACCGGCGCGAACGGCGCGCTGATCCAGAACCGCGTCACCAACTTCTTCGGCGGCACGCTGGCCGGCACGACCTTCCGCGGTGCGGCGGCCCCGGGCGGGACGAAGTGGTGGCAGGGCTGGACCTCGTACGCGCGCGACTAAGCCCCGAAGCGTCTCGAAACCCCTAGATTCAGGCGGTCGGCGTCGTACGACGCCGACCGCCTGAACGTTTTTGCTCCATCTATGCGCCATTACTGTCGTCGTCCCGCGATCGGTGCGCTTGCGGTGCTGTTCGCCGTGGCGGCGACCGGTTGTGCCGACGAGTCGCCGCCCAAGGTGGTCGACGTACCGATCGATCGGAGCGCCGAGCTCGCGAAGTTTCGCGAGGAATCCGGCGCGTCGACCGAACCGGCAGCGCTCGTCGGCGGCGCCGAGTCCCGCGACGCCTTGGTCCGTGACTTCGTCGCTGCCTTGGCGACATCCGATTCCGCCGCGTTTCGCCGCCTGATGATCAGCGGCGGCGAGTTCGCGTGGTTCTACTATCCGGGGCATCCGCTCGTCGCGCCCCCGTACAACATGCCGCCCGCGTTGCTGTGGATGCAGATCGTCCAACGCAGCAACAAGGGGCTCTTCCGCGCGCTCGAACGCTTCAGCGGTGCCGGACTCGAGCTCGTGCGCTGGTCCTGTGCCGACGCCCCCAAGTTCCGCTACGGTCCGTCGACCGTGTGGGAGCGCTGCACGGTGCAGCTGCGTGGCGGCCGTGCCCCCGCGGATTCGCTCCAGCTCTTCGGCGAAATTCTCGAGCGAAACGGCCGCGTGAAGTTCGTGGATTACACCAATCCCTTCTGACGTGCTGCGATTCCTCTCCGTGTGGTCGATGCGTCGCGCGACGCTGCTAGGTGTCACGCTTGGCCTCGCCGCCTGCGGTGGCGACCCGCCGGCCACACCGGAACGCAACGCCAACGGCCGTACCGGGTCGGTGGACCTCACGGGCGCCGGCGCCACGTTCCCATATCCGCTCTACTCGCGCTGGTTCTCGGAGTACGCCGTGAAGACCGGCGTGAAGATCAACTACCAATCCATCGGGTCTGGCGGCGGCATTCGGCAACTGCGTGAAGGCGTGGTGGATTTCGGGGCGTCCGAGGCCCCGCTCACCGACGCCGAAATCGCGCAGATTCCGCGCGGGCGCGTGCTGCAAGTACCTGCCGTCGTTGGCGGCGTGGTGCTGGTGTACAACGTCCCGGGCCTCACCGCCGAGCTCAAGCTCACCGCGGATGTGGTGGCAGACATCTTCCTCGGCCGCATCACGAAGTGGAACGATCCGCGGCTCGCGGAGCTGAATGCCGGCGTCTCGCTGCCGCCGGATGAGATCGTCGTGGTGTATCGCGCGGACGGCAGCGGGACGACGTATGTCTTCACCGATTGGTTGACCCGCGTGAGCGCGGCGTGGGCCGGCGGCCCCGGACACGGCAAGGACGTGCGGTGGCCGGTCGGGCTGGGAGCCAAGGGCAACGAAGGCGTGGCGGGTCAGGTGAAGACGACGCCCAACACGATCGGCTTCGTCGAACTGGCCTACGCCACCCAGAACCGCCTCCCGTCGGCGGCCTTGCGCAACCGCGCGGGCTTCTTCGTGGCGCCCACGGTGAACGCGCTCGCGGCGGCGGCCGCAGGGGTCGAGAACCGCTTGCCGGGCCCAAATGACTTCCGGGTGTCGCTCGTCGACACGCCGGTCGGTGATGCCTACCCCCTCGCATCGTTCTCGTGGCTGCTGCTGTACCAGGCACAGTCCGACGACGCCAAGGGGCGCAAGTTGGTGGACTTCATCCGATGGGCCGTGCGAACGGGACAGGGCTCGGCGCGGGCACTCGATTACGCCCCGCTCCCCCCAGCACTCGTCACGCGCATTCTCGCGACCCTCGATGGGGTTTCGATCGGCCAGTGACCGGGCTCGGCGATAGAGTCTGGCGTGGGACGACGACGCTCGCGGCGCTGGCCATCCCGGCATCGCTCGGCGTGATCTCCGTCGTGCTCCTCGTCGGCGCCTGGCCGACGCTGCGGGAGACGGGACTCGCGTTGGTACTTGACCGCTCGTGGGAGCCCCGCTCGGGTGCCTTCGGCGTCGCCGCTGCGTTGGTGGGGACCTTGGAGACCTCGTTGTTGGCCGTTCTTATTGCCGCTCCGCTCGGCATCGGGACCGCCCTGTACACGGTGGAGTTCGCGCCGACCGGCGTCTCCCGTGTGCTGGCCACGATCTGCGACATTCTGGCCGCGATCCCATCGGTGGTGTACGGGTTGTGGGGCGCGGCCATTCTGGTGCCGCTGGTGCGTACCGTCGTGGCGCCCGCGTTGCAGGCGGTGGGTGGCCGCACGCCATTTTTCGCGGGTCCGTCGTACGGAGCGGGCATCCTCACCGCCGCATTGTTGCTGGCGCTGATGATTCTCCCCTTCGTGACCGCGGTGTCGCGGGAAGTCATCGCCGCCGTCCCGGTCGCGCAACGGGAGGCCGCGCTCGCCCTGGGGGCGACGCGATGGGAGATGCTGCGTGATGCGGTGCTTCCCGCCGCCAAGACCGGCATCGCCGGCGGCATCGCCCTCGCACTCGGCCGTGCGCTCGGCGAGACGATGGCCGTGACGATGGTCATCGGCAACCGGCACGAGTTGTCGTGGTCGCTGCTTGCGCCGGGCTACACGCTCGCGTCGCTGCTCGCCAACGAGTTCGGTGAGGCGGCCAGTGATGCGCATTTGTCGGCCCTGATGGCCGTGGCGCTGCTGCTGCTGCTGCTCGTGACGCTCGCGGTGAATGCCATCGCGCGACGGCTCGTGCGCACCGTGCGTGCCGGCCTCGCGGCAGTCGAGGTCACGCGATGACGACGGACGAGGCGCGGACGACCACGCGCCCCAGCGCCGCCTGGCGTGCGCAGGCCGACGTGCGCACGGCGGCGTCGCTGGCGGGCCGGCGACGTCGAGACGCGCTGATGCGCATCGCGATCGCGCTCTCGGCCGCCTTGGCCCTGATCCCATTGGTGCTCATTCTCGGTTATCTGCTGGTCCGTGGCCTCGGCGGCTTGTCGCTCGCGCTGCTGACCGCGCTCCCGAAGCCGGTCGGCGAGCCCGGCGGTGGCATTGCGAATGCGATCGCCGGCAGCCTGCTGCTGCTGGGCATCGCAGCGGTCTGCGGTATCCCGGTCGGCTTGCTCGCCGGGACCTACCTCGCCGAGCGGCCGAACGGTCGGCTCGCCGCCGTGGTCCGCTTCGTCGCCGACGTGCTGAACGGCACACCGAGCATCGTGGTGGGCATCGCGGTGTGGGCGGCGGTGGTGCGACCGATGCAGCGATTCTCGGCGCTCGCTGGCGGCGTCGCGCTCGCGGTGATCCTCGCGCCGCTCGTGGCGCGAACCACCGAGCAGATGCTGCGGCTCGTGCCGCCCACAGTGCGCGAGGCGGCGCTCGCGCTCGGCTTCACCGAGTGGCGCACGGCGCTGCGCGTTATCGCGCCCGCCGCCGGACCCGGGATTGCCACCGGACTGCTCGTCGCGCTGTCGCGCGTGGCGGGCGAGACGGCGCCCTTGCTGTTCACCGCCTTCGGCAACCCGTACTGGTCGGTGTCGCCCTCGGAGCCGATCGCGGCGGTGCCGTTGCAGATCTACACGTATGCCCTCTCACCGTACGATGAGTGGCGCGCGCAGGCGTGGGCGGCGGCACTCGGGCTGGTCGGTGTCGTCGCGGTGCTGACGATCGCGGCCCGCGCGGTGGCGCGACGGCCGCGCGTGCGGACACGGTAGTCGCGATGCCCAGCGTCCTTGAGGCCATCGCTGTGTCGGCTCGCTTCGGCGCGACGGCGGTCGTGCACGACGTGAGCCTCCGATTCGGCGCCGGCACCACCACCGCGATCGTGGGGCCGAGCGGCTGTGGCAAGTCGACGCTGTTGCGCTGTCTCAACCGAATGCACGAAACCGTCGAGGGCGCCTCGATGACCGGGGACGTGCAACTCGACGGGGAATCGGTGTACCGCGGCCGGCTCTCACCGCTGCAGGTGCGTCGACGCGTCGCGATGGTGCTCCAGGAGCCGTCCCCGTTCCCGACGATGTCGATTCGAGACAACGTGGCGGCGGGGCTCGCCGGGCGCGCGGGCAAGCGGCCGCGCGGCGCCGAAGCGGACACGGTCGTGGAGCAGGCGCTGATTCGTGCCGCGCTCTGGCACGAGGTGCGCGATCGTCTGGGGGATTCCCCGCTGACGCTCTCGGGGGGGCAGCAGCAACGCCTGTGCATCGCCCGCGCCCTGGCGACGGGCGCCCGCGTGCTGCTCCTCGACGAACCCACGGCCGCGCTGGACCCGCGCAGCGCGCAGGCGATCGAGGAACTGCTGTACGAGCTTCGGCGCGAAATGACGATCGTGCTCGTGACCCACAACCTGCAACAGGCGGCACGGGCGTCGACGCATACGGCCTTTCTGCTTGCCGGTCGGCTTGTCGAGTGTGCGGAGACGGATGCCTTCTTCACGCGGCCGAGTGACCCGCGCACCGAAGCCTACGTGACGGGGCGCGCGCCGTGACGGGCCGCGGTCAGGTCGAATGGCGTGACGTGACGGTGTCCTTCGGCGACCGCGAGGCACTGCGCGGCCTGTCGTTGGCCGTGCCGCCGAGTGCGGTCACGGCCGTGGTCGGCCCCAGCGGGTGCGGAAAGACCACCCTGCTCCGGACGCTCAATCGCTTGGCCGAGAACACCCCCGGCTTTGCGATCACGGGTGAGGTTCGGCTATCGGGCGACGAGATCTACGACGGCGCCACCGACGTCGCGGCGCTGCGTCGGCGCGTCGGGATGGTCTTCCAGCGCTGGAATCCATTGCCGACGACAGTGTTCGAGAATGTCGCCTACGGCCCGCGGCTTGCGGGGGTCACACAGCGCAGCGAGCTGTCGGCGCTGGTGGAGAGCGCGCTCCGGCGCTGTGCGCTGTGGGACGAGGTGAAGGACCGCCTGAACGCCCCGCCCGGCACCCTCTCCGGGGGGCAGCAGCAGCGGCTGTGCCTGGCCCGGGCGCTGGCAAACGCCCCCGAGGTGCTGTTGCTGGACGAGCCCTGCTCCGCGCTCGACCCGGGCGCGACGCGGCGGATCGAGGAACTGCTCTTTGAACTTCGGCAGGACCTCACCATCATTCTGGTAACGCACAATCTGCAACAGGCCGCCCGGGCATCGGACTTCACGGCGTACGTGGAGGCGGGTCGGCTGATCGAGCTCGCTCCGACGCAAATGCTGTTCACGAACCCGCGGGATCCGCGAACCGAGGCCTACTTGACCGGACGCACGCTGTGACGACGGGAGAGCTCGCGATTGGCCTCCGGCACTTTCACGACAAGCTGGCGACGCTCAAGCAGCGCCTGCTCGATATGAGCGAGCGTGCCGAGGCGCTGATCGATCTCGCGGTCGAATCGATGATGGCGCGGGATGCGGCCAAGGCCGAGCTGGTGATTGCCGGTGACAGCGAGCTCGACCGGCTCGAGCTCGAGACCGAGGCATTGGCGATTTCGCTTCTGGCCACCCAGCAGCCGCTGGCGCGCGACCTGCGCTTCATCGTCTCGGCGATCAAGGTGTCCAGCGATCTCGAGCGCGTCGGCGATCACGCGGTTAACATCGCCCAGAGCACGCTCCGCACCCGCTCCGCCCCACTGGCGGTCACGCCGGGGCCCGAACTGCGCGATATGGCGCAGCGGGCGCGCGGGATGCTGGCGCGCGCGCTCGACGCCTTCGTCCGCGAAGACGGCGCGCTCGGCCGCGCCGTCTGCCGCGACGACGACGCCGTCGACGCGTTGCACGATTCGGTGTTCCGCATTCTGCTGACGCATATGATGGCCGAGCCGCGCACGATCAACGCCTCCCTCGAACTGATGCTCGTCAGCCGAAATCTCGAGCGCGTCGCCGACCTCGCGACCAACATCGGCGAAGATGCCGTGTACCTCGCCGAAGGCACGTCGATCAAGCATCGCTTCGAAGAGACGCACGATCGGCCGTCGACCGACGGTGGCTCCGCGTGAGCGCGCCGGCCGGCCGCGAACTGCGCCTGACGCGCGACGAGCCCGCGCAGCGGATCGCCGCGATCGACATCGGCTCGAACTCGATCCGCCTGATGATCGCGGATGTGTCGCCGAATGGCGCGATCCGCGTAATGGACGAGCTCAAGGCCCATCCGCGGCTCGCCACCGGCCTCTTGCAGACGGGTCGGCTCGACGAATCGTCGATGACGCAGGCGATCGATGCGATGACCCGCATGGCCGCCCTGGCGCGACAGCAGGGCTGCCGACGCATCGAGGCGGTCGCGACGAGCGCGGTGCGCGACGCCGCGAACGGTCGCGAGTTTCTGGAGCGGGTGCGTCGGCAGACCGGCCTTCGGCCGCGCGTGCTTTCAGGGTCCGAGGAGGCACGACTCGCCTTCCTCAGCGCGCTCGCGCACTTCGATTTGGGCACCGGCCGCGCGGTCGTGATGGACATCGGCGGCGGATCGTTGGAACTCGCCCTCGCAGCCGATGGCGTGGTGGAGCGGCTGGTCTCGCTTCCCTACGGCGCCATCCGACTCACCGAAGAGCATATGGCCAAGGGGATCACCCCCAAGCGGCTCCGCAAGATGCGCAAGGCCATTCGTGACGAGATCCGCGCCGTGTTGCCGGTGCGCGACTGGCGGGGCGCCCAGGTGATCGGCTCCGGCGGCACCTTCACGAACCTCGCCGGCATGCTGCTGCATCGGCAGGGCGTCACCACGTTCCGCGGCGTGCACGGCACGACCGTGCCGCGTGAGGATCTCGAACACATTCTCGAGTTGCTGAGCGGGATGCCCTCGCACGAGCGGGTGGCGATGCCGGGCCTGAACGCCGGTCGAGCCGACATCATCGTGGCTGGCCTGGCCGTGGCCGCCGAAGTGCTCGCGAGGGTCGAGCCACGGGCGCTCACCGTGTCCGCCTATGGGATTCGCGAAGGTCTGCTGCTCGACGTCGCCAAGGTCCGACCCATCGTGCAAGACCCCGGCGAAGCGCGGTTCCGCTCGGTGAGCGAGCTGGCGGTGAAGTGCCGCTACGAGGCGCCGCACGCCCATCAGGTCCAGCGGCTCGCGCTCCAGCTCTACGATGCGCTCGGCGCGCGGCTCGGCTGTGAGCCCGGCGATCGGGCGATCCTCGCGGACGCGGCCCTGCTGCACGATATCGGGTACCACATCAACTACTCTCGGCACCACAAGCACTCGTACCATCTGATCTTGCACGCCGAGCTGCTCGGGATGACGCCGGCCGATCAGGTGGCCGTGGCGCACGTGGCGCGCTACCACCGTGGCGCACTGCCGAAGCGCACGCACCCCGAGTTTGCGTTGTTGCCGCCGGCGCAGCGCAAGCGCGTGCGTCGTCTCGCGGCCCTGCTTCGTGTGGCCGATGGCCTGGATCGCGGGCACGTGCAATCCGTCCAGCAGGTGAAAGTGCGGGTGCTCGATCGCGCGATTCGATTGACGCCGGTGCCGATGCCCGGGGCGTCGCCGCGACTCGACCTCTGGGGGGCGGCCCGGAAGAGCGATCTCCTCGCGCTGTTGTTCGATCGGCCGGTGGAGATCGTGGGTCCCGACGGCAAAGTCGTCAGCCACGACGAAACCGTCACGGACGCCGACTAGTCACTGCGAGACAGGCCGCCGCCGCGCCGTGCGAGCGGCGGTGGGCGCCAGGGTCAGGTCGCTTCGATCGCCGGTCGTTCGACGGCGGCAAACTGCCCGGTCATCCGCGCCATCCCCCACGCATCGCGAATGAGCGCCGCGTGCGTCCCGCGGGGCTTCTCTCCCTCGGCGGGCCGACGCTGCGCGTAGCTGCCGTCGGGTCCCAGATCCCAGGCCTGCCGGTTGTCGCGCAGGTAGATCTGCAATAGCCGCTCCAGCCGCGGATGCAGCGCCGGATCTTCGACCGGCGTCACGACTTCCACTCGGCGCTCGAGATTGCGCGGCATCCAGTCCGCGGAGCCGATGTAGTACTCCGGGGCGCCACCGTTGCCGAAGTAGAACACGCGCGAGTGCTCGAGGAACCGGCCGATCACCGACTGCACGCGGATGTGATCACTCACGCCGTCGAGCCCGGGGCGCAGGCAGCAGATGCCGCGCACGATCAAGTCGATCTCGACGCCCGCCTGTGAGGCCTTGTACAGCGCGTCGATCAGCTCCTCGTGGACCAGCGCGTTCATCTTGGCAATGATGCGCCCGCCGCGGCCCGCGCGGGCGTGTGCGCTCTCGCGGTCGATCAATTCAAGGAAGCGCGCCTTCATGTTCGACGGCGCCACCAGCAACTTGCGGTACAGCTTCTGCCGCGAGTATCCCGTGAGCAGGTTGAACAGATCGCTCAAGTCGGCGCCGATGCTCGGGCTGCAGGTGAACAACCCGATATCGGTATAGAGCCGCGCCGTCTTCGAGTTGTAGTTGCCCGTTCCGATATGGCAGTAGCGCCGGATCCCGTCGGCCTCCCGGCGCACGACCAGCGCCGTCTTGCAGTGCGTCTTGAGGCCGGGCAAGCCGTACGTCACGTGCACGCCGTGTGATTCCAGCGTCCGCGCCCAGGTGATGTTGTTCGCCTCGTCGAAGCGCGCCTGCAACTCGACCAGTACCGCGACCTGCTTGCCGTTCTGCGCCGCCTCGGTGAGGGCGCGCACGATCGCGGTATCTCCGGAGGTGCGATACAGCGTCAGCTTGATCGCCAGCACGTTCGGATCGCTCGCGGCTTCGTCGAGGAAGGCCTCGACCGAGGTCACGAACGAATCGACCGGGTGATGCACCAGGATGTCACGCTCGCGAATGACGTCGAAGATCGATCGCTTTTCGTCGAGCAGGGCCGGCGCGGTCCCCGGCGTATGCGCCGGGTCACGCAGCTCCGGGATGTCCAGCAACGCGATCGACATCAGGTCGCCGAGCTCCAGCAGCGGGCCGCCCTGATGCACATCGCGCGGCCCGAGCGGCGCGATGTTCTCCTGCGTCGCGTCGCGCAGCTCGTCGGCCAGCAGCTGCCGCAGCGCATCGGGCATCCCTTCCGCCACTTCCAGGCGCACGACTTCACCGAAGCGCCGACGGAAGACCTGCTGCTCGATCATCTGCAGCAGGTCCTGGTTCTCTTCGATCGAGCCCAGATCGAGATCGCTGTAGCGCGTCACCCGGAACGGATGCCAGCCCACGATCTCCATCCCCGGGAAGAGCGCACCCAGGTTCGCGCCAATGACATCTTCGAGCGGCACGAAGTGGTGCGCGCGTCCGATTGGCACCCAGCGCGGCAGCGACTTCGGCACCTTCACACGGGCGAACTGCTCCTCGCCGCGTTCGGGATCACGCAGCCGTACCGCGAGCGACAGCGACAGATTCGAGATGTACGGGAACGGATGCCCGGGATCCACCGCGAGCGGCGTCAGCACCGGAAAGACTTGCGACTCGAAGAAGTCGTCGACGGTCATCCATTCGGCCTGCGAGAGCTCGTCCATCCGGCAGAGGCGAATTCCCTTCGCCGCGAGCGCGGGCAACAGCAGGCGATGCAGACAGTCGTGCTGACGGGCTTCCAGTTCGGCGACCCGCGAGTGGATCGCGTCGAGCGCCTCGGCGGGCGGGACGCCGTCAGGGCCCGGATGGGTGACGCCCGCGAACACCTGCCGACGCAGGCCCGCCACGCGCACCATATAGAACTCGTCGAGATTCGTCGAATAGATCGCGAGGAACTTGAGCCGTTCCAGCAGCGGGTTCCGTTCGTCGAAGGCCTCGTGCAACACCCGAGCATTGAACTCGAGCCAGCTCAACTCGCGGTTGAAATACAGCGAGGGCGTTGGGTGGCTCGTGGTGGTCATTCGGGCGTCAGGGTCAGCGAAGGCGTGTCGTAGAGACTAACCGGCCGCGCTATGGGCCGTCCAGCCATAAGACGTCGTGCCTGGAAGCAAGGTCACACGCCGTCGCCGGCCCCCGGGCTCAGGTGCCCGGGCTGACCACCTGAAGCACCAACAACGCGCCGGCGGAGATGATCGCCGCCGCAGGAATCGTGACCACCCACGCCCAGACGATCCGCGACGCCAGCCCCCAGCGCACCGCCGACAACCGATGCGCCGCACCAACGCCGACGATCGCGCCCGTGATCGTGTGCGTCGTGCTCACCGGAATGCCGAACTGCGACGCCCCGAGAATCACCAGTGCCCCGCCCGTCTCGGCGGCAAACCCGCCGACCGGCCGCAGGCGCGTGATGCGTGATCCCATCGTATGCACGATGCGCCAGCCGCCGAAGAGGGTGCCGGTCGCGATCGCGAGATACGCCGCGACTTCCACCCAGAGCGGGATCTGGCCGGCGTTCGCCACGTAGAAGTGGCGGAAGATGCCCTCTTCCTTCGCGAAGAGCTCACGCACCGAGAACAGGAGGCCGACGATGATGCCCATCGTCTTCTGCGCATCGTTGCCACCGTGCGCCAACGACAACAGGGCCGACGACGCCAATTGCATCGGTCGGCCGATGCGATCCACCATCGCCGGCCGCGTCTTCTGGAACACGTTGTACACCGTGATCATCAGCGCGAGACCGGCGAGCATCCCCAGGGTCGGCGACAGCACGATGAATGTCAGCGTCTCGATCCACTTGGGGCCCCAGTTGATCGCCGCAAATCCGGCCTTGGCCACCGCTGCACCGCCGAAGCCGCCGATCAATGCGTGCGACGACGACGAGGGAATGCCGAAGTACCACGTGATGAGGTTCCAGACGATGGCGCCCGTGAGTGCCCCGCCAATGACGTTCGGCGTGACGTACTCCGGCATCACGAAGCCGGCCGAGACCGCCTTGGCCACCGCCGTGCCCACCGTGAACAGCGCGGCGAAGTTGAAAAACGCCGCCCAGCACACGGCGGCGAAGGGACTGAGCACCCGGGTGCCGACGATCGTCGCGATCGAGTTCGCCGAGTCGTGAAACCCGTTGATGAAGTCGAAGACCAGCGCGATGAAGACCAGCGCGACTACGTACGTGAGCACAGGGTCGCCGGTGCGGTCAGCTGTTCTTCAGCGAAACGCTCTCGAGCACGTTCGCGACGTCCTCGCATTCATCCACCGCGTACTCGAGCTGGTCGTACAAGGCCATCCAGCGGATCACTTCGATCGGGTTCGCCCCGTTGCGGAAGAGCCCACCGACCGCCTCGGCATAGATCGCGTCGGCTTCTTCCTCGAGCCGCTTCGTCTCCTGCCCGCAGTGCAGGACGTTGGGACGGCTCTTGATGTTGCGCACGCCCTCGGCGATGACTTGGGCGGCCTTGTGCAGCACATCGACGATCGCGACGGCCGGCTCTTCGATGCTCGTGACGTGAAACATCACCATCCGCCGCGCCGTGCCGTCGACGAGATCGACCACGTTGTCGATCCGATGCGCGAGCAGGTGGATGTCTTCGCGATCCAGCGGCGTCACGAACGAGCGGTCCAGTCGCTGAATCACCTCGCGGGTGATCTCGTCGCACTGCCGCTCGATCTCCTTGATTTGCGCGACGTAGCGATCGAAGTGCGCGGGCTGCCGGATCATCTCGGCGAGCAGCTTCGTGGAGGCCGTGAGCTTCTCCGCCAACTGCTCGAACAGCTCGAAAAATCCTTCGTCCTTCGGGATGAAGCGCACGTGTTGACAGAAGCCGAGGGCGGGGAGCCCGTGAAGTCCTTTGACGCGTGAAAGTTGGGCGCCCCCCACGGGGACCGATACCAGCCCCGGGGAGCGTGACGCGGCCGTTACTTGCGCGCCGACCGCCGTGACCGACCCAGTCGTGGAAGCTACCCACGCCGGCGGATAGCCCCAAGCACCGCCCCCTACCGCTCGAACACCACCCGGGCATCGCCCACCGACCGCCGCCGCCGAATCATCGTGGGATCGCGCATCACGCCAACCAACCCCAGCCCCGCCACAAAGCCCCCCACGTGCGCCCAAAAGGCCGTCCCGCTCGATACCCCCGGCGTCAACGCCAGCAGCTGCGGCAAGCCTCCGACCACCTGCAGCACGAACCAGTAGACCAAGACGATCCACGCCCGGAGCGAGACGAAGAAGATCGGGGGAATGAACGTGCGGACCCGGACCTGCGGATACAACACCAGATACGCGCCCATCACGCCACTGATCGCCCCTGACGCCCCCACCGTGGGGATCGGCGACGACGGCTCCACCAGCACGTGCGCGCCCGACGCCGCGAAGCCGCACAGCAGATAGAACGCCAGGAAGCGCCCGCGCCCCATCGAGTCTTCGACGTTATTCCCGAACACCCACAAAAACAGCGCGTTGCCCAGCAAGTGCCCCCACGACCCGTGCAGGAACAGTGTCGTCAGCGGCGTCAACCAGTTCACCGGTTCGCGGTCCACGACGCAGGCCATCGTCTCGGACATCGGCACCGCGAACCCCACCGGCGCCATTCGCGAGATCTCCCCGGGCACCAACCCGAGGTTGCACACGCTCGCCGCCAAGGTCGCCGGATCGAAGCCCGCCCCCTGCACCGTCACCCACACGACGCCAAGGCACGCCAACAGCCCCAGCGTCACCACCGGGGTGCGCAGCGTCGGGTTTTCGTCGTGGAGAGGAATCACAACGCGGGCCTCGTGAATACCGCACAGGACGACCGATCATCGGCCGCCACTCGCATCCTAGTATCCCGACGCAAATGGCGACGGGAAAGTGCCAGATCGGCACCCTCTGCCGCGCCCTGTCAATTTGACAGATGCGAAGTCGTTACCGGACTTCGACTTAGGCCGTTGCGGCAGGCAATTCTTGGCCTACCCCTTGCCTCTCTCCCCGGTGCCGGCGCCACACGGGCGCCCTCGGCACTCTGAACTCTCGAGGTTTCCAATGGCGGACAAAGTCATCGGCATTGACCTGGGCACCACCAACTCGGTTGTCGCCGTGATGGAAGGTGGGGACCCGGTCGTGATTCCCAACGCCGAAGGTGGTCGCACGACCCCCTCGGTCGTCGGCTTTACCAAGGACGGCGAGCGGCTCGTCGGGCAGATCGCCAAGCGGCAGGCGGTGACGAACCCGACCAACACCGTCTTCTCGATCAAGCGGTTTATGGGCGCGAAGGTCTCGGAAACCACCGAGGAAGCCAAGCGCGTGCCCTACAAGATCGCCTCCGGCACCAACGGCCTCGCCGCCGTCGAAGTCCAGGGCAAGACGTACACCCCGCCTGAAGTCTCGGCGATGATTCTGCAGAAGATGAAGCAGACCGCCGAAGACTACCTCGGCCACGCCGTCACCAAGGCGGTCGTGACCGTGCCGGCGTACTTCAACGACGCCCAGCGCCAGGCCACCAAGGACGCCGGCAAGATCGCCGGCCTCGAAGTGCTCCGCATTCTCAACGAGCCGACGGCCGCAGCCCTGGCCTACGGCCTCGAGAAGAAGAAGGAAGAGAAGGTCGCCGTCTTCGACCTGGGCGGCGGTACCTACGACATCTCCGTGCTCGAACTCGCCGACGGCGTCTTCGAAGTGAAGTCCACCAACGGCGACACGCACCTCGGTGGTGACGACTTCGACCAGCGCGTCATCGACTGGCTCGTCCAGGAGTTCAAGAAGGACCAGGGCATCGACCTCTCGAAGGATCCGATGGCGCTCCAGCGCCTCAAGGAAGCCGCCGAGAAGGCGAAGATGGAGCTCTCGTCCACCGCGAGCACCGACGTCAACCTGCCGTTCATCACGGCGGTCGACGGTGTGCCGAAGCACCTGAACGTCACGCTGAGCCGCGCGAAGTTCGAGCAGCTCGTCGACGATCTCGTGCAGCGCACGCTGCCGCCGATGCAGAAGGCGCTCAAGGACGCCGGCCTCGACCCGAAGCAGATCGACGAAGTCATTCTCGTCGGTGGTTCGACCCGCATCCCGAAGATCCAGCAGGTCGTGAAGGACTTCTTCGGCAAGGAGCCCAACCGTGGCGTGAACCCCGACGAAGTCGTCGCGGTCGGCGCGGCGATCCAGGGCGCGGTGCTCACCGGCGAACAGAAGGACGTGCTCCTGCTGGACGTCACCCCGCTCTCGCTCGGCATCGAGACCTTGGGTGGCGTGACCACCGTGCTCATCCCGCGCAACACGACGATCCCGACCAAGAAGTCCGAGACCTTCTCGACCGCCGAGGACAATCAGACGACCGTCGAGATCCACGTGCTGCAGGGCGAGCGCGAGCTCGCGCTGCACAACAAGACGATCGGCAAGTTCCAGCTGACCGGCATTCCGCCGGCCCCGCGCGGGATGCCGCAGGTCGAGGTCACCTTCGACATCGACGCGAACGGCATCCTGCACGTGACCGCCAAGGACAAGGCCACGGGCAAGGAGCAGAAGATCAAGATCGAAGCGTCGAGCGGGCTGTCCGACGCCGAGATCCAGAAGATGGTCAAGGACGCCGAGGCCAACGCCGCGGCCGACAAGGCCAAGCGCGAAGAGATCGACACGCGGAACCGGCTCGACTCGATGACGTATGAAGTCGAGAAGAACGCCAAGGAGTGGAGCGACAAGCTGCCGGCCGAGCTCAAGACCCGGCTCGAGACGGCGGTGGAGCGCGCCCGCAAGGCACTCCGCGGCGACGATATGGGTGAGATCACCGCCGCGCAGGAGGAACTGTCCCAGGCCTTCCAGGCTGCCGGGCAGGCCTTCTATCAGGCCCAGCAGGCGGCACCCGAGGCCACCGCGTCGGCGGAACCGCCGGCAGGTGCTCCGGCCGGCAACGCCGACAACGTGGTCGAAGCCGACTACGAGATCGTCGACGACAAGAAGTAAGGCGCCCCCCGGTCCGGCGATAACAAGCCGGACCGGGAGTCCGGAAGACGCGATCGGGCGCCGGGGCAACCCTCGGCGCCCGAAACGTGTCG
>JANRJP010000146.1:0-42184 GCA_033763905.1 Gemmatimonadaceae bacterium
CGTGGCGTAGATGTTTCCGATGCCCGCAATGCGACGTTGGTCCATAAGCACGGCCTTCACGGCCTGACGCGATGACCGAAGAATGCCCGAAAGACTGTCGGCTGTGAAGACCTCGCCCAACGGCTCAACGCCGAGTGCGCGCTCGTACGCCGACCACTGCGCGTCGTTCAACAATGCCACCGTGCCCAGGCGCCGCACGTCGCGGTAGGTCAGCGTTCGGCCGTCGCTCAACGGCCACACGATACAGGTAAACTCGTCGCCCAAAAACGCGCCTTTATGAATCAGCAACGCGCCAGTAAAGCGTGGTTGTACCGCCAGCCGAAGCGCATTGCTGAGTTCAACTACGACGAGCTTGGCGCGCCGCCATACCCGAGTCACCGTCGCACCTTCGGAGCGAGCAGCGAACGCCGCGGCATCGCGCTCGCCGCGCAGCACGTCGGGGCGAATGACCGTGGCGAGCCCAAGCCGGACGCCGCGCAGTGCGGCGTCCAGATCTCGGGCGATCGTTTCGGTTTCGGGCAGCTCCGGCACGGCGTGGGGTCACCTCGCCCGGACACGCCGGGCGGCCAGGCTCAGTCGCGGTGCGGCGAGCGACCGAGTTCGCGCCAACCGATATCGCGGCGGTAGAACGCGCCGTCAAAGGCCACCGCGCTTGCCCCGTCGCGGCTCAAGCGCTGCGCGGCCGCAAAGGTGCTGCCCAGGCCCACCACGGTCAGCACGCGGCCGCCACTGGCCACCAACGCGCCGTCGGCACGTCGCGCCGTCCCCGCGTGGAAATGCAGCAGATCCTCGCGGTCCGTCGGCACGGTGATCTCGCCGCCAGTGCGCGGCGTGTCGGGGTAGCCGGCAGCGGCCACCACGGTGCCCACGGCAGCCACGTCGTGCGTGCGCGGGAACGGCACGCCGGCGAGTGCATCGCCGCGCGCCACGGTGTGCAGCAACTCGCCGAGGTTCGCGCTGATCAACGGCAGGACGACCTGCGTTTCCGGATCGCCAAAGCGACAATTGAACTCCACCACCTTGGGACCGTCGGCGGTGAGCATCAGGCCCGCGTACAGCAGGCCGGTGAACGGCGTGCCGCGCGCGCGCATCTGGTGCAACAGCGGATGCACGATCGAGTCCAGCGTGAGCCCCAGAATCTCTGGCGTCGCAATCGTCACCGGCGCGTACGCTCCCATCCCACCGGTGTTGGGGCCGGTGTCGCCTTCGCCGACGCGCTTGTGATCCTGCGCGGCGGGCAACGGCAACGCGTGCGTGCCATCGGTCACGAGAAAGAGCGACAGCTCCTCGCCCGACATAAACGACTCGACCAAAATCTCGGCCCCGGCCGCGCCGAACTGCTGCCCGACGAGCATCGCGTCGATCGCGTCGTCGGCCTCGGCCACCGTGCTGGCGATGATCACGCCCTTGCCCGCCGCGAGCCCGCTGGCCTTGATCACCACCGGCGCGCCGAGCGCACGCGCGGCGGCCTTTGCCGTCGCCGCATCGCGATGCGTGGTGGCAGTGGCCGTCGGCACACCGGCCGCCCGCATCACGTCCTTCGCGAAGGCCTTGGACGTTTCGAGCTGCGCCGCGTGTTGTGTCGGTCCAAACGCCGCGAGCCCCGCCGCGCGGAAACGATCCACGAGCCCCGCGGCGAGCGGCGCTTCGGGGCCCACCATCGTGAAGGCCACGCGCTCCTGCTCTGCGAGCGCCAAGAGCGCCGAGACGTCGTCGGCCTTGATCGGCACACAGCGCGCGATCGTCGCGATGCCCGGGTTGCCCGGGGCTGCAATCACCTCGGCCCCGGGGAAGTCACGGACGAGCCGCCACGCCAGCGCGTGTTCGCGGCCGCCGCCGCCGACGAGCAGAATCTTCATTGGCCGCCGGAAGCGCCGCGGAAGGCGTCTTCGAAGGCCCGCTTCGCACGGTCGATCGTGTCGGTCACGCCGGACATCGCGCTCTTGAACTGGTCGCCGTAGTAGTCGGCCGCCTCGGACACGTCATTCTCGAGCGGCGGCTTGGGATCGCTGCGCTTGATGTACGTGCCGTCGAGAATTGCGGGATACGCCGGCCCCTGCGCCCAGCGCTGGAGTTCGGCCGCGCGAATCGTCGCGAACGGGTGATCGCGGAACACGGTGTTGAGCGCCTTGAGCACCGAGTCCCACGCGGTGCCGCCCGTCTCGTACTCGGCCGCCTGCGCGAGGAAGGTGTTGATGTCGATCGTGTCGTCGCCTGCGCCACCGCCGGCGAACTTGAGCATCGTGCCCGCCGCCGGCGTGAGATCCTGCACGCCGAGCAAGCCCGCGCGATCGGCCGAGAACTCGGCCTTGCGATACCACTCGAGCAAGGCCAGTTGGAACGGCAGCAGCGCGATGCCCGCGAGGAACGGCAGGCCGCCAATGCCGACCTGCAGCAGCAGCTGCGCCAGCGTGGTGTAGGTCGTGTGGCCGCTGAGCACGTGACCAATTTCGTGCGCCAAGACGAAGCGTTGTTCTTCGCGATCGAGCAGCGCCAGCGTGCCCGAATTGATCACGATGAACGGCCGCTCGAGTCCCACCGCCAGCGCGTTCGCGTAGGGCGTCTGGGTCACGTAGAGGTCCGGGCGATCTTTCACGTCGAAGGTCGCCAGGACTTCGGTGTACAGCGCGTCGAGCTTCGGGCGCTGCGTCGGCCCCACCCGCACCGCATTGGCGAGGAAGAAGTTCCGGACCCCGCGTTCGCCGAAGAATCCGACCACGCGACGCACGACATCATCGAACCCCGGCAGCGCGCGCATCGCGTTCAGCGCGGCGCGGTCGGCGGGGTGTTCCCAGCTGCGGGAGTCAATCTCGGGGAAGGTGCGCATCTGCTCTCGGGGTCGGGGTCCTGCTTCCTACGACGGTGGGGCGGCGGGTGTTTCCGCCGTCCCACCCCTTGGGCGGCGGTCAGACGCCGTCGAAGGCCTGCTCGAGGTCCGCCAACAGGTCGGTCACGTCTTCGACGCCCACCGACAGCCGGATCAGACCGTCCGAAATGCCCATCCGCGCTTTGCGTTCCGCCGGCACGCTGGCGTGGGTCATCGACGCGGGATGCGAAATGAGCGACTCGACCCCACCGAGCGACTCGGCGAGCGAGAACACCTTCACCCGGTCCAGCACCTGCTTGGCGCGCGCCTTGGTGCCGAGTTCGACCGAGATCATCCCGCTGAAGGCCTTCATCTGCTTGCGCGCCAACTCGTGCTGCGGGTGCGTCGGCAACGACGGACAAATCACCGCCGCTGGCCCCAAGCGGCCTACGAGCCAGTCGGCAATCACCCGCCCGTTTTCGTCGTGACGCGGCATCCGCAGGTGCAGCGTCTTGGTCCCCCGCAGCGCGAGCCAGCTGTCGAAGGGGCCGGGCACTGCGCCAGCCGCGTTCTGGATGAACTGCAAGCGCTCGGCAAGCCCGTCATCCTTCACGACCGCGATGCCGCCGATCATATCGCTGTGGCCGTTCAAGTACTTGGTGGTGCTGTGATACACGATGTCCGCGCCGTACTCGAAGGGGCGCTGAAAGAACGGCGTCGCGAAGGTGTTGTCGACGATCAGGATCGCGCCCGCGCCGTGGGCCACCTCGGCCATCGCGGCCAGATCGGTGATCCACATC
The DNA here is from genome assembly GCA_033763905.1 of Gemmatimonadaceae bacterium. GTDB lineage: Bacteria > Gemmatimonadota > Gemmatimonadetes > Gemmatimonadales > Gemmatimonadaceae > JAJTHG01. The sequence continues at coordinate 3,607 of JANRJP010000146.1, forward strand.
ATCGGGTTCGACGGCGTTTCGACGACGATCGCCACCGTTCGCGCCGTGACGGCCGCCTTCACATTCGCCGCGTCCCGCGTATCGACGAACGAGAACGACAGCCCCATATGCTGCAGGATGCGGTCGAACAGACGGAACGTCCCGCCATACACGTTCTCGGCGCAGATGATATGATCGCCGGCCTTGAACAGCTTCATCATGCTGTCCATCGTGGCCACTCCGCTGGCGAAGGCGAAGCCGTGGTTGCCTCCTTCGAGGGTGGCGACGTTGCGCTCCAGGGCTTCGCGGGTGGGATTCTTCCCGCGAGCGTACTCGTACCCCTTGTGGACCCCCATTTCCTCCTGCACGTACGTGGAGGTGAGGTACACCGGGGTCATAATCGCGCCGGCGAGGGGTTCCGGCCGCTGGCCGGCGTGGATGGCCCGGGTGCCGAAACCGGCGCCGGTGTCGTCCGAGTAGATGCGCGTCACGTGATCGACCGATACTCTGAAGGGGAAGCAGAAAGGTAACGGCCCGGCGGGCCTCGGCGACGTTGCCGTCGGACACGGGATACGGGAGGATTTCGGGTGTCGAACGCGAACGAGACGGGGGGAGCCCCGCGCTGCCTAGTGGTGGACGATGAAGTCCGCCTGCGCCAGGTACTGCGGCGCATTATGGAGGCCGACGGCTTCGTCACGCGGGAAGCGGCGACGGGTCGCGAGGCGCTCACCGCGCTCGACACCGAGCCGGCCGATCTCGTCCTGAGCGATCTCCGGATGCCCGAAATGGACGGCATCGCGCTGCTCAAGGAGCTGCGTGCGCGCCATCCCGATACCGCCGTGGTGCTGATTACCGCCGTCGCCGACGTCGAAGTCGCGATGAGCTGCCTCGCGTTGGGCGCGATGGACTACCTGACGAAGCCGTTCCACCTGGAAGAGGTGCGCGCCCGCGTCGGGCAGGCGATGGAGCGCCGTCGCCTGGTGCTCGAGAACCGCGACTACCAGTTGCATCTCGAAGTGCGCGTTGCCGAGCAGGCGCGGCGGCTCGAGGAAGTCTTTCTCGCCGGCGTGCAGTCCGTCGCCGAGGCGCTCGACGCGAAGGACTCGTACACCCGCGGTCACTCGGTGCGCGTGGCGCAGTACGCCACGGTGATCGCCCGCACGATGGGGCTCGACGAGCGCACCGTCGGGCAGATCGAGCTCGGCGGGCACGTGCACGATATCGGCAAGATCGGCGTGCGCGAGTCGGTGCTGCACAAGGCCGGACAGCTCACCGATGAAGAGTACGAGCACATCATGACGCACACGGTCGTCGGGTGGCGCATTCTCTCGCCGCTACTGCGCGACAACCCAACGGCGCTCACCGTCGTGCGTTCGCACCACGAGCGCTGGGATGGTCGCGGGCTGCCGGACGGCCTGGCGGGGAACGAGATCCCGCTCGCGGCCCGCATCGCGGCGGTGGCCGATACCTTCGACGCGATGACCTCGAGCCGCCCGTATCGGCCCGCGCGCACGTTCGAGGATGCGCTCGCCGAGGTCGTGGCGCACGCCGGCCTGCAGTTCGATCCGCAGGTGGTGGACGCGTTCCGCTCGGCGGTGGACGAGCGTCGCCTCGTGTTGCTCCAGGCCGAAGCGGTCGCCGCTCGCTTGGCCTGACCGGCACGGCCGGCGGACGGCCTAGAGTTCGAACCGCGTCAGGGCCTGCTTGAGGCGATTCGCGATGTTCGACAGGTGCTGACTGCTCTCGGTCACCTGGCCCATACTGGCGCTCTGTTCCTCGACCACCGCGCTGACTTCCTCGCTGGTACCGGCGTTGGACTGGGCGCTGGCCGAAATCGCGTCCATCGATTGCACGAGCTGCGTGGCCTCCTGCAGCTGTTCGCCGGCGGTGGCCACGATGCGCGCGACGGCCTCGCGGCTGCTGCGCATCTCGTCGCCGATGCCGCTGAGGACCGTGGCCGACGCGCGAATGACCCGCTCACCGGCCGCCACGCGGTCGGCCATCGTTTCGATGCTCTCACCGGTGGTCTGCGCGGCCTCGCGAATCTCGGCGGCGAGCGCCCGAATCTGCTCCAGCGCCTTCGCGCTCTCGGAGGCGAGCTTGCGCACCTCGTCGGCGACCACCGCGAAGCCCTTGCCGTGTTCGCCAGCGCGCGCCGCTTCAATGGACGCATTGAGCGCGAGCAGATTCGTCTGCTTCGCGATGGCCCCGATCGACTCGGTGATCTTGCCGATGCGCCGCGACTTGTCGGCGAGCGCGTTGACCGCCGGCACGGCGTACTGGGTGACCTCGGCGATGGCGGCCATCGACGCCAACGCCTGCTCGGCGTTCGTCGAGCCGCGGCCGGCGGAGGCCGCCACGCGGTCGGCGGTGTCGAGTGCGGCTTGGGCGTTGGCGGCGTTCGCCTTGGCGCGGTCGGCCACCCGTTGCGACGCCTGCGCGATCGACACGATACCGGCCGTCTGCGCCGCCGCGGAGGCCGCAATGCTCGACGCGGCGCTGGCCACTTCCTCGGTCGACGCCATCATCTGCTCGGCGCCGGCCGCGAGCTCCTCGGCCGTCGCGGCGACTTCACTCGCGCCGGTTTCGATTTCCCGCAGCAGGGTGCGGAGGCCGGCCGTCATCCGACGGAATGATTCCGCGAGCGCGCCGACCTCGTCATCGGCGACGTACTGCAGATCGCGCCGCAGCGAACCGGCCGCCACGCCTTCGGCGTGCCGCGCCACGGCTTCAATGCCGCGCGTCAGGCGCGAGGCGACGAAGAACGACAGGAGCACGGCCAGGAGCAGCAACACCGGCAGAAACGCCGCAAAGCGCAGCACCTGCGCCTGCACTTCACCAAGGAACGCATCGGCGCGCAGCGTGGTCACCACGAAGCCGGCCGGCGCGCCTTCGCGTCGCGACACCGGCGCGACCGCGGTGATGCGCTGGCCATTGGGCGCCGCGTAGATCTCGGAGACCCCGGCGGCGTTGCGCCCGAGCGAGTCCGCCAAGCCCGGGGGTGGCGTCCACGCCACCGCGTACTCGTCGCGACCCGCCGGCCACTGCGAATGCGCGATCACGCGAAACCCGGCACCCTCGCGGCGCACGACAAACACGCCGTCCGCCAAGTCGTCGACGCTCCCGCCGTTCGCGGCCCACACACGCCGGAGCGTACCGCGAATTGCCTCGAACATATCCGGCGTGTTGCCCTCGGCGGCCAGGTCCACGACGGACGGGTCGAGCACGGCCGCGGCGGAGCGGGCGACCGCCGACAGTCGCTGGCCCTGCAGGCCGGTGAGATCGCGGCGGGTCTGCAGGTAGACCGGGATCAGCAGCACCAGCACGGTGGCCAGCACTGCCGCGCTGGTCGTGGCGGCGAGCTTCCAGCGGAAGGGCAGGGCGGCGCTGCGGCGAACGTTCGGGTCGTCGGTCACGATCGGGCGGAAGTCATTGCGGCTCGGGAAACGTACCGGTGCCACGGGGGGAGGCAAGCCGCGCAAACGATTGCATCCCAAGGGGTTCACTCTAGCTTTCGCGGTCTGATGAGTACGAGTCAACTAATGGTCAGCGTCTCCGGCATCCGGGGACGCGTCGGGGCAGGGCTGACCCCCGAAGTCGTCGCCACCTACGCCGCCGGGTTCGGCGCGTGGTCCATCGCCCGGTCGTCGTCACGCGATATCGTCGTCGGTCGCGACAGTCGTGTCTCGGGGCCACTGTTTCACCGCATCGTGCTCTCGGCGCTGGAGTCGGTCGGGTGCCGGGTCATCGACATCGGGATGGCGCCCACCCCGACGGTGCAGTTGGCGGTGGAGCATCACCACGCGGCTGGCGGGCTGGCGATCACCGCCTCGCACAACCCGGTCGAGTGGAACGCGCTCAAGTTCATCGGCTCGAGCGGCCTGTTTCTTGACGGCGACGAAGCGGCCGCGATGCGGGCGTTCACCGACGCCGGCATTCCGCGCGCCGCGTGGGACGCGCTGGGCGATGTCCGCCAGGACAGCGACGCGGTGTCGCGGCATCTGGCGGCCGTGCTCGCGCTGCCCTACGTCGACGTGCCGCGGATTCGCGCGCGCAAGTTCCGCGTGGTGCTCGACACCTGCCGCGGTGCGGGCTCGGTCATCATGCCGCAGCTCCTCGACGCGCTGGGATGTGAGGTGCGTCACCTCGAGCCCGAGCCCGACGGACGCTTTCCGCGCAGCCCCGAGCCGATCGCCGAGAATTTGGGCGCGCTCGAGGCCGCGGTGCGGGAGTTCAAGGCCGACGTCGGCATTGCCACGGACCCGGACGTGGATCGGCTGGCCATCGTGTCCGACGCCGGTCGCGCGATCGGCGAGGATCTGACCCTCGCGCTGGCCGCTCGCTTGGTGTTGCGTACGACCCCCGGTGTGGTGGTGACGAACCTCTCCACGAGCCGGATTCTGGACGATGTCGCCGAGGCGGCGGGGCAGCGGGTGGAGCGGGCGCCGGTCGGCGAGGTGAACGTCGCGGTGGCGATGCGTCGCTTGCAGTCCCCGATCGGCGGCGAAGGCAACGGCGGTGTGATCCTGCCCGCGCTGCACTTGGGGCGGGACGGCCCGGTTGCGGCGGCGTTGCTCCTGCAATTGCTGGTCGAGGACGGCACTCCGCTGTCGGCGATCGTGGCGTCGTTGCCGAAGTACGCGATCGTGAAGGACAAGCTCGACCGCCCCTCGAAGCCGCTGACGGCGGTGTACGAGGCCCTGACGGCGGCGTTCGCCGGCGCCGAGGTGGACCTGCAGGATGGCCTGCGTCTTGCATGGCCTGATCGTTGGTTGCACGTCCGGCCGAGCGGCACCGAGCCGATCGTCCGTGTGATCGCGGAGGCGCCGACTGACGCCGACGCGAGGGCCCTCGTGGCCCGCGCCCGTGAGCCGCTCGACGCGCTCGCGGCCACCTGAAGCAGACTCCGTACCCCTCCTCGCTTATGTGCGGCATTGTCGGATACGTCGGCCCCCGGAACTCCACCCCGATGCTCGTCGAGGGGCTCAAGCGCCTCGAGTATCGCGGCTACGACTCGGCCGGCGTGGCCGTGATGAATGGCCACGGCCTCGAAACGCGTCGTGCGGAAGGCAAGATCGCGCGCCTGGAAGCGGTGCTGCACGGCAAGCCGGCGGACGGTGGGCTGGGGATCGGCCACACCCGCTGGGCCACGCACGGACCGCCGGCCGAGCGCAACGCGCATCCGCACCTCAGCAACGACGGCACGATCGCGCTGGTGCACAACGGCATCATCGAGAACTACGCCGAGCTCAAGCAGTCGCTCAAGGCGCAGGGCTACGTCTTCCATAGCGACACCGACACCGAGGTCCTCACCAACCTCGTGCAGGAGCTCTTCCGCACGACGCTCGAAGACGCCGTTCTGGCGGCCCTCGAGAAGGTGGAAGGGACCTACGGCATCGCCGTCATCTCCACGCGTGACGACGGCAAGATCGTCGCGGCGCGCAAGGGGAGTCCGCTGCTCGTCGGGCTGGGCGAGGGCGAACACTTCGTCGCGTCGGACGCGTCGGCCATTCTCGCGCACACCCGGGAAGTCGTCTATATGAACGACGGCGACATCGCCGTCGTCACCAAGGATGGCTACCGCGTGTTCGATATGAAGGCGACGACGCTCGAGCGCCCGGTGTCGAAGATCGACTGGGAGCTCGCGCAGATCGAGCGCGGCGGCTACGACCACTTCATGCTCAAGGAGATCTTCGAGCAGCCGACGACGCTCGAGAACACGATGCGCGGCCGCGTCGTGCTCGAGGACGGCATGTCGAAGCTCGGCGGCATCAACTTGTCGCACGACGAGCTGCTCGCGATCGACAACGTCATCATCACCGCCTGCGGTACGTCGTGGCACTCGGCCCTGATCGGCGAGATGCTGATCGAGGACCTCGCGCGTATCCCGGTGGAAGTCGAGTACGCGTCGGAGTTCCGCTACCGGAATCCGATCGTCACGCCGAATACGCTGTGCATCGTCATCTCGCAGTCCGGCGAGACGGCCGATACGCTCGCCGCGATGCGCGAAGCGAAGCGTCGCGGGGCGAAGACCTTGGGTCTGGTCAACGTGGTCGGCTCGACGATTGCGCGCGAAGACGACGGCGGCATCTATCTCCACGCCGGTCCGGAAATCGGCGTCGCGTCCACCAAGGCCTTCACGAGCCAGGTCGTGGCGCTCGCACTCCTGGCGCTCAAGATGGGCCGCAAGCGTCAGCTGTCGACGATCCGGGGTCGCGAGATCGCGCAGGCGCTGCTCGACCTGCCGGCGCAGGTGAAGCAGATCCTGGCGCAGGCCAAGCAGATCGAGGCGTTGGCCGAGATCTACAAGGACTCGACGAATTTCCTGTACCTCGGGCGCGGCTACAACTTCCCGACCGCGCTCGAGGGCGCGCTCAAGCTCAAGGAAATCAGCTACATCCACGCCGAGGGATACCCCGCGGCCGAGATGAAGCACGGGCCGATCGCGCTGATCGACCAGAATATGCCGGTGGTGTTCATCGCGCCGCACGATGCGGTGTTCGACAAGGTCGTGTCGAACATCCAGGAGGTGAAGGCGCGCGCGGGACGCATCATCTGCATCACCTCGCGCGAGGAGCATCAGCTCGAGGGGCTCGTCGATCACGAGATCCGCATTCCGCCCACGCTCGATCTGCTCTCTCCCGTCCTGGCGTCGATCCCGCTGCAGCTGCTGGCCTACTACATCGCGGTCAAGCGCGGCGCGAACGTCGACCAGCCGCGCAACCTGGCCAAGTCGGTCACGGTCGAGTAAGGCCGGCGCGGTGCGGGTCCTGCTACAGCGCGTCAGCCGCGCCGAGGTGCGGATCCGTGCCGACGACGGCACGGTGAAGTCGAACGGAACGATCGGTCGCGGCTTCGTGCTGCTCGTCGGCTTCACCCACACCGATGGCCCCGAGGCCGTGGCGTGGATGGCCGAGAAAATCGCGGGGCTGCGACTCTTCGCCGATGCCGACGACAAGATGAACCTGGCGCTTGGCGATGTCGGCGGGGCCCTGCTGGTCGTGTCGCAGTTCACGCTCTACGGCGACGCGCAGAAGGGGCGTCGCCCGTCGTTCATCGAGTCGGCGCGCCCCGACGTGGCCCAGCCGCTCTACGACGCGTTCGTCGCGCGGCTGCGCGCCGCGGGATTGCCGGTCGAAACCGGCGTGTTCGGCGCAATGATGGATGTCGAACTCGTCAACGACGGTCCGGTCACCCTCTGGCTCGAGAAATAGTGCCTGACGTCATTCTGGCATCCGCGTCGCCGCGTCGGCGCGAGCTCTTGACCCGCATCGGTGTGGCGCACGTCGTGGCCCCCGCCGATGTCGACGAGTCCGTGCAGCCCGGCGAGCGCCCGGCGGCCTACGTCGAACGCCTCGCCCGGGCCAAGGCGGCTGCGCTCGCGGCGAAAGCCCCGACGCGTGTCATCGTCGCCGCCGACACGACGGTCGTGCTCGACGACGACATTCTGGGCAAGCCGACCGGCCCCGACGATGCCCGCGCGATGCTGCGCCGGCTGGTCGGTCGCACGCATCAGGTGCTGACCGCCGTGGCGGTGCAGCGGGGCGCCGAGGTTGCTGCGGCGGTCGATGTGGTGGACGTGCGGATGCGACACGTGCCCGAGTCGGTCATCGCCGACTACGTGGCAACCGGCGAGCCGCTCGACAAAGCGGGCGCCTATGGCATTCAGGGATACGGCGGGGTGCTGGTCGAAGGCATTACCGGCGACTTCTTCGCCGTGATGGGGCTCGGGCTCGCGACGACGGTTCGTCTGCTCGACGCCGTCGGGGTACCGTGGGGATTCAGATCCCCATCGCCGCCAGATCCACGCCCCACACCGGGACCGGCTGGCTCTTTCCCTTGAGCTCCATCGGCGCCTGCTGCTTGAGCGGCGGCGCCTGACGCATCGCCTCACGGAACGGCTCCGACAACAGAATCTCGCCACCGGCTGCCGCGCCGCACAGGCGGCTCGCGGTGTTCACGGTGTCACCGATGACGGTGAACTCGAGGCGGCGTTCCGAGCCGATGTTGCCGGCGAAGGCCTCGCCGAAGTTGAGCCCGATGCCGATCGCGAGCTCGGGGCGGAACTCGCTCCGCCACTTCTTGTTGAGCTCGTTCAGCGACTTCATCATATCGATCGCGGCACGCATCGCGCGGTCGGCATCGTCGGGCTCGCCCAGCGGTGCGCCCCACTGCGCCATCACCGCGTCGCCGATGAACTTGTCGAGTGTGCCGCCGTGGCGGAACACGCACTCCACCATCTCGGTGAAGTACTCCGACAAGAGCCGCGCCATCTCGTCCGGATTCATCGTCTCGGACAGCGCGGTGAAGCCGCGAATGTCCGAGAACAGCACGGCCACCAGCCGCTTGTCGCCGCCCAGCTTCACGGCATCGGGCGACTGTGCGATCCGCGCCGCGAGCGCCGGCGTGAAGAAGCGCTCCAGGTTCGACCGCGCCAGCGTTTCCTTGCGAATCCGCTCGGCGAACTGCGAGTTCTCGAGCGCGACCGCGGCAATGCCCGAGAACGCGACGAGATAGTCGAGGTCGTCCTCTTCGAAGCGGTGCGTCGCGAGGATCGAGTCGACGTAGATCACGCCGAGCGCGCGGCTCTCGCTGCCGACCAGCGGCGCGCAGAGCGCGGACCGTACCTGCTGCATTACGATCGATGCCCCACCAAAGCGCTGGTCCTCGGCGGCATTCTCGGACAGAATCGCCTGCTTGTCGTTGAACGCCGCCCGGGTGATCGACTGCGGCACCATCGAGCCGACCGAACGACCCTTGCGGTCGGTCGCGACCCGCGCGTGCAGGTTGCCCTCGGCGTCGGCCAGCAGAATCGCCACCCGATCGACGGCGAAGATCTTCGCGCACTTGTCGGCGATCGTCGTCAAGAGCGCGTCGACCGAGACCTGCTTCGTCAGCTCGGTGCTCACTTCGAGCAGCGTCGTCAGCCGTTCCTGTGCGCGGTCGGTGCGCCCCGCTTCGGTCGGCGCCGGGGTGCCGTCCGGCGTGATCCGCCCGTGCGGCCCGGAGCGCAGCGCCGCTGCGAGCCCCTTGATGTCGACCGGCAGCGCACGAACGATCGTCTGCCCGCCAAGCCCCGCGGACGCCGGCGGCGCGACAGGCTTCGGCGGCGCCGCCGCCTGCTGCTCCGCGTGCAACGTGAAGGCGACCTTCCCGAACGTCACCGTGTCGCCGACCGCGAGCGACACGAGGTCCGCCCCGACCGGCTCGGCGTTGTGGTAGGTGCCGTTGCTCGAGCCCAAATCGCGCACCTGCACGCGGCCGTCGCTCACGAGGAGTTCGGCGTGTCGGCGCGAGATCGTCGGGTCGGGGACCGGGATGTCGCTCGCGAGACCGCGACCGACGACCATCGGCGCTCCCTCCCGGAGGGGGAACGTCTGCGTGCCATCGGTGCCGACCAGCGAGTACTTGATCACGGGGTCAACATATCGCGCCGGACCGCGCCCCCACTAGCCACCGGCGGGCGTGGCCGACCGGGCGCGGCCAATCGCCGTCAAAATCGCCCGGGCCTTGTTCTCGGTCTCGGCCCACTCGTGCGCCGGAACCGAGTCCGCCACGATCCCGGCGCCGGTGCTGATCGACGCCGTGTCGCCGTGGAGAACGCAGGTCCGGATGGTGATCGCCAGATCCATCCGCCGCCGGCTGCCGCCGATCCAGCCCACGGCACCGGCGTAGGGGCCGCGGGCGGTCGGCTCGAGCTCGTCGATGATCTCCATCGCGCGGATCTTCGGCGCGCCGGTCATCGTGCCGGCGGGAAACACGGCGCGAAAGGCGTCGAAGGCGGTGACGTCCGGTCGCAGCATGCCGGTGACTTCCGAGACGAGATGCAGGACGTGCGAGTACCGCTCGACCTGCATCATTTGCGGCACCTCGACGGTCCCGTACTCGGCGATCCGGCCGACGTCGTTGCGCCCGAGGTCGACGAGCATCACGTGCTCCGCCCGTTCCTTGGGGTCGGCGGCAACCTCCGCCGCGCGGGCTGCGTCCTGCGCGGGGGTAGTGCCGCGCGGTCGCGTGCCCGCGATCGGCCGCACCGTGACGCGGCCATCGGCCACGCGCACGAGCAACTCGGGCGAGCTCCCGACCAGCGACACGCCGTCGAGTTCAAGACAGTACTGGTACGGCGACGGATTGAGCCCCCGCAGCACCCGGTACAGCGTCAGCGCGTCGAAGTCGCGCGGTACCGTGACGCGCCGCGAGAGCAGCACCTGGAACACGTCGCCGGCGCGGATGTACTCGAGCATCCGCGCGACGTGCGCTTCGAACGTCGCCCGATCGAGCGAGCTCTCGCCGGTGGCCGGGGCCGCCGTGGGGTCCACGTCCAGCGGCAGCAGCGGGGCGGGGGCGCGCAGGCGTGCGACCGCGGCGTCGAGTCGTGCGACCGCGTCGTCGTACAGCGGCCGCAGCGCTGCGGTGTTGGCACCGGCCGGTACGCGCACGGTGGCGATGCAGCGGGCGCCGCCACGCAGGTTGTCCAACGCGATGACCACCGAGGGCAGGACGAATAGCGCGTCCGGCACCTCTAGGGCGGGCTTTCCGCGATCGGGCAGTCGCTCGATGTACCGCACGACGTCGTAGCCCAGATAGCCGATCGCGCCGCCCCACACGTCGCCGAGTTCGGGTACCTCCACGGGCGGATCTGCACCGATCCACGCGTCTAGCGCCGCAAGCGGGTCGGTCGGCGTCGACTCGGCACCCCAGCCGGTCGTCGGGTGCCACTCCGACACCGCACCGCGCGCGAGCCGCCACGCCTTCCGCGGCGCGGCGCCCAAGTAGGTCCAGCGGGACCACGTTTCGCTCCCCGCCGGAGCCGACTCGAGCAGGAACGAAAACGGCCCCTCGCGAAGGGCGGCGTAGGCCGCAACCGGCGTCGCGCTGTCGAGAAGGATCTCACGCCAGACGGGGACCAAACCTCCCGGCGCGGCGCGACGGACAAAGCCCTCGAACCCGCCATCCAACGCGGCGCCGAACGCGCCCGCGCCCGCCGCACTCACAGTGCCCCTCGGCGCTGGGGGGCTGGGCGAGGGGATGGTGACGGTCGATCGGGCACGGCGGAAGTCTATCGGGGCGTGACGAGCCGCAGCAAGAATCCCCCCAACCGCCGGTCGGAATGCGCCGCGCGGCGGCGTGCAGTGCTTGTGACCCCGTTGCGGCGTTCGGGCGCTGGCAAAGGGGTGGGCGATCTATACCTTTTGCGTATGCCTTGCACGACCCCCGGAGCCTGATGGCCGTTCGCCCGCTGCGCGACGAGTGGCTGCTGCCGACGCTGGAGGCGATCCTCCCGCCCGACGGCTTCACGCAGCTCACGTCCGGCACGGCCGAGGACTCCTACTGGGAGTCGGCGGTCCGTCGTCGGCTGACGTCCGACGACGAGATCCTCACCGCGTTGGCCGCGCGGTTCCGGATGAAGATCGCGAACCTGGCGCAGATCACGCAGCAGGCTCGCGATCTCGTGCCCGAGGCGCTCGCGCGCAAGTATCGCATCGTGCCGTTGGCGGTGTCGGATTCCGCGGTGGACATCGCGACGGCCGATCCGCACGATCTGGACTGCGAACGCACCTTGGCGTTCGCGCTCGGTCGGACGGTGCGGATGTCGCTCGCCTCGCCGATCAAGATCACCGAGCGCATCGAGGAGCTGTACCGCCCCGAGAACGCGGTCGAAAAGATCCTCGATTCGGTGCAGTCGAACTACGACGTGCAGGAAATCGGCGAGGACCTCGTCGACGACGAGTTCGAGATCTCGGCCGGCAAGGCGGCCGAGCGGCCGATCATTCGGCTGGTCGACCACATCGTGGCCGAAGGCATCACCAGTCGTGCGTCCGACATCCACCTCGAGCCCGAAGAGGGCGGCGTGGCCGTGCGGTATCGCATCGACGGCGTGCTGCGGCAGGTGATGGGATTGCCGCGTGCGGCCGGCGTGCCGCTGGTCTCGCGCATCAAGATCATGGCGGGGCTCGACATTGCCGATCGTCTGCGGCCGCAGGACGGTCGCGCGCGCGTGGCTGTCAACGGCGTGCGCATCGATCTGCGCGTGTCGACCTTGCCCGCGTCGAACGGCGAAAAGGTCGTCATTCGTATTCTCGATTCGCGCGCGACGGTGATTTCGCTCGACTCGATGGGGCTGCACCCCGACGAGACCGAGCGGATGAAGTACCTGTACGGCCTGCGCGAAGGGATGGTGCTGGTCACCGGCCCGACGGGCTCGGGCAAGACGACGACGCTGTACTCCGGCATTCGGCATATCCAGCAGAAGCCGCTCAACATCGTCACGATCGAAGACCCGGTCGAATACCGTTTGCAGGGCATCGTCCAGGTGCAGGTGAACGAGAAGGCGGGCGTGACCTTCGCGTCGGCGCTGCGCTCGATTCTGCGTCAGGACCCCGACGTCGTGCTGGTCGGCGAAATCCGCGACAAGGAAGCGGCGTCGATCGCGACGCAGGCGTCGCTCACCGGCCACTTGGTGCTGAGCACGCTGCACACGATCGACGCGCCGAGCGCGATCACGCGTCTGCTCGACGTCGGGATCGAGTCGTACAAGATCGCGACCGCGCTCAAGGGCGTCGTCGCGCAGCGCCTGATGCGCAAGCTGTGCACGTCCTGCCGCGAGTTGTGGATGGAGCCGGTGCCGGAGCGGATTCGCAAGTGGATTCCCGACGGCAGCACGCTGTATCGCCCGGTGGGCTGTCCGGATTGTTCGCAGACCGGCTACCGCGGCCGCTTGGCCGTGACCGAAGTGCTGATCGTGACGCCGGAAGTCGAACGCCGCATCGCGGCCGGCGAGTCGTCGGAGCGCATTGGCGATGCCGCGCGTGAAGGCGGGATGAAGTCGCTCTGGGAATCGGGCGTCGGCCACGTAAAGGCGGGCACGACCTCGCTCGAGGAACTGCTCCGCGTCGCCGAAGTCCCGATGGAAGGGAGCCGCGTGAGCGGCCGCGTGACGTCGAGTGTCGTCGCGGTGCCCGAGGCGCTGCCTGACGTCGGCAAGCCGCCGACGCCGACGCACAATCCTGCGGTGCCGCAGGTGCGGGTGCCCGGCGTGCCGTTCCGCGCGACGCCCAAGTCGACTCCGGTGATCTCGTCGTCGTTCGACGAAGCGGCCTTCCAGCTGCTCGACGACGCGGCCCCGATTGCGCCGACCGCGCGCCGCACGGCGCACCAGATGAAGGTGCTGCTGGTCGAGGACGAAGAACCGCTGCGCCGTGTCGTGCGCGATCTGCTCGAGCGCGAAGGATTCATCGTGAGCGAGGCCGGTGACGGCGTCGCTGCGCTCGACGAGATCGACCGCAGTGCGCCGGATGTCGTGGTGCTCGACCTGAACCTGCCGCGCCTCGACGGCTATGGCGTACTCTCGCATTTGCGCGCGCGTCAGGCGACGGCGTCGTTGCCGGTGATCGTCCTGACCGCCAAGGGCGACGAAGACAGCGAAGTGCGCGTCTTCGAGTTCGGTGCCAACGACTACCTGACGAAGCCGTTCCGGCCGCGAGCGCTCAGCGCGCGCTTGCACGCGCTGCTCAAGCGCAGCTGAGCGGACCCACCCTGTGACCACGCGCGCCGCCGGCGTCGTGGATGTGTTCGTCGTCCGTCCTCGGGGCGGCGACTGGCAGGTCCTGTGTTTGCGACGAGCGGCCGCGCGTTCGCGCGCCGGCGCGTGGGAAATGGTCACCGGCCGTGTCGAGCGGGACGAGCATCCCGCCGCCGCCGCACGCCGCGAGGTGCGCGAGGAAACCGGCCTCGCGCTCGACGCGCTGTGGACGATCGGCGTCGAGTCGTTCTATCTGCCCTCGGCCGACGCGGTGCAGCACGCGCTCCTCTTTGTGGGCTTCGTGCCCGACGACGCATCGGTGACACTCGACGGGCACGAGCACGATGCCGCCGAGTGGTTGCCGCTCGATGCCGCGTGCGACCGGATGACCTGGCCCTGGGCGCGCCGACGCCTCCGCGAGGGGTACGAGCTGCTGCGGAGCGGCGACGCCGGCGTGGTCGATGACGTGACGCGCGCGTAGGGCCGCGATCGCCCGCCGCTCAGAACGTCGTCCGCACGCCCACCTGCACCTGCCGCGGCATTCCCGGCAGCAGCCCGCGGCTCCGGTCTACCACGTACAGCGTATTGCGCAGGTTCTTCACCGACACGTAGAGCGTACCGGCGTGCGCCGGCAGCGGCAGGTTCGCGACGGCGTGGATCAACGTCACCGCGTCGATCACGCCCTGCTGCCCATCGGCCACCAGGACCGTGGTGTTGAGCGGATCGGCAAATTGGCGGCCAAGGTGCACCAACTCCACGCGGAGGTCGGCGCCACGGCGATGGCGGATGCCGGCACCCAGCGTGGCGGTCAGTTCGGGCGCGTAGGGCAGGCGATTGCCAGTCACCGACTGGCGCGACCGCGTGCCCGCAGCGTTCTGCTCGGCGTACACCTTGCCCACGACATCGCTGCCGGCCGTGCCCACATAGGCGAAGCGCGCGCCAGTGAACTGGGCCACCGGGACCCAGGTCAGCGCGACATCGCTGAACGTCGCCCAGCGCGCCGACGTCGGCGGCGCGAGGTGGGCTTCGAGCTCCAGCCCGCTATGCCGCGTCCGCCCCGCATTGGTGAGCGCCGCGCCGGTGCCGCCGGCAATGCTTGCGGCGACGACCTGATTCTCGAAATCCATATGGAACGCCGTGAGCTCCACCCCGACGCCATTCGTCGCGTCGCGGCGCAGGCCCAGCTCGTAGTTCCACGAGCGCTCCGGTAGCAGTTCGATCACGCCCCCGGTGCTGTTGGAGATGATGTCCTCCGGCCGCGGCGGCGAGAAGCCGCGATGCGCTCCCGCGAACATCGTTGTGTTCGTGCCGAGGGACCACGTGGCGCCAAGCCCGGGAATCACCTCGGTCAGCGACGTGCTGCCGCTGATGCCGCCTGGCGCCGCCGCGAGCGGCAGGTGGTTCTGCCGACCGATGAAGATGCGTTCCACGCGGACGCCCGGCGTCACGAGCACGGGCCCCAGCGTGACGCGACCCTGCGCGTAGGCCGAGTAGGCGTCGGTCGTGCGGCGGTTGTCTTCGACGATGCCGCTGTTCACGTTGCCCACCGCGCCGATCGATCGCGACTCCGGCGTGCTGCCGTTGATCTGTCGGCGGTCTTGCCGTTCCACGTGCGCGCGCACGCCCGCGTCGAGCAGCAGCGGGGCGGCGCCGAGCATCAGCGCCCCGCTCCAGCGCGACTCCAGCCCGAGGACGGTGTACGCGCGCAGCCGTCCTTCGACGCCGCAGGTCGTGCGGAGGTTCGCCATCCCGCCGCAGGTCGGATCCGACGCGTCGTTCGGGCGCTGCGCCGAGTTCGAGCTCTGCCGCCACCACGGACGATCGATGTGGTAGCCGTAGGCCGTCGTGCGCAGCGAGTGCATCGGACTCGCGCGCCACGCGTGAGCCACCGAGGCCCCGAAGCGACTCACGTCGAAGCGATCGTTGGCGAAGGGGTTCTGCCGCGCGTCGGCGGCCCACTCGGCTTCGGTCAGCCCGGAGTACGTGACCTGCGATGCCTCACGGTAGACGTTGGTGCGAAGCTCCACCCGCTGGTCGTCGGCAATCGGAAGCTCCGCCTTGATCGTCGCGTCGCTGACCGTCGAGAAGGTGTTGCGACGCGCCCCTTCCGAGAGACGGCGGCCGGCGTCGAGCAGAAATCCCGCACCGTTGCGCGACGTCCCGATCTGGCCGCGGATGTCGCCGTACGCCTGCGAGCCGCCCGACACGCGGAGGGCCGCCGTGGTGCTGGCTGGAATCGCCGGCGTGAGGTAGTTGATGACGCCGCCGACAGTCTGGGGGCCGTAGAGGATCTGGCCGCTGCCCTTGATGACTTCGATGCCCGCGAACCGCTCGATCGGAGGGTGGTAGTAGGCGGCGTTGTCGCCGTAGGGGGCAATGGTGAGGGGCAGGCCGTCTTCGAGGAGCAGCACCTTGCTGCTCCGGGTGGGATTGAGGCCGCGGATCCCGATGTTCGGTCGCAGGCCGACGCCCTCTTCGTCGCGAACGTGTACGCCGGACACCTTCCGCAGGGCTTCGCCGATGCTGAGGACTCGGTCGCGTAGTAAACGCTGTTCACCAAGGATCGAGATACTGCCTGGCATCCGAGACCGCACGTCCGGTCGCCCGAGGATCTCGACGCCCGGCAGCCGGCCGGTGTCAGCCGCTGCGGTCGCGGGTCGCTCTTGGCCGACAGCGGCCGATGCCAGGAGCGGGAGGAAGACGGCACAACGCAGCAGAACGCGCATCGAACGGGAGGGGATCGATTAGATGAGAATACTTCTCAATAAGAAGTATCGAACCATAACCCCGACTCCACTCGTCGGCAATACCCGAATCTAACACTCCGAATTGCCGCTGATCGCGCGGCGGATGGCCAGCGGCGAGCTCGGCATCTCGTGGCTCGCCAGCTCGGCAAAGCGCGGCCCGCCAGCTTAGCCCAACGCGACCCGACAGCTCAGCCCAGCGCGGACCGCCAGCTCGGCGGAGACGCCGTCAGCGAGGCCAAGGCACCGGCCAGATCGTCGCGACCTTCGCCCGTGTGGCTCGAGAAGGGGATCAGGTCCTCGGGGGTCGTACCCACGGCCTTCGCGATCGCCGCCAGCCGCTCGCTCCGCTCCTTCGCGTTGAGCTTGTCCACCTTCGTCACCACGAACAGCGTCGGCACCCCGATGTCGCTCAGCAAGCCGAGCATCGTCAAATCCTCGTCGGTGGGCTCGCGACGCACATCCAGCAGCTGCACCAGCCCGGCGAGCTTCGGCGACTCGCGCAGAAAACCCTCGATCAGCGGCACCCACTCGGCGCGACGTTCCTTGCTGATCCGCGCGTAGCCGTAGCCCGGCAAGTCGGCAATCGCGAAGGCGCCGTTCACGCCAAAGAAGTGAATCTCGCGCGTGCGCCCCGGCGTGTGGCTCACCCGGGCAAAGCCCTTCCGTCGCAGGAGCGTGTTGATCAGCGACGACTTGCCGACGTTCGACCGCCCCGCGATCGCGATCTCGGGCAACGTGGAATCGGGACGCCAGCCCGTCGCCGTGGCCATCGGCCCCAGATACTCGAGCGACCGGATCACCAGCGGGTCCTTCGGCTTCGAGGCGTCCATCAGTGCGCCACGCTCGCCCCGCGCCGATCACCCGCGCGCCGCGGTGACGCCGACGGCACCACCGCCGCCGGCGGCGACACGAAGGCGTACTGCAACACCTCGTCCATCGTCGAGACCACGCGAATCGTGAGACCCTCTCGCACCTCGGCCGGCAGCTCTTCGACTTCGCGCGCGTTGCCCTTCGGAATCAGCACCTGCCGGATCCCCTCGCGCAGCGCGGCCACGGTCTTCTCCTTGAGCCCGCCGATCGGCAGCACGCGGCCACGCAGCGTGACTTCGCCCGTCATCGCGGTGTCACCACGCGTCGCAAGCCCCGTCAGTGCACTGATGATCGCCGTCGCCAGCGCGATGCCCGCCGACGGGCCGTCCTTCGGGGTCGCGCCGTCGGGGATGTGCACGTGCAAATCGGTCGTGCGCGGGAAGTCCGTGGGAATCCCCAAGGTCTCGGCGCGCGCCCGCGCAAAGCTGATCGCCGCCGACGCAGACTCCTTCATCACGTCGCCCAAGGTGCCGGTGAGCTGCACGCGACCGCGACCCGCCACCGCGCTCACTTCGATCTCCAACACTTCGCCGCCCACCGACGTGTAGGCCAAGCCATTCGCCACGCCCGCGCGGTCCTCGCGCCGCAAACGTTCGTCGTCGAACGGCGCCGGGCCCAAGAACACGCGCAAATCCTTGAGCTTCACCGACAGCGCGGCCCGCTTCGATTCGGCCCGCCGACGCGCCAGCTTGCGCGCCACGCGCGCGAGCCGACGATCCAACTCGCGGACTCCCGCCTCACGCGTGTAGCGGCGCAACAGGGCCGGCCACACGTCGTCGGCCACCGTGACCGACAGCCCCTCCAACCCGTGCGCCGCCAACTGCCGCGGCCACAGGAAGCGCTTGGCGATCTCGATCTTCTCGGGGTCCAGATACCCCGGCAGACGCACGATCTCCATCCGGTCGCGCAACGGCTCCGGAATGCCCGCGAGGCCGTTCGCCGTCGTCAGGAACAGCACCTGCGACAGGTCGTAGTCGAGCTCCAAGTAGTGATCGTTGAACGCGGCGTGCTGCTCGGGGTCGAGCACTTCCAGCAAGGCCGCCGACGGATCCCCACGCCAGTCCTGCCCGAGCTTGTCGACTTCGTCGAGCAGAATCACCGGATTCACCGTGCCGGCTTTGCGCATCGCCTGCAGAATGCGGCCCGGCAGCGCGCCGATGTACGTGCGGCGATGCCCGCGAATCTCCGCTTCATCGCGCACGCCGCCGAGGGACATCCGCACGAACTTGCGGCCCAGCGCGGTCGCGATCGATCGACCCAGCGAGGTCTTGCCCACGCCCGGCGGACCGACGAGACACAGCACCGGCCCGGCCATCGTCCCCACCGACTTGAGCACGGCGATGTGGTCGATGATGCGATCCTTCACATCGTCGAGCCCGAAGTGATCGCCGTCGAGCACGGCCTTGGCGCGCGCGATGTCGAGCGTATCGTCGCTGCGCTCGGTCCACGGCAGCGCCAGCGCCCACTCGATCCAGGTACGACTCACCGCCGCTTCGGGTGACAGGGTCGACAGTCGCTTCAAGCGACCGAGTTCCCGCTCCACACGCTCCTTGGCGGCGGCCGGCAGCGTCTTGGCCGCGATCTGCTTCTCGATCTCGGCCACATCGTCGTCGTCCGTGCCGAGCTCGCGGTGAATGGCCTTGAGCTGTTCCTGCAGCCAGAACTCGCGCTGGTTCTGGCCGAGGGCACCGCGCACGTCGTCTTCGAGCTTGCGCTCCAGCCGCAGCAGATCCAGTTCGGACGACAAGAGCTCCACGAGCAACTGCCACAGCGCATCGAGTGACGGACTCTCGAGCAGCCGCTGCCGCACGTCCAGCCGCAACGCCAAATGTGCCGCCAGCGCGTAGGCCTGACGCTCACCGCTCGGCGTGGCTTGCACCATCGTGACGACTTCGCCCGGAATGCGCCGATGCAGCCCGACGTACTCTTCGAAGAGACTGAGGGCGCGTCGGCCAAGCACCTCGCGCTCGGCCGTGGCCGGCGCGAGCGGCAGCGGTCCCGGAACAGCGGACAAGCCACGCTCCCCGGCCTGGATGCGTACGAGCGTCACGCGCGTTTCGGCTTCGACCAGAATCTTGCGTGCGCCGTTGGCCATCGTCTGCTGCTGCACGATGCGCGCGACGGTACCGACCGCGTGCAGGTCACCCGGGCCGGGATCGTTCATCTCGGCCGAGCGCTGCGCCACGAGCAGAATGCGCTGGTCAGTGTCGTCGGCGGCGTCGATCGCGGCCAGAGAGCCAGCGCGCCCCACGAGGAGCGGCATCGTCACGTGTGGGAAGACGATGACGTCGCGGAGCGGCAGAACGGGGAGACGCAGGGCGGGGCGAGCCATACGGCAATCTACCCCAATGCAACGCGGGGGGCCCGACTGGGCCCCCCGCCACGTGACGCGCCGATGGACCGGTCGGTCAGGCTTCCTTCTTCTTCCGCGGCGCGGGGGCGATCTCGAGCAGCGGCGGCGTGTCGTTCACGATACTCGCCTCGGTGACCTTCACCTCGACGACATCTTCGCGGCTCGGCAACTCGAACATCACCTGCAGCAACTTCTCTTCGAGAATCGCGCGCAGGCCGCGCGCGCCGGTGCCGCGCTTGAGCGCCTTGCGCGCAATCGCCTTCAGGGCGCCTTCGTCGAAGGTGATCTTCACCTCTTCGAGGTCGAAGAGCTTGGTGTACTGCTTGGTCAGGGCGTTCTTCGGCTCCTTGAGGATGCGCACGAGCGCGTCTTCGTCGAGCGGGTTGAGCGCGACCGTGACCGGCATACGGCCCACCAGTTCGGGAATGAGCCCGAAGCGGAGCAGGTCGTCGGGCTCGACTTCCTGGAAGAGGTTCTTCTTCTTCTCGGTCGCCGCGAGGCTGTTCGGGTTGGCCGATGGCAGCATCGACACGCCAACCGGCGCCGCCGGTGCCGCCGCATCGCCTTCGCGGGGCGAGAAGCCGATCGCTTTCCGCCCGGTGCGCGACTCGATGATCTTCTCGAGGCCGTCGAACGCGCCGCCGCAGATGAACAGGATATCCTTGGTGTTGCTCTGGATGTATTCCTGCTGCGGATGCTTGCGCCCACCCTGGGGCGGCACACTGGCGACCGTGCCTTCGAGAATCTTGAGGAGCGCCTGCTGGACGCCTTCACCCGAGACGTCGCGGGTGATCGACGGATTCTCGGACTTGCGGGCGATCTTGTCGATTTCGTCCAGGTACACGATGCCGCGTTCGCAGTCTGCGACATTGAAGTCGCCCGCCTGCAGCAGACGCACCAAGATGTTCTCGACGTCTTCGCCGACGTAGCCGGCTTCGGTCAGCGTCGTGGCATCGGCAATGGTGAACGGCACGTCCAGAATGCGCGCCAAGGTCTGCGCGAGCAGCGTCTTGCCGGTGCCGGTGGGCCCGATCAGCAGGATGTTCGACTTGTCGAGCTCGACTTCGTCGTCCCGCGTGCTGGTGGCGTTGACGCGCTTGTAGTGGTTGTACACCGCCACCGCGAGCGCCTTCTTCGCCTGATCCTGCCCGATCACATACTGGTCGAGCGTGTCCTTGATCTCCTGGGGGGTCGGGACCTGCGTAATCGCCTCGGCGACTTCGCGCTCCTCGTCCTCGGCCAAGATTTCATTGCACAGCGCGATGCATTCGTTGCAGATGTAGACCGACGGGCCGGAGATGAACTTCCGGACCGAGTCCTTGGACTTTCCGCAGAACGAGCAGCGCAGGTGCTTGTCTTGTGACATATGCGTCGGGGGGCGGGGCAGACGGGTCCGGACCGATCGGGCCCCGTATGGACCCTACGGACCAGACCCGGTCCGGTCAACTGACGATCAACTGGCTCAACCCGTGACAGTCGGTTGGGCCGTCTCCGCGACGACCTGTCCCCGGTGTTGCACGATGGTGTCGATGATGCCGTAGGTCTTGGCGTCTTCGGCGCTCAGATAGAAGTCACGATCGAAGTCGCGCTCGATCTGCTCGACCGACTTGCCGGTGTTCGCCGACATCAGCTCGTTCATCTTCGAACGGAGGTACAGGATTTCCTTCGCCTGAATCTCGATGTCGGCCGCCGTGCCGCCGGTGCCACCGGACGGCTGATGCATCATGATGCGCGCGTGCGGCAGGGCCATCCGCTTGCCCTTGGTGCCGCCGGCAAGCAGGAAGCAGCCCATCGACGCGGCCATCCCCATACAAATGGTGCTGACGGGGGAGGTCAGGAATCGCATCGTGTCATAGATCGCGAGGCCGGCCGAGACCGAGCCGCCAGGCGAATTGATGTACAAATGGATGTCACGCCCCGGATTGTCCGCCTCGAGGAACAGCAGCTGGGCAATCACGATGTTCGCCACATCGTCATTGATCGGCGTGCCGAGGAAGATGATCCGATCCATCAGCAGACGCGAAAACACGTCGTACGTGCGTTCGCCGCGGCTGGACCGTTCGATGACGTAGGGAGCGTAAATGCTGGGCATGGGGCGTGATCCGGCGTGGGTTGGTGATCCACCGGGCGGTACTCCGAGGAGTATCGGCCCGACGGCTCCGAGGGTTACTCCACCGTGTTTTGCGTGAGGAGCCAGGCAAAGACCCGCTCCTCCAAGATCTCCCGTTCCAGAGCCGGCAGACGACCGGCCTTCTGCAACGTGCCGTAGAGCTGGCCCGCGGGCACCTTGCGCTCCTCGGCCATCTTCTGAATCCGGTCGTCCACATCGGCTTCGGTGGGGACGAACTGCTGACGCTCGGCGATGAGCTCGACGATCACGTCGCGGCGCACCTGCCGCTCGGCGATCGGCTTGAACTCGTCGGCGAACTTCTCCTGGTCTTCCTTCGGCACCTGGTAGGCTTCGAGGTAGCGGCCGATCACTTCACCGACCCAGCTCGGCGGCAGGTCGAAGGGATTGGCCGCGATGATCTGCTCCATCAGGTTGGCACGAAGCTGTGAATCGGCTTCCTGTTCGGCGTGGCGCGCCAGGTCCTTGGCGACGGTCTCGCGCAACGCGGCGAGCGAATCGAAGTCGCCAACCGACGCCGCGAACGCGTCGTCGAGCGCCGGCGCTTCCTTCCGCTTCACGTCCTTGAGCGTGACACGCACGAGCTTCGTCTTGCCCGCCGAGGCGGCATCAGGGAAGTCGTCCGGCCACTTCACGGGGCGTTCGATGGTTTCGCCCGGCTTGGCTTCGAGCACCAGTTCCTCCACGCCGGCGATGGCCTGTCCTTCGCCGATCACCAGACGATACTCCTTGCCTTCCGGAAGCGTTCCGTCCTCACCCGCGGCGGCGAGATCGACCGTCACCATATCGCCGGGATCGGCCTTGCCGTCCTTCGGCACCCAGTTCGAGCGCTGGTCGCGCAGACGGTCGAGCTGCGCATCGATGTCGGCGTCGGTCACGGCGGTCGAACCGCGCGCGATGCGGAAGCCGCTCAGCTTGTCGAGCGCGACTTCGGGGCGCACTTCGAGATGCAACTCGAAGGTCATCGCCTCGCCGTCGTGCCAGTGCAAGTGATGAATGTGCGGCTGCGCGACCACCTTGAGTTGCTCGCGCTCGAGCACGGTCTGGTAGGCTTCACGCACGACGGCTTCGATCGTTTCCTGACGAATCGCGTCGGCGAAGCGCTTCTTGACGACGGGGGCTGGAGCCTTGCCCGGGCGGAAGCCCGGCATCCGGGCCTGCGACACATAGCGGCGGGTCGCCTTGGCTTCGAGTTCGGCCACGTCCTTCGCGGCCACCGAAACCTGAATCAGGCGCTCAACGCCGTCGGTCTTCTTGGGAGTCAGCTGGATATCCATAGTGCCCGAAAGATAGCACCGGGCACCCGCCCTCGGAGACTACTTCGCCGAGAGCGCGAGCCCGGCCGTCGACGCGCCGCCTTCCCGCTGCGTGACGGTCGACCCCGACCGCCACGCCAGCCACGTCGGCACGTACATCAGCAGCGCGCCCGGGATCACCGCCCACCAGAGCCCGTGCTTGGCGCAGATCGTCAGCGGCATCACGCCACCGACGGCATACAGCACCAGTGGGAGCTTGGCCGGCGCAATCCGGTCCCGCACCTGCGTCGGAGACACGAATGCCAGCATCAGACGCGCCACGAGGATGCCCGTGACCACCCAGCCGATCCAATTCGAGAGCGGCATCCCGTAGAAGAACCCGGTCTTGATGAAGCCCGGGATCCAGGCCGGGAACTTGTCGAAGTCCCACTCCCAGTGATGCGGCTGGACCGCGGTCATTGCCGGGTCCTGCGGCACGTCCCAGAAGGTGAGGAGGAAGCCGGCGGCGACGGCCCACTTCCACTTGGTGGCGTTCGAGTCGTCGGCCGTCATCAAGCGCCCGCAGATCGCGAGGCACCCGTACAGCATATAGAACCACGACACGGGAATCGGCGGCGGCACGTCGCCGAGGATCTTCCAGCCCAGCATATCGGTGTAGTGGTACGGACCGAAGGGCAGGCCGACGTTGGTGCCCCCGAGTTCGCTCGCCAGCGCCAGCAGGGACGCGGCGAGAAACATCAGGATCGCCCGTCCGGTGCCGAGGCGTGGCAGGGTGTGAATCAGCGCCGCGAGGGCCCCGACGTAGACCGTCGTCATCGGGGCATACGCGAGCGAGATCTGATACACCTTGGCGGTGTAGTCGCCCACCAGCAGCTGGGGGAAGTCGCCAGACAGAATCGTCGCGTAGGCCACCGCGCCGAACACGCTCAGCGACGCGTGCGCAATGAGGAAGGCCCAGGCGATACGGTCGTAGCGGATCTCGTCGGGGGTCGTCGTCATCGCAGTCATGCGCGCGCCTTCACGCGGCGGCCGGTGGTGGTAGCGGTTTCAGGAGGCATCACGCTGCGCGACGGCTTGAACGCGACGCCGGCGGCGGGGCCGATGAGATCGGCCACGATTTTGCCCGAGCTGATCACGCCCGGAAGTCCGGCCCCGGGGTGCGTGCCCGCCCCGCAGAAGAACAGATTCGGCACGTCTTCGCTGCGGTTGTGCGGGCGCATCCACGCGCTCTGCGACAGCCGCGGTTCGACGCTGAATGCCGAGCCGAGGAACGAGTTGAGCGTGTCCCGGAAATACCGGGGATCCACGATGCGCTCGGTGACGATGTGCTTCGAGAGCCCGGGCATATAGCGCTGCTCGAGGTACTGCACGATCGCGTCGCGATATGGCTTCTGCTTCGCAGCCCAGTCGGTATCGCCACCCAGATGCGGCACCGGCGAGAGCACGTACCAGCAGTCGTGTCCCGGGGGCGCCAACGAGGGGTCGGTGGCGGTGGGGCGGTGCAGGTACAGCGAGAAGTCGTCCGAGAGCGTCTTATTCTCGAAGATGTCGTCGAGCAGGCCCTTGTAGCGGGGGCCCATCAGAATTTCGTGGTGCGCGATGTCGGTGTACTGCTTGTCCGTGCCGAAATACATCACGAACAGCGACATCGAGTAGCGCTGCTTGGCCACCTTCGCGTCGGTCCACTTGCGGCGGTAGGCCTTGGGCACGAGCGAGACATACGACTGCGCCACATCGCCATTGCAGACGACGGCGTCGGCGTGAATGACTTCGCCGCTCGCGAGCTCGACGCCGGTCGCCTTGCGCGTGGCCGGGTCCATCACGAGCGTCTTCACCTCGGACGACAGGCGAATCGTGCCGCCAATGTCGGTGAAGAGCTTCGCGAAGCCCTTCACCAGCGCACCGGTGCCGCCCATCGCGAACCACACGCCCCAGCGCTGCTCGAGGCGGTGAATCAGCGTGTAGATGCTCGTCGTCTGGAACGGATTGCCGCCGACGAGCAGCGGGTGGAACGAGAACACCTGACGCAGCCGCTCGTCCTGCACGTACTCCGACACGAACTTCGCGACCGACTTGTCCGAGCGCAGGCGGACGAGTTCCGGCAGCACCTTGAGCATCGACCCGACCTGATGGAACGGCTTGTCGATCAGGCCGAAGCCGGTCTGGAAGATGTCTTCGGAGTCACGATAGAACCGCTCGTAGCCCGCGACGTCCGCCGGGTTGAAGCGGCGCACTTCCTCCAGCACTTGCGAGCGATCGCCCGTGTAGTGGAAGACCGAGCCGTCTTCGAACCGAATGTTGTAGAACGGCGTGACCGGCACGATCTTCACGTAGTCGTCGGTCACCTTGCCGCACATCTCGAAGAGATCGTGGATCAACCACGGCGCGGTGATGATCGTGGGGCCGGCATCGAACGTGAAGCCGTCCTGTTCGAACACGTATGCGCGACCGCCCGGCTTGTCGAGCTTGTCGACGATCGTGACGTCGTGTCCCTGTTGACGCAGCCGGATCGCCGCCGAGAGGCCGCCGAACCCGGATCCAATGACAACGAGCTTCATCGCTTACGCAATCCTCGCGACGCCCGGGGCGACGAGCGGGGCATCTTCCCACCCGAGGACCGGTTCGCCGCCGTAGGCCAAGGCTTCATCGGCGCGCCGCGTCGAGCTGCGCCAAATCGTCCACAGCAGGCTGATTCGCTTCCACTGCGGCACGCGGGCGCGCGCCGAGATCGTGTCGTACTGCCGCGCTTCGATCGCGTCGAGAATGCCGGCGTAGCCGACGGCACAGGCCGTGGCGCACTTCTGCGCGTCCGGCGCGAGCAGGGCAATGCCGGGGCGCGCCAATTCGTACAACGTGCGCGCGCGACCAATCTGAAACGCCATGAACGGCGCCCAGCGCTCGTCCTGCGCCAAGGCGCGATCCTGCAGAATCTCCCCGCGCGTCAGGCCGAACGCGGCCAGATCCTCGTCGGGGAAGTAGCAGCGGCCGCGCTGCGCGTCTTCGCCGACATCGCGCAGAATGTTGGTGAGCTGCATCGCCACGCCCAACGTGCGCGCGTACTTGAGCGCACGCTCGCGGGCGGCATCGCCAGCGGGCACCCCGAACACATAGGTGCACATTTCGCCGACCGTGCTTGCGACGCCTTCGCAGTAGCGCGCCAACTGTGCCCAGGTGTCGTAGCGCACCGGCTCGAGATCGCGCGCCACGCCGGCGACGAGCTCGTGGAGCACCGTCTCGGGCACCCCGTAGGTGCGCACCGCCCACTGCAGTTCGCGGAACACGCCGTCGCTGCCCGGCCGCCCTTCGTGGACGACCGCGGTCAGCGCCTGATCGTACTCGGCCAGCCGCTTGGCGATCGACGGATCGCCGGCCAGCTTGGCCTCGTCGACCATATCGTCCGCCAGCCGGCAGAACGCATACAGCGCGTACGCTGCACGCCGCTTCTCCGGCGGCAGGAACCGGCTCGCCAGATAGAACGTGCGCGCGTGCTTTTGGACGATCGCGATGCAGATTGCCGCGTCGTCGGCAGAAGGGCGGACGGCTGAAGGTTCGGCCATTGCGGAGGAGTCGACTGGGGGCGGAACAGGCTAGGACTGGCCGGTACAAAGCCTTTAACGCCTCGTCGGCCCGAAGGTTCCCGATCGGCGGTGGCTCGGCGTCCTATGGTCCGGGCAGTCCAAAGCTACTCGAAACCGGACCGTTCAGCAGGAGGGCTTACTTGCTGCCGGACGGGGGTTTGGTCCCGCCCGCCGGTGCGCCAGGGACCCGCAACACGCTCCGCGTCGCGAGCCCCCGTTTGCCGTCACTGTCCGTGACCCGACCCTCAAGGACGAGTGGGCCGAACCGCTGTCCCACCAAACTCAACCGGCCCACCCACGCCGGCACGTTCTGATTGGCGCCAATCATCTCGAAGCGCAGCGGGAAGATGGTGGCGTCCACGGTCAGCGACGCCGACACGAAGGGCCGAGGTCCGTTGGCGATCAACACCACATAGATGGTGTCGCGCACTGGCGATGTGGTGTCGGGCAGCGCGAACTGCAGCCGGATATCCGGCGCCAGCGGCTCCTTCACCGTGATGACGCGACTCGCGCGGCGCCCCTCGGAGAGCGCCTCCAGAATCACGATGCCGGGATTTCGCGCCGTGACCACGCCGCTCGGCGAGATCGACGCCACGTCCTGCCCGCGCACGACCGACAACTGCCACGAGATCACGCGTTGCGACAAGGGCACGTCGCCGACACCAAAGGTCGACGCCGTAAACGCCACCGACTGCCCCAGCCCCAGCGTGTCATCGGCCGGCGAGATCGCGATGCGTTCGACGCCGCCGACCTGATCAGTCACCGTGATGCGAATCGCGGTGGTCGCCTGTTCACAGGTAACGACAATGCGGGTGTTCCCCTGGCTGACGCCCGTCACCACACCGGTGCTCGACACGCGGGCGACGGCCGGGTTCTCGCTCAGGTAGGTCACGACCCGTCCGCCCAGTGAATCGCCGCTGATGTCGCGCGGCGTCACCTGCAACGCCACCGTGCCTTGCTGGGCAATCGTGGCGGTGTCCGTCGACGTGCTGAGCCGACGCGCCACGCGCGGCACCACCCGCAGCACGCGGCGCGCTTCGAGCCCATTGAACCGTGCGGTGATGTCGGTGGCGCCGGTGTCCACGGCGTAGACGTATCCGGTGCCGTCCACCGACGCGACGCGGTACTCCGATGACTCCCAGACGGGCAATTCGATGGGCCGTCGGCCGCCGGCGGCGTCGATGCCTTCGGCCGTCGCGTAGATCGCGCGACCCGATTCGAGCACCGAGTCTTCGACGACGATGCGCAGGGCCACGAGCGGGCGGTCGTCGGGGCCGACGGTGTCGGCGCAGGCAACGCCCGCCACCGCCGTCAATACACGCAACAGCGCCCCCGCCGCTTGCGCGGCGGTCGCGGCGCGATGCACTGACGGCACACGACCGGGCGACAGCTCGACGGATGACCTCACAAAACAATGAATGTCGGTAGTGGGGGTCGAACCCACACTCCTTTCGGAACAGGATCCTAAGTCCTGCGCGTCTGCCAGTTCCGCCATACCGACGAACCGCCGCAATCTACCGATGTGCGGGCGCACTCTAGCGATTTCCGGACGCCGGGCGTAAGACATCGCCACCCGATTCCGGAGACCGCCTCGTGCCAATCTCGTTCCGTCTGTGTGCGCTGACCAGTCGCCTCGCCCCACTCGCTGGGGTGCTCCTTCCCCTGGCCGCTCCGCCGGAGGCCTCGGCGCAACGCCGACCCGCCCCCGCGCCTGCCGCGGCCGCGCAACCGGCGGCCGGCCGCAGCCCAGCGACCGTCCTCGCCAACCTGCCGTACCGCGCCATCGGCCCGGTGAATATGCACGGCCGAGCAGTGGACGTCGAAGCCGTGCCCGGCAACGCCGACGTCGCATACGTGGGCACGGCGGCCGGCGGCGTGTGGAAGACCACCAATGGTGGCACCCGCTGGACCGCGCTCTTCGACGACCAGCCGACGCAGAGTATTGGCGATCTCGCGCTGGAGCCGGGAAACCCCAACGTCATCTACGCCGGTACCGGCGAAGCCAACGTCCGCAACTCCGTCTCGTTTGGCCGCGGGGTGTACAAGAGCACGGACGGCGGCGCCTCGTGGAAGTTCGTGGGCTTGGGCGACACGCGGCACATCGCACGCGTGGTGGTGAGTCCGCGTGAACCCAATACCGTCTTCGTCTGCGCGGTCGGCCATATGTCCGGGCCCAACGCCGAGCGTGGCGTGTTCCGCAGCACCGACGGCGGGGCGAACTGGACCAAGGTGCTGTACCTGGACGACCGCCACGGGTGCAGCGATCTCGATGTCGATCCGTCGAACCCGAATCAGATCTACGCTGCCCTCTGGTACTTCGACCGCAAGCAGTGGAAGCACACCAGCGGCGACACGCTGGGCGGCATCTGGCGCAGCGTCGACGGTGGCACCACCTGGACCAAGACCACGGCCGGCCTGCCCAAGTTGGTCGGTCGCATCGGTATCAAGGTCGCGGCCTCGCAGCCGAACACGGTCTACGCGGCGGTCGAGTCGAACGACGCCATTCTGTACCGCTCCGACGACCACGGTCGCACGTGGACGGGCGTGAACCGCGAGAAGAACCTGATGTGCCGCGGCTTCTACTACGCGGATTTGCGCGTCGACCCCACGAACCCCGACAAAGTCTGGATGATCGGCTGTCAGTTGAGCTGGTCGATCGACGGTGGCCGCACCTTCCGTCGTGTGCCGGGCAACGTGCACGGCGACCATCACGGCGTGTGGCAGGACCCGGTTGACCCGCGGCACGTCTGGCAGGTCAACGACGGCGGCGTGTACGTGTCGCGTGACGGCGGCTGGTCGTGGGAGCCCACGAACGGCTTCCCCTTGGCGCAGCTGTACCAGCTGCACGCCGACAACCGCGAGCCGTTCTATCACATCACGATGGGCCTGCAGGACAACGGCAACTGGACGGGCCCGAGCCGCTCGCGCGAAACCGCCGGCATTCTGGAGCACGACTGGCGGGTCGTGTCGTATGGCGACGGCTACTACAGCGTCACGCATCCCGACGACCCGGACGTGTTCCTGACCGACCAGCAGGGTGGATGGATCTACCGCACGAATATGCGGACGCTGGACCAGCAGGATGTGTCGCCGCAGCCGCGTCGCGCCGACGGCGCGCCGGTGAACGAACTCAAGTACCGATTCAACTGGAACGCGCCGATCTATCAGTCGCCGCACGACGGCAAGGTCGTCTACTTCGGCGCGCAGGTGCTGTTCCGCTCGAAGGACTTCGGCACGACGTGGCAGGTGATCTCGCCCGATCTGTCGAAGGACGACAAGTCGCGGCAGGGCGAAGCCGGCGGCGCGGTGTGGACCGAGAACACCACGGCCGAGTACTACGCGAACATCTATGAAATTGCCGAGTCGCCGGTGCAGCGCGGGGTGCTCTGGGTCGGGACGGACGACGGCAATCTGCAGATCAGCCAGGACGACGGCGCGACGTGGACGAACGTCGCGGCGAATCTGCCGGGCTTGGGCCCCGACGCCGTGATCTCGGCGCTCGAGCCGTCACGGACCGCGAAGTGCACCGCGTACGCCGGCGCCGAGCGGCATTTGAGTGATGATTATCAGCCGTACGTGTTCAAGACGACGGACTGCGGCCGCACGTGGACGAGCCTGTCGGCCGGCTTGCCGTCGACCGCGTACGTGCAGGTGATTCGCGAAGACCGCAAGAATCCGAATCTGTTGTACCTCGGTACCGAGACCGGGCTGTTCGTGTCGTGGGACGCGGGGCGCACCTGGGTCAGTGCGACCGGCAAGACGCTGCCGGCGGCGCCGGTGCACGAAGTGCTCGTGCATCCGCGCGAGAACGATCTCTTGATCGCGACGCACGGGCGCGGCGTGTTCATTCTGGACGACGCCACCCCGCTGCAGGAACTGACGCCCGAGGTGCTGGCGAAGCCGGCGCATTTGTTTGGGATGCGCACGGCGACGCGTGTCACCACCAAGGCCACCAAGGGCAACCTCGGCGACAAGCTGTATCGTGCGCCGAACCCGCCGATGGGGGCGTTGGTGCACTACTGGCTCGGAAGCGCGCCGGACAGTGCGACCGCGGTGCGGGTCGAGGTGCTCGACGGCAGCGGCGCGGTGATTCGCCGCTTCCCGCGGGTGCCGCGCTCGGCGGGGCTCAACCGCGTGGCGTGGGGGCTCGAAGAGCAGGGGCCGCGGCCGCGCAGCGGCGCGCCGATCGCCGGCGAAGAGTTCTTCGGGCCGGTGACCGGGCCCAAGGTGCTGCCCGGCACGTACACGGTGCGGCTGATCGTGGGCCGCGACACGATGCAGAAGCCGGTGGTCGTGCGCCTGGATCCGACGAGTCAGGCCAGTGAGGCGGCGTTGCGCGCGCAGCTGGCGGAAGGGCGCAAGCTGCGTGACCTGGTGAGTGCCGCCAACGACACGCTACGCGCGCTCGACGGATTCAAGGCGCAGCTCGAAGCCCGCAAGCGCACGGCGGACGCGATGCCGAATGGCGAAGGGCGCGAGCAGTCGGTGGCGATCGGCGCGTTGCTCGCCGAAGTGAATCGCGTGATCGCGTCGCTGATCAAGCCGACGGACATTCCGTTCTACAGTGAGGGCCCGCGGATTACCGATCGATTGAACGCGTTGCTGCGGCAGTTGGGCACGACGTTCGAAGGCCCGACGGGACCACAGTCGGCCTTGGCACGCGAGCTCGAAGTGGAGCTGCGGGCGGCCTTGCAGCGCGCGGGCCAGGTCCTGGGGCGACCCGCGATGTAGGGGGTCTTCCCCGTCCGTTCGGACGCCGTCCGACACCAAAGCCCCACCCGATCGGGTGGGGCTTTGTCGCAAACTCTTGACGCGATTGCACTTGACCTGCAACGTGGGCGGACGTGACCTGCCGCACATTCGTGCGGGGGACTCGTCGCGGAAGTTCTGACCCAACTGGAGGGGAGATGCGCTTTTTTGTCCGACGGAGCACACTGGTGGGGGCGCTCGCGGCACTGGCCGCGCTGGCCGCGCCACCGAATTCCGTGGCCGCGCAGGGTGGCGCCACCGGAACGATCGAAGGGCGGGTGTTTGACGCCGGGACGCAGAAGCCGCTGGCTGGCGCGCAGATCGCGCTGGTGGCGAGCCCGTACAGCGCGGTGTCCAATGATCAGGGCGAGTACCGCATCTCCGGCGTGCCGGCGCGTCAGTGGCAGCTGCGCCTGCGCCTGATCGGCTACACGCCGAAGACGATCCTGGTCACGGTCACGGCAGGCGGCACGCTCAAGCAGGACTTCCCGCTCAACCCGTCGGCGCTCTCGCTCGATCGCGTCGTCGTCACGGGCACGGGTCAGCAGGTCGAAGTGAAGAAGCTGGGCAACACGGTCGCCACGCTCAAGCCACCCGAGAACGCGCTCGTCACGAGCATCTCGGACGTGCTCACGGGCCGTGAGCCTGGCGTCAACGCGATGTCGGCGGGTGGTCTGACCGGCGAAGGCGCGCGTATCCGCATTCGCGGCAACGCGTCGCTGTCGCAGTCGAACGAGCCGATCGTCTTCCTCGACGGTGTCCGCATCAACTCGGACGGCGGTATGCTCGTCGGCACCGGCGGTGGTGGTTCGCCGTCGCGCCTCGACGACATCGACCCCTCGTCGATCGATCGCATCGAAGTGCTGAAGGGTGCCGCCGCAGCGACGCTCTACGGCTCGGAAGCGTCGAACGGCGTCATTCAGATCTTCACGAAGAAGGGCACGCAGGGCGCGCCGCGCTGGAACTTCACGTTGCAGCAGGACGCGATCTACTGGAGCGAAGGCCAGTTCTTCCCGAACGCCGGTTTCGCCCGCACGTCCGCGGAAGCCACCCGCCTCTCGCAGCACTGGGGCCAGACGCTGGCGCCGTTCCAGGTCTTCGAGAACGACGTCTTCGCGAACAACTTCCGTGAACTCGGCCGCGCCACGACGGCGTCGGCGCAGGTCAGCGGCGGCGCCGGCAACATCCAGTACTTCGGCTCGCTGCGCTACCAGGACGAGAACGGTCCGTTCGGCGGCACCGATCTCGCCTCGGGCAACATCCCGGTGGCGCAGGACCGTGCCCGCCGCGTGCAGGCCGGCATCAACGTCACGTGGATTCCGCTCACGTCGCTCCGTGTGACGGCGCGCAATTCGTTCTACAACGTCCTGAACGCCGCGCCCGAGAACGCCAACAACATCTACGGCGTGAACTCGCTGGCGTATATGTCGCGTCCGGAGTTTGCCAACTGCGCGTCGTCGGCCTTGGCGCAGGGTGGCGACAAGCCGCGCTGCACCGGCGCCGGCAACCCGTTCGGCAACCAGGCGTTTATGACGGCGCGTGAAGCGCTGGGCCAGACGAACAACCAGCAGACCAACCGCTACAACGGCTCGTTCGACGCGGTCTGGACGCCGACGACCGAACTGACGGCCAACGCCACGTTCGGCTACGACGTCACGAACCAGCTCGCCGTCGGCTTCTCGCCGTTCGGCTACAACGTCGACCGCTTCACCGGCCAGTTCCCGGCCGGCACCCGTAACGTCGTCGGCGCCCGCACCCGCGTGCTCACCTTCGACGCCAAGGCGGCGTGGAATCGCAACTTCACGTCGGCGATCTCCTCGGCGTTCACCGCCGGTATGCAGATCTTCAACACCGAAGGCGTGGTGACCTCGAACTCCGCGACCGACTTCCCGGGCCCCGGGATCGAAGTCGTCGGTGGCGGTGGTCTCAACCGCGACATTGGTGAAAGCCGCCTGATTCAGGTGACCGGCGGCTACTACGCGCAGGAACAGATCGGCCTCAACGACTGGATCTACACCACGGTCGGCGGCCGCTACGACTTCTCGTCGGCCTTCGGTCAGAACGCGGGCGGCATCTTCATGCCGAAGATCTCGCTCTCGATCGTGCCGTCGGATCGCCGCAGCTGGCGCAGCACGACGCTCTCGACGTTCCGCCTCCGTGCGGCGATCGGGCAGGCCGGCCGTCAGCCGGGCGCGTTCGACCGCTTCACGACCTTCAGCCCGTTGGCGTCGGAATTGGGCGCGGGCCTCGTCCCGGGCCAGCTCGGTAACAACGACCTGAAGCCCGAGATCTCGACCGAACAGGAAGCCGGATTCGAAGCCGGTCTCTTCAACAACCGGATGGGGCTCGACTTCTCGTGGTGGCGTCGTGAGACGCGCGACGCGCTCGTGGCGCAGCAGTTCGCGTTCTCGGGCGGCTTCCGCGGCCTGCAGCTCGCCAACATCGGCCAGCTCACCGCGGCCGGTCTCGAAATGGGTCTCAAGGGCACGCCGATTCAGCGGCCGGGGATGGAGCTGAATCTGTTCGCCAACGCCGCGTACCTGCGGCAGAAGATCTCGTCGTTGGGTGGCGCCCCGCCGATCAAGGTCGGCTACGTCCGCTACCGTGGCTTCCTCAAGAACGCCGAGCCGCTCGGTCAGCTCTACTCCTTCAAGACGGCGCCGGTCTGCGCCAGTGGCTCGGCCACGAACGCTCGCGGCAACCCGATGACCTGCTACAACCCGACGGCGGCGGATCCGCAGTACCCGGTGAACCTGAACGGCCTGCGCAACGCCAACGGCACGCTGGTGCCGGCGACGCGTAGCCAACTGCTCGCGTTCCTGGCGAACCCGGTCGACCTCCGCGTCGGTGCCACGCGCTCGGCGCTCGCGCCGCTCGTCGCCGACTTCGAAGGCAATGGCATTCTGTCCGAGCAGCCGATCGGCGACATCTTCCCCGATTGGACCGGCACCGTCGGTGGCTCGCTCAGCATCGGCAAGCAGTGGCGCGTGAACACGAACTTCGAGTTCAAGACCGGCTTCCTCGTGCAGAACCTGACCGACGGTTTCCGGCTTTCGTTCCACCCGTCGATCGGTTCGAACCGTGCGGAGTTCGCGCGGATCGAGTCCACGCTGCTCAACCCGGCCTCGACGCCGGACCAGCGCCTCGACGCGGCCCTCAAGTTCGTCACGAACCATCAGCGCCTGACGCCCTACGACGGCTACAACATGCTCGAGAAGGGTGACTTCATGCGCTGGCGCGAGCTCAGCGTGACCTGGACGGCGCCGGAGCGCCTGGCCAAGCGCGTGCAGGCCCGTTCGCTCGCGGTGACCTTCGCGGGTCGCAACCTGCTCCTGTTCTCGAAGTACCCCGGCCTCGATCCCGAAATCAACGCGATCGGGCGCGGTGCCTCGGCGAACCCGACGCAGGTCAGCTCGCTGACGGCGTCGATCGACCAGAACTTCCTCGACAGCATTGACGCCTTCGGCCTCCCGGTCGCTCGTCGCTTCGCGATCACCGTGAACTGGGGGCTCTGAACCAATGACCAATACCACTATGTCGATCGACTCGATGCGTGGGGCGCCGTCGCGCGCCCTGCGCTTCGCAGGCATCGCGGCGTTGTCGGCTGCGCTCAGCGCCTGCAACCTCTTCGAGACCGACGTCAAGAACCCCAACGCCGTGACCGAGAGTGCGCTTGACGGTCCGGCGATTGCGGCCAACCTGGCGAACGGGCTCGGCGCGTCGGTGACGCGCGCTCAGTCCGCGATCCTCGGGCCCAACGCGGTGGCGTCGGACGAGTTGACCTGGGTCGGTTCGCGTGAAGCCTACCGCCAGCTCGACGAAGGGGCCGTCACGGACCCGCGCAACGAGTACACGAACGAGAACGGCTTCCCGTTCGTCGCCGAGGCCCGCTGGTACGCGGACTTCGTCACCGAGAACCGGTTCCCGATTCTGCTCGCCTCGGCCGACTCCAATGCGGTCAAGGCGGACGCGGCGCGGTCGCTGCTCTACTCGGCGATCATTCACACGCAGATCGGCGAGATGTACGACGACTTCGTGCTGACGCAGCAGCGCGCGGTGCAGGCGCCGAGCTTGGGCGTCGCCCGCTTCGACACGGTCTTCCAGATTGCGATCAACCGCGCGACCCGCGGCCTCGCGATTGCGCAGAGCGTGGCGAACACGGCGCTGCAGCGTGACCTCCTGGCGATCCGCGCTCGCGCGCGGCACTCGCAGGCGATCAAGGCGTCGCTTCGCGCGGCGCGCGCGGCGGCGGCGGCCGGCACGACGGCCCCGGCTCCGGCCGCGCCGCTCGTCAACAACGCCGCCGCCACGGCCGACGCCAATGCGGCGCTGGCGCTGATGACGGCGGGCTATCGCCTCCGCTTCACGCCGACGGTGGCGACGCTCCCGGGCATCAACGTGGGCTTCGAGATGAACTCGCGTCTCGAGACCCGCGCCGGCGCGGCCTACATCAATCCCAACGCGGCGGGCACGCGGCCGCTCGATGGCATCGCGGGCATCCGGTTGAACGATCCGGCCAACGCGACGCCGACGCCCGACGCCGCGTTGGCTCGGGCGATCGACGAATGCTGCCGTCAGGCCGTCGGGCAGACGATGCCGATGGTCATCCTGTCGGAAGTCGATATGCAGCTGATCGTGGCCGAAGCGGCGCTGGCGGCGGGCAACACCGCCGGCTTCGAAACGGCCATCAACAACGTGCGCGCGCGCAGCGCCAAGCCGGCGATCACGGTGGCCGGTCTGGCGGCGTTGCCCACGCCGATCACGGCGCAGGACCTGCTGATCCACGAGCGTCGCGTGAACCTGTTCCTGCAGTCGCGCCGCCTGATGGATCACTACCGCTTCAACCAGCCGGCCGATCGCTGGGTCAACCAGAACATCGCGATCCGGCGTCACTGCTTCTTCCCGATCGCGTTCGGCGAGAAGCTCTCCAATCCGAACGCGCTGCCGCAGCCGGCAGAGGCCACCACGGCCGAGTGCCGCTGAGCCGCAGGATCTCGTAACACCGAACGGGGTGGATTCTTCGGAATCCACCCCGTTCGTCATTCTGCCCCTTCGCCCACCGCGCTCGCGGAGACAACTTGCACCGTATGAGATTCCTTTCGTCGCTTCGGCCCGCCGTCGCCTGCGCCACGGCTGCCGCATTCAGCGCGGCCTGCTTCGACTATGTGGCGATGCCCGACACCGCCCCAGCGCCTGCGTCGGCGCGTGCCGCGGCACCGTCCAAGCCGCCGTCGGTGCGCATTGCGCTCACGCCCGCCGGTTCCGAGAAGGTGCGCGATGCGCTCGGGCCCTTCATCGTGACGATCGAAGGTGCCTTGCAGGGCACCTGGCCGAGCGATTCCGTGCCGGTCCAGGTGTTCACCAGTTTCCATCAGACCGGCTACCGCGCGGCCGTCCCCGGCCAGACCCTGATGCTGCGACGCGATGAAATCAAGACCATCGAG
The DNA here is from genome assembly GCA_033763905.1 of Gemmatimonadaceae bacterium. GTDB lineage: Bacteria > Gemmatimonadota > Gemmatimonadetes > Gemmatimonadales > Gemmatimonadaceae > JAJTHG01. The sequence goes on from JANRJP010000146.1 coordinate 40,233, forward strand.
CGCAAGCAACTCAACGTGCTGCGCACGACGATGGCAGGCGTACTCATTGGCGGCGCGATGATCGCCGTGCCGGCTGCGGTGCAGGCCACCGGCGGCGGCAACATCAACAACGGCGGCGGCGGGACGACACAGCCCTGAGGACCCGGGGGCGCTACGACGAACACGGGGGTGGCGCGATCTCGCGCCACCCCCGTGTCGTTCCCGCAGCAGGCGGGCCCTACTCGCCCACGCGCAAGTTGACGATGCGGGTGATCTGCTGCCCGCGGCCGTCGATGGCCACGACGTTGAGCGAGATGTACTCGCCGCCCTTCACGCGGGCGAGCGCCTTGGTCAAATCCGACGCGTTGCGCACGTTCGACTTCGACGGGTAGACCACTTCGAAGATGATGTCGTTCGGGAACAGACGCTCGCGCGACGGCCCCGCCGGCGACACGTCGGTGACCCGCACGCCACGCTTGTCGGGGCTCAGCTTCGCCTGTTCCGCCAGTTCCGTCGGCACCGCTTCCACGGTGATGCCGAGCTTCTCGGCGGAGGTGCCTTCGCCCTCGTCGCGGTCCACCGCCTCGGCGCGCGCGACCTGGGCTTCGCTCGGCGCTTCGGCCAGCTTCACCTTGAAGGTCTTCCGCGTGCCGTAGCGCATCACGTCGAGCTCCACGACGTCACCGGGCTCGTGCGAGCGAATCACGCGCTGCAGCGCCGAGACGCGGTCGGTCTCCTTGCCGTCGGCGCGAATGATGACGTCGTTCGGCTCGAGGCCCGCCGCCTTGGCGGGGGACTCGTCGCTCGTGAACGCGCCCACCTTCACGCCGCGAATTTCCTTGATGCCGGCGACCGCCGCGTCTTCCGGCGTGACTTCGGTGATGCTCACGCCGATGATTGCGCGGCGCACGCGGCCGTGCTTGATGATGTCCTCCATCACGTCGCGCGCGAGCGTGATCGGAATCGCGAAGCCGTAGCCGGAGTAGAACCCCGTCTGCGACGCAATCGCCGAGTTCACGCCGATGACTTCGCCCTTCACGTTGACCAGCGGCCCGCCCGAGTTGCCGGGGTTGATCGCCGCGTCGGTCTGAATGAAGTCCTGGATCGCGTACTGGTTGCTGTTGAGGCCGCGCAGTTCGTTCGAACGACCCTTGGCGCTCACGATGCCCGCGGTCACGGTGAAGTCGAGGCCCAGCGGATTGCCCACGGCCACCACCCACTCGCCGACCTTGAGGCTGGCGTCGTTGCCGAACGGCACGGTCGGCAGGTCGGGGCCCTCGATCTTGATCACGGCGACGTCCGTCTGCGGATCGCGGCCGATGATCTTGGCGCGGAACTGCCGACGATCGGGCAGCGTCACCTGCAAGCGATCCGCGCCTTCGACGACGTGGTTGTTGGTGAGGATGTAGCCATCCTTGGTCACGATGAAGCCGGTGCCGCCGGATTCCCGCGGCTGGTTGCGCGGCTGCTCGAACTGCTGGAAGAACTCCTCGAGTCCCGGCGGCACGTTCTGCCCGCGCGGCCGGGCGCGCGTCTCGGTGCGGCGGCGCGGGTCGCGCTCCGCGAGAATCGACACGACGGCGGGCGTGACTTTCTCGGCGACCGACACGAAGCCGGTGCCCAGATCGCCCGGCGCGGCGGCGGTTTCCTTGGTCGACGACGTGCGCAGCACGCGCGCGGACTGCGCGAAGGACGGAGCCGTGAGGTCCAATGCCGAGGCGAACACGACACCGCCCACGAAGGCGGCGGCGGTCACGGAGAGAATGCCGATCTTGCGAACGGTGCTCATACGGTGGGTTGAAAGGCTGTTCGTACTATACACACCACAGGTCCGACACGTTTCGGGCGCCGAGGGTTGCCCCGGCGCCCGATCGCGTCTTCCGGACTCCCGGTCCGGCTTGTTATCGCCGGACCGGGGGGCGCCTTACTTCTTGTCGTCGACGATCTCGTAGTCGGCTTCGACCACGTTGTCG
>JANRJP010000031.1:0-12410 GCA_033763905.1 Gemmatimonadaceae bacterium
CATCCCGATGAGCGCGCCGCCGAGCGGGGACATCCACTGTTCGTGGGTGACGCGGGTCGCCGTCCGAAGCTCCCAGCAACCGGACAGCCATCCGAGCCGCGACACCTCGTCCGGGCTTTGTGCGGTCAGGCGGCTTGCGGAGGTAATGCCAACACAGAGCAGTGCGATCATCCAGCGCATCGGGGCACTCGGCAGAAGGAAGAAGTGCCACGATGGGCCATTTACACCCGGACCGCTATGCGATTCGCCCCGTCCTGCATCGTCTCGGCACTGCTCCTGAGCATCGCGAGCGCACGCCCGCTTCCGGCACAAGCTTCGATGATCACGAGGGGCAGCGGCGTCGTTGGCGTCACCGGGACGCGCTTCTCGCCGCTGTCTCCGCTGGATGCGCCGATCGAGGCGATTGGCGTGCACGCGTCGGGCAGCCTCCGAGTCTGGCGTCTGCTGGATATCGGGGCCAGCGCCGCGCGATGGGTGCCCCGAAGCGTCGTGGCGGTGACGCCGGGCTGCACCAGCCTCCCCTGCCAAGGCAGCAGCACGCCCGAGGTGCTCGACGCGCTGTCGATCCACGCCGGCGTGGCGTGGTTCGAGCAGCGCCTCCGCGTCAGCGTCGGTGCAGGCGTCCTGCGTGCGGCCGGCGCTGAACCAGGACCGACGCGCACCGCGACACGCGACGTGGCGGTTGAGCTTCGGCCCTTTGGCCGCACACGCTGGCGCCCGGTGCTCGGTGTCCGCGCCGTGTGGCTCGGCGAGCCGATCACCGGCTTTCGTCGATTGCTTGCCCCGCAGGTCGGCGTGGCCTTCTGACAACCGCGCACCAGCCACGCGCGGATGCCAACACCCGCCTATCGGGCGACCAATGCCTCGGCGAAGGTCGGCGCCATCAGCCCCTCGCGTGAGCGTCCGTGCGGGTCCTGATTCGCACGAATTCGGTTCACCATCTCGAGCGCGGTCTCGGTCAGGGGCGGGAGTTCGCGGGCGCTTATGCCGAGCGGCGTGGTGCGCGCGCCCCACTTCACCAGCAGCGAGTTGAACGTCAGCCCGCCGCCGAACGCCGGCATCAGCAGCCAGGAGCCAGGCTGGACGCGGCCCTCCTCGAGCGCTTCGCACAGTGCGACTGGCACCGTGGCGGCGCTCATATTGCCGTACTTGTGCACGGTGACGAACACGCGCTCCATCGGCACGCCGGCGTACTTCGCGACCGACTCGATGATGCGCAGGTTGGCCTGATGCGGCACGACGAGACTGACGTCATCCGCGGTGAGTCCCCGATCGGCGAGCACCTTCACCGAGGCCGTCGCCATCGCGTGCACCGCGCGCTTGAAGATAACCTGGCCATCAAAATCCCAGATGGTGTCGCCGAGCGTGATGTTGTGTCCCGAGTACCCGCAACCGAAGCCGCGGACACGGAGCGACGCGCGCGCCTCGGCATCACAGCCAAGAACGGTGCCGAGCACGCCTTCTTCGGTGTCGGACGACTGCAGCACCACCGCGGCAGCGCCGTCACCGAACAACACGGCGACGTTGCGATTCGACCAGTCCATATACCGGCTGATCAGTTCGACGCCGATCACGACCGCGTTGCGCACCATCCCCGTACGAATCATTCCGGTGGCCACGGCGAGCCCGTAGCAGAAGCTCGTACAGGCGGTGTTCAGGTCCATCGCCGCCGCCTTGTGTGCCCCGAGGGCCAATTGCACGCCGCTGGAGGTGTTGGGGCACAATTCTTCGTTGCTGACCCCGCCGTAGATGATCAGATCGACGTCCGCCGCATCGAGTCCGGCGCACGCCAGTGCCCGAGAGGCGGCGACGGTCGACAGCTCCAGCGCCGAGACGTGCGAGATGCGGCGCTCCTTCATTCCGGTGCGCGACGTGATCCATTCGTCCGACGTCTCGAGGAAGGTCGAGAGGTCGTCGTTCGTGAGGACGGCCGGCGGCATACACTTGCCCCAGCCCGTGATGGCGGCGTATGGCATAGGCCACCACGCTAACGCCTTTCCGCCAGACTGCCAGTCTTGCGGAATCAGCGAATCACGCGAATCCGGTCGGCCACCGGTGACAGCCACTCGACGCCGCGCGCGGTGACGACGGCGTTGTCCTCGAGCGGGATCCGCACTTTCTTCCCGCCCCAGGCATCGGCGGGCACCCAGGCGAACAGCTCGATCGAGAACAGGTTCGACGGCCGGATCTCGAACTCGAGACGCCCCGGGTTGAACGTGGCGATCGAGGGCCCAATGCCGTGGCCCCAGTCCCCGACCGAGTGGCAGCCGATGTAGAACTCCGTGACGCGATCCGCGGCCACCTGGTTGAAGGCGGCGGCCTTGCGGAATCCCGCCTTGCCGATCGCCGACTCCAGATCGGCAAGCGTCGCCTTCGCCGTCTTGCCGGGCACGATCGTCCGCCGAATGACGTCGCGGATCTGCAGCGCCTGCGCGTAGGCCGACGTCAGCCACGCCGGCGCCTCGGTCTCCCCCTCGCGCAACACATACGCCTGTCGCTTCTGGTCCGTCCACAGCCCAAGCGCGCTCACGCCGTAGTCGATGATGACGAGATCACCGCGCTGAATGACACGGTCGTTCGACGTGGCTTCGATGCCATTCGGGCCGGTGATGTACACCGAGGGCACTTCGAACGAGGTGCCGAGGCCGCGCGCACGCATCTGCTCCGAGAGCCACCACGCCACATCCGCCAAGGTGGTTCGGCCCGGCGTGATCACTTCGTTCGACAGGGCGCGGTCGAGCAACTGTCGACCGATCTCGGTCGCTTCGCCGAAAGCCGCGAGTTCCGACGCGACGCGACGCGAGCTGAAGTCCGAGATGAGCTTCTCGGCGCTCACCAGTCGCGCGGCGTACGACGGCCCCAGTTGCGCCACCAAGTGCTCGTAGAGCGTGTGGGACAGTCCATCCGCTCGCCCCATCTCCCGTGACAGATTGATGCCGATGCGCTTGGGGTTCCGCGCCGCGACGAACGCGCGGATGTCGGCCGCGCCGTCATCGATATCGTAGGCGCCGCAGCGGGCGCGGAAGTGATCGGTGATTCCCAGCGCCGCCCGTTCGATGCGGTCGCCGCCACGGTCGGTGAACACGTAGTACCCGATGTCCCCCACATAGCCGCGGCCGAGCAGTTCCCACTGGGGGTCGTAGTGGCCTTCGCGCATCGCGACGATCCACATATCGATGCCATTCTCGCGCATCGCTTCGGGCAGGATGCGATCGAACTTCTCTCGGCGGATCAGGCAGCGCCGCTCCCATTCCACTCGCGCCGCGCCACCGACGGGCTGCCCCGCCAACATCGTCGGCGCCAAGGTGGCGAGCGTGAGCAGCAGTCGGGTCAGTCGTCGCATAGGTGGCGCGGTGGTCAGAGGAACTGCGAGAACGTGTAGATCAGCAGGCCGGCGAGCCCACCGACGAGCGTGCCATTGATGCGGATGTACTGCAGGTCGCGTCCGACCGCCAGTTCCACGCGCGACGCCGCGAGGTCGGGATCCCACCGCGTCACCGTGTCTTCGATGAGCAGCGCCACTTCGTGCCGATTCTGCTCGACGACACCGGCAATGGTCTCGACGAGGAAGTCGTCGATCTCCTGCTTGAGCGCGGGGTTCGCCAGCAACTGCTCCCCCACGCGCGTGACCGCGCGAACCAAGGCGTCGGGCGCGCCCTCGGGATCCGCTTCCCATTTGGCGGTCGTGCGACGAATGGCATCCCACAGCGCGTCGGCGGCAGAGTCCGCCATCGGATGCTCGAGCAGGTGCGCCTTCACCGCGTCGGCCTTCTCGGCCATCGCGGGCGAATGCTTGAGGTCCTCGATCATCCGCCGGAAGGCCACATCGAAGCGGCCCCGCACCGGGTGCACGGGGTCGTTTGCGACGTCGGTCAGGAAGTTGTCGATCCCTTGCATCACGCGCTTGTGGACCACGCCCGAGACCATCCCGGGAATCCAGCGCGGGCTTTCTTCGTTGATCTTCTCGCGAATCAGCTCTTCGTTGTTCTCGACGGCGGAGGCGACCAATCGCACCGCTTCGTCGACGAGAACCATATGCCGGTTGTCAGTCGCCGCCGCTTCGAGGACGCGCCCGAGCAACGGTGCCACCGGCGCGCGCTCGAGGCCACGCACGGCGGCATCGCGAATGAACTGCGTCACCGCATCTTCGGGGAGCGCGTCCACGGCGCGCGCGGCGCCGAGGGCGGCGGAGCGCGCCAGTCGCGTGGCGTTCTCCGGCTGCACCAGCCACGCGGCCGTGCGATCGGCCAACTGCAGTGCGCGAAGCCGTGCGCCCACGACGTCGCGCGTGAGAAAGTGATTCTGCACGAAGTCGCCGAGAATTCGCGCGATGCGATCCTTCTGCAAGCGCACGATGGCGGTGTGCGGGATCGGCAGGCCCAGCGGATGCCGGAAGAGCGCGGTCACGGCGAACCAGTCCGCGAGGCCGCCCACCAACGACGCTTCGGCCGCGGCGCGGACATAGCCGAGCCAAGCGTACTGCGACTCGTACAGTCTCGCCGCCAGAAACACCACCGCCGCCAAGACCAGCAGCGCCGTGGCGCGCCGACGCATCCGAGCGATCTCGGCGCGCCGCGCCTCGTCGGTGGGCTTCGGGCCTAGCGGTGGAACGGGCGGGGGAAGTACGGAAGCCATACTCCACAATCGTACACCGCCGCGCCGTCGCAATCACCTCGCGGCGCCCCGCCGCGTTACGGAACCCCGGGCAACTTGCGGAGGACGGGCAACGGCGGCTCTTCTGCCGGCGCCGTGGCGACGTCGCGCCGTGCAGGCCTCACGCGGCCTGGCGCGGGACGAACCGGCCGCGCGCCCTCGGCGATCGTCAGCCGGTCGCCCGCGCGCGTGACCGAGCGGCCGGTCGCCGTGGCCAGCGACTGAATCAGCACCGGCAGACTGTCCAGCGGGACATCGAGCGCCACACTGTCGCCGCTCACCCCCTTGGCATCGAGCTCGAGCGCAAACCACTGACTGATGGGAGCGCGCAGGCCAGACACCGGGCCACGCGCCGTCTGCAGCCGACCTGAGCGCCACGCAAAGGCGCGAGTCGCGTCGTCACGATCGGCGGCGGTGACCTCGCCGCTCGCGGAGATCACGACCGCATTGCCGGCCGGAATGCGCGTGATGCGCTCAGTCGTGTAATGCTGCACATCGCCGCGCTCGGCGAAGACCAGCATCGAGTCGCCGGTGGTCACGAAGGCCAGCGCACCACCCATCGTCTCGAGGCGCTGGCCCGAGGCGCTGACCACCAGGGGCGACGCGGAATCCTCCGCGACCTCGAGCCACGCGGTGCCGCTGACGCGAGCCGCGCGAATGCCATCGGCGAGGTTCCCGACCGCAACCGACGAGGCGGGGCCAATCACCACGCGGAATCCCGGCGCGAGCGTGGTGTCGCGCCGCTGGCCGCGCTCGGCGGAGAGGCGTGGCAACGTCGAGTCCGCCGCTGCCGCCCGCGCGCGGTCCAGTGCGTTCGGGGCCGTCGCCATCTTGGCGATCGCGACGACCGCGAGCACCGCCACAGCGGCACCGGCAATGATCCCACGGCGCTTGGGCGAGCCGGCCGCGGGTTTGCCCTCGGTCGCCGAGATGTACTGGGCAGAGCGCAGCTTCGGACGCGCCACGGTGGGGCGGCCAGCGCCCGATGGCGCGTCGGCAGCGACTGACTGGCGCGGCTTCCCGTTCGCTGACGCGACGGCCGGCGCGTCAAGCACCGGCGTCGGAAGGACCGGCGTGGCGACGCGCGGTGACTCGATAGGAGGGCCGCCTGCGACTGCCGCCGCGGACACCACCGGCATCGGCACCGACGGGGTTGGTCGGCGCCCCTCGCGCAAGCGACCCAGCACGGCATCCATCGACAGCAGGTGCAAGTCACCCGGCATCCCGGCCGCCGTCTCGTCGGCGTCGAATCGCGTCACCGCCAGCCGCCGCTCCTCCTCCCGCGCAATCGCGCCGAGCGCCGATTCCTGCGCGTGCTTGAGCAGTGCCTCGGTGGTCGCGAAACGGTCCCGCTCGTTCCACGCCCGGTACAGCACGCGCTCGACGAGCCGACCGGCGGTAGCGGCGTCGCCCAACCGCACCGTACCTTCCCACGCCAGTCTGGGGTACAAGGCGGCAACGTAGCGTTCAACGGTCAGGGTGCCTCGCGTCGGATCCGCCGCGACGGGAGGTGTCAGTGTGGCCATACCGTCAATCTCCAAATTGCTCCCGGCGGCGAACAAGCAACGTGATGCGACCGAAGCACACTCGTGACGTATGGCTGGCGATCGTTGCACTGGGGCTCCCGCTCGCCACCTCAGCGGCACAGGCCCCGGACACCGCCGATGTCGCCTTTATGCGCGGTATGATCGGCCATCACGCGCAGGCGGTCACGATGACCGCGATGATCGCCGAACGAACGACGAACCCTCGTTTCCGTCTGCTCGGCGAGCGCATTGCGGTGTCGCAGCAGGACGAAATCGCCACGATGCGCCGCTGGCTGGCCTCGCGTGGGATGGCCGAGCCCGCCGCGACAGGGGCCCAATCGCACGCGCAGCACGGTGTGCAACACGGTGCGCACGCGATGGCGCACGGGGACCACGCGATGATGCCCGGGATGTTGACACCCGCCGAGCTCGACTCGCTGGCCGCGAGTCGCGGCACGGCGTTCGAGCAGATGTTTCTGCGCAAGATGATTCGCCACCACGAAGGCGCGCTCGCGATGGTCGCGGCGCTCTTCGCCCGAACCGGCGCCGCGCAGGACGCCGAAGTGTTTGCGTTTGCCTCGGATGTCGATGCGGATCAGCGCGCCGAGATTCGCCGAATGACCTCGATGCTGGACACCCGAACCACCCGTCGCGCCCGGCCGGCGCGTGTCACCCGAACCACCTCTCCCTGATGCGATCCGTTGTCCGTATTCCGCAGCGCGCGCTGGCCCTTGGAGCCATCGCTGGCGCTGTCCTGTCCGCCGACGTCGGCGCACAGCCGTCGACGACCGACCCGCGCGTCGGCCTGAAGGCCGGCTGGTATGACGCCGGCCAGGCCATTCTGGGACTCAAGCTCGTCGGGCATCACAACAAGCCCGACGGATTCTTCGACGCCAACCGGCCGGGCGAGTTCCGCTATGCGAACTCTGATCTCGCGTTCAAGGGCACCTTGGTCTTTCAGGGCGGCTACAACGGCATCCAAGTGTGGGATATCGCCAATCCCGCCGCGCCCACGTTGAAGCTCGGCTTCAAGTGCCCCGGGGGACAGGGCGACGTCTCGGTGTATGGCAACCTGCTGTTCCACTCGGTCGAAGAGCGCAGCGGCCGCGTCGATTGCGGTCCCCAGGGTGCGCCCGACAGCGTGAGCGCCGAGCGCTTCCTCGGCGTTCGCATCTTCGACATCTCGGATGTGACCGCGCCGAAGCAGGTCGCCGCGATTCAGTCGTGCCGCGGCTCACACACCCACACGCTGGTGACCAAGCCCGGCGAGACTGGCAAGATCTGGGTGTACATCTCGGGCACCAGCGGCGCCCGGAGCCCGAGCGAACTCGCCGGGTGCAGCCCGAAGAGCCCCAAGGAGGATCCGAACACGTCGTACTTCCGGATCGATGTGGTCGAAGTGCCGCTGGACGCGCCGCAGAATGCACGCATCGTCGGTGGTCCGCGCATTTTCGCCGACAAGAACGGCAAGCTCGACGGGCTCTGGAAGGGGGGCGACCACGGCCCGAACACGCAGAACACCTCGGATACCGATCAGTGCCACGACATCACCGCGTATCCCGCGATCGGACTCGCGGCGGGCGCGTGCTCGGGCAACGGCATCCTGCTCGACATCAAGGATCCGGCCAATCCGAAGCGCATCACCGAAGTGATCGACCCGAACTTCGCGTACTGGCACTCGGCCACGTTCAACAATGCCGGCACCACCGTGCTCTTCTCGGACGAATGGGGCGGCGGCACGCAGCCGCGTTGCCGCGTGACCGATCGGCTCGAGTGGGGCGCGGACGCAATCTTCACGCTGGCGAATCGCAAGCTCAAGCACGCGGGCTACTTCAAGTTGCCCGCCGCGCAGACGCCGGAAGAGAACTGCGTCGCCCATAACGGGTCGCTGATTCCGGTCCCGGGTCGAGACGTGATGGTGCAGTCGTGGTATCAGGGTGGCATCTCCGTCTTCGACTTCACCAATCCGGCCAAGCCGGTGGAGATCGCGTACTTCGATCGTGGGCCAATGGACGCGACGACGCCCGTGTTGAGCGGGTTCTGGTCGGCGTACTGGTACAACGGCCGCATCATCGGGTCCGAGATCGGACGCGGACTGGACATCTTCGAGCTCGTGCCGAGCGAGCAACTGACGGCGAACGAGATCGAGGCCGCCAAGCTGGTGCAGGTGGCGCAGCTCAACGCGCAGCATCAGGACAAGATCGAGTGGCCGGCCGCGTTCCCCGTGGCCAAGGCCTACGTGGACCAGCTTGGTCGTTCGCAGGGGCTCTCGGCGGTGCGGTTGACGGCCGTGTCCGGGGTATTGACGGCCGCCGAGATGGCGCCTGAGGCCGCCGCCAAGCGGCGTCTGCTCGATCCGCTCGCGCGGCAGCTCGACGCCGACGCTCGTGGTTCGAGCGACCCGGTGAAGGTGCGGCTGCTGGCGGATGTCGTGCGCCGCATCGCGAAGGGCGGCTGATCGTCCGGCCGCGCCCTCGGCGCGGCCGAAACTGGACGGCGTGAACGCGAGTAGTAGAGCGGGTGATCCTGCCTCTCCTGCTCGCGTTCGGCGTTTCGGCCGTGGATTCGGTGCCGGCGCCGTCGCTCGATACCCTGCTCGCCCGCGCGCGCCGTGCCGCGCATCGACCGGCGCCAGTGCTCCGTGGCTATGAAGCCCGCGCCGAGACCGAAATCTCGCTGCTGCTCAACACGCCAGCAGACATGCCCGGTGCCGTCGCGGGTACCCGCGCAGGGACGATGGAAGTGGCGCCGCTCGTCGAACAGCTGGCCGCGAGAGTCACTTGGCAGCGGGACGGCGAGTATGCGCAGCACGTGGTGGGCTATCGGGCGCAATCGCTGAACGTCAGTTATTCGACCCTCTCGTTCTTTCGCCACAGTCCCGTGGTCCCGGTCCTGTACGGCGACCGCTGGTGGCTCTTCTTTGCCAGCGACACGATCGGCAAGGGGGAGCGCCGCCGACCGCCGAGCGCGGCCGTGTCGCCCTTCGGCCGCGACGGCGCGACGACCTACACCTTTGCCGGCGGCGATACGGTCGCGACGCTCATCCTCGGCGGACGTCGGGTGCCGCTCGCGCGCATTGTGGTCGCGCCACGTCCCGACCTGCCACGCGGCCGACTCGCGCTCGTCGGCGACGTCATCATCGACGCCGAGCGCGGAGACATCGTGCGCATTCGCGGACGCGTCGTCGGACGGTCCGCGCCGCCGGTGTCGGGGGACACGGCCCCCAAGCGGCGCGGGATCGGTGACCGGATCGGCAGCGTGATGGTCGGGCTCGCAGGGTTCACTCCCGCCGCCTACGTCGAGCTCGAGAATCAGGAGATCGACGGACAGTGGTGGTTGCCACGGACCCAGCGGATCGAAATGCAGGTCCAGACGTCGCTCGGCGACGGCCGCGCCATCGTCCGTACCGTCAGCCGGATGCGCGACTACGCGCTGCAACGGGAGCAGACGCCGCAGACCGCCGATACCGTCGTCGCGCTGCGCACCGTGCCCGCCACCCTGACGTTCGCCAGCGCCGACACCGTGCGGGCGCACCGCGACTGGCAGCGTGAGATCGGTCGCGTGACGGCCGAAGCGGCAGCGACCGACTTTGACGACATCGCGCCGCAACGTCTGCGTTCCACTGGCCGGCCCGTGCTGCGGCCGCAGCTACGTCGGCCCACGGAGTTCCTGCGCTACGACAAGGTGCAGGGACTATTCGTCGGATTCGGCGCGCAGTGGCGGGCCCGTGATCTGATGCCGGGACTGCAGGCGCGCGGCAACGCGGGGCTCGCCCTCGGCGAACGCACCGCACGCGGCAACCTCGAGACGACCTTCGATCGCGGGCAGCACATCTGGTTGTTCCGCGCCGAACACTCGCTCGCGAGCACCAACGATCTCACGCAGCCCTACGCCGAGATCACCGGACTTGGCGGCTTCTTCGGGGTCGACGATGCCGACTACGTGCATCGTGATCGGGTGCAACTCGGGATCACGCGGCTCTTGGACGACCGAGCGGACGCCGCGTTGCGCGTCGAAGTCGGCTGGGGGCGTGATGCGCCGCGTGCGAACAGCGTGCGCGGCGGTCCCTTCGGCGGCGCGCCGTTCCGCGTCAATCGGCCGGTCGACGGCGGGCACTATCTGTCGACGATGCTTGCGCTCGATGTCGGGCGCGCTGTGCTGTCGCAGGGTGTGCAGTCGGGTACCGGGGCACAGCTGTCGGTCGAGCGGGGCGACGGCGAACTCGAGTTCACGCGCATCGATGCCCGCGTGGTGGCGCGCCGTCAATGGGGGCCGGTGATCGGCACCAGCCGCGTGCAGCTCGCGACGCTGGTGGGTCCGTCGGCGCCGGTACAGCGGCTCGTGGAACTCGGCGGCCCGACGAGCCTCCCCGGATTCGGATACAAGGCGTTCACGGGCACGCGTGGCGCGCTCTCCCGCGCGACGCTGTCCTATGTGCTGCCGATTCTGTCGCAGCCGCTCCGATTCGGGCGCCTCGCGCTGCCGGCGCTGGCGCCATCACCGTCGATCGGCGTGACCGCAGGCGTCATCGAAAGCGCCGCGGCCGCTCAGGGGCGGATCGCGGCGCTCGGATGGAACGGTAGCCAGGGCGTGCGGGGCTCGGTGGATCTTCGGATGCGCTTCTTCGGGGGTGGCTTCAGCGCCGGCGTGGCGCGGGCGTTCGATGCCGGCGCCCCGTGGCGCGCCGTCGTGAGCTTTGGTGGCGATCTGTGAGCGCCACCAAAGCCCACGCCTTGGTCAGAGATCGTTGACCGAGGTGACGATCTTCCCAGCCACACCGTAGGCGATCGCGGCGTCGGCGTCGAGCCAGAAGTTGCGATTGGTATCCTCTTCGATGCGCTCGAACGGCTGACCCGTCGCCTTGGCGAAGATCTTGTTCAGGCGCTCGCGCATCTTGAGGATCTCGCGCGCTTCGATCGCGATATCCGACGCTGTGCCGCCACCGCCGCCCGCCGGTTGATGCAACAGGAAGCGGGTGTTCGGCAGGCAGTACCGACGCTCCACCGGCACCGAGACGTAGATCAGCGCGCCGGCACTTGCGACCCAGCCGGTGCCGACGATGCGGACCGGCGCCGACACGAAGCGGATCATATCGTGGATCGTATCACCCGCCTCGACGTGGCCGCCCTGCGAGTTGAGGTAGACCGTGATCGGTTCGTCGCTTTCGTACGACATCGCGATGAGCTGCGTCGACACGCGCTCCGCGAGCTCCTGGTCGATGCCGCCGCTGATGATGATCGCGCGGGCCTTGAACAGCCGATCGGCGTAGGGGTCGTGGGCGGCCGCAGCGGGGGCCGTCTCGTGCTTGGGCATAGCTCGTCCTCGAGGCGTGTGACTGTCTGTTGAACGTATCCGGGGGCGGGTCAATTTGCACGACTGCCCCCGGGGACATACTCAGGTGAACCGCATCCCGTTCCGGGCGATCGTCCCGCGGGTCGGGATCGACGGCGCCTGCGCCGGTGCCGGGGCCTTCGCCGAGGGCTGGCCGCGCCGCCCACTTGAAGTCTCGGCACCCTTGGTCTTCATCGTGAGGGCGATCCGGTTCCGCGCCAAGTCCACCTCGACCACGGTCACCTTCACTTTCTGCCCCACCTTCACGACGTCATTCGGATCCGCCACGTACCGATCGGCCAACTGACTCACGTGCACCAGACCATCCTGGTGCACGCCCACATCCACGAAACAGCCGAACGCCACGATGTTCGTCACGACGCCGTCCAGCACCATCCCGGGCCTGAGATCCTTGGGTTCGAGCAGGTCGTCGCGGAAGCTCGGCGGTTCGAACGCGGCGCGCGGATCGCGCCCCGGCTTGGCCAGCTCCGCGCGAATGTCCTGCAGCGTGGGCAGGCCGACGTCATCCGACACGTAGCGGGCCCAGTCGAGCCGGGACAGCAACGTCTCGTTCCCGATCAGCGCGGCGACATCGATCCCCGCATCCGCGGCAATGCGCTCCACCAGCGCGTAGCGCTCCGGATGCACCGCCGACGCGTCGAGCGGATGCGCGCCATCGCGCACGCGCAGGAAGCCGCCAGCCTGCTCGAAGGCCTTGGCACCGAGACGCGGCACCTCCTTGAGGTCCGCCCGAGAACGGAATCCGCCGCGACCGTCGCGCACCGTCACGATGCTCTGCGCCAGTGTCGGCCCGATCCCTGCCACGTACGACAGCAGCGCGGCCGAGGCCGTGTTGAGTTCCACGCCCACGCGATTCACGCAGCTCTCGACGGTTTCATC
>JANRJP010000005.1:0-5682 GCA_033763905.1 Gemmatimonadaceae bacterium
CTGCCAACCCTGCCAGCCGAACCATCCACCGATGCCGAGGGCGAGCACCGCAAAGGCGTACGCGGCGGGACGCGGTGCGCTGTTGAGCGCGAGCTTGGGAAGCGAGTTCATCGGTCGTGAGGAAATGCGTCAACGATGGGCAGCAGCGACTGGCGGACTCGGTCAGGCGACCGGATCACTGCGCACGAAGCCGAAGCCACGGCCCTGCGAGGCGCTGAGAGCAATCCAGACGAGCGCCACGTGTTCCAGCGAGCGCGCGCGAACGAGGGGGCCGGCGTCCAGCGGGGCGAACCCGATCGTTTGTGCGAGCGAAGCGACGATGCTTTTGGCGTCAGCGTCATCACCGGCAATCAACAGCGTGGCCGCGCCAAGCGCGAGCGTCGGATGCGCCATCACTTCCGCGCCGATCGTGTTGAACGCCTTCACGACCCGAACGCCCGGCACCGCCGCCGCGATACGCTCGGCGTTCGAGCCGCTGGCGAGTGCGTGCGTCAGTCCCGGACCGACGGGGTTGGTCGCATCGACCACGATGCGATCGCCGAGCGCGCCGAGGGCGGTCACGGCCGACTCGACCGCGGCGGACGGTGTCGCGACGATGATGACCGTCGCGGAAGCGGCGGCGGTCGCGCCATCGGTCGCCAGCGCGCGCTCCGGATAGCGATCGAGCAGCGCCTGGATGTCCGGCTTCGACGTGTCACGCGTGCCGATCACGACGCGTGCGCCGGCGGCCAGGCAGCGCTCGGCCAGCGTCAGACCAACGCGTCCGGCACCAATGATGGCGATGGAAGGCAGAGACATCGGGGGTACGGTCTTGGGGTTGGGAAAGAGATCGCCCCCGGCGCCGAAGCACCGGGGGCGATCACGATCAGTGAGCCAAGCGGATCAGTTGATCTGCTTCATCTCGACGCGGCGGTTGGCCGTACGACCGGCCGCCGTCGTGTTCGGCGCGATCGGCTGCGAGCCACCGTAGCCCTTGGCCACGAGCTGCTCCGCCTTCACGCCCTTGCTGATCAGGTAGGTGCGGACCGCGTTCGCACGGGCGAGCGACAGCCGCTCGTTCGCGCGGGCATTGCCGCGGTTGTCGGTGTGACCACCGATCTCGACCTTCACGTCCGGGTTCGCCACGAGGCCTTCGGCCACGCGATCGAGCGCCGGGCGCGACGCGGGCAGGAGCCGCGACGCCGCGTTCGCGAAGTTCACACCGGTGAGGGTGAGCGCCGTCTTGCCAGCCTCGAAGAGGCGCGGGCAACCGCGATCATCCACCGCACGACCAGCCGCCGTGTTCGGGCACTTGTCGAGGTAGTCCGCCACGCCATCCTTGTCGGTGTCGAGCGGGCAACCGGTGTTGTCGGTCTTCACGCCAGCCGGCGTGTTCGGGCACTTGTCGCCGGTGTCGATGACGCCGTCACCGTCGTTGTCCGTCGCGCAGCCGTTCGCATCGACGCTCACGCCAGATGCCGTGTTCGGGCACTTGTCGAGGTAGTCGGCGACGCCGTCCTTGTCGGTGTCGATCGGGCAGCCGTTCGTGTCGACCTTCGCCGAGCTCGGCGTGTTCGGGCACTTGTCGAGGTAGTCGGCCACGCCGTCCTTGTCGGTGTCGAGCGGGCAACCGTTGTTGTCGACCTTGGCCGACGACGGGGTGCTCGGGCACTTGTCGAGGTAGTCGGCGACGCCGTCCTTGTCGCTATCGACCGGGCAGCCGTTCGCTTCGACCGCCACGCCCTTCGGCGTGTTCGGGCACTTGTCGAGGTAGTCCGCGACCTTGTCGCCGTCGGTGTCAACCGGGCAGCCGGCCGCGTCGACGACCACGTCCTTCGGCGTGTTCGGGCAGGTGTCGAGCTTGTCCTTGACCTTGTCGCCGTCGGCGTCCTTCGCGTTGTTCAGCAGGAACGAGCCGCCGACTTCGACGCCGAAGTCGATGTCGGCGCCATCGAGCGCGCCGCCACGAACGCAAGCCGGCGCCGTGCCGAGGTTCGACGTGCCGTCGTTACAGTCGAGACGGAACTCGAACTCCGTGCGACGCTCCTTCGGCGACGGGACGAACGAGGCCGTGCCGTCGACACGCAGCTGGAAGCTGTCGTTGAACTTCCACCGGGTACCGATCAGGCCGGCGAGACCGAAATCATTGGTCTTGCTGCCACCGAACGACACCAGGCCGCTCGTCGCGTTCTCGCGGTTCGGATCACCCGTGTATTCCTTGACGTCCGTCGTGTTGAGCAGCACGCCGGCACCAACGTGCCAGCCGAACTTCTCGGTGAACGGACGATTCAGCAGCGCGCGAAGCGTCAGCTTCGACACCGTCGCCGCCGGGACGCTCGCGTAGTGGTAGCCACCTTCGACCGAGAAGTTGTCGGCGAAGAAATAGCCCACGCGACCGCCGAAGCCCTTGAAGAGGCTCCCGGTCTCAACCGCTGGCGCGGTGCCGCTCTGAATGCCAGCGGCGTTGATGCGAGGAATCGCAACCGACGTCGCAGGCAGCAGCAGCTGGTTGTTGTCGAACTGCACCCGACCGAAGACACCGATTTCGATGGCTCCCGCCGACTGAGCGTAGGCCGGCGCCGCGATGCTCAGCGCGAGCCCAATCGCCCCTACGGACGCACGGAAACGCATAACTACCCTCCAAAGGTGACCGTGCTACGATCGAGCCGGAGTGCTCGCCGATGGTGCACGGCGTTTGAACGACCCGTTGTCGGCAACGCCCGGCCGACAACAGTCCCGGGGGGGCCGCCCCCGGACGCGGTTGTAGTGCTCTAACCACGGAATCATACCCGGTGACCCGCACAATGCAACCACCTTGTGTGAGCCCGTCGTCACGAACCTGTGTCTAGCGAGACCCCGACGGCAACCAGGCCGCGTACCCGCCGCTCAGGTTTGTGACATCCGCCACGCCTGCCGCCTGTAGCACGCTCGCCGCAATGGCCGACCTCGCCCCCCCCTGACACTGTACGATCACGGGACGACCAACCGGCAGTTCCGAAACACGCGCCCGCAGTTCGCCCAACGGCACGTGCCGCGCCCCCGGAATGTGCCCCGCCTGCCACTCCGACCGCCCGCGCACGTCCACCAGCGTCGCCCCGGCGGCAAGTGCCGCCGACAGCCCCGACGGCGCCAACTGCGGCACCGTCTCCAGACGGGCCCCGGATCGCGACCACCCCGCAAGCACCGACGGATCCACCACGCCCGCCACATCGTCGAGCCCGATCATCCGAAGCTCCCGGAGGGCAGACCCCAACACGGCAGGGTCTGCAAGCAGGTAGAACGGCCGGTCGTACGCCACCAGCCACCCGGCCCAGGTACTGAACGACTTGTTCAGCGGAATCGACAACGTCCCGGGGAGATGCCCGCTGGCAAACACCGCCGCGTCCCGCGTGTCGATCACCACCGCGCCGGATGCCAACAGCTCGGACACCTGCGCGTCCGGTACGCGGGGGGGCGTCGGCACCGGCGTGCCGTCTGCCGACAGCACCCGCGGCCCGTCGCGATTGATCCGCTTCATTTCGGCGAAATACACCGGCGGCTCGGGCTGCCCCTCGAGCACCGTCGCCACGAACGCGTCTTCCGACACGTCGGCGAGTCCCCAATTGAAGCGCCGTTCGTACCCGACCGTGCTCGTCGGCACCGCGCCCAGCGCCTTGCCACACGCCGATCCCGCCCCGTGCCCCGGCCAGATCTGCACCCAGTCGGGCAACTGCTTGAACCGCTGCAATGACGCGTACAGCTGCTTGGCCCCTGCCTCCATCGTGTTCGCGACCTTGGCGGCCTTCTCCAGCAGATCCGGTCGCCCAACATCCCCCACGAACACGAAGTCCCCCGTGAGGACGCCCATTGGCTCCGTCGCGCCGGCCGAGTCCAGCACCTCGAACATCAGGTGCTCGGGCGTGTGGCCGGGCGTGTGCCGCACCGTCAGGACGACGTTGCCGACCCGAATCGTGTCACCGTCTCGGACCAGCGTCGCCCCCGCCGACGCCGCCCAGCGGTACTGCCAGTCCGGGCCGCCCTCAGCGCTCAGATACAGCGTCGCGCCGGTGCGCGCGCCCAGTTCGCGCGCGCCCGACACGAAGTCGGCGTGAATGTGCGTCTCGGTCACGTGACGAATCGTCAGCCCCTCGCGGGCCGCCGCCTCCACGTACTGCGCCACATCACGGTTCGGGTCGACGACGATCGCATCTCCCGTCGCGTGGCAGCCGATGAGATACGAGGCCTGCGCCAGACCCTCGTCGTAGAATCGCTTGAGCAGCATTGCGGGACTCCGTCGGCGCGGCCGACTCTTCAAAATACTATATAACCAATTTGTAGTATGTCACGCCGGCGCGCCAGCCCGCGGCGCCGACGCGACCTAGCCCGCCGCCCGCTGGCCCGCCACGTACGTCAGCGCCAGCTGGGCCAGCATCCCGTCCCGCAGCCCCACCCGCTGCGCCACCGCCAACGCCGCCGCTTGATCCAGACCGTGATCCAGCATCAGGTGCGGGAGCAGCAAGGCCCCCACGCGATTGGCGCTCGCGCAGTGAAACAGCACCGGCGCCGTCCCCGCCTGCTGCAATACCCGACGCGCGGCCGCAAAGCTCTCGTCCGGCACCATGCCCTGCACCGGCACGGGCACATACTGCATCCCCGCCGCTTCCACCGCGGACGGCTCGTCGAAGCCGCGCGGCTCGTTCGGCAGACGCAGGTCCAGCACCGTCTTCACGCCCGCGGTCGCCAGCGCCGCGAGCTCCGCCGCCGTCGGCTGTCCCCCCGTCACGACGTTGGGCAACGGCGACGCGCCGTTCATCAGGGTCGGCACCACGGCCAGAAAATCCGTCATCGCATCCTCGAGCGTCTACAGTCAGGGTCCATTGTGCACCGGCAGCCCGAATGCCGCCCGGTTCTTCCACAACAGGAAAATGGCGACAAGCACCAGAAACGCGGCAAAGCCCGTCCGAAGCTGCCCCGCCGAGAGTCGTCGCCCCACTCGCGCGCCAACCAGCACCGCGCCCACGGCGGCCGCGGTAGCCACCGACGTGGCCATCCAATCCACCACCACACCGCGCGAGACCCCGGCAAAGCCCGCCGCCGAGTTCACGGCAATCACCGCCAACGATGTGCCGATCGCCGTCGGCATTGGCAAGCCCGCCAGCACCACCAGTGCGGGCACGATCACGAAGCCCCCGCCAATCCCGACGATGCCGGTCAGCACGCCCACACTGAGCCCGGTCGCAGCCAACAGGGTCGGCGACGCCGAGCGCGCGCGGTCCGCCCGCGCCGTCACCGGTCCGCGCCACATCGCGGTCGCCGACGCCAGCATCACCGCCGCAAGGAGCAACAGTTGCACGTCGGCGCGCACCCACGCCGACGCGCGCCCGCCGACGAAGGCGCCGAGCATCGTCGCCACGGCGAACCCCGCCACGGGTCGAAACGCGACAGCCCCCGCCCGCCACTGTTGCACGGCCCCGACCGCGCTCGTCACGCCGACGATCGCGAGACTCATCGCAATCGCCGACTTCGGCGCGATACCCGCGACGTACACCAGCGCCGGCACGGTCAGAATCGAGCCGCCGCCACCGAGAATGCCGAGCAGTAGCCCGAGTGCCACGCCAATCGCGGCAAGCGTTGCCATCACGAAAGCTCGCGCAACACCGCTAGCTTTGCAGTCGGGCGTTCTCCCGAATGCCACGCGCACCGTCATCGAAGGCTCGACAACGG
>JANRJP010000022.1:0-2744 GCA_033763905.1 Gemmatimonadaceae bacterium
AAACGGGCGCTCGAGGTGCGGCCTGGCGATCTGCGCATGGTCAGCGCGATCGACGTGTCTGACCGCTATCTCAGTAACAACGGCGAACTCGCCTATCATCTCGCTTTCGACGGCGGCACCAGCGGTCTCTTCATCGCCGGCGCGGTGCAGGGCGTCGACTTCTTCCTGCGCGGCACCGGCGCCGGCGTCGTGGACTGGCTCGACGCCGACTGGAAGGACTCGCTCGATCTCGACACCGACGCGCCGGGCGCGCTCGGCACCGAGCTCGTCACGATCGAGGATACGAACGTGCGCATCGTCGCCGACGCCGGGACGTCGACGATCAGCGTCGGCCGTCTGAACGCGAGCGGGTCGCTATTGCTGGGCGAAGTGATCGGCGGTGGACCGTCGCTGGTCATCAACGGCAGCGACGCGGGCGACTCCAGCATCGAGTCGCTGCACATCGACGGAGGTCGGCTGGAGATCCGCGACAACCTGCTGATCGGCGGGGCGAGCGAATGGACGGATGCGTTCGTCACGATCGCCGACGATGTCAGCCTCACGAACAGCGCGACGCTGCTGATCAAGGACGCGGTCCTCGACGGCGAGGGGCTGTTGATCAACGCGGGACCGGGCACGCTGACGCTCGGCTCGGCGGCGTCTGTCGCGATGTCCGCGCTCAAGCTGATCAATCTTGGCACCCTGAAGGCGCAGGCCGGCAGCCTCGAGGCGATCGGCTTCACGACCGAGACCGTGCGCAACGAAGGCACGTTCATCAAGGACGCCGATGGCAGCGCAACGCTCGACGTGTTCACGGTGAGCACGGCCTGGGAGAACAGCGGCGAGGTCCGGATCCGTGGCGGAGAAATGGCGGTCCTCAACAACGGCACGGTGCCGTCGACTCGGCACCTCGACGGCGCGCATTACCGCCTCGAGGACACGCTCGCGTCCCGCTCGATCTTGCGCTTCGGGGGCGCGCACGAGATGTCCGGGGCGGTCACGATCGACGGCGCCGGCCTGTGGCTGCTCGACGATGCGACGCTCGATCTCGCGCAGGCCGCGCTCGGCGCGAACGTCGACATGCAGTGGCGCGCGGCGGACGTGAAGACCGACGGCAGCGTGACCGACGGCGTCGCGAGCGGTGGGCTGGTCCTGCGCGCTGGCCGCAAGCTCGACATCGAGGCCGCCGCGACCGGTGAACGCGCCTCGCGGCTCACCGGGGTGCTGGACGCCAGGGGCACCGTGCGACAGCACGAGGCGGACCTGGTCCTGAAGCAGGCGAGCATCGTGCTCACGCACGGTGGCGCGGACAGCGCCTGGTTCCTGGACGGGAAGGCGGACGTGCTCGTCGACGGCGCCGGCAGCCGCTTTCTCAATCTCAATGGCGTCCTGCAACGGCAACGAGGCGGCGAGAGTCGCTTCGAGGCGTTCTACGAAGGCAGCTCGGGCAGCAGCGTCGTAGTCGACGGTGGCAGCCTCGTCTTCGCCGGGGGCGGTGAGTTCAACGCCGCCAGCCTCTTCATCACCGGCGGCGGCGGCGAGCGGGGTCGCGTGCGTCTCGAGCGCAGTGTCGACGGGACGCCGTACACCGTGACCGGCACCCTGAGCATCGGCGGCAGCGACGGCGGCGACTTTATCATCGAGGACGGGGCCGTTCTGCGCACCGAGGAGGCGGGAAGCGTGGTGTTCGACGCGCCGGACGTCACGCTCGATGGCGGCGTCCTGAGCGGACCCGGTCACTTCGTCAACCAGGCCACGATGCATTGGAAGAAGGGTCAACTCGGATTGGCCGCCTTCGGCCCGAACTCCGCAACGCTGGAAAACCACCACGTGCTCGTGATCGGCGACGACGCCGGCGAGCGCATACTCGCCGGCAGCCTGCTGACTCGCGGCGAACTCGTGCAGCAGCGAGGCGTCCTGAGCTTGAGCGGCGGGCTGGTGCAGCTCGAGACCGTCGGCAGTGAACCGAACGCCGCGTCCGGCGGCTGGCAGTCGAGCGCGGATATCGTCGTCGACGCCAACGGCGGGCGCGTCGACGTGCAGAAGGGCGCCCGCTTCGCGGTCGTCGCCCAGCGGCAGGTGACGGTCGCCGCCGATTTCTTCAATCAGGGCCGGGTGTCGCTCGGCACCGGGAGCGAACTGCAGCTGACGGGCGAGGTCGGGCAGAACGCGTTGGGGGTGCTGACCGGTGGCGGCTGGACACTCGACGCGCACGCGCGCCTCGCGCTGTCGGGCGGTCAAATCGAGACGATCGGCGCTGGCGCCGAAGTCGACCTGGGCGAGGGCAGTGTCTTCGACGGGCTCGCACTGAGTCGCAACGACGGTGGCCTGCGCCTGAGCGCGAAGGCAACCCTCGACGTGGCCGCTGACCTCACGAACGCCGGCCAATTCGTTGCGGTGGACGACGCGCAGCTGACCGTCGCGGATCTGTTCGACAACCCAGGGCAGTTCACCGGCCTGAACGCCGCAGTCTCCGCTTCCCAACTCGTCAACCGCGGCAGCCTGACCCTCGTCGGCGGCAGCCTCGTCACCACCGGCGTCCTCCGCAACGAAGGCGAGATGCGCCTCGATCGTGTCGGGGTCAACGCCGGTGTCATCTTTGCGAACGAGGTCGGCGCGAGCCTGACGCTGGATGCCGCCGTCATCAACGCCGAACTGTTCGCGCTGAACGGCGCGATACACGGCACGGGCATCCTCAACGGCGCGGTGCGCCAGTTCGGCACGCTCGCACCCGGCGCCTCGCCGGGCACGCTGATCGTCAACGG
>JANRJP010000037.1:0-158736 GCA_033763905.1 Gemmatimonadaceae bacterium
CCGAACTGGAAGCGGCCAACGTGGGACGATGTCCAGCTCGCTCGCCGAATTCTCGACCGCGCGACCAGCGCGTGATCCGTACAAGGAACGGCAGGCTCCGTGGTCGGAAGACGCGGAGCAGGCCGTGCTGTCGGCGATGCTGCTCGACGCCGACGCCATTATGCGCGCGAGCGAGATCGTCGAAGCGGATATGTTCTACCGCGAGGGGCACCGCCGGATCTTCCGCGCGATGCTCTCGATCACCGAGCGTGGCGCGGTCGTCGATGTGCTGACACTGGCCGACGAACTCGAGCGTCGCGGTGAACTGGCCGGCTCGGGCGGCAAGGAGTATCTGGGCATTCTCGTCGACGCCGTGCCCACCGCGGCCAACGTCGAGTTCCACGCCGGCATCGTGCGCGAGAAAGCGCTGCTGCGCCGCGTCATCGAGACCTCCACCGACCTCATTGGCGAGGCCTTCGAGGGTCGCCTGACGGCGGTGGATCTGCTCGACGAGGCGGAACGGCGCGTGCTGGCCCTGTCGCAGAACACCGGCGGTGATCGCGCGGTGCGCCTGAAGGAGCTGCTCTGGCCGGCGATGGAGCGCATCGAGGAGCGGCAGCGCGGCGGTCAGGAGATGACCGGCGTGCCGAGCGGCTTCACCGACTTGGACGAAATGACCAACGGGTTCCAGCCCGGCGACCTGGTCATCATCGCGGCACGTCCGTCGATGGGCAAGACGTCGTTCGCGATGAACATCGCGCTCAACGCCGCGCTCGACGCGAAGAAGAAGGTGTTGATCTTCTCGCTCGAAATGAACAAGGACTCGCTCGTGCAGCGTCTGCTCACGAGCGAAGCGCGCGTCGATGCTCAGCGCCTTCGCAAGGCGGCGCTGCGCGATGACGACTTCGTACGCTTGGCGCGTGCTGCCGGCCTGCTCGGCCAGGCCGAACTGCTGATCGACGACGCGTCGAACATCGGGATGATGGACATCCGCTCGCGCGCGCGGCGCGTGAAGTCGGAGACGGGGCTCGATATGATCGTCGTCGACTATCTGCAGTTCATTCAGGAGCCGCCGGGCGCCGAGAGCCGCGTGCAGGCGGTGTCGCAGATTTCACGCCTGCTCAAGGCGCTGGCAAAGGAGCTCGAAGTGCCGGTGCTCGCGCTCTCGCAGCTGTCGCGCTCCACCGAGCAGCGCACCGGCGAGTCCCGCGGACGCCCGCAGCTGGCCGACCTGCGCGACTCCGGCGCGATCGAACAGGACGCCGATCTCGTGATGGGCATCTTCCGCCCCGAGGTCTATGCCCTCAAGGAAGAAGGCAACAACGGCGCGCCGGCGCAGATTCCGCAGAACATCGACGGTCTGGCCGAGATCATCATTCTGAAGCAGCGAAACGGGCCCACCGGCACCGTGGAGCTCACGTTCCAGAAGCAGTACACGCGCTTCGAGAACCGCACCAACCGTCCCGCGCCGCCGGAACTGGCGGGCAGCGCCACGCGCTCGATGCCGCTCCCGCCGCCGCGCGGCTGACCGTGGCCACCAAGACCCGGACCGTCTTCCGCTGCACCGAGTGCGGCACCGAAGCCCCGAAGTGGAGCGGCAAGTGCGACGGGTGCGGGGAGTGGAACACGCTGGTCGAAGAACTCGCCGCGCCCAAGTCGGCGAAGCCACTGCGCGGGAGTGCACGCTCCGCCGAGTCCGGTGGCGCCCCGCCGGGCCAGACGCGCCGATTGGCCGATGTCAGTGGCGCCGAGACCTCGCGCTGGTCCACGGGCATCGGCGAGTTCGACTTCGTGCTTGGGGGCGGGCTGGTGCCGGGGAGCGTGGTGCTGGTCGGCGGCGAGCCCGGCATCGGCAAGTCCACGTTGCTCCTGCAGGTGGCGGCGCTGCTCACACGATCCGGCCGACCCTGTCTGTACGTCAGCGGCGAAGAAAGCGCGCTGCAGGTCAAGTTGCGCGCGGCTCGGCTGGACGGCGGCGCCGACGACGTGCAGTTGCTCAGCGAGACGGCCCTCGAAACCATTGCCGCCACCGCGGTGGACCAGCGTCCCGCCGCGATGATCATCGACTCGATTCAAACCGTCTACACGGCGGAACTCGAAGGCGCGCCCGGCAACGTGGGCCAGGTCCGCGAGTGTGCCGCGCGGCTGATGCGGCTCGCGAAAGACACCGGCATCGCGGTGATTCTGGTGGGCCACGTCACCAAGGGCGGCGGCATTGCCGGCCCCAAGACGCTGGAGCACATCGTCGACACCGTGCTGTACTTCGAAGGTGACGGCTCGCTCGATCACCGTGTGCTTCGCGCGACGAAGAATCGCTTTGGGTCGGTCGACGAAATCGGCGTCTTCCGAATGACCGGCACCGGCCTCGTGCCGGTGGAGAACCCGAGCGAGCTGTTTCTCGGCGACCGGTCGAACCCCGCGAGCGGTAGCGCGGTGACGGCGTTGATCGAAGGCTCGCGCCCGGTACTGCTCGAGATTCAGGCCTTGGCGGCGAAGGCCGGATTCGGCACGCCGCAGCGCGTGGCCACCGGCTACGATGGCCGACGCTTGGCGCTGCTGTTGGCGGTGCTGGAGCGTCGCGCCGGGCTGGCTTTTGGCACGCTCGATGTCTTCCTGAACGTGGTCGGCGGCGCGCGGCTCGTGGAGCCGGTGGGCGATCTTGCCGTGGCGGTGGCGCTGGCCTCGAGCGTGTTTGATCGCGCGCTGCCGGCCGAGGCGGTGTTCGTCGGGGAAGTTGGGCTCGGCGGCGAGATTCGCCCCGTGGCGCAGGCCGAGCGCCGACTCGCGGAGGCGGCGCGGATGGGCATTTCCGTGGCGTATCTGAGCGACCGCGGCGTGCCGCGCAGCGTGCCCACCGGCATACGCGCGGTTGGCGTACGTACCGTGGCCGACTGTCTCCAGCGCCTGTTCCCGTAATGCTCTGTTTGGGATCCCACTGATGCACGACCATTCGCACGACGATCACGCGTCGCACGACCCCGGCGAGTTGCACGACGGCGAGCACGTCGGCACGCGCGCGCCCGGCCACGTGCCGCGCAATGCCACACCCGCCGAGCTGGCCAAGGGCGCGGCGCCCGACGCCAACGTGGGGGTCATCATCGTGGCGGCGGGTTCGGGCACACGCGTCGGCGGTACCGAACTGAAGCAGTTCCGATGGATCGCCGGCAAACCGATGCTCCTGCATTCGGTGCAGCAGTTTCAGCGGCGGTCCGACGTCGCAATGGTCGTGGTGGCGCTGCCCAAGTCGCACGCGGCGGACCCGCCGCCGTGGCTCTTTCAGTGCGATCTCGACCGGCTCCTCGTCACCGCCGGCGGCCGCGAGCGCAGTGATTCGGTGTTCAACGGGCTGGACGATATGCCCGACGAAGTCACGACGATCATCGTGCACGACGCCGCGCGCCCCTTGGTGCCCGACGACGTGATTTCCCGCGTCATTGCCAAGGCGGCCGAGGGCGTCGGCGCGGTGGCGGCCTTGCCGGTGGTGGACACTCTCAAGGAAGTCGACGACGAGGGTCGCATCGTGCGCACGGTCGATCGCGCGCGACTCTGGCGGGCGCAGACCCCGCAGGCCTTCCCGCGGGAAATGCTCGAGCGCGCCCACGTCGAGGCACGGCAGCAGGGCATCACCGCTACCGATGACGCGGCGCTCTGTGAGCGGCTGGGGTTGCCGGTCGTGGTGGTGCGGGGCAGTGAACGCGCAATGAAGATCACCGAGGAGGGCGACTTCACGCGCGCCGAAGCGCTGCACGCGGCGGACGGGTGAGCGTCGACCTGCGCCCGGTGCCGTTCTGGTCGCCGGAGGAAGTCGAGCAGTCGCTCAGCGGGACGATCGCGCACCTGCGCGACGGTGGCATCCTCGCGTATCCCACCGAAACGGTCTACGGCTTTGGGACGGCCATCGACCACGCGTCGGTTGAGAAGTTGGTGGCGATGAAGCGTCGCCCCCCGGCGAAGCCCTTCCTGTTGCTGGTGGCCGGCATCGATATGCTGGCGAAGCTCGACGTCATCTTGCCGACCGCAGCGGCCCAGTTGGCGGCGCGGCACTGGCCGGGGCCGCTGACGCTGGTGCTCGCCGGCGGAGAGCGGCGCGTGCCGGCCCGGCTCCGCGGTCCTGAGGGGGGAATCGCCGTGCGGTGGACCCCGCACGAAGGCCTCGGCCGACTGCTGCGGGCCTACGGGGATGCCCTCACATCCACCAGTGCGAACCTCCCAGGGGTGCCACCGGCGGCCTCGGCTAGCGAGATTATACAGGCGTGGGGGAGTGCGGTTGCGCGTGGGGAACTCCGGGTGCTCGACGGAGGACGTCTGGCGCCGTCCCCTCCTTCCACGGTGGTGGACTGTACCGGCCGACGGCTTCGTGTGATTCGACCAGGTGCAATCTCTGCTGCCGTCCTGCGCGAAAGCGTACCGGACCTGATTGGAGACGCCTGACTCGGGATGCGACTGCTCATCGTCTGCACGGGCAACACCTGCCGCAGTCCACTCGCGGAGGGGTTGGCGCGACGCCTCGCGGCGGAGCGCGGGATGGAGGTGACCGTGTCGAGCGCCGGTACGTCGGCGTGGGACGGCGCCCCCGCGTCGGATGGCTCGTTGTTGGTGGCACTGGAGCACGACCTCGATTTGTCCGCGCACCGGACGCGTCAGCTCACTCGTGAGCTGGTCGCCGACGCGGAGTTGATTCTCACGATGGGCCCGCATCACCTCGAGCGCGTCGAAGCGCTGGGCGGGTCCGGCAAGTCTCATCTGCTGCTGGCGTATGCGTCGAATGGCGCGGACCTCTCGGCGGTGAGTGATCCCTTTGGTGGCGACCTCGACGTGTACCGCGCCACCTATCAGGAACTCGATCGTGCGTTGCGCCGCGTCCTCGACCGGCTCACCGCTGATCGCCAGAAGACCGACGCGTGATCCGACTCCCGAAGCTCATCCTGCTGGGCCATCCTGTCAGCCACTCGCTGTCGCCCGCCATTCACAACGCCGCGCTCGAGAAGGCCGGCACTGATCTGCGCTACGAGACGCTGGACGTCACGGCGGCCAAGCTCGACGCTACGCTCGACAAGGCGATGGCCGAGAGCTGGGCGGGCAATGTGACGGTGCCGCTCAAGGAGGAGTTCTTCGAGCGCTGTGGCAAGCTCACGCCCATCGCCGAGCGGGCCGGGGCAGTGAACACCTTCCGCGTCCGGAACGGCGTGCTGATGGGCCACAACACCGACGTCGGCGGATTCGACGCGGCGGTGCGTCGCCTCTTCGGCGGCGATCTGCCGGTAATGCCGGTGGTCGCGCTGCTCGGTGCCGGTGGTGGTGCCCGCGCGGCGCTTGCCGCGATGGAGCGCTGGCCCGACGCCAAGGTGCGCATCTGGTCGCGAAAGAAGGAGCGCGCCAAGGCCGTCGCGGAGCGCTATCCGAAGGTCGCCGAGGCCGTCGAAAAGAAGGAGCAGGCGCTGGAGGGCGCGACGCTGGTCATCAACGCTACCCCGTTGGGCCTCAAGGAAGGCGACGCGATGATCGTTCCCGCCGAGAAGGTGCCGGCGTCGGCGGTGGCGATCGATCTGGCGTACCACAAGGGCGGTACGGCGTGGGTCCAGGCGCTGCGCAAGCGTGGGATCAAGGCCGAAGACGGCTTGGCGATGCTGGTGGAGCAGGCGGCCCTCGCGTGGTCGTGGTGGTTCGGCGCCGATGCCGATCGCGCCGTGATGTCTGCCGCCGTAGGACTCAAGGACCCGGTCTAAGGCCGGTCGAGTCGGGGCGTTCGAATGCGCCCAGCGGCAACAACGTGATCCCGCACCCGGAGCGCCACGCGACCTATGATGTCGTGTGGCGCTCTTGGCATCTCTTCTCCGGGCGGCGCGTCCGCTCCTCGATTTCGCGCTGCCGCGGGTCTGTGTGCCCTGCGGTCTCCCGTCGACTGACCTAGTGTGCGACGACTGTCTCGCCGCGATGCGGCCGCTGCCTCGGCCGCGTTGTGACCGCTGTGGTCACCCGCGACCACCCGCGACTCCGTGCCGGCTGTGCCCGGCGTTGCCGCAGCGGCTCATTTGGGGGCGGAGCGCCGTCTGGGCCACGGACGAGGTGCCCCGCGCGCTGCTGCACGCCTTCAAATACGACGGGTGGCCGGTGCTGGCCGAACCGCTGGCCGACTGGATGGCGGCCCTGGGTCCGCCGCCCGCGTCGCCGACGCGACGCGGGGTCCTCGTGCCCGTGCCGATGGCCGCGTCCAAGCGGCGGGAGCGGGGCTACAACCAAGCGGAGCGGCTCGCGGTGGCGCTCGGGCGCCGCTGGGGCTGGCCGGTGCATCCCGACCTCCTGCACAGAATTCGCGCCGCGAAGTCGCAAGCGCAATTGCACGCAGCCGAGCGACAGACGAATATTCAAGGCTGTTTCGCTCCGGCTTCCGGCGCACGGCTTCACCGGCTGTCGATTGTGCTGGTGGACGACGTGTGCACGACCGGGGCGACGCTCGGCGAATGCGCAGGTGCCCTCGCGGGTGCCGGAGCGGATTCGATCTCCTTCATCACGTTCGGCCGCGCCCGCACCCCGGGCGAGAGGTAGTCAACGGCAATGGCGATTCGCGTCGGCATCAACGGCTTCGGCCGCATCGGGCGGCAGGTTCTGCGCGCCACCTTCGAACGCGGGATCACGGACTTCGAGGTCGTGGCGATCAACGACCTGACGGATACCAAGACCCTCGCGCACCTGTTCAAGTACGACTCGGTGCACCGCACCTTCAAGGGCACGGTGGAGCACGATGCCGAGAGCATCACGATCAACGGCAAGCGCATTCGCATCTACGCCGAGAAGGATCCGGCGAAGTTGCCGTGGGCGGAGCTCAAGGTGGACGTGGCCCTCGAGAGCACCGGGCGCTTCACCGACGCCGACAAGGCCGAGGCGCACCGCACGGCGGGCGCCAAGAAGGTGATCATCTCCGCGCCGGCCAAGGGCGAAGACATCACCATCGTGATGGGCGTCAACCACGACAAGTACAACGCGGCGTCGCACCACATCATCTCCAACGCCTCGTGCACGACGAACTGCCTCGTGCCGATGGTCAAGGTCATCAAGGAGTCGTTCGGCTTCAAGCACGGCACGATGATCACCGTGCACAGCTACACGAACGACCAGAGCATTCTCGACCTGCCGCACAAGGATCTCCGCCGCGCGCGCGCGGCCGCGCTCAGCATCATCCCCACGTCGACGGGCGCCGCCAAGGCGACGTCGCTGGTGATGCCCGAGCTCAAGGGCAAGATCGACGGCATTTCGCTGCGCGTGCCGACGCCCGACGTGTCGATCACCGAACTCGCGGTCGAAGTCGAGAAGTCGACGACGATCGCCGAGGTGAACGCCGCGTTCAAGGCGGCGGCCGAAGGGCCACTCAAGGGCATTCTGGCCTACGAGACGATCGAGCTGGTCTCGAATGACTACATCGGCAATCCGCACTCGTGCATCGTCGATGCGCCAAACACCAACGTGATCGACGGCACGATGGTGAAGGTGTCGGGCTGGTACGACAACGAGTGGGGCTATTCGAACCGCTGCGTCGACCTGCTGACGTTCGTCGGCAAGTCGCTCTGAGTCTGACGGCACGATGAGCGCCACGCGGATCGCATCGACGAGATCGGGCGATTCGCGTGGCGCCTGTGCTTCTGCCCCCGCCCAATGAACAAGAAGACGATTCGCGATCTGACCGCCGCGCAGCTCGAAGGCAAGCGTGCGCTGGTCCGTGTGGACTTCAACGTCCCGCTCACCGATGACGGCGCGGTGGCTGACGACACGCGCCTGCTCGCTGCGCTGCCGACCCTCGAGGCCCTCGCCGCGGCCGGCGCGGCGGTGATTCTGCTGAGCCACCTCGGGCGGCCGAAGGCCAAGCCCGAGGCCAAATACTCGCTGGCGCCGGTCGCGGCGCGTCTGGCGCAGCTTACGAACCGGCCGGTCGCGTTCTTCGGCGAGACCGACACCGACGCCGCGGTGGCGCGGTCGAAGGCCACGCCGATCGGGTCGTTCTTGCTCCTCGAGAACACCCGCTTTCTGCCGGGCGAGGAGTCGAACGACGAGGCCCTGTCCAAGCGTTTCGCGCAGTTGGGCGACGTCTACGTCAACGATGCGTTCGGGACGGCGCATCGCGCCCACGCGAGCACCGAGGGCGTCGCGCGCTTCCTCACGCCGGCGGTGGCGGGGCTCTTGATGCAAAAGGAACTCGACTATCTCGGCGGCGCTCTCGAGAACCCGAAGCGGCCGTTTGTGGCCATTCTCGGTGGGTCCAAGATCTCCGGCAAGATCGACGTCATCGAAGCCCTGCTACCCAAGGCCGATGCCATTCTCGTCGGTGGCGCGATGGCCTGCACGTTCTACAAGGCGATGGGGCTCGAGACGGGGACGTCACTCGTCGAGCCGGACCGCCTGGAGATGGCGGAGGATCTCGTCGAGCGGGCCGGAACCGTGCTCATTCTGCCGCACGATGCCACCGTGGCGCCGAGCATCGACGAGCGGGCCAAGCACCGCGCGGTCAAGAAGGACGGCATCGGCCCCAAGGACGCGATGCTCGACATTGGTCCCGATACCGCCGCGAGCTACGCCCGCGCCATCACCAGTGCCAAGACGGTCGTCTGGAACGGCCCAATGGGCGTCTTCGAGAAGCCGCCGCTGGACGCCGGGACGCTGGCGATTGCCAAGGCGATGGCCGAGGCGACCAAGAAGGGCGCGGTGACGATCGTCGGCGGCGGTGATTCTGCGGCGGCGATCGAGCAGGCGGGTCTCGCCGACCAGGTGTCGCACGTCTCCACCGGGGGCGGGGCCTCGCTGGAATTCCTCGAAGGCAAAGTGCTGCCCGGCGTTGCCATTCTCGACGAGCGCTGAGCGCTCGCGATCACCCACTTCTTCGCGTCTCTGATGCTTCGCAAGCCTGTCATCGCCGCCAACTGGAAGATGCACCTCGGGCCCCAAAAGGCCCGCGCCTTCGCCGCGGAACTCGCGGCGTCCCTCAAGCCGCAGGGGGACCGGACGGTGATGCTGTTCCCGCCCGCCGTGTCGCTGTCGGTCGTCACTGGCGTGCTCTACGATCGCCCGGATCTCGTCATCGGCGTGCAGAACATCCACGGCGACGACACCGGCGCCTTCACCGGTGAGACCTCGGCGCCGATGGCCAAGGAGGCCGGTGCGCGCGCCGCGCTGGTGGGGCACTCGGAGCGGCGCCACGTGTTCGGCGAGACGGACGCCCAGCAGGCGCGGAAGGTCGCGGCCGCCTTCCGCCACGGGCTCAAGCCGGTGCTCTGCGTTGGCGAGACCTTGGCCGAGCGGGAGTCGGGCAAGGCCGACGATGTCGTGCTTCGCCAATTGGTGTCGGTGGCGGAGACGCTGGACGACGCACAATTGCACGAGCTCACGATTGCCTACGAGCCGGTGTGGGCCATCGGGACCGGCAAGACCGCCACGCCGGCGGACGCCAGCGCGATGCACGCGGTGATTCGCGAAGCGCTACACCGGCGGCTGGGCGACGCGGCAGTGCAGGTGCCCATTCTGTACGGCGGCTCGGTGAAGCCCGACAACGCCCGTGCGCTGCTCGATTCCAGCGACGTCGACGGCCTGCTCGTGGGCGGCGCGTCGCTCGATGTGGCGTCCTGGGTCGCCATCGCCACGGCGTAGGCTCGGTACGGGTGCCGCCAGGGCCGGATGTGGCCCTTGAGCCAGCGCCGCAACGTGATGATATTCAAAGGCTTCCCTCGCTTCCTCCAATTCGGCCGATGTACGTCTTCTTGCTCTCCATTCTGGTCCTGGTCTGCGTGCTGCTGATCGGGGCGATCCTTTTGCAGTCCGGCAAGGGCGGCGGGCTCGCGTCCACGTTCGGCGGTTCGTCGTCGCAGGCCGACGCGATCCTCGGCACGCGGCAGGCGGGTAACCTGTTGACGACGGCGTCCTGGTGGTTGGGCGGGGGCTTCCTCCTCCTCTCGTTCGTGCTCTCGTTGCTCTCGGCCCGCGGCCGCACGCCGACGTCGGTGCTCGACAAGGCGTTCAGCACGCCGGCGACGGCTCCGGCGACGACCCCCGCTCCGGCGACGGGCTCAGCTCCGGCGGCGCCGGCGGCTGGCGTGCCGCTCGCGCCGGCCGGCGGTGAGACGAAGGCCCCGGCGACGAAGACGCCGTAAGTGAGCGCGACCAGCGTTCCGGGGTTCCTCCTCCTCGAGGATGGAACCCTTTTTCACGGCCGCGTGGTCGGACCGACCGCGCCCGCCGTCGCCGAAGTCGTGTTCACGACGAACATGACCGGCTACCAGGAGGTGTTCACCGACCCCTCCTTCAAGGGCCAGATCGTCGTGATGACGGCTACGATGATCGGCAACTACGGCGTGAACGAAGCGGACCCCGAGTCGACCGGACCGCAGGTCGCCGGCATCGTCGTGCGAGAGCTCGCCGCCGCGCATTCCAACTGGCGCGCGACGGGCGATCTGCGGAGCTACCTCGCCAAGCACGGCATTCCGGCGCTGACCGAGGTCGACACGCGGGCCCTCACCCGCCACCTCCGCACCGTCGGAGTGATGCGCGGCGTGATCGGGGTCGGCGAAGCCGTCACCCCCGAGGCGCGCGCCGCCTTGGACGCCTGCCCTGCGATGGAAGGTCTGGATCTCGCGACGGTCGTCTCGACGCGTGAGCCGTACACCTGGGGCCCGGCCGATGCGAAGACCCACATCGTCGCCCTCGACTTCGGCATCAAGCGCAACATTCTGCGACTGTTCGAGCAGGAAGGCTGCCGCATTACTGTTGTGCCGTCCGATACGTCGGTGACCGACATCCTGGCCCTGAAGCCGGATGGGGTGTTCCTGAGCAATGGGCCCGGCGATCCGGCAGCGATCCACTACGCGCCGACGACGATTCGGGGCGTGGCCGATGCGGGCGTGCCGATTTTCGGGATCTGCCTCGGCCACCAGTTGCTGGGGCTGACGTTCGGCGGCGAGACCTACAAGCTCCCCTACGGCCATCGGGGCGGGAATCAGCCGGTCAAGGAGATGGCGACCGGCAAGATCCTGATCACAAGCCAGAATCACGGTTTCGCCGTGCGTGGGAACGAGCGCGAAATCACCGGCGCCCCGGACCTCGTGCCGACGTACATCAACTGCAATGACGGTTCGGTGGAGGGGCTCCGGCACCGCTCGCTGCCGATCTTCGCCGTCCAGTACCACCCCGAGGCCGCCCCGGGGCCCCACGACGCCCGCCCGCACTTCCCGGAGTACCTCGCGTCGGTTCGGTCGCGAGCGGCACAAGGTCGCTAACCTCTTGACAGTCAACGTACTACGGCCCTAGCCTTGGCCTGTACGTTACGACCCTGAGCGCCGAGTTCGCGGATGTCGATGACCAAGGCCGACCTGGTGGAGCGGGTGACCGAGCAGATTGCTCGCACCGCCGGTCCGATCATTTCCAAGAAGGATTGTTCTCGCGTGGTGGACTCCTTCCTTGACGCGATCAAGGAAGCGCTCCACCAGCAGAAGAACATCGAAGTGCGCGGCTTCGGCACCTTCAAGATTCGGCAGCGCAAGACGCGGATGGCGCGCAATCCGCGCACCGGTGCCCCGGTGGAGGTCGAGGCGCGCCCGGTGCCCGTCTTCAAGCCCTCCAAGGAACTCCGCGCGCTCGTGGCGGATATCCCGATCGAGGAGCTCGAGGAAGAAGAAGCGTAAGACGGCGTCTCGTCGAGCGCGCGTAACCTGCTGTCGCGCCGCACGTTGCCGCGCTTGCCGAGGCGTTTGTGACCGTCACTGTGCTCGTGTTCGCTGCCTACGCCGAGGCACTTGGCGCCCCGGAGGTATCCGTCACGGTGCCAGCGGGGAGCACCATCGCGGATGTGCTGGCCGAGGTTCGCGCCCTGCCGGGTGGCACGCGAATCCCCGAGGTCCCGCTGCTGGCGCGCAACCAGCGGTACGCGGCCCTCAGCGACCCTGTCGAAGCCGCCGACGAGATTGCCGTGATTCCTCCGGTTGCCGGGGGCTGATGCCTCGCGCTGCGTTGGGGCTCGCGCCGCTCGACCCGGCGCGATTGCTCGCCGAGGTGACCCGTCCCGCGAACGGTGCGGAGGCGCTGTTCGTCGGCACGGTGCGCGAGCAGAACACCGGGCGACCGGTGACTGGCATCGACTACAGCGCGTACGACGCAATGGCGCTGGCCGAGTTGTCGCGTATCGTCGAGGCCGTGGCGGCGGAGCACGGCACGCCCGACGTGGTGTGCGAGCATCGTGTGGGCACCCTCGCGGTCGGAGAGGCCAGCGTGGTGGTCGCGGTGGGGCATCCGAGGCGCGATGGCGCGTTCGCCGCCTGTCGCGCCGTTATCGAAGCGCTCAAGGCCCGCGTGCCGATTTTCAAGCAGGAGCACTACGTGGACGGCACGCGCGAGTGGGTGCACAATGGCCAGCGTTGACACCCTCGGGCGTCTGCTCGGCTCGTTGCGCGTCTCGGTCACCGATCGCTGCAATCTGCGGTGCGCGTACTGTATGCCGGAGGCGCAGTACACGTGGCTGCCCAAGGCATCGCTGCTCACGTTCGAAGAGACGACGCGGCTCGTTCGGATCTTTGCCGATCTCGGCGTCCGCAAGGTCCGACTGACCGGCGGTGAACCGCTCCTGCGCCCGCACCTCCCGACACTTGTCGCGCAGTTGGCCGAGCTCCGGGGCATCGACGAGTTGGCGCTCACCACCAATGCCACGCGCTTGGCCCCGATGGCCTCGGCCTTGCGCATTGCAGGCCTGCATCGGCTGACCGTCTCGCTCGACACCTTGCAGCCCGAGCGCTTGCAGGCGCACGCGCGCTCGTCCGAGCACGGCGCCGTCCTGGCCGGGATCGACGCGGCGGTGGCGGCCGGATTTCCAGGCACCAAGCTCAACGCGGTCGTGATTCGCGGCTTCAACGACGACGAACTCGTGCCATTGCTCGAGTACGCGCGAGCGAAGCGCGTGGAGCTGCGCTTCATCGAGTATATGGACGTCGGCGGCGCGACCCGCTGGGAAGACACGCAGGTGCTCCCGGCGGCCGAGCTGCTGGCACGTCTGGCGTCGCACTACGGGCCGATCACGCCGGTGTCGCGCGACGAGGATCCGACCGCGCCCGCCGAGCGATACACGTTGCCCGACGGGACGCGCTTCGGCGTCATCGCCAGCACCACGCGGCCGTTCTGTCGCTCCTGCGACCGCGCGCGCCTGACCGCCGACGGCACGTTCTTCACCTGCCTCTACGGCGCGTCAGGGACCGACCTGCGCGGGCCGCTGCGGGACGGGGCAGGGGACGATGCCCTGCGTGCGCTCATCGCTGACGTGTGGACGCGTCGTTCGGACCGGGGCGCCGAGGTGCGGGCCTCGCTGACGCGTCGCGAAGCGCAACGTCCGGTGGAGCTCCACCGTGAAATGCACGTGCTCGGCGGGTGACGCTGTAAGACCCGACGGTCCGAGCGTTGAAGGGGCGTGGTCCACTCCGTAGCTTGCGGAGGTTGGCGCACGACTCACTCACCTACTGTATTCGGACAATGGTCAACAAGATCACTGTGGTTGGCGCGGGCAATGTTGGCGCGACAACCGCTCAGCGTATTGCCGAGAAGGAACTCGCCCGCCACGTCGTGATGGTGGATGTCGTGGAAGGCGTGCCGCAGGGGAAGGCCCTCGATCAGTGGCAGTCGGCCCCGATCGAAGGCTTCGACAGCCGGGTGATCGGCTCCAACGGCTATGAGGAGTCGGCGGGATCCGACGTGGTCGTCATCACGGCGGGCATTGCGCGCAAGCCCGGGATGTCGCGCGACGACCTGCTCAACACCAACGCCGGCATCGTCCGCTCGGTCGGCGAGCAGCTCAAGAAGACCTCGCCGAACGCGATCGTGATCGTGGTGTCGAATCCGCTCGACGCGATGTGCTACGTCGCGATGAAGGCGACCGGTTTTCCGCGCGAACGCGTGATCGGGATGGCGGGCGTGCTCGACACCGGCCGCTACCGCGCCTTCCTCGCCGAAGCCCTCGACGTCTCGGTGATGGACATTCAGGCGATGGTCCTCGGCGGCCACGGCGACACGATGGTGCCGCTGGTGAGCTACACGACCGTGAGCGGGATCCCGGTGACGCAGCTGATGGACCGTGCGACGCTGGATGCGATCGTGGATCGCACGCGCAACGGCGGGGCCGAGATCGTGAAGTACCTCAAGACCGGCTCGGCGTACTACGCGCCGTCGTCGGGGGCCGTGCAGATGGTCGAGTCGATCGTGAAGGACCAGAAGCGGATCCTGCCCTGCGCGGCGTGGCTGGCCGGCGAGTACGGGATGCGCGACTTGTACCTCGGGGTCCCGTGCAAGCTCGGACGCAACGGGCTCGAGAAGGTCCTCGAAGTGACGCTCACCGCCGACGAGTCTGCGGCACTGACGAAGTCGGCCGATGCGGTCCGCGAACTGATCGCGGTCATCGACAAGGCCTCCTGACCGGGCGGGCGGCGTCGCGCCGCCCGCTTCTCTTTTTGCGCCAACCCTCAGGTATGAACGCGCTCTGGAAGTTCTGGGACTCGTCCCTCGGCAAGAAGATCGTGATGGCCGCGACCGGCCTGATCGGCGTCGGGTTCGTGATCGGACACATGGTCGGCAACCTGCAGATGTTCCAGGGCGCCGGCGCCGCGGACGCGATGCACAGCTACGCCAAGCTGTTGCGGACGTCGATGCCCCTGTTGTGGGCGATCCGGGCGGCGTTGCTCGGGGCGGTGATCCTGCACATCACGGCGGCCTTGCAGTTGTCGGCGCGCAACCGCGCCGCCCGGCCGCAGCGGTACCAGCACGTCACGCCGCAGGCCAGCACATTCGCCTCGCGGACGATGCTCCTTGGCGGCGTGCTGCTCGCGACGTTCATCGTCGTGCACATCCTCGATATGACGCTGGGGATCGGGCATCCGAACTTCACGCATCTCGATCCCTACAACAATCTCGTCTTCGGCTTTCAGCGGCCGCTGATGGCGGTGTTCTACGTGCTCGCGGCGATCTCACTGGCGGCGCATCTCGTGCACGGCGCGTGGGCCAGCTTCCGCACGCTCGGTCTGCGCAAGGCCAGTGAGCGGCCGTTGCACCGGAACGTGGCCATTGCGGTCGCCGTGGTCGTGGCGCTCGGCTTCGCCAGCGTGCCCCTAGCGGTGATCGCCGGCGTGCTCAAGCCACAAGTCGCGCTCGACCAGATTCAAGCGTCCAGGAACTGAGCGAATGGAACTCAAGAGCGGTATCCCGAGCGGTCCTCTGGCCGACAAGTGGACCAGCCACAAGGCGAACATCAAGCTGGTCAATCCCGCGAACAAGCGGAAATACAAGATCCTCGTCGTGGGCTCCGGCCTGGCCGGTGCGTCGGCGGCGGCGACGTTGAGTGAACTCGGCTACAACGTCAACTGCTACTGCTTCCAGGACTCGCCGCGGCGCGCCCACTCCATTGCCGCACAGGGCGGCATCAACGCCGCCAAGAACTACCAGAACGACGGTGACTCGGTGCACCGCTTGTTCTACGACACGATCAAGGGTGGCGACTTCCGCGCCCGGGAAGCCAACGTGCACCGCCTGGCCGAGATCTCGGTCAACATCATCGACCAGTGTGTGGCGCAGGGCGTGCCATTCGCGCGCGAATACGGCGGCCTCCTGGCCAACCGCTCCTTTGGTGGTGCGCAGGTCAGCCGCACGTTCTACGCCCGCGGGCAGACCGGGCAGCAGCTGCTCCTCGGCGCGTATCAGGCGCTCGAAAAGGAGATCAAGAAGGGCGGGGTGACGATGTTCCCGCGGACGGAGATGCTCGATCTCATCGTCATCGACGGGGTCGCGAAGGGCATTGTCGTCCGCAACCTGATGACCGGCGCCACCGATGTGCATACGGGCGATGCGGTGCTGCTCTGCACCGGCGGCTACGGCAACGTCTTCTATCTCAGCACCAACGCGAAGGGGTCGAACGTCACCGCGACGTGGCGTGCGCACCGCCGCGGCGCGGCGTTCGCGAATCCGTGCTACACGCAGATCCATCCGACGTGCATTCCGCAGAGCGGCGAGTATCAGTCCAAGCTCACGCTGATGTCGGAATCGCTCCGCAACGACGGGCGCGTGTGGGTGCCGAAGAACACGGCGGACACGGCCAAGCGGCCGGACCAGATTCCGGACGCCGATCGCGATTACTACCTCGAACGCAAGTATCCGTCGTACGGCAACCTGTCGCCGCGTGACATCGCGTCGCGCGCCGCCAAGGAGGTCTGTGATGAGGGCCGTGGCGTTGGGCCCGGCGGGCTCGGCGTCTATCTGGATTTCCGCGACTCGATCCAGCGGCTGGGTCGCAACACGATCGCCGAGCGGTACGGCAACCTGTTCGAGATGTACCAGCGCATCACCGACGAGAATCCGTACGAAGTGCCGATGCGCATCTACCCCGCCGTGCACTACACGATGGGCGGGCTCTGGGTCGACTACAATCTGATGAGCAACATCCCCGGGCTGTTCGTGCTGGGCGAGGCGAACTTCTCGGATCACGGCGCGAACCGGCTCGGCGCGTCGGCGCTGATGCAGGGCCTAGCGGACGGCTACTTCGTGATTCCCTACACGCTCGGCAACTACCTGGCGGGCAAGGCGCCGATCACGGCGGAGGCGGCGCAAAGCCCCGAGGCGCAGGCGGTGAAGGCGGAGGTCGACGCCCGCACGCAGCGTTTCCTGAGCATCCGCGGCAAGCGGACGGTCCAGAGCTTCCACCGCGAGCTCGGGAAGATCATGTGGGAGAAGTGCGGGATGGCGCGTGAACGCGCCGGGCTCGAGGGGGCCATCACCCGCATCGCGCAGCTCCGCGAGGAGTTCTGGTCGAACGTGTCGGTGCCGGGCACCGGCGCCGAGCTCAACCAGTCGCTCGAGCAGGCCGGCCGCGTGGCCGACTTCCTGGAACTCGGCGAACTGATGTGCCGGGACGCGCTCGACCGCGAGGAATCCTGCGGCGGCCACTTCCGCGTCGAGTACCAGGAGCAGGGCGAAGCCAAGCGCAACGACGACGCGTACGCGTACGTCGCCGCGTGGGAATGGAAGGGCGAGAACACGCCGCAGCAGCTCCACAAGGAGCCGTTGGTCTACGAGAACATCCAGCTGCAGACACGCAGCTACAAGTAACCAGCCACGAGGCACACTGACTGTGGGCGGATCCAGCGGACAGACCCTGAACCTCACCCTCAACGTCTGGCGACAGGCCGGGCCGGGGGCGCAGGGTGGTTTCAAGACCTATGAAGCGAAGGGCATCAGCACCGACGCGAGCTTCCTCGAGATGCTCGATGTCGTCAACGAGGAGCTGACGGCAAAGGGCGAAGCGCCGATTGCCTTCGACCACGACTGTCGCGAGGGGATCTGCGGCAGCTGCGGGATGCTCATCAACGGCACGGCGCACGGCCCGTGGAAGATGACCACCACGTGCCAGCTGCATATGCGCGCCTTCAAGACGGGCGACACGATCACGATCGAGCCGTGGCGCGCGTCGGCGTTCCCGGTCGTAAAGGATCTCGTCGTCGATCGCTCGGCCTTCGACCGCATCATTCAGGCCGGCGGCTACGTGAGCGTCGCCACCGGCAACGCGCCGGATGGCAACTCGGTGCCGATTCCCAAGGTCGCCGCCGACGCCGCAATGGACGCCGCCGAATGCATCGGCTGCGGTGCCTGCGTGGCCGCGTGCCCGAATGCCTCCGCGTCGTTGTTCACGAGTGCGAAGATCAGCCACCTCGCCGAACTGCCGCAGGGGCAGCCGGAGCGCTATCGCCGCGCGCTGCGGATGGTGTCGCAGATGGATCTCGAGAACTTCGGCGGCTGCTCGCTGCACGGCGAGTGTATGGAAGCCTGCCCGAAGGGCATCTCGATCGACCACATCATGACGATGAACCGCGACTACGTCGCGGCGTCGTGGAAGGGCGAGCCGGTGGCCAAGGCGGGCGGCGCCGGCTGAGTCAGCGGCAGCTCGTCTCGACGTCGAAGACGAACCGCAAGCGAGCGGTGCGGCGCCCCGCGCCATACCAGCGCCGCTCGCGCACCGGCACCACCAGTTCGGTGCGATACTGCAGCAGGGGATACGCGGGGTCGCAGGCGACGAGCAGGTTGACGTTGGCGTAGCCCAGATCGTCCCACATCGCGTCGTGCTCTCGGGCCGAGACCCCGAGCCCCAGATGGAAGCTGGCGCCGTACACATCGGGGGTGCAGCGATCGTGGATCACGCGATCCCACGTCCGCGTGGTGCCGTGCGCGTGCTGGCCATTCGTCAGAATCTTCGTGGCGTGATCGTCAACGGTGACGGCGTACGACCAGTCGCTGCCGATGTCGTCGCCGTGATACGCCACGTCAACCAAGCGCACGAGCACACGGCCCAAGGCACCGTCCTCACCGGGGCTCGGCGCGTCGTAGCGCACCGCCGGCGGCACCGCCACGGCGATCGGGGTGGGCGCGACGACCGGATCGATCGCCGTGAGCGCTTCGCGGGCGAGCGCAAACTGCACGGCCACCAACGGATGATGCGCGCGGCCGCGCTTGCGGATGCGCTCGAAGACCGCGTCATCGGCGGCGCGGCGCGAGAGGTCCCCGCGGCCGGTCTCGGGCGCCGGGAGCGCTTCGCCATCCCACCAGTCCACGTCCGGTGTGGTCGACGGCAGCCCACTGTCCGCCACGGAGGTGAGACGCTTGGGCTTCGCCCGCGTGAGATCGAGAATCCCGATCAGCAACTGGGAGAGCCAGTCGACGGCAGCGGCTTCGCGAACGTCGAGGCGCGTCCATTGGTCGCGGAGCCTGCGCCACAGATGGGCGGCCTCGTGGACGACCGGGCCCGCGAGGTAGTCGCGAACGCGGGCGCGGTCGAGCGGGTGGAGCCGCAACAGCTCGTACGGGTGGACGCCGCCGATGCGCAACGACGCGAGATCGACCGGCGGGTCGGTGTCGCTCAGCTCCGCGCTGGCGATCTCGTTGCCCGCTCCATCCGCAAGAAAGGCGCGTCGCTCGCCCGCGACATCGACGGCGATGCCGTACGAGATGCCACTCGACGCATCGGTCTCGGCGAATCGCTCGGTGATCGGCAACCGCGCGGGCTGCGGCAGGGTGCGCACGGCCTCGCCCACCAGGACGAAGAGATCAGCGGGGGTCACCAGTCGCGCCAACTCCGGGATGCGGAGCAGGTCATCGACCCCGCGATATGGGCGGTGCTTGGTGACGAGCTCCGCGATGGCACGATCAAGACCGAAGCGCGAGACCAGCTCGTCCGCGCTGCTGTGATTCGGGTAAAGATGCGGGGCGACGTCGCGGCGTGGCATTCCTCAGCAAGACGATGCCGCGTCCCCGAGGGTCACCGACCGCCCGCCGCCGGCTCGGAGAGCGCGAGCAAGCCGCCCAGGTCCAGCCGTCGCGAGTACATCCCGACGCGTTCGCCCGGGGCAGTACCCGGCGGCCACGCCTCGCGTGGGCGATCCCAGTAAAGCTCCACGCCGTTGCCGTCGGGGTCGTCGAGGTAGATCGCCTCGCTCACCCCGTGATCGCTGGCTCCACTCAGCGGAATCCCCGCCTCCAGCACGCGTCGAACGGCGACTGAGAGATCACGACGGCTGGGATACCGAATGGCCGTATGGTACAGCCCAGTGCTGCCCGGGGGAGGCGGCGAGCCGCCGAGGGACTCCCAGGTGTTGAGCCCCAAGTGGTGATGGTAGCCGCCGGCCGACACGAAGGCGGCCTGCGCGCCGAATCGCTGGGTGATCGCAAATCCGAGCACCCCGTGGTAGAAGGCCAGCGCGCGGTCGAGGTCGGCCACCTTCAAATGCACGTGGCCGATGTCGGCGCCGTCCGGAATGGTGTAGCTCACGTCGGTGTGGGGTCGAGGGCAATCACCTTGTCACGACCCACCAGGGACTCCCGGTTGATGATCAAGTCCAGCAGCGTGGTCGTGAAGGGGTAGAACAAGGTGAAGTCGGGGCGCGGACGCGTCGGCACGCGGAGCGTCAGCGCAAACTGTCCGCCGTTGCCGAGCACGGTCTTGGGCGGCGTTTGCTGGTAGTCCGTCCCGGCATACTCCACCCGACGCGTCCCCGTCGACGCCACGAGCCGCATCAGCAGCGCACCGTCCAGGTGCTCGTGCGGGTCTCCCAGATCGTGCAGGTTCACGTGAAAACACCGGAGCGATGGATCGCCCGAGTACACGTGCACCTTCGCCGCGAAGCCGTCCACGAAGTCGCCGCCGTCCTTCTGGAATTGCAGGTTCCAATCTTCGACCGGGGCGCCCCGTTCATCGCGCAGCCGGACGACGAACTGCTGAAAGGGGTCGACCGCCTCGCGCGTCGGGCCGAACTCAGCCTCGGTCTCGGCCATCCAGTCGACGAACCCGTCGGAGGTCGACACGGTCAGGAAGTCGATCACGTGCCGCGCCAACGGGACGGTCGGGGCACTGAGAATCGTTCCGTGATGCACGCCCGGGACGAGATAGACCGGCACATCGTCCTGTGTACCGTAGTGCGGCGTGAGCGCCTGTGGCTTGGCGGGATCACTCAAGTCCACCGTCAGTTTGCGGCTGTTGAGTGCCGCGCCGGCCCAGCGCACAGTGCCATCGGTGCCGGCTTCGTTCACCACGCTCGCGACACCGGTGTAGCCCGAGTCGCCGCAGAAGATCGCGACGTAGGGACGAGACGGGCCGTCCTTGTAGAACGGCGTATCGCCGAACAGGTCCGCGTGCGCGAGGTCCCAGGTGAATCGGCTGCCGAGTTCCAGCGCGTCGAGAACGCGTTTGCCCGCCTCGAGGAAATCGGGACCGAACTGCCGGTTGCCCTTCACGATGGCGCCGAGGAAGCTGCGCCCCTTGTGGGCCTGCGGTGAGCCATTGGTGGCCGGCGCGAGGGCCACGAGGTGCTTGAGTCGCGGCAGACGCCGAGCGGGATCGGCGGCGAGCCACGCCCGCAACACCAGCATCCCGGTGCTGTGCACCACCGCATCGAACGGCTCGCCGTTGCCGAGTCCGGGCGTGCCCGCGAGCACCTTGTCAAAGCCCTCGGCAATGTCCGGGATCGTGACTTCGTCAGTCAACGATGCATACGAGACCGAATGCACGCGGTCAGCCGAGTATCCCGCATCCCGGAAGATGCCGCGCCACGCGGCGAAGGCGCTGCCATCCGAGGAATAGCCGTGGATCAGAACCAGCGGTCGTGACATCGCGACGCTCCGGAGTGGGTGCTCTGCGGTCCCCTGAGGCATATTACGACGCGGCCTCGTCGGCGTCACGATACTCCATCTCGCTCTCTGTCACGAATGCGCCTCGTCGGAACCGCCGTGTCGCTGGTGCTGGTCCTTGGCCTCCTGTCGGCGTGCGCCGACTCGCGCGAGATCACCGTCGGCGAACTCCCGACGCAGCGCGCGCTGCCAATGGTTGGGGCCGATATCTCGGCGCTGCCGCGACTGGAAGCCTTGGGGGCGACGTACAGCAACGGGGCGGGGGCCAACACGGCGCTGGCGGCATTGCGCGCCGCCGGCCACAACACCTTCCGGCTCCGCCTGTTCGTGAACCCGAATGGGACGGACGTGGTGGTGAACGACCTGCCGTACACGTTGGCATTGGCGCAACGCGTTCGGGCTGCGGGTGCGGCACTCGTCCTCGACCTGCACTACTCCGATACTTGGGCCGATCCCGCGCGGCAAACCATACCGGCGGCGTGGGCTGGGCTGACGCTCGACTCGTTGGAGCGGGTGGTCGAGCGCTACACCGCCGACGTGCTGCAGCAGTTCCGCGCCCGCGGCATCCTGCCGCGCATCGTGCAGGTCGGCAACGAGATCGACGGTGGATTGCTCTGGCCCGTGGGCCGCATTGGCAACGGCACGGCCGGCGACGCGCCACAGCGCGCCGTCTTCGGCCGGCTACTCAAGGCGGGCGTCCGCGGCGTGCGACAGGTCGTCGC
Source organism: Gemmatimonadaceae bacterium (assembly GCA_033763905.1). GTDB lineage: Bacteria > Gemmatimonadota > Gemmatimonadetes > Gemmatimonadales > Gemmatimonadaceae > JAJTHG01. Next base: position 21,873 of record JANRJP010000037.1, read on the forward strand.
GTCACCCGACACCACCCTCGTGATGCTGCACTACTCGCAGGGCGGCAACGTGAGCGGGGCGCGGTGGTTCTTCGATCAAGTCGTGGCCGAGCAGGTGCCGTTCGACGTGATCGGCGTGAGCTACTACCCGTGGTGGCACGGCAGTCTGGAGCAATTGCGGCAGACCATCGACTCGACGGCGGCGCGGTTCAATCGCGACGTGTACGTGGTGGAAACCGCGTATGCGTGGCGGCCCGACTGGTTTGCGCCGGCGGGCGCGAACGGACCGCTGGCGTATCCGCGCAGTCCCGCGGGCCAGCAGAGCTTCACGCAAGCGCTGGTGTCCACGGTGGCCGTGACGGCGCGAGGGAAGGGGGTGCTCTGGTGGTACCCCGAGGCGATCCCAGTGTCGGGACTGAGTGTCTGGGCCGGCGGGGCGCTCGGGCTGTTCGATGGTGCCGGGCGCCTGCTGCCCGCGGCTGCGGAACTGAAGTAACGCCGCAGCTACGGCGCGAGCAGCGCAGCCTCGAGGAACGCGAGCGCCCGCGGGTCGTTGGACTGCCCCAGCCAGAAGTACGCCGACTTCCGAACGGGCGCCGCCGTCTGTCGATCGCGCGCAATGCGCATCAGGGCCGGTACTCCCTCGTTCGCGGGCCGTTGCGACAGGGCAAAGACGGCCTGCTTGCGAATGTCCACGTTGGGATCCTGGTCGGCGAGCTCGCTCAAGGCGCCCACCACTTTGTCGGACGCCGCCTGCGCCACCCAGAACACCGCCTGCTTGCGCACCGACAACGGCCGAGCGGGTGCGCGCGCCACCCGAAGGAGCGTCGGCCAGACGTCGACGCTGTCGGCAAGGGTGGCGGCGGCCATGGCCGCCTCGGCGGGCCCGGCATCGCCGGATTCCGCCACCGACAGCAGAAAGGCACTGGCATCCCGCGTCGTCACCGTCCCGAGATCGACACCCGTCGCTTGGGCCGACCAGCGGCCGCCAACGTATGTGCGAATGGACGTCGTGCGGAGTTGGGATCGCGTGACCACGACGCGCACGGGTCCGGCGGCACAGTCGATCTCGACGTCCTGCGTGGTGAAGCTCCCGTAGCGATTGCCCGAGCGCGCGTCCGTCCACCACGATTGCCCGCTGCCGCAGACCCCGGGGCGCGCAGCGAACGAGAAGCGCACCGCGCCGTCGCGCACCTCCTGCACGCGCTCGCCGATCGACTGCGCCTCGAGCGCCACACTCCACCCTGCGAGGAGCAGCGCGAGGGACCCCACACCGGTGCGTTCGCGCGTGCTCATTCCTCACCACCGATCAGATCTTCGAGGAACTTGGCCACGCGCGGGTCCTTCGACTGCGACAGCCAGAAGATCGCCTTCTTGCGGATCTCACGGTCCGGGTCCGACTTGGCCATCGCCATCAGGCGATCCACCGCTTGCGGCTCCTGCCGCTGGCCAAGCACGAAGGCATACTGCTGCTTCAGCTCGCGATCGTTGGCTTTCGAGTAGAAGCGCTGCAGGGCGTCGAGATCGATCGACGGCGACTGGCCGGCCCAGAACAGCGCCTTCTTGCGGACGGCCACCGACTCCCGTTCATCCGCCGCGACATCGAGCAGCCACGAGGCGTTGTCGCCATCACGGGACTGTGAGGCCGCGAAGAGCACCTTCTCCTTCAACTGGGGTTCCTCGAGCGTCGACCACAGCTTGCGGACCTGCGCGCTGCCGCCCTCGGACATCCCGAGCCACTGAATGGCGTCGGCGCGGACTTCAACGGCCAGTGACCGCCGACTGGCGAAGGCGTAGAGCTTCTCGCTCGCCGCCGGCAGCTTGAGTTGCGACAACGAGAACACCGCCTTCTTCTGGATGCCGACGTCGCTTGCATCATCGACGAGCTTGCCCAGCACGTCCACCGCGCGGTCGGTACCCACCTGCGACAACCAGAAGACCGCCTGCTCCCGCACCTGACGGTCGGGATCGTTCTGTACACTCTTGAGCAGCACATCCTCCACACCGGGCCGACGCTTCTGCGAGACGATGAACACCGCCTTGCGGCGCAGGCGCACGGTGCACGGGTCGCGCCGATCGAGCACTCGCATCAGGATCGGCACCGCGCGTTCGGCGTCGACCTGCATCAGCGCATTGAGTGCCTCGATCCGTTCTTCGGTGTTGCTCTGCTCGCACTCGGGGGCGGACTCGCGCTCCGTCGAGTTCGCGCGCTCGATGGGACTCAGTGCGGCCAGCCGCGACGCACCTTCCAGGACCGCCTCGGCGCTCGGCGCGTCACCCCGGCGCGCCAACTGGCCGGCGACCCGCGTGAGCAGACTGCGGGCATCGCTCGTGGTCGCCGCCTTGGGATACCGCTCGATCTGGCGCTGCAACGCATCGCGGGCAGCGGCGAGGTTGGCATCGCCACCGGCGCGATATCGTGCAAAGGCTTCCCAATATCCGGCATCCGCGGCGTAGGCCGACTTGCCGAATCGCGTGCGCACTTCGGAGAAGAGCGCGGCCGCGCGTTCGAGCTCGTCGCGCTCGAGTGCGCGACGCGCCAGACGGTACACCGAATCTGCGGGGTCCCGCTGCCCCTCATCGGGCGGCGATGGCACCGCCAGTAGCCACGACGCGGCGGGCGCCGCAGCTGGCCCGGGTGATTTCGCGCTGGCTGGACCGACGGCAGCGGCCGCGGGTGGCATCGGCGCGACGGGACGCTGCGCCCGTGCCGGTACGGCAGGCAGCGTGACTTGCAACAGGGCGAGCGTGCTGAGGAGGGGCATCATTCGGAGATAGGCAAAGGAGACGAGTCCGTGGTCCCGTTGCTGAGCGCACGGAGACGGGAAATCACGTTGCGACGCGTGAGCTGTTCGGAGAGGAGATCGGTGTCGGCCGAGCGACGGGCAACTGAAGCCTGCACGAGGGCCGCGAGCAGGAGCTCCAGCTCTTCGAGCAGTGCCCGTTCGCGCGGATCGCGAGCGGCCGGAGAATCGAGCAGCAGGCGGGTGGTGCTCAGCAGGTCTCGCGCCCACGGCTCGAGATCCGCCGCCGGCTGACCCGCGGCGGTTTGGGCGCGAAACGCCGTCAGCAGGGCCTCGGTGCGACCCAGATGCTGCCGCGCAGCTAGCGCCAACGCCGGCGACTCCACCACCGTCGAGTCCCGCTGGGCCACGATCACGCCTGGCGCCCGTACCCGACCGCCGCGAGACAGGCGACCAATGCCGATCCCGATCACCAGCGTGGCCGCGAGCGCCAGCGTCGCGCGGACCACCGGCCGTCGCGTCCACGACAGCACCGTTCGTTCCTGTGCTCGAGCGTCGAGTCGCGCACGCACCGCCGCTTCGATGGCATCGACGGGAGCGGGCATCGGCGGCTCGTGATACTGTCGGGCGACGGCCAGCCATTCGGCGGGCAGCGGTGCGCCGTCCGCGTCGGGCAGGTCGTCAGGGAGGGAGGCGTCGTCGAAGGGCGTCACGCGAACACTGACAGCCGAAGGGTCGGAAAGGTTGGCTCGTTCGGCATCACGCGGTGGCCGCCGGACGGAGCGGGCCGAGCATTTCCCGCAACTTCGCGCGGGCGCGGAACAACTGGGCCTTCGAGGTGCCAACGGTCACGTCGAGAGCGGCCGCGATTTCCTCGTGGGTGTAGCCCTGCACGTCGAACATCAGGAACACCGTGCGGTAGCCGTCGGGGAGCGCGTCGATGGCGGCGTGCAACCGCTCGCGCAGGTACGGATCGGTCGCGCCCGGTTCGGTCGTCGCGAGCACCGGGGCGCGGTCGGGATCGTCGAATGAGATCTCGCGTTGGTGCTTGCGCTTTCGTGCGCGGAGCGCGTTCAGCGCGATCGAGACGCAAATGCGGTGGAGCCAGGTGCCATAGGCCGCGTCGCCACGAAACTGGGCGCCCTTTTCGTGGGCACGCACCAGCGTGTCCTGCACGCACTCACGCGCCTCGGCGTCGCTGCCGAGCAACCGAAAGGCCAGGGCATAGAGTCGTGCGGTGTCCGCGGTCACGTGCGATACTACGGGCGAAGAGGGGGAATGGCTTCGGACCGTACCGTAGACACCGGACCCCCCACGACTGGTTGGCTGGCGTCGCACACCCGAGGGATCCGATGGATCGTCGGCACTTTCTGCACTATGCGGCAGCGCTCGCCGCCGGGCCGTTGGTCGGCACGTCCGCGGGCGGACATTCGCCCGTGTTCCAGACTCCCCTGCGGGTCAACGGCGAGCGGCTCAACCGGTGGCTGACGGCCTTTGATGCGGTGGGTCGGACCCCCGGCGGCATCAACCGGGTGGCGTACTCCGACGCGGACCTGGCGGGGCGGGCCTTCACGATGGACCTGTACCGTCAGGCCGGGCTGACGCCGCGCATCGATGCGATCGGCAACATCTTTGGCCGGCTCCCAGGCGCTGATCCGTCGCTTCCGCCCATCGTGATCGGCTCGCACGTCGACTCGGTCACGGACGGGGGCAACTTCGACGGCCCGGTTGGCACCTTCGGGGCGATCGAAGTCGCGCGGTCCCTGCAGGATCAGCGGCGGCGACTCCGCCATCCGCTCGATGTCGTGACGTGGTCGAACGAGGAGGGAGGCACCATCGGCAGCGCCCTCGCCATCGGAGCGCTGGGAGACGCGGACCTAGAGCGCGTCGCACGCTCCGGGATCACGATTCGAGACGGCATCCGCCGCATTGGCGGTGACCCCGCCCGCATCGGGGACGCGATCCTCCGCCGCGGCGAGGTGGCGGCCTATCTGGAATTGCACATCGAACAAGGCGGTCGGCTGGAGCAGGCGGGCCGTCAGATCGGCGTCGTGGAGGGCATCGTCGGACTGCACTGGTTGCAGGTCACCGTCACCGGTATGGCCAACCACGCCGGCGCGACGCCAATGGACCAGCGGCAGGATGCGCTGTTGGCTGCCGCCAGGTTCACGGTGGCCGTGAATGAGGAGGTGCGTCGCGCTGCCGGTCGCACCGTCGCGACCGTGGGCCGGCTGGTCGTCAGTCCGAACACCACCAACATCATTCCGGCGCAAGTCGTGCTCACGGTGGACTTGCGCGATCTCGAGGCCGCGACGATCGCACGATTCGCGCAACGGTTCCGGCAGCTCGGCGCCGAGATTGCCGCCGCGACCGACACGCGCATCGGTATCGAAACGACGCAGGACAGTGCGCCCGCCCTGGCCACGCCCTCGGTAATGGACGCGATCGATGCCGCCGCCGGCGCCCTCGGTCTGAGCCGGCAGCGGATGCCCAGCGGGGCGGGGCACGACGCGCAAGAGATGGCCCGAATCGCGCCGATGGGCATGATCTTCATCCCCAGCGTGGGCGGCATCAGTCACTCGCCGCGGGAGTTCTCGCGCCCGGAGGACATCGCCAACGGCGCCCACGTGCTCCTCAACAGCGTGATCGCGATCGATCAGCAGCGCTGAGCGCACCTCGCTCGGGACTCAAGGGGCGACGCGGCGCGCCGACACTCCTCAGAGGAGGAGCCCGTGCGCGACCGCGACTTGATGCAGCGCCGCCTCGCCGAGGCGACGGCGCACGAATACGAAGTGCTCGGCGAGTTGGGACACGGGGGGATGGCCACCGTGTTCCTGGCCCGCGATCTGTCGCTTGGTCGAAAGGTCGCGATCAAGGTGATGTCGCCGCAGCTCCTGAGCGTGGAGGGCATGGCGGAGCGATTCCTGATGGAAGCCCGCATTGCGGCGGCCTTGTCGCACCCCAACATCATCCCGATTCACGCGGTGCGTCGCAGTGGCGACGTGCTCTTCTTCGTGATGAAGCACATCGCCGGGCGGTCGCTCGATCGTGTGCTGGTCGATCAGGGCCCGCTGCCGATCGACGTGGTGCGCGCGGTGCTGACGCAGGTCGGCTCGGCCCTCGATGCGGCGCACACGGCCGGCGTCATTCATCGGGACATCAAGCCGCACAACATCCTGATCGACGAGCACGGCGACGCGGTAGTGGCCGATTTCGGCATTGCGCGATTGTCGGAGCGGCCGGGGATGACGCAGGTCGGCCAGACGGTGGGGACCCCCGCGTATATGAGCCCCGAGCAATGCGTCGGGGATGCCGTCACCGGGGCCGCCGATCAGTACTCGCTCGGCATCGTGGCCTATGAGCTGTTGACTGGGCGGCCGCCATTCACTGGCGAGTCGCTGATGCAGATCGTGTGGCGGATGGTGCACGAGCCTGCCGCGCCCATTGCCTCCTTGCGCCCGGAGTGCCCGCCGGCCCTCGCGGCGACCGTCCACCGGATGATCGCACAGCAGGCGGAGTCCCGCTGGCCGACGATGCGCGACGCCATCGCGGCACTCCCGGCGCTTGTGCCGGGGCCAGGCGATCCGGTGCGGCAGCTGCTCGCCGCCTTCGCCAAGGGCGACGCGGCGCCGGCGGCGACCCCTCGTGCGTCTGTCGAGGTGGCGGCAGGCGCCGTCACGGTCGTCACGGCGAGCGCCGCCCCGGTCGTCACGGGGAACGCTGCGCCTGCGGCCGCCGCAGCCCGCACCGCCTCCGCACCGCGGATCGACGCCGTCGCGCCCGCAGCTGCGGCGCACGGCCGCGCGGCCTCGGTGACACTCGCCGTAGAGGAGGGCGTCCTCACGATTGACGAGGAGATGCCGCTGGTCGCCGAAGTCCGCGATGCCGAGGGGCGGCTCGTGCCGAACCCGAAGCTCGAATGGCGAACCGAAGACCCCGCCGTGGCCGACATTTCGGCGGAGGGCGTGCTGCGCGGTCGGCACATCGGCAAGACGCGCATCACGGTGGCGTGCGGCGACCGGACGGCGAGGCTCGACCTCCTGGTTACGCGGGCGGTGGCCAAGCAACTCGAGATCACCCCCTGGCTCTCATCCTTGGAAGTTGGTGACCGCGTGAGCCTGTCCGTGCGCAGTCACGACGGCGAGGCGATGCTCCCCGCGCCGCGCTTGGTGGCCTGGCGAAGCGCGGACCCTGCGGTCGTCGAGGTGGATCGCAGCGGCCACGTGGTGGCGCGGCAACCGGGCTCAGTCGAGATCGAAGCCCGCGCGGGCAACGCCGTGGCCTCGGTGCTCGTTCGCGTTCGCCCGGCGATCGTGTCGGCGGTCAAGGTGTCCGCCCCCGAACTGACGCTGGTCGTCGGGGAGCAGGTGCAGATCGGTGCACAGCCGGCCAACAGCAAGGGCCACCCGCTCCCGGACGTCCCGGTGCGCTGGGACGTCAGCGACCCGACCGTCGCGGCGATCGCGGCGGATGGGACGTTGACGGCGTTCAAGTCGGGTCGGGTGCTGGTCGCGGCACGGGCGGGGGGCCGTGTCGGGACGACGAAGGTGATGGTGGCTGCGGGGCGACGATCAGTCGCCGGGGCCGCACGCTAGGAGACCAGGCGCTCGGTCGCCTGCGCGGCGCGCGCGACCGCCGCGCGAATCGCGTCGCAGTGCTCCACGAGCGGGGATGTCGGATCGAGCTCGTCGGAGAGGAACTCCGCGTGACACTCGATGATCGTGAGCAGGTTGTTGAGCGTCTGCGCGGCGGTGACGGCACGCGTTGACCGCGGCATCGCGCGATCGATCGGGGTGCTCTGAGGCATTGGGAACACCAGTCGGCAGAGGGGACGCGGCGACGTAGTCACGGCGCGACGTCCCTCATTCTGCCACGTCGATCCCGTGCCGCCCATCGCCCAATGGATGGAGCGGCGCGCCACTCCCCTATAGGCGCGGCAGCGTCACGCCAACCTGGCCCTGATACTTGCCCTTCTTGTCGCGGTACGAGACCTCGGGCGGCTCGATCCCCTTGAAGAAGAGCACCTGCGCGATGCCTTCATTCGCGTAGATCTTCGCCGGCAGCGGCGTCGTGTTCGAAATCTCCAGTGTCACGTAGCCTTCCCATTCGGGCTCGAAGGGCGTGACGTTGGTAATGATGCCGCAGCGCGCGTAGGTCGACTTGCCGACGGTGATCGTCATGATGTCGCGCGGAATCCGGAAGTACTCCACCGACCGGGCCAGCGCGAAGGAGTTGGGCGGCACGATGCACACGTCGCCCTCGAACTCCACGAACGACTTGGGATCAAACGCCTTCGGGTCGACGATGCTGCTCAGCGCGTTGGTGAAGATCTTGAACTCCCGCGCGACACGCATGTCGTAACCGTAGGCGCTCACCCCGTAGCTGATCACGCCGGCGCGCACCTGGCTGTTCTCGAAGGGCTCGATCATCCCGTGCTTGGTGGCGTACTCGGTGATCAGGCGGTCGTTCAGAATGGACATCGGTCGACAGGTGGGGGCGGGGGGGCAAACGGCTGTGCGTCGCGGTAATCTGTACGCCGTGGCTCCGGTTTGCCTCCCCCGAATCCTCCACCCGCCCTGTATGCGTCGCGTCGCGCCGTCCCCTCTTGTCGCCCTGCTGCTGGCTACCATCCTTGGCGCGAGCGCCTGCTCGAAGCCCCCGGCCGAGGAGGCGCCCAAGGGACCGCCGCCCGAGCACGCCGCGTGGACGACCCGCGCGAACATCTACGAGGTGAACATCCGGCAGTACACGCCGGAGGGGACCTTCAAGGCCTTCGAGCGGGAGCTGCCCCGCCTGCGTCAGATGGGGGTGGACATCTTGTGGGTGATGCCCCTGCAGCCGATCGGGGAGCTCAACCGCAAGGGATCGCTCGGGTCCTACTACTCGATCCGCGACTACCGTGGGATCAACCCCGAGTTCGGGACGGCCGAGGACCTCAAGTCCCTGATCACCACTGCCCACGGCCTCGGGCTCAAGGTGATTCTCGACTGGGTGGCGAATCACACCTCGTTCGATCACGCGTGGACGAAGGAGCACCCCGACTGGTATACCCGCCGCGCCGACGGCTCGATCTCGATGGCGGTGGACAACAACGGCAAGGAAACCGATTGGAGCGACGTCGCCGACCTCAACTACGGCAACGCCGAAATGCGCGCCGAGATGCTGCGCACGATGCAGTGGTGGATCCGCGAGTACCAACTGGACGGGTTCCGGTGCGACGTCGCCGGCTTCGTGCCCTACGACTTCTGGACGCAGGTGTCGGACAGCCTGCGCGCGATGAAGCCCGACGTGTTTCTGCTGGCGGAGTGGGAGGACCCCAAGCTGCACCCGGCGTTCGATATGACCTATGGATGGGAACTGCACCATCTGCTGAACGGGATGGCCAAGGGGCAGAAGCGCGCCGTTGACCTGAAGGCCTACCTCGACAAGCAGCACGCCGAATGGCCGGCGAACGCGTATCGGATGTATTTCACGTCCAGCCACGACGAGAACTCGTGGAACGGCAGCGAGTTCGAGCGGATGGGCAAGGCGTCGGAAGCGGGCTTCGTCGTGGCGGCCACGTTCGAAGGCGGGATGCCGATGGTGTACTCGGGGCAGGAGGCGAGCCTGTCGAAGCGGCTCCGGTTCTTCGACAAGGACACCATCCCGTGGCCCGGGACGAACGTGACGCCATTCTATTCGGCGCTTCTGGCGCTCAAGCACGACGCCCCGGCGTTGGCGAATGGCGCGGCCGGGGGGCGTCAGCAGTGGCTGGCGGCGGACAGTGGCTCGTCGGCGGTCGCGTACCTGCGGTCGGCGGACTCGAGCCACGTGGTGGTCTTCGCGAACTTCGGGGCCAAGCCCGTATCCGTCGCCTACAAGGGACTGACCGCCGCGGGCGCATTCCGCGAGATCTTCAGCGGCGCCACCGACACCTTGCGCGTCGACGGCACGGTGTCACTGCCGGCGTTCGGGTACAAGGTGTATCGCCGGTAGTCGCGCGGCGGCCGCCGGTCGGCAAAGGACTGGGCGAACGGGTGGGGTGTCGACCTGCGCAAAGTGGTACAATTGGCAGGGATTTATCGGAACGGCTGGCGGTAGGACCACCCGTTCCGGTTTCCTCACTACCCGATCGGGTAGGTCTCTCAGAGGGAAAACGGAGCCGATACTCGCATTTGACACCCTACCTACACGGGGAGTATCGTACCCGACCAGCTCGCTCGTGAAAGATTTCACAAGCTCGTAACTCAATGGCTTCTGCGTACTTGCCGGTTCTGATGCTGCTCGGGTTCGTCGTCGTGAACGCCGCGCTCATCATCGGGCTGTCGCACTATCTCACCGTCCGCCGACCGACGGACGCCAAGCTGCAGCCGTACGAGTCCGGCATCGCGCCGCTCGGCGATGCACGCGATCGCTTCTCGGTGAAGTTCTATCTCGTCGCGATGCTCTTCATCGTCTTCGACATCGAGACGGTGTTCATGGTGCCGTGGGGGGTGCTGTATCGCGACCTGTCCTGCGCCGTGCCGAGGCTCGCGAATGGGGCGTGCCCAGCGGGGATGGTGTCGTTCTTCGGCCTGGGCGAGATGCTCGTGTTCATGGCGATTCTCGTCGTCGGGTTAGCCTACGTCTGGAAGAAGGGGGCGCTGCAGTGGGACTGAGCACACAACCCGAGTCGAAGGCCGTGTCGATCGACGCGCCGGGCTCCGAAGGGTGGATCACCACCCGGCTCGATTTCCTCATCAACTGGTCGCGCGCGAACTCGCTCTGGCCGATGCCCTTCGGGACGGCCTGCTGCGGCATCGAGTTCATGGCGACGATGGCAAGCAAGTACGACCTGGCGCGCTTCGGGATGGAGAAGATGGGCTTCACCCCGCGCCAGGCCGACGTGCTGATCTGCGCGGGTCGCGTGCCGCTCAAACTCGCGCCGGTGCTGCGGCGCATCTACCAGCAGATGCCGCAGCCCAAGTGGGTGATCTCGATGGGCGCCTGCGCGTCGTCCGGCGGAATGTTCGACACCTACTCGGTGGTGCAGGGCATCGACACCATCATTCCGGTCGACGTGTACGTGCCGGGCTGCCCGCCGCGGCCGGAAGCCCTGATGTACGGCATTATGATGCTGCAGCAGAAGGTGCGCGGCGAGCAGTTCAAGAACGATCCAACGCGACTCGAAATCGCGCCCGATCCGAAGAGCCACCTCTACATTCCGCCGGAGCGCATCGACGAGCTGTCGGAGCCGTTCGGCAACTCGGTGCATCAGACCCGGTCGGCCCCGTGAGCCGCGACGACACGCCGCAGATGCCGGTGATGGTCACCGGCCGCGCGTTGACCGAGGGCACACCCGCGCCGGTGACGCCCAAGCGCGTGGCGCATCGCGGGGGCGACGAGCACCCGTCAGTGTCCGCGCTGCGCAGTGCTTTCGGCGATGCCATTCAGCGGCACGACGTCATCTGGGGCGAGACCACCGTGTATGTCTCGGTGACCCGCCTCCGCGACATCATCACGTGGTTGCACGCCGACGCGACGCAGCAGTACGACTACCTCGTCGACGTGACCGCCGTCGAGTACCGCGATCCTGACGTGCCGCTGCAGGTCGTGTGGCATCTGCGCTCGTTGCCGTATCGCCGCTTTCTCCGGATCAAGGTCGAACTCGCGAAGGACGCGCCGCTGCGGGTGCCGAGCATCACGAGCGTGTACCAGAGCGCCGATTGGCTCGAGCGGGAGGTGTACGACATGTTCGGCATCGAGTTTGAGGGACACGCCGACCTCCGTCGCATTCTGATGTGGGAGCAGTACAAGGAAGGCCATCCGCTCCGGAAGGACTTCCCGCTCCGCGGCCGCTTCTCGCGCAGCGAGCAGCTCCGGCAGGCGCTCTCGGCGAATCCGGAGGCCCACTATTCGATGAACGAGTTGTCGGTGGCCGAGGCCTTTGGCGACCTGCCGAAGGATGTGCAGGCACGCCTCCGCGCCGGTGAGGAGACGGGCGAATGAGCACCCGCACGATCGAAGTCGCCCTCAGCACCACGGGGCTCGGGCCCGACGGCACGCCGCAGCGCGTGCCCCTGCTCGCGGATGCCGCCGGCAATCTGGTGCCGCTGGGCACGGCACCGCCGGCGCTCGAGCCCGATCTGGGCGGCGAGCATATGCTGATCAACATCGGCCCGCAGCACCCGGCGACGCACGGCGTGCTGCGGCTGGTGCTCGAGCTCGATGGCGAAACCGTCGTCCGTTGCGTGCCGCACATTGGCTACCTGCACTGCGGCTTCGAGAAGATCGGCGAGTATCGCCAGTACAACCAGATCATTCCGTGGACTGATCGCGAGGACTACCTCAACTCGATCGGCAACAACGTCGCGTTCGTGCTGTCGGCCGAGCGCTTGTTCGGCGTCGAGATCACGCCGCGGTGCACGGTGCTGCGGGTAATTGCGATGGAGCTGTCGCGGATCATCAGTCACCTCGTGTGGGTCGGCACCACCGCGATCGACATCGGGGCGTTCACGCCCTTCCTGTGGGTCTTTCAGGAACGCGAGAACGTGTACAACCTGCTCGAGGGCTGGGTGGGGGCGCGGCTCACGACCAGCGCGACCCGCGTGGGCGGGATGGCGGCCGACGTCCCCGATGGTTGGGTGGACGGGCTCCGCAATTTCGTCCGCAACTTCCCGCGCACGATCGATGAAGTCGACAAGATGCTCACGAAGAACGGCATCTGGGTCGGCCGCACGGTGGGTCTGGGCGCGATGTCGGGTCCGGAAGCGCTGAACTACGGCCTTTCCGGCCCGATGCTGCGCGCGAGCGGCGTCGACTACGACGTGCGCAAGGACGTGCCGTACCTCGACTACGAGACCTACGACTTCGACGTGCCCGTCGGGACGGCGGGTGACGTGTACGACCGCTATCTCGTGCGGATGGAGGAGCTCCGCCAGTCGGTGCGCATTCTGGAGCAAGCGATCGCGCGCCTGCCGGATGGCCCGGTGAACATCAACGATCCGCGCGTCATCCTGCCGCCGAAGCACAAGGCGACGAGCGAGATGGAGTCGATGATCCATCACTTCAAGCTCGTGATGGAAGGCCCGCGCCCGCCGATCGGCGAGTGCTACGTCCCGGTCGAAAGCCCCAAGGGCGAGAAGGGGTACTACCTCGTCTCCGACGGAACGTCCAAGCCGGTGCGCTGGCGCATCCGTCCGCCCTCGTTCGTGAACCTGTCGGCCATCCCGAAGATGGTCGAGGGACATTTGCTGTCGGACGTGATTGCCATCAACGCGTCCATCGACATCGTGATGGGAGAGATCGACCGGTGACCTACGGACCCAGTGCCGGCCCCAAGCTGGTCAAGGCGCCAGACGACCACGCGCACGACGCACCGCACGAACCGGTCTTCACCGGGGAGCGGCTCGTCGAGCTGGAGCGCATCTGCGGACGGTATCCGACGCGTCAGGCGGCGCTGCTACCGGCGCTGTGGATGATTCAGGAGGCGCGCGGCTGGGTGAGCGAGGGCGCCGTCGAGGAAGTCGCCGCACTGCTGCAGGTGAGCCCGGCCCACGTGCGCGGCGTGCTGACCTTCTACACGATGTACCACCAGCATCCGGTGGGAAAGCACTTCGTACAGGTGTGCACTACCACGCCGTGCAACCTCTGCGGCGCGGAAGACGTCGTGAACGCCTTCCTGCGGCACACCGGCTGCGGGGAACTCGGCGTCACCAGTGACGATGGGCGATTCACGGTGATCGAGGTCGAATGCCTCGGCGCTTGCGGCTTCGCGACCCCGGTGATGATCAACAGCGCGTATCTGGAGTCGGTCACCCCCGACGCCGTGCCCGATATTCTGGCGGAGCTCGACTGATGGGCTACCCACATCCCCGACACCCGCGCGAGACACCGGTGCTCAGCGAGCACTTCGGCGACCCCGAAGCGCGCACGCTCGACGGCTGGAAGAAGCGGGGCGGCTACCAGGCGCTCGAGAAGGCGCTGTCGATGGACCCGGTCGACGTGCAGAACGTCGTCAAGGACTCCGGCCTGCGTGGCCGCGGCGGCGCCGGGTTTCCGGCCGGCATCAAGTGGTCGTTTATGAAGCCGGACGGCAAGCCGCACTATCTCTGCTGCAACGGCGACGAGTCCGAACCCGGCACGTTCAAGGACCGCGAGATCATGCGCTGGACGCCGCACGCCCTGGTGGAAGGCGTGGCGACGGGGATGCACGCGATCTACGCCGAGACGGGCTACATCTACATCCGCGGTGAGTTCACCGAGCCGCTGCAGGCCGTGACGCAGGCGGTGGCTGAGGCCTACGCGGCGGGCATCCTTGGTGCCAACGCGATGGGCACGGGGAAGCGCCTGGACATTCACGTGCACAAGGGCGCCGGCGCGTACATCTGTGGCGAAGAGACCGCCCTGATGAACTCGATCGAAGGGAAGCGCGGCAATCCGCGAATCAAGCCGCCGTTCCCGGCGGTGGCTGGCCTGTTCGGCAAGCCGACCACGATCAACAACGTCGAAACGCTCACGGCGTCTGCGCACGTGGTCAAGCGCGGCGCGGACTGGTACAAGGCCTTCGGGCGGCCCGACAACCCGAAGAGCACCGGCACCAAGCTGTTCAGCGTCTGCGGCAACGTCGCTCGTCCGGGCAACTACGAAGTGACGCTGGGATTCCCCTTCAAGGAATTCCTCTGGGACCTGTGCGGTGGTGCGCCCCCGGGCCGCTCGATCAAGGCGGTCATCCCCGGCGGCTCGTCGGTGCCGATGCTCACCGCCGATGAGTGCGACGGCGTCTTTATGGACTACGAAGGCATGGCGGCGGCGGGCACGCTGCTCGGGTCCGGCGGCGTGATCGTGTTCGACGACACCGCCGATATGCCGCGGCAGATCGCGCGCCTGGCGCGGTTCTATGCCCACGAAAGTTGCGCGCAGTGCTCGCAGTGCCGCGAAGGCACGGCGTGGACGACGCGCATTCTCGACCGGATCGTCCGGGGCGAGGGGACCTACGAGGATCTCGACACCTTGCTCGAGATTGGCGAACAGATGAGTGGCAAGACGATTTGCGTGCTCTCGGATTCGTGCGCGACGCCGGTCGCGAGCGGGCTCAAGAAGTTCCGCGCCGAGTTCGAAGCCAAGATCTCCAAGAAGCAGCACGTGGCCTTCGTGCCCGCGCAGCTCGTGACCGCGGGGGGCGCGTGACCGCACCCGCCAGCACGGCGCCCAGTGCGCCGCCACCGCCGCCGAGCACGGTGAAGGTCACGATCGAAGGCGTGCAGGTCGACGTGAAGCCGGGCATCAGCATTCTCGAGGCCGCCAAGCAGGCCGGGGTGCTGATTCCGCACTACTGCTACCACCCGGGGCTCCCGGTGGCGGGCGTGTGCCGGATGTGTCTGGTGGACGTCGAGAAATTCCCCAAGCTCACGCCCGCCTGCGCGACGTCGGTCGCCGACGGCCAGGTCGTGCACGTCCACAACGACAAGGCCAAGGCGGCCCGCACGGGCGTGCTGGAGTTCCTGCTGATCAACCATCCGCTCGATTGCCCGATCTGCGATCAGGCGGGCGAGTGCGAACTGCAGGACTACACCTTCCAGGAAGGGCGCGCCGACTCGCGGTACCGCGAACCGAAGCGCTTCAATCCGATGGAAGACTTCGGCGGTGACGTGCTGTACGTGCCGAACCGCTGCATTCTGTGCACGCGCTGCGTGCGCTTTATGTCGGACGTCGCGAAGGACCCCGTCTTGAACGTGTCGGAGCGCGGCGATCGGGCGTTCATCGGCAAGGCGGAAGGGCACGACCTCACCAATGTTTGGGCCGGCAACGTCGTCGATCTCTGCCCGGTGGGCGCGCTGCTCTCGAAGGACTTCCTCAACAAGGCCCGCGCCTGGGAACTCGACCGCTCGGCGTCGGTGTGCACCGGCTGTTCGCAGGGCTGCAACGTCGTACTCGAGACGCGCGACAACGTCGTCGTGCGCGTGAAGCCGCGGACCAACACGGCGGTGAATCAGTACTACGCGTGCGAGGTCGGGCGGCAGAGCTATCGGGCGTTTAATCGTCCGGATCGGCTGCAGTCGCCCTTGGTGCGGACGGGTGGCAACGGACTCGCGACGACGACGTGGGAGCAGGCGATCGAAGTCGCGGCGAACACCTTGGCGCAGGCCAAGCGGGTCGTCGTGATTGCATCGCCGGCGATGTCGAACGAGGCCTTGTTCCTGCTGACGCGCGTGATGGGGCCGACCGGTGTCGGTCGGGTGCAGGTGCCGACGGGCCCCGAGGCGGCATTGCCGGGCGTGTCGGATCTCGCCCTCCGTGCGGATCGCGCGCCGAACGGGCAGGGGGCCGAGCTGCTGGGTTTCACGCGCACCGATGCACTCGTGGCGTCGATTGCGCCTGGGGACGTCGTGCTCGTCGCGGACCCCGACGCGGTGGCAGGCCACGCGGCGGCCCTCGAGGCGGCCGCCGCGATCGTGGTGATCGGTTCGCACTTGCCGGACGCGCTGGCGGCGCGCTGCGCCGCCGCGCTGCCGATTGCGACCACGGCGGAAGAAGAAGGCACCTTCACGAATCTGCGTGGCCGCGTGCAGCGCTTTTTGCAGGCGAAGGCACCGCCGGGCGATGTGCGGCCGAGCTGGTCCGTCATTGGCGACGTCGCGGAAGCGATGGGTCGAGGTGCAGCGCCAATGCTCCCCGCCGACGTGTTCGCCGCACTGGCCGCATCCCACGAGCGATTTGCGGGCCTCACCTACGCGCGGCTTGGCCTGCGCGGCTTGCCGGTGCTGGAGTCGGCTGGGGTGACGGGCTGATGGAACCCACCGGCCTCGCGTTCGTGCTGATTTCTATCGCGAAGATTCTGGTCGTCTTCGTGGTCTACTTGCTGACCGTCGCGTACACGACGCTTGCCGAACGACGCATCTCGGCGTGGATCCAGGATCGCCACGGCCCCAACCGCACCGGTCCGCAAGGCCTGCTGCAGCCGATTGCCGACGGGATCAAGAACCTGCTCAAGGAAGAAACGCTCCCAGGCGCCGCCAATCCGTGGATGTTCGTGCTCGCGCCGGCGCTGGCGTTCATCCCGGCGTTCCTCACGTGGGCCGTGATTCCGTGGGGCGCCCCGGTGCCGACGCCCTGGGGCACGGTATCACTCGCAGTGGCGGACCTCCCGGTGGGCTTTCTGTTCACCTTGGCGATCTCGTCGCTCGGGGTGTACGGCATCACCTTGGCCGGCTGGTCGAGCAACAACAAGTACGCGCTGCTGGGCGGACTGCGCTCCAGCGCGCAGATGGTGAGCTACGAGATCGCGATGGGAATGAGCACGATTCCGGTGCTTTTGCTGGTCGGCAACGTGGCGCTGGCCGACATCGTGGCGCAGCAGCAGGCGACGGCGTGGAACGCGGCGCTGCTCTCGGTCGCGTTTCTCACGTTTCTCGTGAGTGCCTTCGCCGAGACGAATCGCCTGCCGTTCGATCTGCCGGAGGCCGAGAGCGAGCTGGTCGCGGGCTATCACACCGAGTACTCCGCGATGAAGTACTCGATGTTCATGATTGCCGAGTACGCGAACATGATGACGGCGGGGGCGCTGATCTCGACGCTGTTCCTCGGTGGCTGGGACATTCCCTTCACGACCTGGGACAGCACCAACCCCTCGTGGATCAAGAGTCTCGCCACGTTCGCCGTGATGTATCTCAAGACGATCTTCTGGCTGTTCTTCTTCATCTGGGTGCGCTGGACGCTGCCGCGCTTCCGCTACGACCAGCTGATGGCGCTCGGATGGCGGGTGATGCTGCCGATGATCCTCGGTTACATCGTGCTGATCGCGGCCACGACGCTGGGCTTGGATGCGGCGGGCATCGGGCGCGGGACGACCTATACCGCGACGCTGTTTGGCGTGAATGTCGTCTGCGTCCTGGGCATTCTCTTCTGGTTTGACCGCGGGCGCTTGGTGAGCCCGGCGGCGAGCCGGCTCAAGACTCACGAGCTCGATCGACTGCGGCAGGTGGCCGAGCGTCGAGCTGCTATTGCCGCGCGCACGGCACGGGCCGGGACGGCATCCGTGGCGGCGGGGAGCAACTGATATGGCGATCGGCGTGAAAGTGATGGCGCGTCCCACCGAGCAGTCGAGTTATCTCCGCTCGACGCTCTCGGGGCTCGCGACGACGTTCAAGCACTTGGTCGACCCGCACAAGGTGACCGTGCAGTATCCGGAACAGCAGTGGCCGATCGCGCCGCGCTGGCGTGGCACGCACCGGATGCTCACGACCGAGGACGGCAAGGCCAAGTGTGTGGCGTGCGGGCTCTGCCCGACGGTGTGCCCCGCCAACTGCATCAAGCTGGTGCCCGGTGAGGACGAGAAGGGCAACCGGTACCCGCTGGTCTTCGAGATCGACGAGTTCCGCTGCATCTTTTGCGGCTACTGTCAGGAAGTGTGCCCGGAAGAGGCGATTCACGTCGGACGCCATTTCGAGAACGCCGAGTACTCGCGCGACCGCTTCGTCTATGACCTCGCGCGCCTCACGTCGCAGAAGCATCAGGTGAGCACGCTGTGGGATCCTTCGGATCCGGCGGGGGAGTGATGGCGATCCCGATGGCGACCCAGGTGCAGTTCTGGCTCTTCGGCCTCCTGGCGGTGGTTTCGGCCCTGTTGTTCGTGACGCGCAAGAGCCCGGTGGCCGCCGCCTTGTGGCTCGTCAACACGATGTTCTGCCTGTCCGGGCTGTACGTGATGCTCGACGCCCCGTTCGTCGGTGCGGTGCAGGTACTCGTGTATGCGGGCGCGATCATGGTGGTCTTTCTGTTCGTCGTGATGCTGCTCAACCTCAGCGCCGACGACCTGAAGGTCGATCTGCGGAGTCCGGGCGTGCGCGCTGGGGCGGTGATCGTCGGCATTCTGATGGCCGCCGAGATCTTCATTGCGACGCGGGTGGCGCTGCCGCCGGTGCCGGCGTTGCGGCCGAACGGTGGGAATGCCGTGACCGAGGTCGCATCGTCGCTCTTCCGCGACCATCTCGTGGCCTTCGAAATCACGAGCGTGCTGCTGCTCGTGGCGATCATCGGCGCGGTGACGCTGGCGAAGCGGGAGGGATCGGCGTGATTACCGAATCCCTCTTCCTCAGTGCCGTGCTCTTCGCGATCGGGGTGGGTGGCGTTCTGATCCGACGCAACGCCCTGATGCTCTTTATGTGCGTCGAGTTGATGCTCAACGCGGTCAATCTGAGCTTCGTGGCCCTGTCGCGCGTGCACGGGGTGGACGGGCAGGTGTTCGTGATCTTCGTGATGACCGTCGCGGCCGCCGAAGCCGCCGTGGGACTGGCGATCATCATCGCCGCGTTCCGTCACTTCAAGTCTGCCGACCTGGCGGACATCCGCCTGTTGGGGGGCTGAAGCGATGACGCATCCGCTGCAAGGCAGCGCCGCCGAGTTGGTGTGGCTGTTGCCGACGCTGCCGTTCCTCGGCTTCCTCATCAACGGCTGGTTGTCGATTCGGGGCGCGATGCGCGAGCGCGTGTCCACGCATCCGGCTCGCGTCACCGACGCCCACGCGCGGCATCCGCAGTTCACGCTGGTCAGTGCAGTGGGCGTCGGCACGGTCCTCGCGGCGTTCGGCGTTGCCCTCGCGGTGTTCGCCGCGCTGGTGGCCGCCCCGAGCGACGCGGGCCCGTTCGTGCAGACCTACGGCAGCTGGCTGCCGTCGGGTGACCTGCGCGTCGACTGGGCCTTTCAGGTCGATCGCCTGTCGATGGTGATGGCGCTGATCGTGACCGGCATCGGGGCCCTGATTCACCTGTTCTCGGTCGGCTATATGGCCGAGGACCCTGGCTATCCGCGGTACTTCGCGTACCTGAATCTGTTCGTGTTCTTCATGCTCACGCTGGTGCTTGGCGCGAGCTACGCGGTGATCTTCGTCGGCTGGGAAGGCGTGGGACTCGCCTCGTACCTGCTGATCGGTTTCTGGTTCAGCGAGACCCGCAACGCCGATGCCGGCAAGAAGGCGTTCATCGTCAACCGCGTCGGGGACTTCGGCTTCCTGATCGCGATGTTCCTGCTGTGGGCCAATCTCGGGTCGCTGGACTTCCGGGACGTGGCGGCACGTTCGACGGAGCTGGCGGCGGGCGGCGGCCTCGTGACCGCAATTTGTCTGTTCCTGTTCCTCGGCGCGGCGGGCAAGTCGGCGCAGATGCCGTTGTACATCTGGCTCCCCGATGCGATGGCGGGCCCGACGCCCGTATCGGCCCTGATCCACGCCGCGACGATGGTGACCGGCGGCGTGTATCTCGTGGCGCGCTCGGCCGATCTGTTCGCCTTGGCACCCGCGGCGTCCTTGACCGTGGTGATCGTCGGCGCAATCACGGCGATCTTCGCCGCCGTGATCGGCCTCAAGCAGTGGGACATCAAGAAGGTGTTGGCGTACTCCACGGTCAGCCAGCTCGGGATGATGTTCGTCGCGGTGGGATCTGGGGCCTACGTCGCGGGGGTCTTCCATCTGGTGACCCACGCCTTCTTCAAGGCGCTGTTGTTCCTCGGCGCCGGCGCGGTGATTCACGCCCTCCATCACGCGTATCACGAAGTGCACGACACGACCAGCGACGCGCAGGATCTGCGGCTGATGGGCGGTTTGCGTCGACAGATGCCGTGGACGTTCGGCCTGATGTGGGCCGCGACGCTTGCGATTGCCGGCATCCCCGTCCTGAGCGGATTCTTTTCGAAGGACGAGATTCTGGCGACCGTCTTCCGTCAGGCGTCAGGGTCTGCGTTGGCGAGTGCCTCGTGGCTGGGGATCTCGGGAGCATTCATCCTGTGGGTTGCCTACGGCGTGTTGCTGGTGACGGCGCTCCTGACGGCCGTCTATATGACGCGGATGATGCTGTACGCCTTCCACGGTCCCTCCCGGGTTCCCGGAGCGGCCAGCGCGCACGTGCACGACTCGCCGTGGGTGATGCGCGCGCCGCTGGTGGTGCTGGGCGTGCTCACGGTGGTTGGTGGGTGGCTGAACCTGCCCGCACTGCTGCCGATGGGACCGGTCGCGGTGCTCGAGCACTGGCTGGAGCCGGTCGTCTCCCGCGGGGCGGGCCTTCTGTCCGCCGGCAGCGCGGCGCTGTCGCACGGCACCGAGCAGGGGCTGATTGGCGCGGCGGTGGCCGTGGCCGTGCTCGGGATCGGGCTCGCGATCTGGCGCTGTCGTCCTGCGGCAGTGCCCGCCATTGATGCCGCGCAGCCGACGTCAGGCATCGAGTATGTGCTGGCCAACAAGTTCTTCGTCGACGAGGCGATTCAGCGCGTCATCGTGCAGCCGATTGTGAAGATGTCGCGCCTGGTCCTGTGGCGCGGGATCGACGTCGGGTTGCTGGATGGCGTCTTCGTCCGCGGTCCGGGCTATCTCACGCGCGGCATTGCCTGGGCAGGCGCACGACTCCAAAGCGGTCTGGTGGGCAGCTACGTCTGGGTGATCGCGATCGCCGTATTGGCCTTGCTTGGCCTGATGCTGGTCGGAGGCACCCGATGACGCCGATGACGGCCGACAGCTGGCTGCTGCCAGCCCTGGTGTTCGTCCCGCTGCTCGGCGCCCTCGCCATCCTGACCGTCGGGCGTGTGGCGGCGCCGGGACAGGAGCTGGTGGCGGCGCGCTGGCGCGAAATTCACGTGCTGACCGCCGTGACGCTCGGCATCGAAGCCGTCTTGGCCTCGGTGCTGTGGTTCACGCTTGATGCGGCAGGCGCGACGTGGCAGGCGGTGGTGAATCTGCCGTGGATCAGCGAGTGGGGGGCGCGGATCCTCCTCGGCGTTGACCCGGTGAGCGGCTTGATGATTCTGCTGACCGCGTGGCTGATGTTCCTGAGCGTCGTCGGTAGTTGGAACGCGGTGAAGGCAAAGTTGCGGTCGTACTACGTCCTGTTGCTCGTCTTCACCGCCGGTTGCGTCGGCGTGTTCGCTGCCATCGACCTGCTGCTGTTCTACGTGATGTGGGAAGTGGTGTTGATCCCGCTGTACTTCGTGATCGGCGTCTGGGGTGGCCGCGAGCGGGTGGGGTCGAGCTTCCGCTTCTTCGTGCTGACGATGGGCTCGTCGCTGCTGATGCTGGTCGCGATCGGCGCACTGTGGAAGCAGTCGGGGGCCGGCTCCTTCGCGCTCGACGCCCTCGTCGGCGGCGCGGGCCTCGGGCAGACGGCGCAGCTGTGGATGTTCGGGGCGTTCTTCCTGGCGTTTGCGGTGAAGTCGGCGATGTGGCCCTTCCACACCTGGCTCCCCGATGCGCAACACGAAGCGCCCACAACGGCAGCGATCGCCCTGGGCATCAAGGTCGGGGCCTACGGGATGTTCCGCTTCGCGATGCCACTGTTTCCGCTGGCCGCGTCGCACGACACGGTGCAGGGGCTGATCATCGGCCTGGGCGTCATTGGCATCATCTACGGGGCGCTGGTGGCGTTGGTGCAGCCGGACTTCAAGCGTCTGGTGTCCTACGCGGCGATTTCCCACGCCGGCTTCGTGCTGGTCGGGCTCTTCGCCGGCTCGGTCGAGAGTGTGCAGGGGGCCGTGCTGGTGATGGTGTCGAGCGGCATCACGAATGCGGCGCTTTTCCTGCTGCTCGGCATTCTGCACGAGCAGCGCGGCACCGGGATGATTGCGAACTTCGGCGGTCTCGCGCGCGTGGTGCCGCTCTTTGCGGTGATGCTCACCTTGGTGACGCTGGCCAGCATCGGCCTGCCGGGCACCAACGGGTTCGTTGGCGAGTTCCTGGTGCTGCTGGGCGCATACCGCGCGTATCCCGTGGCCACGTTCCTCGCGGGCATCGGCGTGATTCTCGCGGCGGTGTACTTCCTGTGGGCGGTGCAGCGGGTGCTGTTCCAGCCGCTGGTGCACGAGGCCAACCGGTCGCTGCGCGATTTGAATCGCCGTGAGCAGGTCGTGATGGCGACCTTTGCGGTGGTGATTCTGTGGATGGGGATCGCGCCTGGACGCCTGCTTCGGCAGATCGAGCCCTCCGCGCGTCGGCTCGTCGCCCGCGTGGAAGGGGTCGCGGCGCCGGCGTCGCCGGCGCCGGTGGCGGCTGACGCAACCTCGCGCACGCCCTGATCGCGTGCGCGCCGCGCTTGAGGCCATCGGCTACGGGCAGTGGATCCTGCCGCTGCTCCTGCTCCTGCCGTTGGGCGGAGCGGCCGCCATCTGGCTGGCCACGCCGCACGGTGCCGATGCGCTCGACGACCCCGATCCGGTGCGGGCCCGCGGGGCCGCGCGTCCGCGGCGCATCGCGGCGTGGACGCTCACGGCGTGGATGGGTCTCGGGCTTGGGCTCTGGCCCGCGTTCGACGCCTCGCTCCCGGGCTGGCAGTTCGTCGCCGATGCGCCGTGGCTGCCCGATTTCGGCGCGCGATTCACGGTGGGGATGGACGGCCTATCGCTGACGTTGGTGCTCCTGACGCTGGTGCTGATGCCGGTGTCGGTGTTCGGCGCCTGGGACGAAGTGCGCACGCGCACCAAGTCGTACTACGCGCTGACCTGTCTCTTGGCGAGCGGGCTGGTCGGCGCCTTCGTCGCAACCGATGTGCTGCTGTTTTACGTCGCGTGGGAAGTGATGCTGGTGCCGATGTACCTGATCATCGGCATCTGGGGCGGGACGCGGCGGCTCGAGGCCGCGCTCAAGTTCGTGTTGTTCACGATCTTCGGCTCGCTGCTGATGCTCGTGGCCATCATCGTCCTGTGGCGAGAGAGCGGGACACAGAGCTTCGCCTTCGATCTGCTGCTCGACGCGCCGCCGCTCGATGCGACGACCGCGCGCTGGCTGTTCGGTGCGTTCTTCCTTGCCTTCGCGGTCAAGATTCCTCTGGCGCCGTTGCACACCTGGCTCGCCGATGCACACACCGAGGCGCCGACCGGTGCGTCGGTGTTGCTGGCCGGCGTGATGCTCAAGGTGGGCGCCTACGGCGTCATGCGATTCGCCGTCCCGCTGTTTCCGGCGGCGGCGCTCGAGCCGTACACGCGGATGGTGATTCTGGTGCTGGCGGTCGTCGGCATTCTCTACGGGTCGCTGCTCGCGCTGGCCCAGCGCGATCTCAAGCGGCTCGTGGCCTACTCGTCGGTCAGCCATATGGGCTTCGTCGTGCTCGGCATTTTTGCGCAGTCGCTCCAGAGCGTCGAGGGCGCGATGCTGATGATGCTGGCCCACGGGCTGTCGGCGGCGGCGCTGTTCGTGTGCGTGGGCGTGGTGAAGCAGCGCACCGGCACGCGACAGCTCGATGCGCTGGGGGGCTTGGCCCGCGTGGCGCCGCTCTTGTCGGCCGCGCTGGCCCTCTCGGCATTGGCGAGCCTCGGTCTGCCCGGCACGGCAGGATTCGTGTCGGAGTTTCTGGTGCTGTTCGGTACCTGGCGCGCCGCGCCCTGGCTGACCATCGCGGCCAGCGGTGGACTCGTCCTGGCCGCGGTGTACGTGCTCTGGGCCCTGCAGCGGGTGATCTTCAACCCGCTCGGCAACCCGAGCTGGTCCGGGATGCCCGATCTCAGTCGGCGCGAGCTCAGCGTGCTGGGCTCGCTCGCGGTGCTGTTGTTGTGGATCGGGGTGCATCCTGCGCCCATCCTGCGCCGGCTCGAGCCGGCCGCGGTGCATTTCCTGGTCTTGTCGGCGCGCGGGGGCCCTGCCACCGCGCCAACGCTTACGCGATAGTCTCCTCTGTCGATGTCCAACGCTTCTGAATCTCTCGCGCTGACGCTCGCGCTGCTGCCGGATCTCACGGTGATGGGCGGGGCGATGGTGTTGTTGTTGTATGCCGTCTGGGGGCCCGAGGACGATCGGCGGCGCAGTCGCATTTTGGGCGGAGCCCTGGCCGTGTGCGGGGTCGCGGTCGCGGCGGTGCTCTACAGTGCGACCATCGCGCTCGGTCGCGGCGTCGGACCGCTCGCGACCGATCCGTTTCGCTGGGCCATCGACTTGGTCATCCTGACGTCGACCGCACTCACCCTGATGGTGATGCGCGACCACGCCCCGCGGAGTCGGTGGGCGTTCGGGGAACCCGCCGTGCTCGTGCTCCTGGCCGCGGGCGGGATGATGCTGCTCGCCGCGGCCCGTGACCTGACGCTCGTGTTCCTCGGGATCGAGTTGATGTCGGTGGCCTCCTACGTCCTGGCGGGGATCGACCGTCGGAGCGCGCGCAGCGCCGAGGCGGCGCTCAAGTACTTCCTGTTGGGGGCGTTCTCGACGGGCTTCTTGCTCTACGGCATCGCGCTCCTCTACGGCGCGACCGGTAGCACGTCGCTCACCCTGATCGGCGCGTCGCTGAGTCCCGCCTCGGGACCGCCCAGCACGATGGCGCTCGCGGGCCTCGGGCTCTTGCTCGTCGGGTTCGCCTTCAAGGTCGCCGCGGTGCCGTTCCACCTGTGGACGCCAGACGTCTACGATGGGGCACCGACGCCGGTATCGGGGTACTTCGCGGCGGCGGTGAAGGCGGGCGCGTTCACGGCGCTGGTGCGCTTTGCACTGGAAGCGGTGACCCCGGGTCTCGGCGTGTGGCGCGAGGCGCTGTGGTGGCTGGCGGCCCTGACGATGATCGCCGGCAACACGTTCGCGATTCAGCAGCGCAACGTGAAGCGGATGCTGGCGTACTCCAGTATTGCGCACGCGGGGTTCCTGCTCGTCGCCGTGACAACGCAGACCGCTGCCGGCGCTGCGGCCGTGCTGTTCTATCTGCTGGCGTACGCGCTGGCGACGATCGGTGCGTTCGCCGTCCTGAGCGCGGTCGGTGAAGGCGAGGATGGTGTGATGCACGCGCATCGTCTCGAGGGCCTGTGGCAGGTGCGGCCAGGCCTCGCGATGGCGATGGCCGTGTATATGCTGGCGCTCCTCGGCTTTCCCCTCGCGGGAGGCATCGGCTTCTTTGCGAAGTGGTACGTATTGCAGGCGGCGATTCAGGCGCCGGTGGCCCAGACAGGGCTGGCAATCATTCTGGTCGTGGCGACGGTGGCAAGCGCGGCGTTCTACCTGTACGTCGTGATGGTGATGTTTATGCGCCCGCGCCGGCCGGAAGCGGTGGATCCCGCGCCTGCTGGCTGGCTGACGCGTCTGGTCATTGGGGGATCGGTGATCACGATCCTGCTGTTCGGCGTGTACCCGACGCCGTTGGTCAGTGCCGCTCGGGCGAGTGCGGCCGCATCATTCCCCAATTCGCCCCCCCCCTCGCCGTCGGTCGACGCGATGCGCGCCGTCGCGGCCCCTCTCCGCTGACCGCTTTCCTTCTTTCTGGTGTTCTGCGATGGCCATTGATCCGCGCATTTTCCGGCAGTACGACATCCGTGGCGTGGTGGATGCCGATCTCACGCTCGAAGCCGCCGAGGCTGTGGGCCGCGGATTCGCGGCCGTGCTGGCCGCGCGAGGCATTGCGGGCACTGTCGCGGTAGGCCGCGACAACCGGCCCAGCGGCGTCAAGCTCCGCGACGCCCTCGTCGGGGCCCTCACCCGCGCGGGGCTCTCGGTCGTCGACGTCGGCGAAGTGCCGACGCCCGCACTGTACTGGACGCTGCACAATCTCGACGTGGTGGCCGGCATCCAGATCACCGGGTCACACAATCCGCCGGAGTTCAACGGGTTCAAGATGTGCATCGGGCACGGCTCCTTGCACAGCGAGGGCATTCAGGATCTGCGCGTCCGGAGCGAGGCCCCGGCCTTCGTCGCGCCAGTGCCGGGGACCGTGCGGAGTGAGGCCATCCTCGATCGCTACGTCGCGGATCTCATCGCCCGCACCGGTCGCCTCTCGCGCCCGCTCAAGGTGGTGGTCGACGCGGGCAACGGCGTCGGCGCGCTCGTGGCGAAGCCCCTCTTCGACGGGTTGGGGGCGCAGGCGACGTATCTGTTCTGCGACAGCGATGGCACGTTCCCGAATCACCACCCGGATCCCACCGTCGACGAGAACCTCGAGGATCTCATCCACGCGGTGCGCGCGCAGGGCGCGGACCTCGGCGTGGCCTTCGACGGCGACGCCGACCGCATCGGGATGGTCGATGCCGAGGGCAACATCATCCGGGGGGATCACATCCTGATCCTGTACGCGCGCGACGTGCTCGCGCGGACGGGGCAGGGCCAGCCGATCATCTTCGACGTGAAGTGCTCGCAGGCGCTGTCGGACGCGGTGTCGGCGGCGGGCGGTGTCCCGGTGATGTGGAAGACCGGGCACTCGCTCATCAAGGACAAGATGAAGGAAACCCACGCGCCGATCGCCGGCGAGATGTCCGGGCATATGTTCTTCGTCGAAGGGTTCTACGGCCACGACGATGCGCCCTACGCCGCGGCGCGCGCGTTGCGCATCGTCGCCGATGCCAATCGACCCGTGGCGGCGCTGCTCGCCGATGTCCCGAAGTTCGTCAGCACGCCGGAACTGCGCGTGGACGTGGACGAGGACCGCAAGTTCGGCATCGTTGCCGATGCCGTGCGGCACTTCAAGGCGAAGTACGACTGTATCGACGTCGACGGAGTGCGCGTGCTCTTCGGTGACGGCTGGGGACTGATCCGGGCGTCCAACACGCAGCCGATTCTCGTGTGCCGTTACGAAGCACGCAGTGCGGAACGGCTTGCCGTCATCCGCGACGAAATGGAGACGTGGTTGCGGGCGCAGGGCGTCACGCTCTGACGCGCCGGCTGCGCTAGGCTCCGCGTGACCCGACGGCAGAGTTGGCTCGCCGGACTCGCGATGCTCGCCGTCACGCTGCTGCTCGGGCGTGCGGCGTCTGCCGCGTGGGCCGATGCGCAGTGGTTTGCCGCACTCGGCGCGGCCGAGGTGTGGCGGGCGCAGTGGCGTGACGAGATGCTCGCGCGCGGCGCCGCCTTTCTGATCGGCGCGACGTTCGCGGCGGCGAACATCTTCGGTGTGCGACAGTCGGTGCTGCTGCTCGTCCTGCCGCGCCGCGTCGGGAATCTCGATATCGGCGAACAAGTTCCCGCCCGCGCCCTGAACGTGGCGGTGTTCGTCCTGTCGACCCTCCTCGGGCTGGCGTTCGCGTGGCTCGCCCCGGGGAGCGCGACCCGCGTGCTCGGCGGGGCCGTCCCCTTCGACGAAACCGACCCCTACTTCGGACGGGACCTAGGGTTCTTCGTCCGTCGACTGCCGCTCGAAAGCGCGTGGTACGAGTGGGCGGTGCTGGTCGCGGCCGGTGTCGCGATCGCCGTGGTGGTGCTCTACGCGCTGACGCCCGCGCTGCGCTGGCAGGCCGGTCGCCTGCGGATGAGTGGGTGGGTTCGGCGGCATCTCACGCTCCTTGGCGCGGCCGTGCTGGCGCTGCTCGCGTGGGGACTCCGGCTCGATGCGTACGCGCTCGCGATTGTCGGGAGCGGTGTCGACGGCGCGTTCACCGCCACCGATCATCGCATTCTGGTACCGGCCAACCTGCTGCTGAGCGTCGTGACACTGGCCGCCTCGCTGGTGGTGACGTGGGCCGGCTGGTCGGGCCAGCTGCGCGCCGCGTTCGCGAGCGTCAGTCTGGTCTTGGCCGGCGCGTTGCTGGTGCGTGGCGTGTTGCCGGTCGCCGGCGAGCGACTGCTCGACCCCGATGCCGATGGCTCGCGTGCCGCGGCGTACGCGTCGACGCGCGCGAGCTACACGCGGCGAGCCTACGGCGTGGACGCGATCCGGATGACCGACGACGGCCTGCGTCCGGCGACGACCGCCGCCGCGCTGGACGCCACCTCGGCGTGGGATCCCGCTGCCGTGCAGCGGGTGCTCGAGCGCAGCCGGCCTGGCGAGCGGGTGGTGGGCGATGCGGCCTGGACCACCGACCGTACCTTGGGCGTTCGGCTTGCGCTCGCCCCCGCATTGCCCGATCGCGGAGCCCCGTGGGACGTCGTCACGGCCGATGCCCGGATGGATGCCGACGGCACGGGACTGCCACTGCTCGCCGAGCGCTCGGTGGCGACCGCACACGTGTACGACGGGGCGACGGGACCGCTCGTGCTCGGTGATGGAGCCGGTCGCATCGCGGCGCCGGCGTTCACGGGCCGCGCCTCGCGGCTCCTCCACGCCTGGGCGCTGCAACAACCGCGACTGCTCGTTGCGGAGGCGGCCGGCGCGGACGCCGTGGTGCTGACCGAGCGGGATGTGCGTCGGCGCCTCGAGCGCTTGGCGCCGGGATTCTTGCAGGGATCCACCGTGACGCCGATCGTCAGCGGCGACTCGCTCCTCTGGGCACTCGACCTGTACAGCGCGAGCGCGACGTATCCGCTGAGCCGACGATTGGCCGTGCGCGAGGGCGATGTGACGTACTACCGCCACGCGGCCACGGCGCTGGTGCACGCCACGACGGGGATCGTGCGCATCGCGGCCCGCGCCGATCCGGACCCCTTGGCGCTTGGGTTGCTGCAGCCGCTGGCCCCGCTGGTGATCGGTCGCGATCGCCTGCCGGAGTCGATCGCGGTCGCGCTGCCGGTGCCGGTCGATGGCGCGCGCGCGCAAGCCGCAGCGTTCGCCTTCGCCGGATCGCGGGATGCCCCGGCTAAGATGCCGCGACGCGTGCCGATCGCCGACGGCGCCGACACCGTGCTGTCCGGCGGTGGGCCAACCCTGCATCGGCTGGCGGGCGTGCCGACGTGGACCACTCCGGTGGTGGGAGACAACGACGCGCTGCTCGGTGTGATCGCCGCCAGCGGCGGCGAAGTGCCGACCACGCGCTGGGTGCCTGCCGCGGCGGCCCTCCCGTGGGGGCAGGCATTGGAGAAGCTCGCGACGGCTGACGGCGGGATGCAGCGCGACCTGCGTCGCGTCTCGGGGCGGGTGCGCACGATCCCTCGCGCCGACGGCGGCGTGGTGCTGGTGCAGCCGAGGTATCTCTGGCCGGTGGCCGGTGTGCCGACCTTGGAAGGCGTCGTCGCGCTGGCGGACGGCGCGGTGCGCAGTGGGCGGAGCTTGGCGGCGATCGGCGCGCCGCAGACGGCGGCGGCGGCCGAGCAGCCGCTGGACGCCGTGACGCGGGATCGGTTGGCCCCGGTGTACGACCGCATGCGCGACGCCTTGCGACGCGGTGATTTCGCCGAGTTCGGTCGGTTGCTCGACCGGTTCGGTCGCTTGCTCGGCAGGGTGCCGGACCCTGTGCGCGACCGGTAGCTTTCGGTGCTCCGCAGGGCGCGGGGCGCTTGCCATTCGAACCCCGCCGGGCGTGCGCGCTCGGCTACTGGAGTGAACTGGTGAATATCCACGAGTTTCAGGCGAAGGACATCCTTCGCCGCTACGGTGTACCGATTCCGCCGGGTGAGGTCGCCCGCACCGCCGATGAGGCGCACGCGATCGCGACGAAGATCGGCAAGGCCGTGATGGTGAAGGCGCAGGTGCACGCGGGTGGCCGCGGCAAGGCGGGCGGCGTGAAGTTCTGCCCGACCCCCGACGTGGCCAAGGAGAAGGCGACGGCCATTCTCGGGATGGACATCAAGGGGCTGACGGTCGAGCAGGTGCTCGTGACCGAAGCGGCCGACATCGGCACCGAGGCCTATGTGGGCATCATCGTGGATCGCGCCACGAAAAAGGCGGTCTTTATGGTGAGCGCGGCGGGCGGCATCGACATCGAAGAAGTCGCGGCCACGACGCCCGAGAAGATCAAGTATCACCCGGTGGACGCGCGCTACGGCCTGCGGCCGTACGAGGCGATGCAGCTCGGCTTCTTCCTGTACAAGGACGTGAAGCAGGCGAAGGCCGCGGCGAACATCATGCGCCAGTTGTATCAGGCGTTCGTCGACGCTGGCTGCTCGCTGGCCGAGATCAACCCGCTGGTGGTGACGCCGACGGGCGAGGTGATCGCGGTCGACGCCAAGATGGTGATCGACGACAACGAGCTCGACCGCAAGCCGGCCATTGCCGCGCTGCGCGACGAGTCGTCGGAAGCGCCGAGCGAAGTCGAGGCGCGCAAGGCAAACCTCACGTTCATCAAGCTCGACGGCAACGTCGGCTGCGTCGTCAACGGCGCCGGCCTGGCGATGGCCACGATGGACCTCGTGAAGTACTACGGCGGCGAGCCCGCGAACTTCCTCGATATCGGCGGCTCGTCGAATCCGGAGAAGGTCGTCAACGCGCTGCGCATCATCACGGCCGATCCGAACGTGAAGGCCATTCTGTTCAACATTTTCGGCGGGATCACGCGCACCGATGACGTCGCGAACGGCATCGTGACGGCGACGAAGGCGAACCCGCTCAAGGTGCCGATCGTCATCCGACTGACGGGCACCAATGAGGAGATCGCGGTGAAGATCCTGCAGGAGAACGGCTTCTCGGCGTCGAGCGATATGGACGAAGCAGTGCAGCGCGCTGTCGAGCTCGCCAAGGGGGGCAAGTAAGATGGCCGTCTTCATCGACAAGAACACCAAGCTCATCGTGCAGGGCATCACGGGCCGCGACGGCTCGTTCCACGCCAAGCAGATGATGGAGTACGGCACGCAGGTCGTCGGCGGCGTCACGCCCGGCAAGGGCGGGATGAAGTTCGAGGACAAGGTCCCCGTCTTTGACACCGTCGAGCAGGCGGTGCAGGCGACGGGCGCCAACGCGAGCGTCATCTACGTGCCGCCGATGGGCGCAGCCGACGCCATTATGGAAGCCGCCGCCGCTGGCGTGCAGCTCATCGTCTGCATCACCGAAGGCGTGCCGGTGCTCGATATGACCGTCGTGCGTCCGTTCGTCATCGAGAAGGGCGCGCGCCTGCTCGGGCCGAATTGCCCGGGGCTCATCACGCCGGGCGAGTCGAAGGTCGGCATCATCCCGGGTCGCATTTGCACGCCGGGACCGGTGGGCATCGTCAGCCGCTCCGGCACGCTGACGTACGAGATCGTCTACCAGCTCACGCGCGCTGGCATCGGCCAGACCACCTGCGTCGGCATCGGTGGTGACCCGATCAACGGCACCAGCTTCATCGACGCCCTCGAGGCGTTCGAGAAGGATCCGAAGACCAAGGCCGTGTGCATGATGGGTGAGATCGGCGGGACGGATGAGCAGGAAGCCGCCGAGTTCATCAAGCGCGAAATGAAGAAGCCGGTCGTCGGCTTCATCGCGGGCCAGACGGCGCCCCCGGGCCGCCGGATGGGACACGCGGGCGCGATCATCTCGGGCTCCAGCGGCACGGCCGCCGAGAAGATCGAGGCCTTCAAGGCCGCGGGGATGGGCGTCGCGGCCCGTCCGAAGGACTTCGTGGACCTGATCAAGGCACGCCTCGCGTAAGCCTCCTTCGTGCCCTTCGTGCCTTGGTGGTGAAAGGCCTTTACCACGATGGCACGAAGAGCACGAAGAACAACACACGACATCTCACAAGAGAACCAACAATGGCCGGCAATCTGACCCTCGCAATCGTCAAGCCTGACGCCTATGCCGCTGGCAAGGCGGGGCTCATCATCGCGCATCTCGAGAAGGAAGGCTTCAAGGTCCTCGCGGCACAGGTCAAGCACCTGACGAAGGCTGAGGCGGGGGCGTTCTACGAAGTGCACGCGGCTCGTCCGTTCTATGGCGAGCTCGTCGAGTTCATGACCTCGGGGCCGTGCGTCCCGCTGGTGCTCAAGCGCGCTGACGCGGTGGCGACGCTCCGCACCGTCATTGGTGCGACCGATCCCGCGGAGGCGGCGCCGGGCACCATTCGCAAGCTTTATGCGGAGTCCAAGGGGAAGAATGCCATTCACGCATCCGATTCCGACGAGAACGCCGCACGCGAGACCCGGTTCTTCTTCGCCGAGACGCAGTTCCTCGGCTGACGCACTCGGCCGCCGTCTCCGTTTGGGGGCGGCGGCTGTCATCGCGTTGGGGACGGCCGCGCCATCACTCGCGGCGCAACGTGCGGTCGTGGCCGTGTCGATTTCGGCGGCCAGCGGCGCGCCCGTGCCTGACGTCGAAGCAGTGGTCCTGGGCGCACCGGGACGAGCGCGCAGTGGCGCCGACGGCATTGCCCGGATCAGTGTGCCGGCCGGCAGCGGGGTCGTTCGGCTGCGGCCATCGGGCGCGCCGCCGCTGTTTGTTCGATACGCGCTGAGGCCGGATGATACGGCGCGCGTCGCCGTCACGGTGACCGCCGCGTCGCCGGTGGTCGGCCCAGCGGCGGAGGGCGTGGACAGCACGCCCGAGCGCCGCCGCGCGTCCGGCCGGTACCGCGAACAACCCAGCCTCTCGCCCAGCGCGCTGACCCGTCGTCCGACGAGTCCACTCGGGACGGTGCTGCGCGGCCTCGACGGGATCCGGCTGCTCGAGGATCACCCCGGGGGACCATCGCTCGCGTTCCCGCAGGCTGACGGCGGCTGGTGCCGCCCCGCGCTGGTGGTGGATGACGTCGTCCTCGAGCCCGCGGCGGATGCGCGCGCCGCCGGCGAGAGCGCGACGTCGGGATGGCTGGATGCCCTCACCGCGGGGATGCTGTCGTCGGTGGAGATCTGGTTCGCCGGGCGGCCGCTGCCGCCGCACTTCGCACCCATCGTGGCCACCTGCGGCGCGATCGTAGCCACGAGCCGTGGCGATACGCCGGACGCCTTCCGCGTCACGGAGCAGGGGTCGGGATCGGCCGCGGTGGCCTTGACCGCGATGGTGGTCGACGGGGCAGGGGGCGTCGTGGCCGAGGCGCAGGTAAGCGTGGTGGGCACATCGATCCGCGGCACGACCAATTCGCGCGGCGTCGTCGTGCTCCGAGACGTACCGGAGGGTCCGCGGCTGCTTCGGGTGCAAAAGGTGGGGCATTTGCCGATGACCTCCCCGGTCACCGTCAGCCGCGCCGACACCATCACTAACGTGTTCGAGTTGCCGCGCGTGACCGGTGCGCAGCTGCTCGATACGGTGAATGTCGCCGGCCGCCGAGGGCTAGTGCCGATGTCGGACGTCCCGGTGATGCTCCGAGGATTCGAGGAACGTCGCCGATCGCAGCGGTATCCCGCGGCGACCTACATCTCCCGGGACGACAATGCGCGGCGGTCCGAGCAGGCCGTGAGCGACTGGCTCCGGGTGTCCTCCCGCATCCGGGTCCAGAGCGGCTCCCGCCGCTACGTCGAGCTCCGCGGAGGCTCAGGGCGCAGCCGCTGGTGTCTCCCTCACGTGTTTCTGGACGGCAACGTCCTGAGCACGTCCGGGGTGGTCGACGACGTCAGTCCGACCACCGTGGCGGCGGTGGAAGTGCACTCCGTGACGGCGGGCGCCCCCTCGGAATTCATCCGGCCGGGCAACTCGTGCGGCGTCGTGCTGATCTGGTCGCTGACCTGAGTCCGTGCGGCGTGGGTGACAGGCCCTAAGTCAGCGTCCCACCGAGACTTGATACGCGGCCCCGAGGCCGGTAGAATTCGGGGTTATGCTGCTGTTCGACATCCGGACGGCCGCCTCGAAGGCGGTGCCGGTCGATGGGACGCTGGAGCGAGATGACGCCGTCTGGATAGACGGTGACACTCGTCCTGCCGAGTCGGTGCACGTGACCGGCCGGCTATCACCCGCTGGGCAGGGGACGCTGTATTTCAGCGGCCAGCTCACGGGTGAGGCAACCGCGGAGTGTCGGCGCTGTCTGGCCGATGCGCGGGTCCCAGTGACTGACGACGTGCATTTGGTGTTCGCGGAAGCGGGCACCGAAGGTGCGGACGATCCCGATGTGTATCCGTTGGACGCGCAGAGCGGCTCGCTCGATCTGCGCCCGGCGGTACGGGAACAGTGGCTCCTGGCGGCGCCGGCGTACGCGCTGTGCCGCGAGGATTGCAAGGGGCTGTGTTCGACGTGCGGGGCGGATCTCAATGCAGGTCCGTGTTCGTGCCAGAAGGCGCCCGATCCGCGGTGGGCAGCGTTGTCCAAGCTGACGACCGACCGTTCCTGACCGACTTCACGCCGTTTTCCAGAGACTCCGATGGCCGTCCCGAAGCGCCGCACCTCGAAGCAGCGCAAGCGTCTGCGCAACACCCACAAGAAGGCTCCCGCGATCGTCATTCAGACGTGCCCCCGTTGCGGCGCGATGAAGCGCCCGCACCGCGTGTGCGCCGAGTGCGGCTACTACGCGGGTACGCAGCGCACGGCCGGCCGGGACGCCTGAGTTGGCGCGCATCGCGCTCGACGCGATGGGGGGCGACCACGCACCCATCGCCCCGATCGCCGGCGCGCTCCTCGCACTTCCAACGCTCGATCCGGCCCACCACATCCAACTGGTGGGTCCGACGGCGCGCATCACCGAGCTGCTCGACCAGCTGATTGCTGGGGAGCACGCCGCGGCAGCGCCGCATCGGCATCGGATCGAGATCGTCGAGGCGCCCGACGTCATCGAAATGACCGACAAGCCGTCCGTCGCCCTCCGCGGCAAGCCGCAGAGTTCGATGGTCGTCGGGATTCGTCTCCAAGCCGAAGGCAAGTCGGACGCCTTTGTCTCGGCGGGCAACACGGGCGCACAGATGGCCGCGTCGGCCTTCGTGCTCAAGCTGCACGCGGGGCTCAAGCGTCCCGCGATTTCGACGATCTTTCCCACCGCGACACGCCCCGTGGTCGTCCTCGACTCCGGTGCGAATATGGACTGCAGCCCGGAGGAGCTCGTGCAGTTCGCGCGCTTGGGTGCCGTCTATGCCGAAGACATTCTCGGCCGCGCCAATCCGGCGGTCGGTCTGGTCTCGGTCGGCGAAGAAGAGGAGAAGGGCAACCTCGCGGTGAAGGAAGCGCACCAGCTCCTCAAGGCCAGCGGGCTCAACTTCATCGGCAACGTGGAAGGGCGTGACATTCCCAAGGGGATTTCCGCCCACGGCCCGATCGACGTCGTGGTCTGCGACGGATTCACCGGCAACGTCGTGCTCAAGTTCTACGAAGCCGTCGTGCCGTTCCTGGGCGGTCTGGTCGCGAAGCAGGGCGTGCCGAAGGAAGTGATCGGCCAGGCCTTCGCCGAGCTCGATCCGAATGTCCACGGCGGTGCGCCGCTGCTCGGCGTCCGCGGCGTCAGCATCATTGCCCACGGCAGCTCGTCGGCCCGCGCGCTCAAGAATGCGATCGGCGTCGCGGTCCGCGCGGTCGAGACGCGAATGGACGAGCACATCGGCCGCCGGCTCGACGCCGCGGCCGCCGCGGCCGCCGCGACGTCGTGACGCGCCCCTACGCGATGATCACGGGGACCGGTCGCGCGGTCCCCGCCTACGCGATGTCGAATCACGACTTCGCGGCGATCGGCATCGACACCAACGACGAGTGGATTCGCGAACGCACCGGCATCCGCCAACGCTACATCTCGCGTGATGGCGAGACCTGCGTGTCGCTGGCGGCCGACGCGTCGCGTCAGGCGCTGGCCCGCGCCGGCGTCAGCGCCGAGCAGGTCGACCTCATCGTCTTCGGCACCTGCTCCCCCGACAAGTTGCTGCCCGCGGCGGGCGCGGAGATGCAGGCGCAACTCGGCGCAGTGAATGCCGCGGCGTTCGATCTCAATGCCGCGTGCACGAGCTTCGTGTACGGGATGAGCGTGGCCGAAGGCTTCATTGCGGCGGGCAGCGCCGAGACGGTGCTGGTGATCGGCGCCGAGAAGCTCTCGGGCATCATCAACTGGAAGGACCGCAACACCTGCGTCCTGTTCGGCGATGGCGCCGGGGCGGCGGTGGTGCGCAAGTCCGACGGGACGCGTGGGGTGCTGTCGCGCTTTATGCGGAGCGACGGCAATCTGGCGCCGCTGCTGTATCGCCCCCGCGGCGGCTCTGCCGAGCCGATGACCGCCGAGATGCTGGCCGACGGCTCCCATCTCGTCACGATGGCGGGACGCGAGACGTTCAAGCACGCGGTGCGCTCGATGAACGAGGCGCTGGATCGTGCGCTGGCGGATGCCGGGATGACGGCCGATGATATCGATCTGCTGATCCCGCACCAGGCCAACCTCCGGATCATCGAAGCCACGGCCAAGCACGGCGGGATGTCGATGGACAAGGTGTTCGTGAATGTCGACCGCTACGGCAACACCTCGGCGGCGTCGGTGCCGATCGCGCTCGATGAGGCGATTACCTCCGGTCGCGTGCAGCCGGGAATGCGCGTGATGCTCGTGGCGTTCGGGGCCGGGTTCACCTGGTCGTCCGCCATTCACCAGTTCTGATCGCTCGTGGATATCGTTCTTCTGTGTCCGGGCCAGGGCTCGCAGAAGCCCGGCATGGCGAAGGATCTCGTTGCCGCCTTTCCCGCCGCCGCCGACGTGGTGCAGCGCGTCGATGCCACGCTTGGCTTCGCCCTGTCGGCGCTGATGTTCGAGGGGCCGGAAGCGGAACTGACGAAGACGCTGAACGCGCAGCCGGCCTTGCTCACGCATTCGGCGGCGGTCTGGTCGGTGATCGGGCCGACCGTGGCGCCGCACGTGAAGGCGGCGGCCGGGCATTCGCTGGGCGAGTTCACAGCCTACCACCTGACCGGCGCGCTCGGGCTCGAAGCCGCCGCCACGCTCGTGCGTCGGCGCGGCGAGTTGATGTACGACGCGGGCAACGCGCGCGCCGGCGCGATGGCCGCCATTCTCGGCGACCTGCACGAGCCGATCGAAGTCATCTGCGAAAAGGCCACGGCGGCCGCGGGATTGGTGGTGCCGGCGAACTACAACTCGCCCGGCCAGATCGTGATCTCGGGCGAAGTGGCCGGCGTTGACCTGGCGATGACGCTCGCCAAGGACGCGGGCGCGAAGCGGGCGATCAAGCTCAATGTGAGCGGCGCGTTCCATTCGCCGTTGATGGAGCCCGCCCTGGACGGGCTGCGCAGTGCCCTCGCGGCGGCCGCCATTCAGGACGCGCGGGTGCCCGTGGTGTCGAACGTCAACGCGACGCCGACCCGCTGGCAGCCGAGCATTCTGCACCTGCTCCTGCGCCAGCTGATGATGCCGGTGCGGTGGACCGATGTGGTGGCGCGGCTGGCCGCGATGCATCCCGACGCGCTGTTCGTCGAGATCGGCACCGGCAGCGTGCTGTCCGGGTTGGTCCGAAAGATTGCGCCGGCGGTGAAGACCGCCACGTGCGGCACGCCGGCGGAGGTGGACTCCTTGCTTGCGCAGGTGAACGGATGATCGGCATTGATCTCACGGGACGCACCGCGCTCGTGACGGGTTCCACGCGCGGGATCGGTCGCGGCATCGCCGAGATGCTCGCCGCCGCCGGCGCACGGGTGGCCGTCGTCGGTCGCGATCTGGCCAAGGCGGAACAGGCCGCCGCCGAGATCGGGCACGGCGCGCACGGCTTCGCCTGTGATGTGGGCGATCCCGCGCAGGTCGTGGCGTTGATCGAGGGCGTCGAGAAGGCCTTTGGCCAGCTCGACATCCTGGTGAACAACGCCGGCCTGACCAAGGACAACCTGCTGATGCGCATCAAGGATGATGACTGGGATCAGGTCATCGACGCGAATCTCCGCGGGGCCTTCGTCGCGATGCGGGCCGCCACGCGCGGGATGATGAAGCGGCGATGGGGACGCGTGATCAACATCGCGTCAGTCGTCGGCCTCACCGGCAACAAGGGACAGGCCAATTACGCGGCGTCCAAGGCGGGCCTGATCGGCCTCACCAAGTCGGTGGCCAAGGAGCTCGCGTCGCGCAACGTGTTGTGCAACGTCGTCGCGCCGGGCTTGATCGGCACGGATATGATCGCCGCGATGACGGACGAAGCCCGCGGGGCGATGGCCGCCGCGATTCCGCTGGAACGCGTCGGCACCCCAGCGGATATCGCTGGTGCGGTCGCCTTCCTGTGCTCCGACCTTGCCACGTACATTACGGGTCAGGTGCTCGTGGTGGACGGCGGGATGGTGATGTAGGGGTTTTGTAGGGCCGCCGCCCTAATTCGAGAGCGGCTGCAAGGGATTCACACGCAACACTGACCTCGGCTGAGGACGTTCGAGATGGCGCATATCGAGAAGGTGAAGGACATCATCGAGAAGGAGCTCGGAGTCGAGCGCGAGAAGCTCACCAACGAGGCGAGCTTCATCGAAGACCTCGGCGCCGATTCGCTCGACATTGTCGAGCTCGTGATGGAGTTCGAGAAGGAGTTCGAGATCGACATCCCCGATGAAGATGCGGAGAAGCTCCGCACCGTCGGTGATGCGATCGGCTACCTCGAGCAGAAGGTCAGCGCGAAGTGAAGCGCCGCGTCGTAGTCACGGGCCTCGGCCTCGTGACTGCGGTCGGAAATGACGTGGACAGCACCTGGCGTGCCATTCTCGATGGCACGTCGGGGGCGGGTCCGATCACGCGCTTCGATCCGTCCGCCCACAAGACGAAGTTCGCCTGTGAGGCCAAGGGCTTCGACGCGTCGTTGTATATGGACCGCAAGGAGATCAAGCGCTCCGATCTCTTCACCCAGTTCGCGCTCGCGGCCTCGGTGCAGGCGATGCAGATGGCCGGGTTTGGCGACGGCACCGGCTACGATGCCGAACGCTGCGGCGTCATCATCGGGTCGGGTATCGGCGGCATCCAGACCTTCGAAGACAATCAGGACACCTGCCGCAGCCTCGGGCCGGGCAAGGTGTCGGCGTTCTTCGTGCCGATGTTCATCGCCGACATCGCCGCAGGCGTCGTCTCGATGCGTTTCGGCGCGAAGGGGCCCAACTACGCGACCGTGTCGGCCTGTGCGTCGAGTGCGCACGCGATTGGCGACGCGTTCCGTGCCATTGCGTACGGCGACGCCGACGTGATGATCGCGGGTGGCACCGAAGCGGCGATCAGCACGATGTCGGTGGCGGGCTTCGCGAATATGCAGGCGCTCTCGCAGAACAACGACGAGTACGCCACGGCGTCGCGCCCGTTCGACAAGCGGCGCGATGGCTTCGTCCTCGGCGAAGGGGCAGGGGTGGCGGTGCTCGAGCTGCTCGAGCACGCGCAGGCGCGCGGGGCCACGATTCTGGGCGAAGTGCTGGGCTACGGCGCGACGGGTGACGCCTACCACCTCACCGGACAGCCCGAGAACCACGAAGGCCTGCAGCGGGCGATGCGGCGCGCGATTCAGGACGCCGGACTCCGCCCGGAGGACGTCGACTACGTGAACGCGCACGGCACCTCGACGCCGCTCAACGACCCGAATGAGATCCGCGCCATCCGCGCCGTCTTCGGTGCGCACGCCGAGTCGATGAACGTCAGCTCGACCAAGTCGGCGACCGGACACACCTTGGGCGCGGCCGGCGGCATCGAGTTCGCGCTGACGACGCTGGCGCTGCGTGACCAGATCGTGCCGCCGACGATCAATTGCACCGAGCAGGACCCCGAGTGCGACTTGAACGTCACGCCGTTGACGCCGCAGCGTCGCGCGATGCGGGCCGCCATCAGCAACAGCTCGGGGTTCGGCGGGCACAACGCCACGATCCTCGTCAGCCGCTGGAATGGCTGAGACGCCGGCGGGGCCGTCCAACCAGGCGGCCCCGTATTCGTCTGCGATCTACGACGCGTGGGGCGACGCGTCGGCCCGCTCGGCTCGCGCCGTGCTCGGCGTCCTCTGGGACTTCTATCGGCCCGCCAGCGTGGTGGATGTCGGCTGCGGCATCGGCACGTGGCTGGCCGCAGCGGAGACGCTTGGCGCGCGCACGCTGACCGGCCTTGATGGGCCGTGGGTGAATCGCGCGCAGCTCCGCAGCGCGGCGATCACGTTCACCCCCGTGGATTTCGAGGCCGAGATTCCAGACGTCGGTCGACACGATCTGGCGATGTCGGTGGAGGTCGCGGAGCACGTGTCGGAGCGCCGCGCGGATGCCTTCGTTGCCGGACTGACCCGACTGAGCGATGTCGTGGTGTTCGGGGCCGCCATTCCCGATCAGGGCGGGGTCTCGCACGTCAACGAGCGCTGGCCCAGTTGGTGGGCGGCGAAGTTTGCGGACGCGGGGTTCGAACCGTTCGACGTGCTGCGCGCTGCCGTGTGGCAGGATCCCGGCGTCGAGTGGTGGTACCGGCAGAACATTCTTCTCTATGTCCGTCGCGGCGCGACGGGGATCGATCGTGACGCGTTGAAGGCGCGCGAACGGTCGGCGCTCGATCTGGTGCACCCGGCGCTGTACGAAGCCAAGGTCGCCGAAATCCGCCGGGTCCACGAACGCCCCGACGGCCGCTTCCTGTGGCAGACGCTCCGGCGGTACCTCTTCCCCCCGAAGCGAACCCGATAGCTTTCGGGTATGCCCATTCCCGTTCCGGCCGTCCGAGCGCTGCGCCCGTCCGATCCTGCGCTGCTGCCGATCGCCGAGAAGGTCGCGTCCGGCATCCGACTGGATGCCGCGGACGCTCGACTGCTCTTCGAGACCAACGATCTGGTGACCGTCGGCCGTCTCGCCGATGCCGTCAATCGCGCCAAGCACGGCGACGTCGTCACGTTCGCCGCCAATCAGCACATCAATCCGACGAACGTCTGCGTCCTGCGGAAGACCTGCGTCTTCTGCGGCTACGCGCGTCTGCCCAAGGAAGACGGCGCATACCGCTACACGCTGGCGCAGGTACTCGACGAAGCGGCGCACGCCGCCGACGGGCTGACGAAGGAGTTTCACATCGTCGGCGGCCTCGATATGCAGGCCGGGCTCGAGTACTACACGACGATGTTCCGCGCGTTGAAGGCGAACTTCCCGCACGTGCACATCAAGGCGCTCACCGCGGTCGAGATCGCGCACATCGCGCGCATCGAGAAGCGCTCGTGGGCCGAGGTGCTGACGGCGCTGAAGGAGGCCGGCCTCGACACGATGCCTGGCGGAGGTGCCGAGACGTTCAGCGCGGCGGTCCGCACGCTGATTGCCGACAAGAAGCTGGGCGGCGCCGACTACATCGGGGTGCACCGCACCGCGCACGGGCTCGGCATCCGCTCGAACTGCACGATGCTCTACGGGCACGTCGAAACCGTGCAGGACCGGATTGAGCATTTTCAGATGCTGCGCGACCTGCAGGACGAGACCGGCGGCTTCCTGGCCTTCATCCCGCTGGCGTATCACCCTGACGACAACGAGCTCGGCGCACAGCTCAACCGAAAGGGCACGAGCACGGCCGGCACGCTCGACCTGCGGATGCTTGCGATCGGTCGGCTCTTCCTCGACAACTTCGAACACGTGAAGAGCCACTGGATCATGGTCACCCAGCCGGTGAGCCAGATCGCGTTGCACTTCGGCGTGAACGATCTCGAAGGCACCGTCGTGCGCGAGAAGATCTACCACGCCGTCGGGGCCACCACGCCGCAGGCGATGTCGCTCGACCAGCTCCTGCGGCTGATTCGCGGGGCGGGGAAGGTGCCGGCCGAGCGTGACTCGTTCTACCGCGTGGTGCGGCGCTACGACGACCCTGCGCAGGATCCGGTGGCGGGCCCGTCGCTCGGGGCACCGCCGGTCGGCGCCGGCGCCTGACGTGACGACCCGACCCGACGCCTCGACGACGCCAATGCGCGTCGGTCGGATCCGCTACGTGAATGCGTATCCGGTGTACGGGGCAATCGATCGCGGCCTCGTGCCGTTCGCCGGCTCGCTGATCAGCGGCGTGCCGACCGAGCTCAACACGCAGATGGCGCAGGACCAGCTCGACATCTCGGTGGTCAGCGCGGTCGAGTACGCCCGCGACGCGAGCCGGTATCTGCTCCTGCCGGATCTGGGCATCACCAGCGACGGACCGGTGCGCAGCGTGATGCTGTACAGCCGCGTGCCCGCGAGCGAGCTCTCGGGGCGCCGGGTGCTGGTGAGCCGCAGCTCGATGACCAGCGTGGAACTGCTGCGCCTGCTCTTCGAGCAAGTCTGGCGCGCGACCCCGGAGTTCGTGCCCGCCGACGCCGAGGTGGCGGATGTCTCGCACTTTGGCGATGTGGCGCACGCGGCGCGATTGGTGATCGGCGACGCGGCCCTCCTGCTCAACGCGGCACGGCGCGGCGACGCCGTCGGTGATCACGCGCCGCACTACCCGTACGCGTACGATCTCGGCGCCGAGTGGAAGCAGTGGACGGGGCTGCCGTTCGTCTTCGCCGTGTGGGTGGCGCGTCGCGCCGTGCCGGTCGCCGACGCGCTGGCCGTGCACGCCTCACTGATCGCCTCGCGGGATTGGGGCGAGGCGCATCGGCGCGAACTGGCGCTCGACGCCGAGCGTTCC
Organism: Gemmatimonadaceae bacterium; assembly: GCA_033763905.1. Classification (GTDB taxonomy): domain Bacteria; phylum Gemmatimonadota; class Gemmatimonadetes; order Gemmatimonadales; family Gemmatimonadaceae; genus JAJTHG01. Next base: position 64,496 of record JANRJP010000037.1, read on the forward strand.
ACGGGTGTGGACGCTGCCACCTGCCACGAGTACCTCACCGGACTCGAGTATCATCTGGGGTGGAAGCACCTCGCGGGGCTGTCCGAGTTCTTCCGTCGTCTTGCCGCTGCCGGCCGCGTGCCGGATGGTGGATTCGCCTTTCTGCCTGCTTGACGGGTTCGTCCTATGGTCGCGATTCCGAAGGATCTGATCGATCTGTACCGCAACGCCCCGCTGATGGAGCTCGGCGCAATGGCCGACGCCGTGCGCCGCGAAAAGCATCCGGAGCAGGTGGTGACGTACATCGTCGATCGCAACATCAACTACACCAACGTCTGCGTCGCGGACTGTGGCTTCTGTGCGTTCTACCGTCGGCCCAAGCACGGGGAAGGCTGGACGCTGTCGTACGAGCAGATCGGCGCGAAGATCGACGAAGTAAAGGCGCTGGGGGGCGTGCAGATTCTCATCCAAGGGGGCCACAATCCCTACATCCCCTTTGAGTGGTACCTGGACCTGCTGCGCTACATCAAGCAGCACCACCCGATCCACGTACACGGCTTCAGTCCGAGCGAGGTCGATTTCTGGGCCGACCTCTACCGGATGGACGCCGTCGAGGTGATTCGCGAACTGGTGAAGGCGGGCCTGGACTCGATTCCGGGCGGCGGTGGCGAGATCCTCGTCCAGCGCGTCCGCGACAACGTCGCGAAGAAGAAGGCGGGCGCGGATCGGTGGCTCGAGATCATGGAGCTCGCCCACGGCGAAGGCCTGCGCACCTCGTGCACGATGATGTACGGGATCGGTGAAACGCTCGAGGAGCGCATCGAGCACCTGCTGCGCCTCAAGGATGTGCAGTCGCGCACCAAGGGCTTCACGGCGTTCATCTGCTGGCCGCTGCAGCCGGAGAACACGCCGACGATGTCGCATATGCCCAAGACCGACTCGGTGGAGTATCTGCGCACCACCGCGTTTGCGCGCGTGGTGCTCGACAACATTCCCAACCTCCAGTCGAGCTGGGTGACGATGGGGATGAAGGTCGGGCAGACGGCGTTGCACTTCGGCTGCAACGACTTCGGCTCGCTGATGCTCGAGGAGAACGTCGTATCGGCAGCGAACACCACCTACCGCACGTCGATCGGCGAGATGGAGCGGCTGATTCGCGAGGCGGGCTTCACGCCGGCTCGGCGGCGGCAGGATTACTCGATCATCGCCGACACCGTCGGTGGCACCGTCCCGATCGAGACGCCGTCGGCCCTCGCCGCGTCGGGCGACTGAGCCGTGCCGACGCGCACCGGGATCGGATACGACTCGCATCGGTTTGCCCCAGGCGGGCCGATGCGACTGGGCGGGGTGGATGTCCCCGCCGACGTGCATCTTGCCGGCCACTCCGACGGCGACGCCATCTGCCACGCCCTGACCGATGCCATACTGGGCGGCGCCGGCCTCGGTGACATCGGCGAGATGTTTCCCGACACCGACCCGGTGAACAAGGGCAAGGATTCCGTCGTCATGCTGCGCGCGGCGCTCGATCGCGTGACGCGCGCCGGATTCCGCTTGGTAAACGTGGATGTGACGGTGATCGCCGAACGGCCCAAGATCGGTCCGCAGCGCCCCGCGATCCGGGAGCGTCTCGCGTACGTGCTCGGCATCGACGCCTCCTGCATCTCGGTGAAGGGAAAGACCAACGAAGGGATGGGCTGGATCGGCCGCGGTGAGGGGCTGGCGGTGATCGCCGTGGCCGCGTTGCACCAATCCTCGAGTTGAGCAGGCGTCGGCCGTGAACGAATGGCTGGGCTGGTTGCAGCAGTTGCCGCCGAGTGCGCTCTACAGCGTACTCGGCGCGCTGGCATTTACGGAGAATGTCTTCCCGCCAGCGCCCGCCGATACCATCATCGCGTTCGGCACCTTCCTCGCGGCGCGCGGGTCCGCGACGCTGGCGCTCTGCCTAGCGGCGGTGACGATCGGACATCTGATCGGCGCGGCGACCGTGTACGTGGTGGGACGCCGCTGGGGCGCCGCCAAGGCCAGACAATGGATGGCCTCGCACGGCGAGGGGCGCGCCGATGCGCTGTTCGAGACCTGGTACGCGAAGTACGGCTTCTTCGCGTTGCTCGTCGGGCGCTTCATTCCCTTCGTCCGCGGCGTCGTGCCACTGGCGGCCGGCGCGATGGGCATCTCGTTCGTCGCCGTCCAAGTCGTGACGCTCCTCCACGCGGCGGTGTGGTACGGCCTCATCACGGTGCTGGCATACAAGGCGGGCGAGAACTTCCAGCTGTTGGTCACCCGAATGCAGCAGGGCGGGGCGACCCTGGGGCTCGTCGCGGCGGTCATTGCCTGCACCGCCGCCGCGCTCTGGTGGTGGCGTCGGCGCCAGCGGTGAGCGAGCCGGCGGCCGATCACAGCGCCCGCGCGTTCCTAGTGGAGCGCTTCGCGGACTTCCTGTCGCTCGAGCAAGGCAACTCGCCCCGCACGATCGACGCCTACCGTCGCGACATCGCGCGACTGGCCGTGTTCGCGAACGCGCGCGGGGCCACAGGTCCGGCGGGCATCACGCCGGGCGTGCTGCGCGACTTTATCTACCACCTGAAGGATCTCGGCCTGTCGCCGGCGAGCATTCGGCGGAATCTGTCGGCGATTCGCACGTGGTATCGCTTCCTGCTCGGCGAAGGCGTGGTGCGCACCGATCCGTCGGAGCGACTGGAGGCGCCGGCGAGATGGCGCACGCTGCCCGAAGTGCTGTCGACCGAGGACGTCACGCGGCTGCTGGCCGCGCCCACGCTCGACGATCCGATGTGCTTTCGCGACCGGGCGATGCTCGAACTGGGCTACGGCGCCGGCCTGCGCGTCAGCGAGTGGATCACGCTGGCGGTGCGCGATGTGCTGCTCGAAGACCAGGTGGTCCGTGTGTTCGGCAAGGGCGGCAAGGAACGGCTCGTCCCGATCGGCCGCCAGGCGATTGCCGCCGTGTCGGTGTACCTGCGCGAGCTGCGGCCAACCCTCGAGCGGGGCAGGGGACAGGGGGTGCTGCTGCTCAACGCGCGCGGCCAACCCCTGTCGCGCATGGGGGCGTGGAAGATTCTCCGGAAGCACGTGGACGCCGCCGGCCTGTCGACGGCGGTGTCGCCGCATACGCTGCGCCACAGTTTCGCCACGCACCTGCTCGAGGGCGGCGCGGATCTCCGCGCGGTGCAGGAGATGCTCGGTCACGCCGATATCGCGACGACGCAGATCTACACGCACGTCGATCGGGAGTACCTCCGACAGGTTCACCGGCAGTATCATCCGAGAGGATGATTCTCGTACTCGACAATTACGACTCGTTCACGTTCAACCTGGTGCAGTACCTCGGCACCTTGGGCGCCGACCCGCACGTCGTGCGCAATGACGCCATCTCGGTGGACGACGTCGCCGCACTCGCGCCGCGGGCGATCGTCCTGAGCCCCGGCCCCTGCGCGCCGGCGCAGGCCGGCATCACCGTGCCGGTGATTCGACGGTGGGGCGCGACGATTCCGATGCTCGGTGTGTGCCTCGGGCATCAGGCGATCGGCGAGGCCTACGGGGGACGCGTCGTGCGCGCGCCGCGGATGATGCACGGCAAGACCTCGCGGATCGTGCACGACGGCGCGGGACTCTTTCGCGACGTGCCGCAGCCGATGACGGTGATGCGCTACCACTCGTTGATCGTCGAGCGCGAGTCCTTGCCCGCTGATCTCGAGGTGACCGGCACGGCAGAAGACGCGCCGGAGGAGATCCACGCCCTGCGGCACCGCACGCACCCGGTCTGGGGCGTGCAGTTCCACCCGGAGAGCATCCTCACCGATGGCGGGATGCAGCTCCTCCGGAATTTTCTCGATCTCTCGGCGTCGTGGCCGCACTGACCGTGTCAGGCGCTGGGCGCTGGCACCGTCGGCTGGCCTCCAGCGGCTTGGTGCTGGTGCTCGGCGCGGCGTGGGGGTCGGCCGACGCACAGCCGAGCACTGCGCGCGTGCGAGACCCGGGGCCGGGCGTTCCGGGGCGAGTGGTGCAGCAGGCTCTGCGCGGTCCGCATCGCGTCGTCGAGGCGAAGAATCGCTGGGCCGTGATTCCGCACGGCGACGACACGCAGGGCTCACTCATCATCGTGAACGGCTCGGCACGACTCAACGCCGTCGTCACCGGCGACGTGATCGTGGTGGACGGCGACCTGCGGCTGCAGAACGGTGCGCGAATCGGCGGGCGCGTCGTGGTGCTCGGCGGACACCTGTTCAACTGGACACCCTTTTCGGTGATCCGCGGCGACGTGATCGAGCAGCCGAACGATCGCTTCGACGCGGCGCTCAGGGACGGGGTGTGGCAGCTCAGCTGGGGACCGATCGGTTCACAGTACCCCGTGCCCGGCCTGCGAATGCCCGGTCTCGCGGGGTTCGACCTCCGGGCGTACTCGCGCGTCGACGGCCTGGCGCTGCAGTGGGGGCCGGAGGTGAACGCCGGACGGAGCCTGCGCGTCCGGCCTGCGGCGACGTGGCGTACGCATCGCGGGGTGATCGACCCGTCGCTCAGTATTCGCGCCGGCAGCCGCCGGGTATGGCTGGACGCCGTGGCCGAGCGGACCACCGCGAGTAACGACATGTGGCTCACGGGCGACCGTCGGGCAGCAGTGCTCGGCTTCCTGACCGGCTTGGACGCGCGCGACTGGTACCGCGCGGATCGTGCCGAAGGCATCCTCCACCTGCTGCGAGATGGCGGGCCGATGGTCGTCGAGGTCCGCGGCGGGGTCCGCAGCGAGCGGGCGAGCGCGGCGTCGCTGGCTGGGCCGTTGTCGCCCCCGTGGCATTTCGGCGCCGACAACACCGCTGGAGGATTTGCGCGTCCCAACCCGGCGGTGAGCCCTCGCACGCTGAGCACCGTGCTCGCGGGCGTGAACGTGCAAGCGAGCGGACTCGGCATCGACCTGACGTTCGATGTCGCTGGCGAACGTGAAGTCTCACAAGCAGTTGGCGCGCTCCCGTTCACCCAAATTGTTGCCACGGGGCGCGCGGCGGTGCCCCTCGTTGCCGGCGCCCGGTTCGAGGCGTTTGGGCGGGCGGTGGAGACCACGCAGGGGAGCGCGTCTCATCGCCTCGCCGCCGTTGGTGGGGCGGGGACGCTCCTGACCGAGCCCACGCTCGCGCTCCGTGGAACCGCGCTGCGATACGGCGAGGTGCGGCTTGCCCTGCCGTCCCCGCTCGCTGCGCTGCCGGTGCGGATTGCCCCGCGGTTGGCCTTCGGCCGGACCGAGCTCGGGGCAGCGGCACGGTCGGTCACGAACTACGGGGTGCAGTTCGACGTCGGCCCCCTGCGGCTCGAGTACGCCTACGACCCCAGCGCCCGTCGCGGCGTGACACAACTGACGACCACCTGGATCCCTGCCGTTCGATGAGCACGCGTCGTATCGCCACCGCAGGACTCACGGCGCTGGTACTGGTCCTTGCCGCGTTCTTCTTCATCGTGCCCGGCATCGTGGATCGGCAGATGAATGTGCGACTGGGGCCGTCGCACGTGGCGGTGGAGGCTCGCGCCGAGTCACTGCACCGCCGCCTGTGGATCGCCGATCTGCACGGAGACGCGCTGCTGTGGGGGCGCCCGCTGCTCGATCGGGCGGACCACGGCCACCTTGACGTGCCGCGCTTGCTGGAAGGCAACGTCGCGCTGCAGGTGTTCGGGGCCGTGACGAAGACGCCGAAGGGCATCAACTACGAGCGCAACAGCGACTCGACCGACAACATCACCTTGCTCGCGATCGCGCAACGCTGGCCCCCCGCGGCGTTCGGCTCCTTGCGCAAGCGTGCGCAGTTCCTCGCGCGGCGACTCCACGAGGCCGCCGCCGCGTCGGAGGGTCGGCTCGTCATCGTGCGGAGCCGGTCCGAACTGGCGTCATTCCGGAGCGCGCGGGAGCGGAACCCGCGGATGGTGGCGGGGCTGCTGGCGACCGAAGGGCTGCACCCGATCGAGGGGGACTTGGCGAACCTCGATACGCTGTTCGCGGCGGGCTACCGAATGTTCGGCCTCACGCACTTTTTCGACAACCCGGTCGCCGGATCGGCGCACGGCGTCGCCCGCGGCGGCTTGACGCCGCTCGGACGGCGCGTGATCGAACGCGCGGCCGCGCTGGGGGCGCTCATCGACGTCGCACACGCGAGCCCGCAGGCAATCGACGACGTGCTCGCGATCACCACGCGACCGATTGTGGTGTCGCACACGGGGGTCCAAGCGACCTGTCCCGGGCCGCGGAATCTGTCGGACGACCAGTTGCGGCGCATCGCGGCGACGGGGGGCGTGATCGGCATCGGGTTCTGGGACGGCGCCGTGTGCGATCCATCGCCAGCATCGATCGCCAAGGCCATCGTGCACGCGCTGTCGGTGGCCGGCCCCGACGCAGTGGCGTTGGGGTCGGACTGGGACGGCGCCACGAAGACCGTGTTCGACGCCGCCGGGCTGCCGGCCCTCACCGAGGCGCTGCTTCGCGCCGGACTGCCGCCGGAAACCATCGGGAAGGTGATGGGCGGGAACGTGCTCCGACTGCTCGGCACCAGCCTGCCGTAACACGCAGTCGCCGAGGGGCAAAAACCGTCGCTTGCCCGTTGGCGACACCGTCACGCTCCGCTAGATTCTTGGAATGGTTTTTGCGTCGAAATCCCCGCGGCGGAAGCCGGTAGCGTGAGCACGCTCATCGTCATCCCCGCCCGGCTCGGCGCCGTGCGCCTGCCGCGCAAACCGCTCCGGTTGATCGGCGGCAGCCCGATGATCCTGCAGGTCTGGTCCCGCATCGTGCGCTTCGGCGTCGGCGATCGCGTGGTCGTGGCGACCGACGCAGACGAGATCGCCGCCGTGGTTCGTGCGGCAGGCGGCGAGGTTTGCCTCACGCGCGCCGATCACCAGAGCGGCTCCGACCGCGTCGCTGAGGTGGCGGCGCGCCCCGAGTACGCCGGCCACGATGTGATCGTGAATGTGCAGGGTGATGAACCCTTTATGACGCCGCAGGCCGTGCGTGGCGCCATCGCGATGGTCCGTGATCGAGGCTTTGCCTTGGGGACGGCGGCCGTGCCAGCGACCAGCGAGATTCTGGCGAACCCGATGGTCGTGAAGGTCGTCACGACGGATGCGGGGCAGGCGATGTATTTCTCGCGCGCCCCGATCCCGTTCTTGCGTGACGCGGCCGATGTGGCCGACCGTGACGCGCGACTGCTGCAACATCTCGGCGTGTATGCGTATCGCCCCGAGGCGCTCGCGGCCTGGGTCGCGCTCCCGACGCATCCGCTGGAGCGCGCCGAGCGATTGGAGCAACTCCGGCCGCTCGCGGCCGGCTGGACGATGGGTGTAGCCAGCGTGCCCGGTCCTGCCGCGTGGGGGATCGACACCGAGGAAGACCTTGAGCGGGCCAACGCGGTGTGGCCCGAGTTTACCCGTACCGAAGCTGCCGGAGCCGAGTGATGCCGCAGACCACCAAGTTCGTATTCGTCACCGGCGGCGTCGTGTCGTCGCTGGGCAAGGGAATCGCCGCCGCGTCCCTCGGCCGATTGCTCGTCGAGCGCGGGCTGCGGGTGACGATGCTCAAGTTCGACCCGTACATCAACGTCGATCCCGGCACGATGTCGCCGTTCCAGCACGGTGAAGTCTTCGTGACCGACGACGGCGCCGAGACCGATCTCGACATCGGCCACTACGAGCGATTCCTCGATCGGCCGCTGACGCAGTCGAACAACGTCACGACCGGGCGCGTGTACCTCAACGTGATCAACAAGGAGCGGCGCGGCGAGTATCTGGGCTCGACAGTCCAGGTCATCCCGCACATCACGGACGAGATCAAGGCGGCGATGAAGCGCCTGTCCCCCGAGAACGACGTCGTCATCGTCGAAATCGGCGGGACCGTGGGCGACATCGAATCGCAGCCGTTCCTCGAGGCCATCCGGCAGTTCCGACAGGAGATCGGCCGCGAGAACGGGCTGTTCGTGCACCTGACGCTAGTGCCGTTCATCGGCGCGGCGGGCGAGGTGAAGACCAAGCCTACGCAGCACTCGGTCCGCGAACTGATGGAAATCGGCATTCAGCCCGACGTCCTGATCTGCCGAACCGAGCGCCCGCTGGCCGACGACGTCAAGCGCAAGATCGCGCTGTTCTGCAACGTCGAATTCGGCTGCGTGATCGAAAGCCGCGACGTCAGCACGATCTACCAGATTCCGCTGTCGTTCCGCGAACAGGGCTTCGACGACGTCGTCTGCCGCAAGCTCGGCCTCGAGACGCGCGAGCCGGATCTCTCCGGCTGGGGGGCGCTGGTGCGCCGCGTCACGAACCCGGCGTCGCGCGTGAAGGTGGCGGTGGTCGGCAAGTACACCGACCTCGCCGACGCATACAAGAGTGTCCACGAGGCGCTGATCCACGGTGGCATCGCGAACGAAGTCGGCGTCGACATTCGCTGGCTGTCGAGCGACCTCTTCACCGACGCCGCGGCGGCCAAGGCGATCTTGGCCGACCACGACGCGCTGCTGGTGCCCGGCGGCTTCGGCGTGCGCGGCGTCGAGGGGATGATCGAGGCGATTCGCGGTGCCCGCGAGCAGGGCGTGCCCTTCTTCGGCATCTGCCTCGGGATGCAGGTCGCCATCATCGAGTTTGCGCGCCACGCGGCACTGCTCGGCGCCGATGCCAACTCGAGCGAGTTCGCGCCGCAGTGTTCGGCACCGGTCGTGTCGCTGATGGAGTCGCAGCAGCACGTCACCGAAAAGGGCGGCACGATGCGGCTCGGGGCATACCCCTGCCGACTCAAGCCGGGTTCGAAGGCCGCCGAGATTTACGGCGTCCCCGAAGTCAGTGAGCGCCATCGGCATCGCTACGAGGTCACCAACCGCTATCGCGATGCGCTCGCGGAGGCGGGGATGCGCTTCACCGGCCTGTCGCCCGACGGGCAACTCGTCGAGATGATCGAACTCGCCGAGCATCCGTGGTTCGTCGGCTGTCAGTTCCATCCCGAGCTGCAGTCACGTCCGACGCGACCGCACCCGTTGTTCGCCGGATTCATTGCGGCGGCGGTCAAGGCCCATCGCGCGAAGGCATCGTCGACGCCCGCAAGCGCCGCGACGGTGAGTGCCTGACCCGATGACGGCCACCTCTCCGCTGCCGAGCCGGGCCGCGAGCCCGTTCCCAGCCGACGCGTTCTTCCTGATCGCCGGTCCCTGCGTGGTGGAACCGGGCGACGTGCTCCCGCGGGTTGCCGACGCCGTGGCCCGGGTGGGTGCGCTCGTGCCGGGCGGCGTGATCTTCAAGGCCAGCTTCGACAAGGCCAATCGGTCGAACGCCGGCGCCTTTCGGGGGCCCGGGCTCGACGACGGGCTCGAGGCCCTCGCGCGCATCAAGAAAGAGTTCGGGCTCCGCGTCCTGACCGACGTGCATCTGCCCGAGCACTGCGCCACGGTCGCCGAGGTCGTCGACGTCCTGCAGATCCCGGCGTTTCTCTGCCGCCAGACGGATCTGCTCGAGGCCGCTGGCGCGACGGGCAAGCCGGTCAATGTGAAGAAGGGACAGTGGATGCACCCCGAAGGGATGGCCGGTGCCGTCGCCAAGGTGCGTGAGGCCGCCGGTGGCACCGCGGACGTGGCCGTGACCGAACGCGGCACCTTCTTCGGCTACGGCGATTTGGTGGTCGATATGCGCGACTTCGTGCGGATGCGCGCGGCCTGCTCGGCACCGGTGATCTTCGACGCGACGCACTCGGTGCAGCAGCCGGGCAAGGGGCAGGGGGGCGCGTCCGGCGGCTTGCGCGAGTACATCCCGATGCTTGCGGCAGCGGCCGCGGCGGCCGGAGCCGACGGGCTCTTTCTCGAGACGCATCCGACGCCTGACACGGCGCCCTCCGACGGGCCGAATATGCTGCCGCTCGAGCAGTTGGAGCGGGTGATCCGGCGGGTGCTCCGCCACTGGGAGGCGGCGCGCTCGTGACCATTGCGGCCATCGTCGGCGCCCAGGTTGCGGCGATGTCGGCGCTCGCGAGCCATCGCGAGCGCGTTCGCGCGATCAAGTGGGTCGGCCTCGATGTGGACGGTGTGCTGACCGATGCCGGGGTGTACATCGGGGCCGACGGTGTCGAGTTCAAGCGGTTCGACATCCAGGACGGCTACGGCATCAAGCTCGCGCAGCGCGCGGGCCTCGAGTTCGCGTTCGTCTCGGCGCGCCCGTCGGTCTCCACCGCGTCGCGCGCCAAGGAGCTCGGCGTCACGGTGGTGCAGACCGGCACCCGACCCAAGCATCTGGTGGTCGAAGAGTTGCTGGCCGCCCGTGGGCTGACCTGGCGCGAAGCCGCCTTCGTCGGTGACGACCTGATCGACATTCCGGTGCTGTCGCGTGTGGGCTTGCCCGTCGCGCCCGCGAACGCGGTGGCCGAAGTGCGGGACATCGCGGCGCACGTCTTGGAGGCGCGCGGCGGTCACGGCGCGGTTCGCGAGTTCATCACCTGGCTGTACACGCAGCGCGGCGAGTGGGACGCGTTGGTCGAGGACGCGGTGCGTCGGCTCGAGGAGGGCACGTGACGCTGGCGTCCCTGCACGTGGAACGCGGGGTGCGCGTCATCGCGCTCGAGCGCGACGCGCTGGCTGACGTGGCCTCGCGACTCGATGACCGCTTCGCTCGCGCGGTGGAACTCATCGCCGCGGCCTCGGGCCGGGTGATCATCTCGGGCGTGGGCAAGTCCGGCCTGATCGGCCGCAAGATTGCGGCCACGATGACGTCGACTGGCACGCCCGCGACGTTCCTGCATCCGACCGACTCGGTGCACGGCGATCTTGGCATCGTTGATCGCGGCGACGTCGCGATCCTGCTGTCGAAGAGCGGCGAGACCGAGGAGCTCGCGCCGCTCCTCAACGAACTGCAGCGCCTCGGGGTCCCGATCATCGGGATCACCGGCAACGTGCAGAGCACGCTCGGCCGCCTGGCCACTGTGGCGCTGGACGCCGGCGTCCGTGAGGAAGCCTGCCCGCACGATCTCGCGCCGACCACCAGCACGACGGCCGCGCTCGCCCTTGGCGATGCGCTCGCCGTCGCGTTGCTCCAGCACAAGGGGTTCCAGCGTGAGGATTTCGCGCGACTGCACCCGGGTGGATCGCTGGGCAAGAAGCTCCTGCTCCGGGTGCGTGACGTGATGGAGGCGGACCGCTTGCCCGTGCTCGCCGACACGGCGACGGTGCGTGAGGCCTTGGGGCCGCTCGCGTCGCGGCGCGGCATCGTCTGCGTGTCGTCTGCGGACGGCGCCCTTGCCGGGGTGTTCACCGCGGGTGACCTGACACGCGTGCTCGAGGATGGTGATGCCGCGTTGGCGACCCCACTGGCGCAGGTGATGACGCGGGGCGGCAAGCGTGCGGCCCCCGATGAGCTCGCGTCCGCGGTCGTCGGTCGGATGGAGCGCCACGGCATCGTGGCAATGCCGGTCGTCGACGGCGAGCGTCTCGTGGGCGTGGTGCACTTGCACGACCTGCTCCGCGCGGGGGCCGCGTGAGCGAGCGCCGGATGGCCCCCGCCGTACGTCGCGCATCGTGGCCACGGGCCGCCGCGCTCGTCGCCGCGGCAGCGCTGGCGGCCTGCCAGTCGGACAAGGTGTCGCCGATGGCCGTGCGCGGGACGATGGCCGACTCGGCGGATCAAGTGATGTTCGGCGTGCGAACACTGGTGACGGCCGACGGCGTGATGCAGGCGGAACTCTTCGCCGACACCGCCTATGTGTTCGACGACAACACGCGCTACGAACTGCGCGGCGTGAAGACGTTCTTTCATACCGCTCTCGGGCAGCGCAACACCGAGCTCACCTCGCGCGCCGGCACCTACGACACGCGTCGTGGGACGATGGAGGCGCGCGAGAACGTGCTGGTCGTCTCGGTGGACGGTCGTCGACTCCGCACCGAGCAGCTCACGTATATGCAGTCGCGCAACGAGATCGGGAGCGACTCGGCCTTCGTCATGACCGAGCCGAGCGGCCGTCGATTGGAAGGCGTGGGGTTCAACTCCGACCCCGATATGCGCAACGTCCGCGTGCTCAAGGCGGCGCGTGGCACGGCGGGCGTCGTCGAAGACCCGGCATCGGGCAAGTCCGGCACGCCCGCGCGACCGCGCGGTAGCACGTTCACGCTGCCGCGGAGCTCGCCGCCGTGAGGCCGCGTCACCTCGGCGTCGTCACCGCGCTCGTGGGGCTCGCGCTCGGCGTGCCAGTCAGCGCCGGCGCGCAGGTGCCCGGCGGGCGCTGCGTGATGGTGTTCGACAACACCCCGACCACCCGACTGACGTCGGTGATGACGGCCTCGCGCCGATACAACTCGTTCATCGGTGGCGGCGTGTTCGGCCGGTGTCAGGGGCAGGACGTCACGATCAAGTCGGACTCGGCCGAGTTCTACGAAGACTCCAACGTGCTCTATCTGATCGGCGCCGTCCGCTATCGTGAGCCGCGCGCCAATCTCGACGCGCGACGCCTGACGTACTATCTGAACGACGAGCGGCTCTTCGCCGAGGGGGACGTGTTCGTCACCCTGCCGAGCGGCACCACGATGAAGGGACCGGTGATGGACTACTTCCGCGCGGTCCCCGGCATTCGCAAGGAATCGCGGATGAACGCCCCACTCCGGAGTCGCACGCAGTTGGTGCAGCGCGACACGGCGAAGGCGCGCGTGGCGCAGCGGCGCGGTGCCAGTCGCGACTCGGTGCCCGCCGACACGGTGATCGTCAACGCCGACCGCACCACCTCGGTGAACGACTCGCTGGTCTATCTCGGTGGCAAGGTCGAGATCGACCGCACCGATCTCAAGGCCACGTCGGACTCCGCCTTCCTCGATGCCGGCCGCGAGTTCGCCCAGCTGATCCGCCGCGCCACGGTGAAGGGCACGGGCGACCGAGGGTACACCCTCGACAGCCAGATCATCGATCTGTTCTCGACCGATCGGGCACTGCGACGGGTGGTCGCCAAGGGCAATGGTCACGCCGTGTCGAAGGAGATGGATCTCAAGTCCGACACGATCTTCCTGGACGTGGATTCGAGCCGCATCGAACGTGCGCGCGCTTGGGGACCCACGCGGGCGATCGCGGATTCACCGGAGCGGAGGATTCTCGCGGATTCGCTCGATGTCCGAATGCCGCGCCAACAGGTGCGGCTCGTGTATGCCCACGGCAAGGCCTTCGCCGAGATGCGCCCCGACACCGTCAAGCTCCGCTCCGACGAGCGTGACTGGGTCCGCGGCGACACGATCGTCGCGCGATTCGATTCGCTGGCGACATCGGACACGGCGCGCCAACCACGACTGCGGGAGATGGTCGCGACTGGTAACGCCAGTTCGTTCTATCAGGTCGCGTCCCGCGAGGGGCCGACCGCAGGCCCGGCGATGAACTACGTTCGCGGTCGCGTGATCACCGTGGAGATGGATTCCGCTGCCGTCCGCCAGGTGACGGTGTTGGAACAGGCCATTGGGTTGTACCTCGAACCCGACAGCACCGCGGTGGCGAAGCCGCTCGATGGACCGGCCACCAAGGGTGGCAACGACGCCCCGCGTCGGCCTCGCCCTGGGGCGGGCGGCCGTCCGACCACTGGCGCCGCGCGTCCGGAGCGCGAATGAGCATTCCCGCGTTTCTGCCCTCGTCGATCCGTACGGCACTGGCCGAGCGTGCCGTCGACGACCGGTCGACGGCGCTGGCGCTGGCCGCGGTCGTGGCGGCGGCCGATGCCGAGGGGCGGGCGCCGTTGCACGACGTGGCCGTGGCCTTCCGCGACGCGTGGCTGCACGCGATGCGCCTCGACGGTGCCGACGACGAACGCGAGCGCGGCCGTCTGTCGCTCGATGAGATTCGCGGTCATCTCTCGACGAGCGACTTGCCGCGACTCGAGGCGACGGCGGTGCTGGTCCCGTCGGGCGATCCCGACCTGGTGCGCGTCAGCCCGGTCCTCTGGCCGCTGGTGTCGGCCGACCGTGATGCGATGCGTGAGGCGTGGTTGAACCCCACGATGTCGGCGAGTGTGCCCACGCCCGCCCACGCGGTGCCGGTGATTGCGGAAGGGAGTGCGCTCGCCAGTGGCGCGGCCGAGGCGCCAGTCCAGAGGACGGGCAGCGTGCTCACCGCCACCGGACTGGTGAAGGTGTATCGCCGGCGTCGCGTGGTGAATGGCGTCGACATCACCGTGCGGCAGGGCGAGATCGTCGGCCTGCTGGGCCCCAATGGGGCGGGCAAGACGACGTCCTTCTACCAGATCGTCGGCCTGATTGCGCCGGACGAAGGCACGGTGCAGCTCGACGGTGAGGACATCACGCAGATGCCGATGTACCAGCGCGCGCGGCGCGGGATCGGCTACCTGTCGCAGGAACCGTCCATCTTCCGCAAGCTGACGGTCGAAGAGAACATCCTCGCGATCCTTGAGACCTTGCCCCTCAAGCCGGCCGAACGGGCGGCACGACTCGATGCGCTGCTCGACGATCTCAAGATCCGGCACCTGCGGAAGAGCAAGGCGTTCGCGCTCTCTGGCGGCGAGCGCCGTCGGCTCGAGATCACCAGGGCGCTGGTGACCGATCCGAAGTTCATGATGCTCGACGAGCCCTTCGCGGGCGTCGATCCGATCGCCGTGCACGACATCCAGCAGATCGTCGCCAATCTGCGGCACCGCGGCATCGGCGTGGTCATTTCCGACCACAACGTCGAACAGACGCTCGACATCGTGGATCGGGCGTACATCATGTTCGACGGACAGGTGAAGGTGTCGGGGACGGTCAAGGAGCTGGTCTTTGACGACACCGTCGCGCGCATCTACCTTGGGCCCACACTGACCGCGCGCCTGCGGCAACGCTTCGCCGAGCGTGAACAGACCGAGGTCGTGGCGTGAAGCAGGGCTTCGGACAGCACCTCGGGATGCGCCAGGAGATGCGGATCAATCCGCGTCTCTATCAGGCGATGGATCTGCTGTATATGCCGCTCCTGGAGCTGCAGCAGCATCTCAAGACCGAACTCGAGGTCAATCCGTTTCTCGAGCTGATCGAGCCCGAGGAAGACGAGGCGGAAGCGGACGAGGAACTCGCGGCCGAGGAACCGGTGCTCGCCGCCGACACGACCGAGGCGCCGCCCTCCTCGGACGCCATCGGCGATGCGCCCGACACCGGCGAGCAGACCGACTGGGACGAGTACCTCAACGCCGGCGACGAAGACGGCGGCGTGCGCGAGGAGCGAGAAGAGCGCGAGTGGCTCGAACCCGTGTCGGTGGCCGGGAAGGGCTTGGGCGACCATCTCGCCGAGCAAATCGCGTTACTCGAGCTCAGTGACCGCGAACGGAATCTGGCCGAAGAGTTCATCGGCGACATCGGCGACGACGGATACCTGGTCGTGCCGGTCGCGGACATCATCGCCGGCGTCAACCGTCGCATTCGCGAGGCGCTGGAAGCGGCCGGGCTCGGCCTCGAAGCGGAGGATGCGCCGTACTACACGGAAGCCGAAGGCGAGCGGATGCTGGCCGTGGTGCAGGGGCTAGATCCGGCCGGCGTGGGCGCACGGGATCTGCGGGAGTGTCTGCTGCTCCAACTCACCGACCAGGGACGCGGGGACACGCTGGCCGCGCAGTTGGTCCGTGACGGCTTCGACGATCTCGTGGCGCGCCGGTGGAGCGAACTGGCCCGTCGCACGGGTCGCACCCCGACCGAGTTGCAGAGTGCCGCGGATGAACTCGCCAAGCTCGACCCGAAGCCCGGGTTGCGCTTCTCGGCTGGCCGCGAGGATTACATCATCCCCGACTTGATCGTCGAGAAGATCGGCAGTGAGTACCGGGTCTCGCTCAACGACGCCGGCACGCCGCGCCTTCGCATCAGCCGGACTTATCAGGATCTGGCGCGCGACAAGAAGAAGTTCGACGCCGAGAGCCGCGAGTTCGTCGCGACCAAGCTCAACGCCGCGCAGTGGATGGTGCAGGCGATCGAGCAGCGGCGACAGACGATGCTCAAGGTGATGACGTACATCGTCGACCGGCAGCGCGACTTCTTCGAGAAGGGCGTGCAGGGCCTCAAGCCGCTCACCTTGCGCGAAGTCGCCGATGTGATCGGGATGCACGAGTCCACGGTCAGTCGCGTCACCAACGAGAAGTTCGCGCAGACGCCGCGCGGCGTGCTGCCCCTCAAGTTCTTCTTCTCGTCCGGTCTGTCGACGAGCGACGGGGAAGATGTGTCGGCACGCGCGATCAAGGACTCCCTGCAGAAGCTCGTGGCCGGCGAAGACCCGAAGAAGCCCTACACCGATCAGGAGATCGTGCTCAAGCTCAAGGCCGACGGCGTCGACATCGCCCGACGGACCGTGGCGAAGTATCGCGATCAGCTCGGCATTCTGCCGGCGAGGATGCGCAAGCGTGTGTGATGTGAGTGTCCTCGTTCCGGCGAAGGACGAAGCCGAGAACCTCCCCGAGTTCCTCCGGCAGTGCGCCGAGGCCTTCGCGACGCATCCCGAAGCGACGTATGAGGTCGTGGTCATCGACGACGGGTCGCGTGACGGCTCGTGGCCGCTGTTGCAGGAGCTGGGTGGGCAGTACCCGTTCCTCAAGGCGGTGCGGCATCGCGCCCAGCGCGGCATCGCCGAAGCGCTGCGGACGGGCTGGCTGGCGAGCCGAGGCCCGGTGCTGGTGTTCTACCCCGCCGACCTGCAGTTCAAGCCGATCGACATCCCCCGGCTCGTGCGCCCGATTCTCGCGGGTGAGTCCGATATGGTCACCGGCCAGAAGCAGGGGGTGTACGAGAAGGCGTTCGTCTCGGGCATCTACAATCGGCTGTCGCGCTCACTGTTCCGCGTGCCGGTCAAGGATCTCAATTCGGTGAAGGCCTATCGCCGCGAAGTGATGGACCTGGTGCCGACACGTCCGGATTGGCACCGGTATCTCATCGTGATCGCGGCCGCCGAAGGATTCACCGTCACCGAGATCCCGGTGGCGCTCTACCCGCGCACTGCGGGCAAGTCCAAGTTCGGCCTGTCGCGCATTCCGATCGGCGTGATCGATCTGCTCGCGGTCTGGTTCGAACTGCGCTTCGGGCGCAAGCCACTGCTGCTGTTCGGGATGCTCGGTGCCGCGATGTTCGCGATCGGCGTGCTCTCGGGACTCGTCGCGCTGCTGGTCCTAGCGACTACGGGCATCGGACTCCGCGCCGTGTGGACGGTGATCCAGACCTGTCTGGTGCTCGGCTCGATCTTCTTCTCGACCGGCCTGCTCGGCGAGCAGATCGCCGGCAATCGCGCGGAGCTGCGCGAGTTGCGCCGACGGCTCGAAGAGACGGCCGGCGAGCGTCGCTGAGCGGGGCAGGGTGCGAATCCTTCTCGTTGCCCACGGATTTCCCCGCGGGTCAGATGACCTCGCCGGTGCCTTCCTGCTCGATCTCGCGCGCGGGCAGCAGGCCTTGGGCCACCAGCTCGCCGCCGTCGTACCGCACGATCGCGGGCTCCCGCTCGTGGACACCTTGGAGGGTGTCGAGGTGCGACGATTCCGCTACGGTGCCGACGAGGACGAGACCCTCGCGTACCGTGGCACGATGGCTGAGCAAGTCCTGCGATCGTGGACCGCGCGATGGCGTTTCGTGCGGTTCCTTGCGGCAATGCGTACCGAGGTGCGGCGCGCCGTTCGCGAATGGCGTCCCGATGTCGTGCACGTGCATTGGTGGTTTCCCGGCGGACTGGCGATCTGGCCCGGCCGGCCACGCGTGCCCCTCGTGATCACCTCGCACGGCACCGATTTGTTCCTGGCCGATCGCTCCGGGCCGCTCCGAGCCTTGGCGTCGCGGATTCTGCCGTCGGCGGACGCGGTGACGGTCATTTCGTCGCCACTGGCCGAGCGCGCGGAGCGCCTGGGCGTGCCGCGGGACCGCGTGACCGTGGTGCCGATGCCGATGCGCGCGCCGACGCCGAGCGAGGGCGACGCGCCGGCACGGGTGGCGGGCCGCGTGCTCTTCCTTGGCCGACTCATCGCCAGAAAGGGCGCCGCGATCGCGATCGACGCGATGCCCGCACTTCGCGCGCAGGTGCCTGGCGCCACGCTCCGCATCGTCGGCGATGGCCCCGAACGCGCGGCGCTCGAGGCGCAGGTGCAGCGACTCGGCCTCGCGGAGGCGGTCAGCTTCACGGGGGCCGTGGCGCCGAGCGAGGTGGCGGCGGAGTACGCGCAGGCGTCGGCTTTCGTGATGCCCGCGATCACCGACTGGAAGGGTGAACAGGAAGGGTTTGGCCTCGTATTGGTGGAGGCGATGCGCGCCGGCGTGCCCGTCGTCGCGTCGCGGTCCGGCGGCATTCCGGACATCATCGCCGACGGGGCCAACGGCCGCTTGGTGCCTGAGGGCGACGCCCTCGCGTTGGCCGCGGCGCTGGCCGACACCCTGCGCGATCCCGTGACGGCGCAGGCGCTGGCGGCGCGTGGCGCGCAGGATGTCGCGACGCGCTTCGCGCCCGCGACCATCGCACAGGTGTTCGATACCGTGTATCGACGAGCGGTGGCCTGATGGGAGCCGCCGCGCGTACCCGCAAGCCGTGGATGATCGCGGCCCAGCTCGCGGCCTTCGGGCTCGTGTTGTGGTTCCTTGGCCGGCAGGCGCAGCAGCACTGGGGGGCGATTCGCACGTTGCACGTCACGGTCGCGTGGGGCCCGCTGCTACTGGCCTCCGCGCTCACCACCGCGATGTACCTGATGCTCGTCGCGACGTGGCAGCACTCGATCGGCTGGTGGGGGCCGACCTTCACCTGGCGTGATGCGGCGCGGATCTGGTTCGCGAGCAATCTCGCTCGCTTTGTTCCCGGCGGCGTGTGGCAGTTTGCCGGCATCGCCGCGATGTCGGCGAAGCGCGGCGTGTCGGCTGTCGCCGCGAATGGCGCCGCCATCCTGCAGCAGGTGGTGATCATCGTCTCCGGGCTGGCGCTGACCCTGTTCACTTCGCCGGAGCTCCTTGGGCCAACCGTGCAGCAGTACATCCCGAGCGGACTGGCCCCGGCGGTGGGGACCTCGGTACTCCTCGGCTTCGTGTATCTGTTTCCACGCTCGGCGTCCGCACTGGCCGCGCGCGCCGAGCGGGTCGCCGGTGGACCGGTCCGGTGGCCGGCGCCGCCCGTGCGTCAGTTCGCCGTGCACGCGGGGCTGATGCTGGTGATGTGGTTAGTTTACGGCGTGGCGTTCTGGCTGTTCGGTCGCGCGCTGTTCGGCGCCGAAGGGCCTGAGATCGGCCCCTCGATCGCGATCTACACAGCGGCCTACGTGGCCGGGATCGTGGCCGTGGTGGCCCCCGCGGGATTCGGCGTGCGTGAGGCAGCGTTGACCGCCGCGCTCACGCCGGTGATCGGCGGGGAGAAGGCCCTAGTGATGGCGCTGGCCTCGCGCGTTTGGCTCTTTGCGGTGGAGCTCGTCACGGCGGCGATCGTGCTGCTGTTCGTGCGACCGACACCCCCTGTTCCACCTTCGGATTCCTGACGTGTCGCGACTGATCGATCGCTTCCCGCGGCTGTGTGCCGCCGCTTTGTACGCTGTCGTCACGGCGGTGACCTACCGCGCCGTCTTTGCCGGCGAGTGGCTCATCAACTCGATGAGCGACCAGCGCACGGGCTACGCCTTCCGCGAATTCGCGGCGGCACATTACAAGGCCACTGGTGAAATCGCCCAGTGGTACGGCTATCTCTTCGGCGGGATGCCCTACGCGGCCAACACCGCGCACGGCGACACCTTCTTCCCCACCTTCTGGCTTCGCGTCTTCTTCGACGTAGATGTCGGGATGTCGATGGCCTTCGTGGTGTTCACGTGGCTGGCCGGCTTCGCCACGTTCCTGTTCGTGCGAGGGCTGGGGCTCGCCGCTGGGCCGTCACTCGTCGCCGGCGGTGCGTACCTGCTGAGCGGCCAGGTGATTTCGCTCGTGAGTCCGGGGCACGACGGCAAGCTGTACGTCAGCGCCTTGCTGCCGTTGGCGTTGTTGACGCTCTACCGCGCGGTGACCCGGGACGACTGGCGGCAGTATCTGGCGTTCGGGCTGGTAGTGGGAGCGGCACTGCTGACGCCGCACGTGCAGATGACCTACTACCTGCTGATGGCGGCAGGGTTCTGGTGGGCGTATCTGCAGTTCCTGCACACGCCGAAGGTTCCGGGCAGTGTGCCGAAGGCCACGGCACTGTTCGTCGCCGGCCTCGCGACCGGTTTTGCGGTGGCCGCGGTGCAGCTGATTCCGTTCTTCGAGTACATCCCGCTGTCGCCGCGCGGCGCGGGCGGCAGCAGCACCGGCTATGAGTTCGCGACGAGCTACTCGCTGCCGCTCGGCGAGCTGATCGACACCCTGTGGCCCGGATTCCACGGGGCGCGCGAGAACTACTGGGGCACCAATCCGCTGCGCTTGCACTCGAGCTACCTCGGCGCCGCGGCCCTCGTGCTGGCGACGATCGGGATCGGGGCAGGGGAGCGGAAGCGACTCGGCGCGTTCTTCGTGTTCCTCGCGCTCTACGGGACGCTGTTCGCGTTGGGTGGCAATACGCCGTTCTATCGCATTCCGTACACGATCCTGCCGGGCATCGCGAAGACGCGTGCGCCCGATATGATCTTCTTTGTCACAACGCTGTCGGTGGCCGTCCTGGCCGCCTTTGGCGCCGAGCGCTTGCTGGCCAGCGGCCGCGAATCCGCACCGTCGCGAAAGGCGATGTTTGCGTGGATCGGGGTACTGGCGGTCGGCGCACTGCTCGCGGTGAGCGGCGGCTTCAAGAGCCTGATGGAGTCCGTGGCGTTGCCCGAGCGCTTGGCGGCGGTCGATGCGAACTACGGGGCGTTCACCCTCGGCGCGGTGCGCGTGTTTGTTCTCGGTGGGAGCGCCGCATTGCTCGTGCTCTTGGTTGGCGCGTCCAGAGTGCGGGGCGACACCGCCGTGCTGGCGTTGGCGGGCGTGGTCCTCGTGGATGGATTCACCGCCGCCCAGCCGTTCGTGCTGTCGAGCCCGCCGGCCTCACAGGTGTTTGCGGCCGACTCGGTGGTCAAGGTCCTGCAGCGCGACTCGTCCCTGTTCCGAATTCTCCCCGTGCCCGGAACGCCCTACGGCTCTGACAACTATATGATGAGCCACCGGTTGCGTTCGAGCCTGGGGTACAACGGACAGGAATTGCAGCGCTGGGACGAACTG
Source organism: Gemmatimonadaceae bacterium (assembly GCA_033763905.1). GTDB lineage: Bacteria > Gemmatimonadota > Gemmatimonadetes > Gemmatimonadales > Gemmatimonadaceae > JAJTHG01. The sequence goes on from JANRJP010000037.1 coordinate 85,594, forward strand.
ATGGGCGGCAAGAACCAGTGGCAGAATCTTGGGAATCCGAATCTCTGGAAGGTCACCGGCGTGAAGTACATCGTCACGCCGCAGCCGATCGCCGCCGCGCAACTCGCGTTGGTGGCCGGGCCTCTGACGACGTACGAAGAGACCCCAGCCTACGTCTATCGGTACGCCGATGCGCTGCCGTACGCCTACCTGGTGCCAGAAGCGGTGAAGGTGGAGGACGCACAACTGCTCCCGACCTTGCTCGATGAGCGATTCGATCCGCGCCGACTGCTCCTGGTACCGAAGGACGCCGCCGCCGGCGCTGCGGCGGTGTCAGCGCTTCCTGAGCCGATTGACGTCGCCGTGACGGCGCGCGAGCCGCGCGCCGGATCGCTGACGCTCGCCCTTGCAACACCGGCGCCGCGTCCGGCGTATGTGTTTGTGGCCGAGAACTGGCACCCGTCGTGGACGGCCACGGTGGATGGCACGTCCGCGCCCGTGCTGCGTGCGCAGCACAGCCTGATGGCCGTGCCGGTGCCCGCGGGGGCCAAGTCGGTGCAACTGCAGTTCGTGGCAGCGAGCTACGGGCTGGGGAAGGGGATTTCGCTTGGGGCGATCGTGATCGTGCTTGGTGTGTTGATCCTTGGGCCGGTGCTTGACCGGCGGAAATCGGCGGCGACCTGAGCGTGGCGTCGACGGTGTCGTCAGTCGTTGCGTCGACGTTGTTGCGGCGCGTCTCGGGTGAGCACACGATGGCACCTGTCGTTGGTCCGTTGTACCCGGGCGGACGCGAGGACGGCCGTGCGCTCGTCATTGTCCCGACCTACAACGAACGGGACAACATCGAGAAGCTCGTGGGCGCCGTGCTCCGGCAGAGTGACCGCCTCGATGTGCTGATCGTGGACGACAGCTCGCCTGATGGCACGGGGGCCATCGCCGACGCAATGGCGGCGCGCGATCCGCGCGTGCACGTCTTGCACCGCGCGGCGAAGCAGGGCTTGGGCAAGGCGTATCTCGCCGGGTTCCGCTGGGGCCTCGACCGGCCGCAGTACGATTGCCTGCTGGAGATGGACGCCGATTTCTCGCACGAGCCGGCGCATCTGCCGCAGTTTCTCGAGGCCATCCGGACGGCCGATGTCGTGCTGGGCTCGCGCTACGACCAGGGCAAGGTAACGGTCGTCAATTGGCCGATGACGCGGCTCCTGCTGAGCTATTTCGCCAACATCTACGCCCGCGTCGTCACCGGACTCCAGCTCGACGACTCGACCGGCGGCTTCAAGTGTTTTCGCCGGGCGGTGCTCGCGGCGATTCCGCTGGACGAGGTCCAGTCGAATGGCTACGCGTTCCAGATCGAAATGAGTTTGCGCGCCTACAAGCGCGGTTTCACCCTCGCGCAGATTCCGATCGTGTTCACCGACCGCACCGAAGGGCAGAGCAAGATGTCGGGCGGCATCGTGCGCGAGGCCGTGCTGATGTGCTGGAAGCTGCGGTGGTGGTCGATGACCGGTCGGCTCGACCCGTGAGCGCTGCGGGCACCCGATTCTGGAAGTTGACCGGGTCGGGGAACGATTTCGTCTTCTTCGACGCCCGTGACGGCACCCAGGGGCTCGATTCGGTCGAGGCCGTCCGCGCGCTGTCGGCACGAGGGACCGGCGTTGGGGCGGACGGCGTCGTGTTTCTGGAGCGGTCGCCCACCTCCAGCGTACGCATCCGGTACTTCAATTCGGACGGCTCGCCGGCGGAACTGTGTGGCAACGCCACGTTGTGTACTGCCAGATTGGCGGCGACGCTCGGCGCCGCCGATCCAGCCGGGATGACGATCGAGACCGCGGCCGGCGTGATCGCGGCGCGAGTGGTCGGCGCGGATCCTGAGATCGACTTTGCGCCGGTCACGATGGTCCGGCCGGTCGAGCCGTCGGTATCGCCTCAGGCCGGCGAGCACCGCGTGGGATACGCCAATACCGGCGTCCCGCATCTGGTTGTTCTGGTGCCGGACCTCGACGCGATCGACGTGGTGCGTCGGGGCCGGGAGCTCCGACACAGCCCGGACCTGCCAGGCGGCGCGAACGTCAATTTCGTCGCCCGAACACCGGCGGGTTGGGCGATGCGGACCTACGAGCGCGGGGTCGAGGGAGAGACGCTGGCCTGCGGCACCGGGGCGGTGGCCACCGGCTTGTTGCTCTCGATCTGGGGCGAGGCATCGTTGCCGGTCACGCTCAAGACTCGGAGTGGCCGCCTCGTGACCATTTCCGCGACTCGGGATAGCGACAGTTGGCACCCGACGCTTCGCGGCGAAGGCCGGATCGTGTTCGAAGGACTGCTTCCGGCGCTCTAGATCCTGGTGGAAAACCACCAGACATCACGTATTGCTCGACGCGAGCTGATTTAAGTTTATACGTGATAGGGAGTTATAGAGACTCACCAACAGCACGTCGTTTCGGCTTTCCACAATCCCTCTCGCTGTTTAGTTTACATAACATATCTTATACGTAATATCTGGCGACAAAGACAAAAGCGGGGAGCATCCAAGCTCCCCGCTTCGTCCCACGATGGTGTCGCCGTAATGGCGATCAAGCCTTACTGCTGGACCTTGGCCTCGAGCTCACCCAATCGGATGCGCGCTTCGACCGAGCGCGACGAACCTTCACGCTCCGCCAACTGGCGCCACAGCTTCACGGCTTCGGCCTTTTTGCCGGCCGCCGAGTAGGCCCGCGCCGCATCCGCCAGGTAGAGCTCGCGGTCGGTGCCCGACGTCAGCGCTGCCGCCTTTTCGTATCGGGCGGCGGCGTCCGCTTCCTTCCCCTGCTGGCTCAGGCCGGCGCCAATCATCGCCTCGATCGAGGCCTTGAGATGGGACGGGGCGGAACCGGCCGCCGCCTGCAAGGCCTTAAGCCCGTCCTCCGGCTTCCCGTCCGCATACGACTGCTGCGCCATCAGCAGGGCGCTCATCGTGCCGGCGTTCGTGCCCGGGTAGCGCGACGCGACCTTCTGCAGCTCCTCGATGCTCTTGGTGCCGTTGCCCGCGGCGACTGCCGCTTGGGCAGACAGCAGGGCGCGCTCGGCGCGACTTTCCTTCAGGGATTGCTGGCGTTCGAACAACCAGTACCCGGTCCCCGCCGCCGCCACGACCCCCGCGATGATCGCGACCGTGCGCCAGTTCGTGGTCAGCCAATCGGTGAATGTGTCTTCAGCGCCCCCCGCGGCACGGGGAGCGAAGTTCGGGCTCGTCATTGCGACTCGAGTTGCAGACTAGGCACCGGTGCAGAGCATCTGCACGCGGCGACCGACGGCCCCCGGGATTCGGCGGCGAATCGGTCAGACCCCTAATCTCACCAGCCGGCGCACCGATTTCCAGCGGTTAACCAACCGGAGCCGCGGCGGGATGCCCGTTTCATTGAAGATTCAAGAATTTGGTGGTAGGGTTGCCTATGCGGATCGTCGTGCTGGGAGGTGGCCCGGGGGGACTCTACGCCGCGTTGCTGCTCAAGCGACGCCTCCCCTCCGCGGAAGTGACCGTACTCGAGCGCAATCGCGCGGACGATACCTTCGGCTGGGGCGTCGTCCTGTCCGACCAGACCGTCGCCAACCTCACGGAGGCCGAACCGGTCTCGGGTCGTCGAATCGCCGAGGCCCTGCACCACTGGGACGACATCGACGTCCACATTCGCGGGCGGACGCTGCGATCGACCGGTCACGGGTTCAGTGGGATCGGCCGCAAGCGCCTGCTGCGGGAGCTGCAATCCCGCGCTGCAGAACTCGGTGTCGACCTGCGATTCTCGACCGAGGCGGCCGACCCCGCCGCCGCGCTCAACGCGTTCGGGGCCGACCTGATCATCGCCGCCGACGGCCTCAACTCCCGTACCCGCGAGCGCTACGCCGAGACGTTTCGCCCTGACATCGACCTGCGCGCCTGTCGGTACGTGTGGCTCGGCACGCCCCGCCGCTTCGACGCCTTCACCTTCGCGTTCGAAGAGACGCCGCACGGGTGGGTCCAGGCGCACGCGTATCAGTTCGACGCCGACACCAGCACCTTCATCGTGGAGATGCCCGAGGACGTGTGGCGGGCGAACGGGCTCGACACGATGGAGCCGGCCGCGGCCATCGCCTGGTGCGAAGATCGCTTCGCGCGACATCTGGATGGTGCCCCACTGATTTCCAATGCCGCGCACCTGCGGGGGTCGGCGCAGTGGATCCGCTTCCCGCGCGTGACCTGCGAGCGCTGGGTACACTGGCTGGAGCACGACGCCCGCCGTGTCCCGGTTGTGCTGCTCGGCGATGCGGCGCACACGGCCCACTTCTCGATCGGGTCAGGTACCAAGCTCGCGCTGGAGGACGCCATCGCGCTCGATCGCGCATTGGCGCCGTTGCTGGCGACCGCAGCCGATGGTTCGCGCGGCCCCGATGCCTCCGCGTTGACGGGGGCGCTCGAGACGTGGCACGCCGACCGGTCGCTCGAGGTGCTCAAGCTGCAGAACGCCGCTCGGAACTCCACCGAGTGGTTTGAACACGTGGCGCGCTACGCGCCGCTGCCGCCGGAGCAGTTCGCCTACTCGTTGCTTACGCGGTCTCAGCGCATCTCGCACGAGAATCTGCGCCTGCGTGATGCGGCGTACATCGCGGGATTCGAGCAGTGGTTCGCGGCGGGCCGCCCGATCGCCGGGTCGGCATCGGCGCCGGCCCCTTCGGCCAAGCCGCTCACGCCGCTCTTCACGCCCTACACCGTCCGCGGCCTGACGCTGCCCAACCGGGTGGTGGTGTCGCCGATGGCACAGTACTCGGCATCGCCGGAGGGGCTGCCGTCCGACTGGCATCTCGTCCACCTCGGAGCCCGCGCGGCCGGTGGCGCGGGCCTCGTGTTCACCGAGATGACCTGCGTGTCCGCCGATGCCCGAATCACACCGGCCTGCCCCGGGCTCTGGAGTGACGAGCAGCGTGACGCGTGGCGGCGCATCGTGCAGTTCGTGCACACGCATACCGCGGCCAAGATCGCACTGCAGCTCGGACACGCGGGCGCCAAGGGGTCCACCAAACGGATGTGGGAGGGTATCGACCAGCCCCTCGAATCCGGCAACTGGCCGCTGATCGCTCCGTCGCCAACGCAGTACCTACCCGGGATCTCGCAGACGGCCCGGGAAATGACGGGCGAGGATTTCCGTCGCGTGCGCCAGGACTTCGTGGACGCCGCGCGCCGAGGGGCCGAGGCGGACTTCGATTGGCTCGAACTGCACTGCGCGCACGGGTATCTGCTGTCGGCGTTCCTTTCACCGCTGACCAATCAGCGCACCGACGCGTACGGTGGTTCGCTCGAACGCCGCCTGGCGTTCCCGGTCGAGATCTTCTCGGCGATGCGGGAGGTCTGGCCGAGTGATCGACCGATGTCGGTGCGCATCTCGGCGCACGATTGGGCCGAGGGAGGCAACACCCCCGATGACGCGGTTGAGATGGCGCGGGCCTTCAAGGCGGCTGGCGCTGATGTCATCGATGTCTCGGCGGGCCAGGTGGTGAAGCACGAACGTCCGGTCTTCGGTCGGATGTGGCAAACACCGTTCGCGGATCGCGTGCGTCAGGAGGCGCAGATCGCAACGATGGCCGTGGGGGCCATTACCGACGCCGATCAGGCCAACGGCATTCTGGCCTCGGGACGCGCCGATCTGGTCGCGATTGGACGACCACACTTGGCAAATCCGGCGTGGACACTGCTCGAGGCCGCGCGGCTCGATTACGGCGGCGCGACGTGGCCCGTGCAGTACGACGCGGGTCGCGCCCAACTCGAGCGGTTACTCGCGCGCGAGCGATCCGCGGCTCCGGCGAAGCCCCCCAAGCCCGGAGAGCTGACGTGAGCGGTCGGCCGCACGCGCTCGTCACCGGCGCAAACCGCGGCATCGGCGCCGCCATCGCGAGGCGTCTGGCGTCGGCGGGGGCGGACGTGACGCTCCTGGTGCGCTCGCGCGATGCCGGCGAGGCCATCGCACGCGAGCTGCCGGGTGCGCCGTTGGTGGTCACGGCAAGCGTGACCGATGCCGAGGCGGTGCACGCGGCCATCAGTGTGGCGGAGGCCGCGAAGGGACCGGTGACGTGGTGCGTGAACAACGCCGGAGCGGCGGAGAGCGCGCCCTTCCTCAAGACGGGGCCCGAGGTCTGGCAGCGGGCGCTCGACGTCAATCTGCTTGGCGCCGTGCACGTCAGCCGACGAGTGCTCCCCGGGATGCTCGATTTCGGGAGCGGACAGATCGTGATGATTGCCAGCACGGCGGGGCTCACCGGATATCCGTATGTCAGCGCGTATGTCGCCGCCAAGCACGCGGTCATCGGGCTCGTGCGGGCGCTCGACGCCGAGTTCGGCGCTCGCGGGATCGCGGTGAATGCGATCTGCCCGGGGTTCACGGACACGGACCTGGTGGCCGACAGCGTGTCGCGCATCGTGTCCACCACCGGCCGCTCGGTGGACGCGGCGCGCGCGGCCTTGGCCAAGGCGAACCCGCAGGGCCGTCTGCTCACCCCCGACGAGGTCGCCGATGTGGTGCGTTGGCTGCTGGTGGATACTCGCGGGGTCGTGCGAGGCCGCACGATCGGCGTGGATGGCGGAGAACTCGCGTGACAACCGACGATCCGTTGCGCCTCTGGCTCCGGCTCTTCACTTGCTCGACGCTGATCGAGCGGGAGCTCGGCGCGCGACTCAAGCGCAGCTTCGGCAGTTCGCTCCCGCGCTTCGATCTGCTGGCCCAGTTGGACCGTGCGCCGGACGGACTGCGGATGACGACGTTGTCTCAGCGACTGCTCGTCACCGGCGGCAATGTGACCTGGCTCGTGACGTCGCTCGCGCGCGACGGCCACGTGCGCCGCACCCGTGCGACCGACGACCGCCGGGCCGTCGTCGTGACACTCACCCCGTCCGGTCGGCGACACTTCCGTCAGATGGCGCGCGCGCATCACGGCTGGGTGGAGGCGCTGATGGCGCCGCTCGCGCCGGCGGCCCGACGAGCCACCTTCGACCACCTTGGCGTCTTGAAGCGCCAGTTTGCCCCGGAGTCTCCGTGACCGATCAGGACCCGATGCGGGCGATGCGTCGCCCGTTCGCTGGACGCACGCCGACACACTTCCGCTGGCATACGACGGACGGCGGGCGAGTGGGGGTGATCACGCTCTCGCGTCCCGAGCGCAAGAACCCGTTGACGTTCGAGTCGTACGCGGAGTTGCGCGACTTCTTCAACGGCCTGCGCGACGCCAGCGACGTGCGCGTCGTGGTGCTGACGGGCGAGGGAGGCAACTTCTGCTCGGGCGGCGATGTCTTCGAGATCATCGAGCCACTCACGCGGATGGACACCCCTGCTCTGCTCGCGTTCACTCGAATGACAGGCGACTTGGTCAAGGCGATGCGCGCCTGCCCTCAGCCCATCATCGCGGCCGTGGACGGCGTCGCGGCTGGCGCTGGCGCCATTCTCGCGATGGCGTCGGATCTCCGCATCGCCACGCCGCAGGCGAAGACAGCCTTCCTCTTCACGCGCGTGGGACTCGCGGGCTGTGATATGGGGGCGTGCGCGCTGCTCCCGCGCATCATCGGTCAAGGACGCGCCGCCGAACTGCTCTTCACCGGCCGCAGCTTCACCGCCGACGAAGGCGAGCGCTGGGGATTCTGGAACCGCGTCGTCTCGGCTGACACGCTCGTCACCGAGGCGATCGCGTTGGCGCAGACGCTGGCGTCGGGGCCGGTGTTCGCGCACGCGATGACCAAGACGATGCTCGCCCACGAGTGGAACGTCTCCATCGACACGGCGATCGAAATGGAGGCGCAAGCGCAGGCGCTGTGTATGCAGACGCAGGACTTCCGCCGCGCGTTCGAGGCGTTCGCCGCCAAGCGGTCACCACTGTTCGAGGGGAACTGAGGTGCATCCGTCGCTGGCCGGTCGGCTCCGGCTTCCCTTCTACGACGACGCGCATCGGGCGTTTGCCGAGGAACTGTGGGCGTGGTGCGCCGCCCAGGACCCGGTGGATCACCACGATGCCGACGCGGGGACACGAGCGTGGGTACGCCGCCTCGGCGCCGCAGGGTGGCTCACGCCGACCGTGCCCGCTGCATTCGGCGGCCGCACCGCCCGTCTCGATTCGCGAACGCTGACGCTCGCGCGGGAGATTCTGGCGTACCACGACGGACTGGCCGACTTCGCCTTCGCGATGCAGGGGCTGGGCGCCGGACCGCTGTCGCTCGATGGGACGGAGACCCTGCAACGCACGTGGTTGCCGCGCGTGGCCGCGGGAGACGCCATTGCCGCCTTCGCCCTGAGCGAGCCCGATGCCGGCTCCGATGTGGGTGCGATGCAGTTGGCCGCGACGCGTCACGAGGACTCGTGGGAACTCAACGGCGAGAAGACCTGGATCTCCAACGGTGGCATTGCCGACTTCTACTGCGTGTTCGCGCGCACAGACGCCGCAGCGACGGGAGCCAAGGGCATCAGCGCGTTCTTCGTCCCTGCCGATACACCCGGCCTGCAGGTCGCGGAGCGACTCCACGTGATCGCGCCACATCCGCTGGCGCGATTGCGCTTCGCCCAGTGTCGTGTGCCCGACGCCCACCGCCTCGGCGCGGTCGGCGACGGGTTCAAGCTGGCGATGCGGACGTTGGACATCTTTCGGACCTCGGTGGCGGCGGCCGCCACCGGCTTCGCGGCCCGTGCCCTTGACGCGGCGTTGCACCACGCGCGCGACCGGCGAATGTTCGGCGCCACCTTGGGTGATCAACCCTTGGCACAGGCGACCTTGGGCCAGATGGCGGCGGACCTCGACTCGGGCGCCTTGCTCACCGCCAGAGCCGCGTGGCTGCGCGACGTCGGTGGCGACCCGCGGGCGACGAGCGAAGCGGCGATGGCCAAGCTGCAATCCACCGAACTGGGGCAACGCATCATCGATCAGGCCGTGCAGTTGCACGGAGGCCGTGGCGTCCAGGAGGGATCGATCGTGGAGCGACTCTACCGGGAGATCCGCGCCCTGCGGATCTACGAAGGGGCGAGCGAAGTCCAGCAACTGATCATCGGTCGGCAGGCGCTCGCGCGCGTGCGCGGAGACCGCCGGTGACCGCGCCGCTGCTGCATCCCTCGGCGCACGTCGACACGTTCGCGCGCGAACACCTGCCACCGGCGGAGGAATGGCCGATCCTGCATCTCGACGGACCGTTCGCGTATCCGCCGCAGCTCAACGTGGCCGAGCGGTTGCTCGACGCCGCAATCCGCGAGGGCCACGGCGACCGCCCCCTGTTGCTCACGCCCGGCATTGACGGGACGTGGCAGACGACGACGTGGGCAGAGTTCTCGCGACAGGTGGATGCGTGGAGCCACGTGCTGCGAGACCGCTTCGCGGTGGTCCCCGGCAACCGCGTGCTGCTGCGCGGGTTCAACGGCCGCGACTTGGCCGCGGCGTGGTTTGCCGTGATGAAGGTCGGGGCGATCGCCGTCACGACGATGCCGATGCTGCGCGAGCCGGAGTTGCGCGTGGTGCTGCGCACCGCTCGATGCGCCCTCGCGATCACCGACGTACGCTTGGCGGACGCGCTGCGGGCGGCGGCCGCCGCTGACGATGCCGCCGCCATTCCCGTCACTACGTGGGGCGCCGATGATCCGAACGACGTCCACCGCTTGGCGATGGGGTACACGGCGCCCTTCCCTGCCGTCGCCACCTCCTCGGACGATGTGTGCCTGATCGCCTTTACGTCGGGCACCACGGGAGTCCCGAAAGGCTGTATGCACTTCCATCGCGACGTGATGGCGATGTGCGATGGATTCTCGGCGCAGGTACTGCGACCGACGCCGGACGATCGCTGCATCGGCACGCCGCCACTGGCGTTCACCTTCGGGCTTGGTGGTCTGTTGTGCTTTCCGATGGCGGCGCGCGCGAGTACGGTGCTGCTCGAGAAGGCGACGCCCGACTCTCTGCTCGACGCCATCGCCGCCACGCGGGCGACCATCAGCTTCACCGCGCCAACATTCTACCGCCATATGGCGCTGGCAATCCAGGCGGCGCCCGGGCGATTCGATGTGTCGTCCTTGCGGCAGAGCGTGTCGGCCGGCGAAGCGCTGCCGGACGCGACGCGGACGCTGTGGCGTGACGCCAGCGGGATCGAAATGCTCGACGGTATCGGCGCGACGGAGTTGATTCACATCTTCATTGCCGCCGCTGGCACCGACGTGCGGCCGCGCGCCATCGGGCGCGCGGTGCCCGGGTACGAGGTGGCGATTCTGGACGATGCGCTGCAGCCCGTTCCACCCGGCACCGTCGGACGACTGGCCGTGCGCGGCCCCACCGGGTGTCGGTACCTGGCCGATCCTCGCCAGCGCGCCTATGTGCAGGGCGGGTGGAATCTGACCGGGGATGCCGCCACGATGGACGCCGACGGCTACGTGTACTTCAAGGCGCGCACCGATGACCTGATCATCTCGGCGGGGTACAACATTGGCGCCCCGGAGGTTGAAGCGGCGCTGCTGACGCACGCAGCCGTCGCGGAATGCGCGGTCATCGGCGTTCCCGACCCTGAACGCGGGCAGGCCGTAAAGGCCTTCGTGGTGCTGCGACCGGAGGCGTCCCCGAGCGATGCGCTCGGCAAGGCGTTGCAGGACCACGTGAAAGCGACGATCGCACCGTACAAGTATCCGCGACAGATCGAGTTCGTCCCTGCACTGCCGAAGACCGACACCGGCAAGCTGCAGCGTTTCCGTCTCAAGGAGCCCAGGTGACGTCACCGCTCAGCCCGTTCACGGTCCCGGGCAGCATTCGCTTTCAACACTGTGATCCGGCAGGCATTGCGTTCTTTGCACGCCTCGACGAACTGCTGAACGCCGCATTCGAGGACTGGTGTGCCGCGGCGGGTCTGCCGTTCGCGACGATGATGCGTACCGATCGTCACGGCTTTCCGCTCGTGCACGCGACGATCGACTACCGCCGCCCGCTGCTGCTCGGCGATCAGATCACGATCACGCACACGGTGCGCGCGGTCGGGCGTTCGTCGGTCACGTTCGGGGTCACCATCACCTCCGCGAACGGCGTGTGCGTCGAAGGCACGCACATTCGCGTCTTCACCTCACTCGACACCCACCAGTCCGTGCCGCTCCCGTCCCCGCTGCGCGACGCCCTGTCTTCCGTCGGACCCCTCTGATGCATCGTACGCTCAATCCGGCGGAGTGGCCGGCCCCCAAGGGCTACACGAACGGCGTCGCCGCGCGCGGCACGACGATCTTCGTCGCGGGTCAGATCGGATGGACCGAGACGCAAGTGCTCGCAGGCCCGGATCTGGTGCCTCAGGTCCGGCAGGCCCTGGTCAACATCGTCCGGGTGCTGGCCGAAGCTGGAGCCCGTCCGGAGCATCTCGTGCGGCTCACGTGGTACCTCACCGATGTGGCGGAGTACCGTGCGCAGGCGCGCGCGATCGGGCACGTGTATCGCGAGGTGATCGGACGCCACTACCCGCCGATGTCGGCGATCGAGGTGCGCGCGCTCGTCGAACCCGGCGCGGTCGTCGAGATCGAAGCCACGGCCGTCGTTCCGGACGCCGCCCCGTGACCATCGCACCGCTCACGGTCACGATGCCGGCGGCGCACGTGTGCTTAATCACGTTGCAACGTCCCTCACAACGCAACGCGCTCACGCACGAGACGATGGTCGCCCTCGCGGACGCGCTCGAGGCGGCCGATGCCAACTCGGACGTGCGCGCGGTTGTCATGGCCGGCGATGCGCGCGTGTTCGCCGCGGGCGCCGACCTGCGTGAGATGGCCGCCCTCGACGGGCCGGCGCTTGCGGAGCATCCGCGCACCGTGGCCTGGCGCCGCATTGCGGCGGTGGGCGTGCCGGTGATCGCCGCGGTCGAAGGGGTCGCGCTCGGCGGCGGATGCGAGTTGGTCCAGTGTTGCGACATCGCCATCGCCGGCGCGGACGCACGCTTTGGACAACCCGAGATTGGCATCGGCTGGATGCCCGGCGCTGGCGGGACGCAGCGGCTGCCGCGCGCCGTGGGCAAGTCGCTGGCGATGCAGATGGTGTTGACCGGTGAGCCGATTACCGCCGCGCGGGCCTGCGAGGCAGGACTCGTGTCGGAAGTCGTTCCCGCTGGCGAGGCATTGCCGCGCGCCCTCGCAATTGGTTCGGCGATCGCCGCGCACGCGCCGGCGGCCATTCGGCACGCCAAGGCCAGCGTGCTCGCCGCCTACCGCGGCTCGATCGAGGACGGCCTCGCCGACGAACGAGGGCGGTTTCAGGCCCTCGCCTCGTCCGAGGAGCGCCGCGAAGGCATCGCGGCCTTCCTCGAGAAACGCCCACCCTCGTGGCGCGACTGAGCTCGTTCGGCCGCCCCGCCCTCGCTCAGCGCTCCAACGGCGGCGGGGGCGGCAGCGCGGCCTGCAGGGCCGGATTCGGAATCGCCAGCACTGCGGCTCGCCACGTGTCGTAATCGTCGAGTCGCAGTCGGCTCGCGCTGATATCGAGATGCTGGATCACCGCACCGACGAGCCCGTCATACTCGATGCGATGGACCTCCATCTGGAACCATCGCTTCTGGGTCGGCGAGTGGCAGGGGTACTCGAGCCGGAACCGCGAGGCGACCCCGTCGAGCACCTCGCGGATGCCGCGGGCAGCCGCCGTCGCCGTGGGATCGTTGACGGCAGCGTGCGTGATCTGCAGGTAGTTCAGTCCAACGCCGGCGCGCAACGGCTCAGGCGCATCATTCACCTCGGCGAATCGCGACCACGCGGCGTTCGTCTGCGTGATCGTCCCATCCACCGTGACGACGGCGACCGATGCCGGCAGCGCATCGAGAATCGACTGCAGACGCAGTTCGCCCCGCTTGACCTCGGTAATGTCGACGAGGCTCAGAATCGTGCCGTCGGCTGTGCCCTCGCGCACCAGGTACGGCAGTACGCGCAAGTGCGAGAGCGATCCGTCCGGCAGGACGACCTCCAACGACTCGCTGGCACCCGTGTCCATCACGCGCCGCGACATCGCCTCCAGGTCAAGGCCCGGCAGTCGGGCGGCGATGTGCGCGATCGGCCGCCCGATGTCGTGCGGCATCACGTGCACCAGCCGCGTCGCCGCTTCGGTGAACTTGCGAATGCGGGACTCGCGATCGAGGAAGACGATTCCGACGCCCGTGGAGCGTAGCAGGTTCTCGATGTCGTTGTTCAAGCCGATCAACTCGAGAATCTTCTCCTGATGCTCGGCATTGACGGTCTGGAGTTCCTCGTTGACCGACTGCAGCTCCTCGTTCGTGCTCTGCAGTTCCTCGTTCGAGGCGACCAACTCCTCGTTCGTCGCCTGCAACTCTTCATTCGAGGTCTCGAGTTCCTCGATTGTCGCCTGCAGGTGCTCCTTGGTGTACTGCAGCTCCTGCTCCAGTTGCGCGATGCGGGCCGACGATGCGCCGTCGGACGACATATTCTCCGTCGTCTCGCCGGCGAAGGGCTCCGGGCCATCCTGGAAGAACGCGAGGTACAGCCGAATGCGCTCGCCCCCCATCTCGATCGGACGCACGCGCAAGGTGATGCTCGGGCGACCCGGTCCGGCATCGATGCCCCGATACGCGACTTCCGACTCCCGCGTCGCGCGACCGAGCGCGGTTCGCAGCGCCGCCGCGAGAGGCTTGGGCAGCAGCTTGAAAATCTCGAGCGTCGATCGACCGGGCGAGACGTGCAACAGATCACCGACGTTGCCGAACGCGTGCACCAGGTGGTACTCGGCGTCGAGCACCACGCAGCGCATCCCGAGCGCGCTCGACAACTCCTGATACACCCGGTCGAGCAGCACTTCCTCGCCGGGCAACCGCGTGCCCCACGCTCGCGGCGTCGACGCGCTCCCGAAGCCATCGACCACCGGGACGCCCGACGAGCGGCGGCCGCGCGATGGGAACGACTCCACCAGCGTCTGCCGACCAGGATTCAGCGCCTGCAGAATGCGCCACTTGTGGTCGACGACCTGGAAGTGCGACGCGAGTTGTCCGACCGACTCGCTCGGCCCAAGGAACAGGAAGCCGCGCGCACGCAGCGCATAGGCGAGCAGCGCCAGCACCTTGCGTTGCTGGTCCGTCCCAAGGTAGATGAGAAAGTTCCGGCACGACACGATGTCCATTCGCGTCAGCGGCGGATCCCGCAGGATGTTGTGCCGCGCGAAGATCACGCGCTCGCGCAGCGCCCGCGTCACCCGATAGCCATCGCCCTCACGCGAGAAAAATCGCGCGAGCCGCTCCGGTGCCAGATCCGCCGCGATCGACTCCGGATACAACCCGTGCGCGGCCACGTCGATCGCCTCGTCATCGACATCCGTCGCGAAGACCCGCAGCTCCCGCGAGTCGCCGGCCGCCGACAGCGCCTCGAGCAGCAGCATCGCGATCGAGTAGGGTTCCTCGCCCGTCGAGCACGCCGGCACCCAGACGCGCACCTCGCGATCGCGCGGGGCATCGCGCAACACCTGCGGAATCACCGTCGATTCGAGGATCGCGAAGGCCTCCGCGTCCCGGAAGAATCGCGTGACGTTGATCAGCAGGTCGCGGTGCAACTGCCGCAACTCGGATGGCGACTCGCGGAGCAACGCCGTGTAGCGCTCGAGGTCGAGCCCGGTGTGCATCTGGACCCGACGTTCGATCCGCCGGTAGATGGTGCTCGGCTTGTAGCCGGAGAAGTCCACGCCGCCCTGCTCACGCAGCAGCACCAGGACGCGCTGCACTTGCTCGGCGTCGATCGGCCCCAGGGATTCGGGGCCTCCGGCAATCGCGGTGCCCTCGTTGCGGCTGAGGAACTGCACGATGACCTGCGGCATCGCGCCCGCCGGCAGCACTTGGTCGGCCAGGCCGCTGTTCTGCACGCTCCGCGGCATCCCGTCGAACTGTGCCTCCGACGGGTCCTGCGCGAGCACGAAGCCACCTTCGGCCTTGAGTTCCCGGGCGCCCCGGGTCCCGTCGCTCCCCGTACCGGACAGAATCACCCCAGCCGCCCGCTCGCCGAGGGATGCACCCATCGAGGCGAAGAAGGTATCGATCGGGAGATGCAACCCACCGAGCGTCACGTGCTCCCGCAAGCGCAGCACGGTGCCGTCGAGCGTGAGATCACTCTTCGGCGGGTTGAGGTAGATGGTGTCCGGCTCGAGCCGCATCCCGTCTTCCGCGCGCTTGACCGGCAACGCCGTGTGCCGCGCGAGCAGCTCGGCCATCAGCGACCGATAGTCGGGCGAGAGGTGCTGAATGACGACGTAGGCAATCCCGGTCCCCGCCGGCACTGCGGCGAAGAACCGTTCGAGCGCTTCCAGACCGCCGGCGCTCGCGCCAACGGCACACACGCCCCGAATGGCGACCGCTTCGCCACGCGATGGGTCCCGTGCCCCGGGACGGGGTTCAAGCACCGTCACGTCTGGCTCCGCGCAAGTGACGACCGACTCTCGATGCCTTCGCGAACGGCGGCGAGCAGCATTCCTGCCGACCACGGCTTGCGAATCGCGTGACGCCACCCGGTGGCTCGTCCGAGCCGCTCCGGGACACCGTCCAAGGCATAGCCGGTCATCCACAGCACCGGCATCCCCGGCGTGTACGCTTCCACCGCCGCCGCGACGCTCGCGCCACCACCGCCCGGCATCACCACGTCGGACACCACGATCGAGAATGCTCCCGGGCGCTGCATCAACCGCTCGGACGCCATCGCCCCGCTCTCGGCTTCTTCCACCTCATACCCCTTTTGTCTGAGCAGCATTGCCGTCAAGGAACGAATCGCCGGATCATCTTCCACCAACAGAACCCGTTCGGTGCCCCTCGGCAAGCGACCCGTGGCGGCCTCGGGCGGTTCTGCGGCGGGCGCGTCGTGCGCCGGGAACCGCAACAGCACACTCGTCCCTGTGCCCGGCGCGGACTCGACGTCCACGCTCCCGTCGTGCTGGGCCATCAGCCCGTAGACCATCGCCATCCCGAGACCTGTCCCCTTCCCGACGGGCTTCGTCGTGAAGAAGGGCTCGAAAATCCGCGCGAGCGTCTGCTCGTCCATCCCGTCTCCCGTATCGGTGACGCGCAGTTCCACGTGCGACGCGGCCGTCGATGCGGGACCCGACGCGCGCGCGGGACCCGGCCGACGCGCCAGCGACAGGCGCAGTTCCCCAGTGCCGTTCGGCATCGCGTCCCGTGCGTTCGTGCCCAAGTTGAGCAGAATCTGCTGGACCGACGAGGCGTCCACGTTGACCGGGGGAACGTCGGGCTCCGTCGCCACAACGACCTGGATCGTCTCGGGAAGCACGCGGCGAAGCATCGCCGCGACCTCGCCGACGAGCAGCTCCAGCCTGAGCGGCGCACGCACGAGTGCGTCCCGCCGACTGAACGCCATCAGCTTGCGCACCATCTCGGCTCCGCGAACGCTCGCCGAGGTGATGGCCGCCAGACCGACGCGGAACTGCGGTGGAATCGGAGGCGCGGCGGGATCATCGATCTCGTCAAGCAGATAGTCCGCGTTCCCCTGCACGACGGTCAGCACATTGTTGAAGTCGTGGGCGATGCCGCCCGTGAGCTGCCCGAGCGCCTCGATCTTCTGGACGTGCCGCAACTGCGACTCCAGCCGACGTGTCTCGGTAATGTCGTGAAACACGTACAGGTTGCGACCGGGCACGACGGACGCGCGCGCCGAGACCAGCGCCTCGCGCAACGAGCCGTCGGATTGGCGCACCGTGACCACCGCGCGCGCGCTGGCCCGCGCATCGAGCAAGTCGTCCACCGTCGCCGGCTCGGCCCCGGCCTGTTCCAGCACCGTGACGAGGGCCGCGAGGCGCTCGCCGCGCAGCAGCGGAAGCGGGAGCCCGAGCAACGCTGCGGCTGCTTCGTTGGCAGCAAGCACGCGGCCTTCGGGGTCGCAGAGCACCATCGCGTCGAGCGCTTGCTCGAACACCGCGCGGAAGTGGGCGATCGCTTCGTCGTGCGCCCGCTGCTCAGCGCGAATGGCGGTCACGTCGGCGTGCACGACGACGGCGCCCGGCGCGCCCTGCAACGCCGTCACCTGCGCCCGATACCACTCGGTGCCTGACGGCCGCGGGCATTCGTACTCGAACTCGTACGCCATCGCGCGGCGGCGGAGCACCGACCGCAAACCGCGGGCGAACTCGCCGACCTCAGGAACGCCGGACGCCGCGGCCCGATCGCACACGTCGAGGTAGTTGACCCCGACGCCGTCGTCGGCCAGCCCGAGCGCGTGCTCGCGAGCCGAGACTCGCCACCGCGCGTTCGCGGCAATGATCACTCCGGCGTCGTCGAGCACCACGACACTGGCAGGCAGTGCGTCGAAGATCTCCTCGAGGACACGTAACCCGTCGTCTCGGGCGGCCTCTTGTTCGCGCCAGTCGGTGACATCGAGCAAGCGGACGAAGCGCGCCGGCGTGTCGCCCCACCGAATCGGCGACCACGCCGCGCTCAGGATGCGGCGTTCGCCGTGCGAGACGACGCTGAACTCGGCCGGCGGCACGGGGGCGTCCGCCAGAATGGGCAGCGCGTGATGGGTCGTGGGGATCGCGCGACTGGCGGCGCGGTTCGCAGCGAGGACTCGGCCTCCAGCCGCCAACACCAGACAGGCGTCCGGATGCGCGTCGACGAGCGCCTGCATCGCGCCGACATCTTCGGACAGCCGGAACTCCAAGGGTGGGACTCGCATCGGGCTCCTAGGACGCTCGGGCCTAGACAGCCTAAGTGCAAGCAGGAGTACCCCTTATCTCCAGTTAAGAAGTCCCTAGCGCAAGACAATCGGGGGACCTGCCGCGTCGCAGGTCCCCCGAACAGTGCCCCCGAGAGGGCTCGAACCTCCGACCTAGCGTTTAGGAAACGCTTGCTCTATCCAGCTGAGCTACGGGGGCGACCCACCTTTCGAATCTAGCATCTCGGCGAAGCGCTCGGCGGCCAGCGCCAGTTCGTCCCGTACCAGCGGGTCCGCTGTCTGCCCGTCGGCGGCCGCGATCACACGCAGCATCGTCTCGCAGGCCCCCCGCGCGGCATCACGCCAGCGCGCATCCTCGACCGCGGCGACGACCAGCAGGAGCGGCCCGGGCGGCATCGTCGTGCGCCGAAGGGGATCCTCGTCGAGGCGATGCAATGCCAGCAACAGCACCGGGAGCCCGCCGCGCCCGCGCGACAGCAGCAAGGCGATGTCGTCGTCGTCGAGCGCCCAGAGCGGTACCCGCCGAATGCGATGCAACCACGCCGTGTGGCCCGACGCGAACGGGCCGGCATCGGCGGGGTCGGCCTCGAGCTCGTCGAGACTGCGCCCGAAGATCGGATGATCGGCGAGAGGGGGTCGCATCGACGCCCGAAAGCTAGCGCCCTCGTCAGCGCCCGGACGGGCCCGTACGTTCTCCCGCGTCGTTCCACTCTCCCGGCCCATTTGCCCCGCCTGCTATGCCGTCTGTTCGTCCGATTGCTCCCGGTGGCCCGGTCCGGGTGGGTGTCCTTGGTGCGGGCGCGTGGGCAATGGGGGCCCACATTCCCGGCTGGGCGCGAGACCCTCGGGTCCAATTGGTCGCGGTGGCGGATCCCGTCCCGGGCCTGGCGGAGCAGGCGGCTCGGACCTTTGCGATTCCGACCGCAACGACGGACGCCGCCGAGGTGATCGGTCGCGACGATATCGACGTGATCGATGTCTGCACCCCGAGCGCCACGCACGCCGAGCTGAGCGCCCGGGCCCTGGCGGCCGGACACCACGTGCTGTGCGAGAAGCCGGTCGCCTATGATTTCCGCGAGACCGATCGCCTGGCGGCGGATGCAGCCGCGCGCGGCGCCAAGACCAAGCTCGGCTTCACGTTCCGCTACGCGCCGGCGATGCGCTACGTGAAGCGGCTGATCGATCAGGGGTTCATCGGCCGTCCGTTCATCTTCAATGGATTCGAGCAGAACTCCCAGTTCCTCGACCCGATGAATCCGCTCCGCCAACAGGACCCGGAGGCCGACCAGTCAGTGCTGCAGGTCGCGTCGCTGGAGGGCTACGGAGCACCCATCATCGACATCGGCGCGTGGCTGATCGGTGCGCCGTACGCCGAGGTCGTCGGGACGATGAAGAACTTCATCCCGGAGCGAATGGTCCGTCAGACCGGCCGCGTGATGCGGATGAACATCGACGACGGCGACATTTTCATGGCGGAGTTCGCCAACGGGGCGATCGGTTCGGTTCAGACCTCCTTCGTCACCGTCGGCAACTATCCGGGCATAGAGGCGCGGATATACGGGCAGGAAGGCGCCTTGATCTGCCGCTTGGTGGAGGAGCGCGGCATCTGCGAAGTCCTGCGCGGCGCGACACCGGATGCCGTGGAGTTCGAACCGCTGACGGTTCCGGCGGATCTCTACCCGGCCGGCGGGACCCCGCGCGAGCATTGGCGCACGCTGTTCTACGCGAATCTGATCAAGGACTTTCTGGACGAGCTGACCGGCCTTGTCGACAAGAACGAAGGCAACTTCCACGACGGCGCGCGAGTGCAGGAAGTGATCAACGCCGTGGAACGATCCGTGCGGGAGCGGCGGTGGGTATCCCTCCCGCTATGAGGGACGCGCCCAACGCCGCGGCGGACATCACCTCGCGCTTTCTGTCGCACTTCTGGCACACGTGGCCCGTCACGGCCACCTTCGCCGGCCGGAGCGACTGGGACGCGCAGCTCCCCGACTGGTCTCCGGATGGCCTGAGCGCCGCCGCCGCGCAGTGGGCCGCACTCGCCGCAGACGCCCGACACGCGCGAGGACCGCAGGCCGTGCCCGCGCTGCACACGCCGGCGCCGACGTCGCGCAGCGAGGCCGACCTGTTGTGTGTCGAGGCCGCCG
This sequence comes from Gemmatimonadaceae bacterium, assembly GCA_033763905.1. Lineage (GTDB taxonomy): Bacteria > Gemmatimonadota > Gemmatimonadetes > Gemmatimonadales > Gemmatimonadaceae > JAJTHG01. The sequence goes on from JANRJP010000037.1 coordinate 105,359, forward strand.
CGATGTTGATGACCGAGGAGACCGCCACTCGCCACGGGCCCGGCGCCAATCCCGTCTACGCCACGGGTGAGATCGCGTTCGGCCTGTTGTCGGTGCTTGGACGCGATCCCGATGGCAGTCCCGCGCTCGCCGCCGACGCGGCCGCCGATGCCGCGGCGCGACTGCTTGGCGCTGGCGAGTTGCTCGAGGGTGTCCGCGAGAGCCTCGGCACGCGACCGGTTCCCACCACGTGGTTGGCGCGCGCGCGACGCGAGTGCGATGCGATCCACCGACTCCTCGATGAAGGAATTCCGGAATGGATCCGCGTCGCGCGGCCGGCCGACCCGTGGGGTGCCGCGCTGCGTAAAGCGAGCGCGGCGGCCAAGCCCGCCGTGCAGGCCTTTCGCCACTGGCTGGATACCGAGGTGCCGGTCGCGAGTAGCCGCACGACGATGGCGGGCGCCGACGCGATGGACCGTCGGTTACGGCTCGCGCATTGGGAGTCTCGCCCCTCCGACGTGCTGTTGAGCGAGGCGCGACGCCAGTTGGTGGATGCCGTGGCCGAATGGCGCGCGATGGCTGACGCGGCGTCGCCTGCGGGCTGGCCGGGCGTCCTCGACGCACTCCGGGCCGACGCACCGACGCGGGACCAGTATCTCCCGACGCTGCAGCGACGCTGGAACGCCGATCGGCAATTCGCCGCCGATCACGCACTCGTGACGTGGCCGGACGACCTGCCGGTGCAGTTCGCCGAGACCGACCGCTGGGCTCGAGTGGCCAGTGCCGATCTGTACTACCTGAACTACCGCTGTCCGCCTCCCTATCGCCGACGGGCGACGCATCGGCACCAAGTGCCGTTCTTGCCAGCGGACGACGCCGCAGCAACTGCGGTGCTGCACACGATGCACCGCGCCACGATCTCGTTGAATCACGTCATTCATCACGCGGGGCTGGGGCATCACGTGCAGAATTGGCACGCGGCGCGCTGCCCGTCGCCGATCGGCCAGATGGCCGCCGTCGACGGCGCCACCAGGATTGCGCTTCCCCTTGGTGGTACCGTGGCCGAGGGTTGGGCCTGCTACGCGGTGGACCTGGTCGACGAGTACGGTGGACTCGATGCCCTCGAACGGGTCGTGCAACAGCACACGAGGGTGCGCCTGCTGTGCCGTGCGGTGGCGGACCTCGCGCTACATACCGGCGAATGGACCAAGGCCGATGTCACGGCGCATTTCACGCGAGAGGCGGCGATGTCCCCGGAGGCCGCCTTCGGCGAGACGGTGCGAACGGCATTGTTTCCCGGTGCCGCCGTGATGTACTGGCTCGGCACCAGCGGCTTCCACGCGCTGCGGGCGCGCTACGCGGCCCGCTTTCCGTCTCTGCGCGCGTTTCACGATGCGGTCCTCTCGTACGGCGCGATTCCCGTCCCGATGATTGCCCAGTTGATGGCCCACGAGTCCCCCACCCCCACGCGCCGATGATCTCCCGCCCCTTGCTCGTGGGTCTCGCGTTGCTGCTGGCCTGCGGCGGAACCGCAGAGCGGCGGTCAGGCGCCAGCCCGACGTTGCTCGTGATCGGGTACGACCGCGAGCCCGACACGATGAACCGGTTCTCGACGCACATCCTTGAGGACATTCAGAGCTGCATCGTCGAGCCGCTGGTGGTGGCCGATGATTCGATGCGCCTGGTGCCGGTGCTCGCCCGCGAGGTCCCGACGCTCGACAATGGCGGCGTCGTGCTTCGGCCGGACGGCGGGATGGACGTCATCTGGCGGCTGCGCGACAGCATCCGTTGGCACGACGGAACACCGTTCACGTCAGCCGATCTGGCCTTCACGGTCGCCGCGATCAACAGCCCCGACTGGAATCCCGAAAGCACCGACGGGTTCGATCGCATTGCGTCCGTCGACACGCCGGACGCGCTGACCGCTGTGCTCCACTACCGCACGAGGTACGCGCCCTACGCGCTGCAGTTCGTCCGCGGCGCGCTGCCCAAACATCTGCTGGAGGGACAGGACATCGAGCGGCACGCCTACGCGCGCAATCCGCTGGGCACGGGCCCCTACCGCCTGGCGGAGTGGAAAACCGGGGAGTACATCCTGCTCGAGCGCGTCCCCACGTACTGGCGCGGAACCCCCGCGATCGAGCGGCTGCAGTTCCGTTTCATTCCGAACGCCAACACACGGGTCGCTCAGCTTGCCGCTGGGGAGGTGCATCTGGTGCCCTTCCTCCCGTGGGATCTGCACCGCGATGTCGCGCGGATCCCCGGCGTGACGGTGCACCGCACCCTTGGCAACGGGTATGAGCACGTCACACTGAATCAGCGGCGCGTCTCGGCCTTCCGCGAGGTGCAGGTGCGGCGGGCGCTCTGGCACGCGATCGACCGCGAGCTGCTGGTTCGCACCGTGCTCGACTCGCTGGCACCGGTCGTCAATGGCGCCATTCAGCCAATGTCGTGGGCGTGGACCGATGCGGTGCGACAGTACCCCTTCGATCCCTCGCGGGCGCGGGCCCTCCTCGACAGCGCGGGCTGGCGCGACGCGAACGGCGACGGCATTCGTGAGCGCAACGGCGCACCACTCCGCTTCTCGCTGATGACCTCGGCGGGCTTCGTAACGCGCGAGCAGGTCGCGCAGGCGTTGCAACGGCAGTGGCGGGATGTCGGCGTCGACGCGCAGATCGAACTCGTCGACGGCACCGCGATCAGCAGCCGCTGGTTCGCGGGAGACTTCGATGCGTTCCTGCACTGGTGGCAAATGCCTGCCGACCCGGAGATCACGCTGTTTTTTGCGCGCGATCGCACGCCGCCGGCGGGGCGCAACATCAACTATCTCGATGACGCTGCGCTGACCACCCTGCTCTACCGCAGCGACGTCGAAATCGACCAGACCAAGCGACGCGCCCTGCTCGTGAAAGCGCAGCAACGTCTCGCCGACCTGGCGCCGGAAATTCCCCTCTACAACACCACCAAGCTCGACGTGATCCCGTCCACATTGCGCGGCTTCCGTGGCAATCCGACGAACTCGGGTCCGTTCTGGAACGTCCACACCTGGACGATCGCCCCCTGAGCGACCGCTCGATGTCGTCCCTGCTGACCCGACGCCTGCTGCAGGCCGTGCCGATGCTGCTCCTGGTGTCGGTCGTCGCGTTCGCACTGATGCACGCCGCCCCGGGCGGCCCGCTCGAGCTGTACCTCGCGAATCCGAACGTGCGGCCCGAGGACATCGCCCGCTTGCGCGCGTCACTGGGGCTGGATCTGCCCTTGCCGCAGCAGTACGTGGCGTGGCTACGCGGAGTCCTCAGCGGCAATTGGGGCTACTCGATCGCCGATGGACGGCCGGTGGCTGCCCGCATTCTCGAGCGCATCCCCGCCACGCTCGAACTGATCGGGCTCGGGCTCACCTTATCGTTGGGCGCAGCGGTCGCGCTTGGGGTCGTCGGCGGACGCGGCGCGCCGCGCTGGGCGGCGCGCGTGTCCGACCTGTGCTGCGCGGCGGGCATTTCCGTGCCGGTCTTTTGGCTTGGCGTCGCGGCGCAGTTGGTGTTTGCCGTGCACCTCGGCTGGCTGCCTGCGGCGGGGCGCAGCTCACTTGGCGACGGGTCCTGGCCCGACCGGCTGCTGCACCTGGTGTTGCCGGCCTGCGTGCTGGCCGTTGCCCACGCCGCGGCGTGGGGACGCTACTTGCGCGCGGGCGTGCGTGCCTCCCTCGGCCAACCGTTCGTGCGCGCAGCCCGCGCGCGCGGATTGTCGGCGGCGCGCGTGCTCTGGCGGCACGCGGTCCGCGCCTCGCTTGGGCCCGCGCTCACCGTCGCCATTCTTGATGCGGCGCTGCTGTTGTCGGGCGCGGTGGTGACCGAAAGCGTGTTCGCGTGGCCCGGGCTGGGTTCACTATTCACGGACGCGCTGGCGAGACGCGACTATCCCGTGCTGATGGCGCTGCTGATGCTGTCGTCGGCGCTGGTCATCACGGCCAACCTGGTCGCGGACCTCGTGCACCGGAGGATCGATCCGCGCACGCGCTGACTCCGCGACGGGAGCGCGCCGCAGGACGCCCGCGCTTCCCGCGACGGCGCTTGCCGTCCTCGGCATCGCCGCGCTCGCGGCACCGCTCCTCGCGCCCTATGCGCCGGATGCGATCGACCTCGCCGCTCGACGGATGCCGCCGTCCGCCGCGCATTGGTTCGGCACCGATGACCTCGGCCGCGACCTGCTGACGCGTGCGCTGTTCGGCGCGCGACTGTCGCTGCTGATCGGCGTGCTCGCGGCACTGATCAGCACCGGCATCGGCGTCCCGCTTGGCGCGATCGCCGGGTGGGCCGGCGGATGGACGGACGACGCGTTGATGCGCCTCACCGACGCCTTGCTCGCGATCCCTCGACTGCCGCTGCTGATGATCGCGGCCGCCTTGCTCAAGCCTGATGTCGCTGGCCTCATCCTGCTGGTCGGTGTGGCCGGCTGGATGGAGACCGCCCGCGTGGTTCGCGCCGAGGTCCAGAGCGTGTCCGCCCGCCCGTTCGTCGAAGCGGCGCGCGCTAGCGGGGCGACAGTCGGTCGTACGCTACGCCGGCACGTGCTCCCCAACGCGCTGCCCGCGATTGCGGTCGCGCTGACGTTGGCCGTGGCGCGCGCAATGCTGCTGGAAAGTGCACTCAGTTTCTTCGGTGTCGGGGTGCAGCCACCGGTGGCGAGCTGGGGCAGTATGCTGTACCAGGCGCAGGGGGCCCTCACCCGAGATCCCTGGCTCGCGGTGGTACCCGGGATGGCGATCTTCTGTACGGTGCTGTGCGTCAACCTGATCGGCGACCGCTTGGGCGCCGACCATCGACTGGAGACATCGTGATGCCCACTCGGGCTGTTCGTGCGACACGACACCTGCTGGTGTGCGCGTTGTGGATCGCATGGTCGTCCACGCTGCGCGCCCAGCCGATCCCCCGCTTTTCACAGTTTGTCGATGCGTGGCTCGACCGCTTCGCGTACGCGCACCCGTCCATCGCGGCGGGCAACGGCCTGCATCAGGCGGATAGCACGCTCGAGGACTTTTCCGCCTGGGCGATCACGCGCGAAGTGGCGGCACTCCGGAAGGATCTCCGCCTCCTGGCGCGCTATCGCGACGCAGACCTGACGCCGGACGAGCGGGTGGATCGTCGCATCTTGACCGGGATCATCGACGGCTGGATCCTCGATCACGAGACGGTCCAGACGTGGCGGCGCAATCCGATGGTGTACGCGGCCGCCGTGAGCGACGGGATCCACGATCTGATGATCAAGGCCTCCGCACCGGCGCCCGCGCGTATGCGCGCCGCGCGGCGCAAGTTGTCGCGCGTTCCTGCCCTGCTTCGCGCCGCGCGTGCCAATCTGCGCAACCCGCCGGCCATCTTTGCTCGGCGAGGCGCCGATATGTTCGCCGGCGCCGCCGCAATGCTCCGCACCGATCTCGCGCTCGCGTTCCCGGCGCCCAGCGCCGAGCGCACGGCGTTGCTCGCGGTCGCCGATACGATGGCCCCACTCTTGGCCGCCTACGCCGACGAGCTCCGTGTGCTGGCCACCACCGCGACCGGCGACTGGCGGGTCGGGGCCGAGGCGGTGCGGCTGCGATACGTCAGTGAAGAACTGCTCGATGTGCCGCTCGACACCCTGTTGATGCTCGGGACGCGCGAACTGCGGATCAACCAGCAGCGGTTCGCCGACGCGGCGCGTCGCATCGATTCGACGGCCGCCCCGTTGGCGGTGTGGGCGACACTCGTCCGGCAGCACCCGGCCACCGGAGGCCTGGTGGACGCGGCCGCGCGCTCCGTGGATTCCCTCGCAGCCTTCGTTCGCACGTCCGGCCTCGTCACCCTGCCGACCGGCACCGCGCCGCGCATCGAAGCGGCCAAACCGTTCGCCATCGGCTTCGCCTCGATGCACGCGGCACCGCCGCTCGAAGTGCATCCGGTGGAGTCGTACTACTACATCACCGACGCCAATCCGGCGTGGGACGCGGCTCGACAAGCCGCGTGGCTGGAACGGTTCAACTACTACTCGCTGACGAACACCAGTGCGCACGAAGTGATGCCCGGCCACTGGGTGCACGCGATGTATATGCGGCAGACCCCGGGCAAGATCCGGCGCATCTGGATCGGCCTCAACCCGTTCCCGCAGCCGTCGAGTGGTCAGGACGGCTGGGCGCACTACGCCGAGCAGCTGGTTGTGGATGCCGGCTACGCGGGCGGCGATCCCCGGTACGTGATGGCGCAGGCCTCGGATGCCCTCACACGCATTGTGCGAATGATCGCTGGCATCCGGATGCACCGGGGCGAGTGGTCCATCGCCGACGCCCAGGCCGCCTTCGAGCGCGAGGCATATGTGCCGGCAGCGGCGGCGCTTCGGGAGGCTGAGCGCAGCACCTACGATCCAACCAACGGCGGGTACTTCCTGGGCAAGCTCGCGTTGCTCACCCTCCGGGACAACGTCCGAGCGCGCGATGGCGACCGCTTCGATCTCCGCGCATTTCACGAGCGGCTGTTACGGCACGGGATTGCGCCGTGGTGGGCGCACCGCGCGCTGCTGCTACCCGGCGACCGCCGCCCGGTGCTGCGCTAACGCTCGATCCGCTCAGTGCTTCGCGAAGGTTTGCACCTTACCGCCTCGGCTCCACGCGACCACGTCGTACGGGACGCGCGGGTCGCCGGCGCGATACATCCCCGGCGATGACTGCGGCATCCCGGGCGCGCTGAGTCCGAGGATCGGCGGCTTTGTCGCCAACATCTTCCGGATATCTTCGGCTGGGACGTGGCCTTCGATCACGTAGTTGCTTACCACGGCCGTGTGACACGACCAGACGGACGAGGGCACCCCCATCGTCATCTTGAGCTCCGACATCTGCTCGTCCGTCTGGTCCACTACCTTCGCCGCAAAACCCAGCGGCTTGAGGTAGGCGATCCAGTCCTTGCAACACCCGCAGGTGGGGGACTTGTAGATCGTGATCGGCGTCGGCGCAGCGCCGAGCGCGGGCAAGCGGCGCGTCATCAGCGCGACGGCCGCGAGTGCGATGAACGAACGACGGGAGGTGGTCATTACCGGAGCGCCTCGGCGCGACGAGCCAACACCGTGAGTTCCTTCGAGAGCGTCGCGAACCGTTCGCCGGCGTCTCGACCAGGCCGCTGGTCGGCCTGTACCAACATACCGTACAAGTACTGCAGCTGTGCCGTCAACATCGGCTGCTGGTACCGCCCGGGGGCGGTCTCGAGGGCCGCGAGCAGCACCGTGGCCGCCGCGACGCCGGCGGTGTCGTTCGCCGCGCGTCGGGCGTCCCGCGTGGCACGCAAGGTACCGGTCAGTTGGCGCGCGGCGCTCACCGCGTCGCGCACTCGCAGAGCCAGGGTCTCCTGCTCCCGCAGGTCCGACGTGCGAATGCCAACGGCCGTCGCGCGCGGATCCACGCGCACATCCAGACGTGTGCGAAGCACGGTACCGTCCACCTTAAGCTCGATCGCGTACCGCCCAGGTCCGACCATCGGGCCACCACGTTCCGACGGCGCGCCGCTTTCGTCCGTTGCACCGTAGTGGGTCAGATCCCAGCGGACGCGGTGAATGCCGGCGGCCAACGGCAGCGTCGGGGCCCCCGGACGTGCCGGCGGTGGCGGACGGTGCATCGCCGACTGCGCATCGCGTGCGCCGGAATCGGGCACGCCAGCCGTGAACTGTCGCACGAGCCGACCCGCCGAGTCGCGAATGGTCAGCGCCAACGACCGCGCGGCCGACGGCAGGCGATAGGTCAGCGTGGCACCAACGGGAGGCATCTCGGGGTACGCCGGTTCCAGCGGGTACCGATCGTACCGCCAGCGAATCGCCTCGCGCGGTGCGAACAACGTCGGCGCATCCGCAAGCGTGGCAGCGGATACTTCACGGAGCGGCGTGATGTCGTCGAGAATCCAGTGCCCGCGCCCTTGGGTGGAGATCACGAGATCGTGGCGATGCACCACGAGGTCGGTGATCGGTACCACCGGGAGATTCAACTGGAACGGGCGCCACGTGGCGCCGTCGTTGAACGACACGAAGAATCCGAATTCCGTGCCTGCATACAACAGGCCGGGTCGTTGCGGATCCTCACGAATCACACGCGTCGGATGGTCGGCGGGAATGCCGTTCGTGATGCGGCGCCACGTCCGCCCGTAGTCGTTGGTGGCGTAGAGATACGGGGTGTAATCCCCGAGGAGGTGGCGCAGGACCGCGACATACGCCGCGCCGTTCCGGTGCGGCGACAGGGCGATCGTCTGCACGCGTCCGCCCGGCGGAAGATCGGGGGGCGTCACGCGCGTCCACGAACGGCCGTCGTCGCGAGTGACCGAAATCGGCCCGTCGTTCGCGCCTGCCCAGATCACGCCGCGCTCCCGCGGCGACTCCGCGACGGCGTAGAGAGCCGAGTAGAACTCTTCGCCGGTGACGTCACGGGTGATCGGCGTCCCCGAGACCCCCTGCGTCTTCGGATCGAAGGCGGTCAGGTCGGGCGAAATGCGCTCCCACGTGCGCCCCTCATCGCGCGTGCGGTGCACGTACTGCGAGGCGTAGTACACCGTCTGGGGCTCGTGCGGCGAGACCACTAGCGGGCTCACCCGTTGGAACCGATACACGAGATCCTTCGGATCGTGTCCGTACAGCGACTGCGCGCCGATCCAGTAGGCTTGTTCCTGCCCGGTGCGTCGATCGAAACGAGAGAACTGCCCTTTGCACGCGGTGAAGATGACGTCGGGATTCTTCGGGCTCGGAACGACCGGCCCGGTCTCGCAGCCGCCGACTGGTGCCCATTGCATCAGCGGATCGTCAGGCGCAGCGGCCGTCAGCGGCAACGACGGGATGACGTGCGTTGCCGACTGGTCCTGCTGCGCCCCGTAGATGCGATATGGCCACTGGTCGTCCACGGCCACTTGATAGATCTCAGCCGTCGGCTGGTTGTACTGCGTGGTCCACGTGTCGCCACCATTGAACGAGACGGCCGCGCCGCCGTCGTTCGACCCGATCATCAGGCGCGAGTTGCGCGGATGAATCCACAGATCGTGGTTGTCGCCGTGCGGCGTCGGTCGCACGCGGAAGGTCTTGCCGCCGTCGGTGCTGCGAAAGAACGACTCGTTCGAGACATAGACGACGTCGGCGCTCTGCGGGTCGGCATCGACGTTGGTGTAGTAGAACGGACGATTGAGCAGCCCATTCTGCGTGCTGACCAGCGACCACGTGAGACCGGCGTCATCGCTCCGCCAGAGCCCCTGCCCCGGCTGCGCCTCGAGCAGCAAGTACACCCGATTCGGCTGCGCCGAGGACACGGCGAGGTCTCCTTTGCCCCAGAGTCCTGTGGGGAGTCCGCCGCCCAGCTTCGCCCACGTCGCGCCACCATCGATGCTCTTGTACACACCGCCTTCAGTCGCGCCCGAGATGATCGTCCACGGCTTGCGCTCGCCGCGCCACATCACGGCGTAGATGGTATTGGGATCGTCGGGCTTGAGCTCCAGATCGACCGCCCCGGTGGAGTCACTCACGAAGAGCGACTTCGTCCACGTTGCCCCGCCGTCGGTGGTGCGAAAGACACCACGGGTCGGTGTCGGCTTGAAGGGATCGCCAATCGCGGCGACCCACGCGACGTCCGGACGCGTCGGATGCACGACCAGCGCGCCGATCTGTCCCGCGTCGCGCAGTCCGGCGAAGGTCCACGACGCGCCGCCATCGCGACTCCGGTACACGCCGCACCCGATCGAAACGTTGGACCGGATGCCGTCGCTGCCCGTCCCGGCCCAGATGACCGTCGGATCGCTATCCGACACATCGAGCGCGCCCATCGACGCGCAGGCGAACGCCCCGTCGCTGACGTTCTTCCACGTGAGGCCAGCATCGGTGGTCTTCCACACCCCACCACCGGTCGAACCGAAGAAGAACGTCGTGGGGTCCTGCACCACGCCGGTTACTGTGGTCACGCGACCGCCGCGGACGGGGCCCACGTGACGCCAGCGCAACGCGCCGCGCATCGCCGAGTCGGCCGACCAAGTGGCGGGGACCGTCGCAGGCGCTCGGGGCGCGGAGGCCGCAGGCCGACTCGCGCCGCGCGACCCCGACTGCGCCGGTACGGTCGTCGCGCCCAGCACGAGGCCCACCACACCACACACGCCGACCACGACGGCTCGGGCCCGCATCAATGCACGCGTTGGCAACTCCACTGTCAGGTTTCGCGCGCCGCGAGGGCGCGCTTGAGGAGGGCGATCTGGCCAGCGTGGTAGGCCGCGTGCTGCACGATGCCCCACGCCGTCGCGCGCGCCGACAAGCCACTCCCGAGCGGCGCGTCCCGGGTGTCGCCAATGCGCGCATCGAGTTGGCCTACCGATGCCGCCGCCAATTGGGCCGCCAGGGCATCGTGCGACGCCACCAACGCGTCTTGCGCCGCCTGCCACCGGGCGGCATCGGCGGTCGAAGGCACCTCGGGCCAGTCGCCCGCCGCAGGCTCGCGGACGTCCCCCTCGTGAAGGCGACGTCGCACTTCGTCGCACCACGACGTCAGATGCTGCACGATCTCCCAAATCGAGTGTGCGCCAGCAATCGGACGCGCGGCGGCATCCAGAGCGGACACCCCGTCGAGCAGGTCCCGCACCGACGGCCCGTGCCACGGCGTCCCCTCGATCGCGTGGCCCAGGGCCGTCGCCAGACGCACGCCTTCCGGAGTGTCCTTAGCCATTGGCCCGCTCGAACACATTCAGCGCCGATCGTCGCGTCGCTCGCACCCAGCAGTGCAGGCCGACGGGAATCAATCCCGCCGCGCGGAACGCACGCCGCCACACCGCCGGCGTCCGCCAGTGCCACCCGTCGAGATCGCCTTCCATCTCGTCCTCCGTCGAGTACGCCGGAAGATACGCGACCCCATCGCCAAGGTGTCCGGCCAACTCCGTCAGGCCGGCAGTCAGGCTGCGGGTCGGGATGTACTGCAGCACATCCGCGCAGATGACCAGATCGAAGCGGCCACGCACCCCGGCCGCCTTGAGCGCGCCGAATTCACCCAGCACCAGATTGCGCCGTCGGCCATAGCGCTGCACCGCGTAGGCACTGGGGTCGAGCCCCAAGTACCGCACGCCGCGACGCTGCTTGCGGAGCCACACGCCCCACTCGCCCTCGCCACAGCCGATGTCCAGCACGGAGGTCACGCGTCGATCGAGCACGAGCTCGGCGGCCGCGAGGGCCACCGCGGCTCGGCGTTGCGTGAGATCGGGGGTGATCACCCGGGACCGTCCGGCGCGATACCAGCGGTCGAAGTAGGCGCGGTCGTAGGTCTTCACCGCGGGAAACGTATCGCACAACAGCGGCCGCCGCCGGGGAGCCCGGCGGCGGCCGCACGAACATCTGCTGCCGTGGAAGCGCCTACGCCGCCTTCTTGAGTTGCTGCTTGAGGGCAACGCTCAGCAGTGCCGCCATCGTCTCGAGGTACTGCACGTCCGAGGCGGTCCAGTCCTTGATCACGCCGCAATGCTCGCAGCACAGCACCGCCACGGGCTGGCCGGCAATCAGGATGCACACATCCAGCAGCGAGCGGATGTCGAGCGGCGTGAAGTACACCTCATCGAAGCACGACGTCGCCGGATGCGAGGCCGCATCGGCCGCGACGATGCGGAGGTCCCGCTTGATGGCCGCGAAGTACTCCGGAAAGCTGTCCTCGTCCAGCTTGGTCCCACTCTGCAGCGAGCCGTCGCGGCTGTCGAACAGCATCGAGCAGTGAATCGTATCCTGCAGGCCGTTCAGGGCCCACACCGAGGCGCGCGTCGAACCGACGTGCTGTACGATGTCTCGGCAGACCGCCTCGTAGACGGCGGCAATGGCATCAGGGTTGGTCTTGAGGGTAGCGAGGGCAGCGCGAGCACGATCCATATGCAGTCTCCACGAGAGGGGGGGGCGCGCATCCCATCCGAAGGAGCGCTTCTCCCGCCAGTATCGGCCGCGTCGTGCCTCCGCTTCAGCGCCCCGTCGCCGTCGGCCGGATCGCCCCGTCGACGGCACACCCCGACCACGTGGAGTCAGCCCAGGTGACCGCCGCGGTGAATGGGTACTCCGTTGCGGTCGTCCCATCGCGACACGGTTGCGGCTCGACCATCAGCTCGAATAGCGGCTCGGTCAGCGCACGGCGCCCACGCCAGCGCCGCCGCCCTGCTCCCGTATCCGGCGCGGTCGATGGAAACACGAGGGTCGGCGCCGATGCGCGGCGGAAGGTCACCGCGTTGGATGCGACTTCGACGGACCACGCCGGCGAGGTGCCGATCGCCGTCAACTCGACGCGGACCGCCTTCGGCTCCCGCGAACACCCCACCAGCGCCGCGAGGCACAACACCGCACGCCCTCGGTGGGTCAATAGGTCAACACGCATTCCACCGTCCGGTGCTCCAGTGCCGCGCGGCCACGCAAGCCGCTGAGTTCCATCAGAAAGCCGCACCCAATCACGGAAGCGCCGCCCGCCTCCGCCAACTGGCACACGGCCGCGGCGGTGCCTCCCGTCGCCAGCACGTCGTCGACCACCAGCACGCGATGTCCCGTCTCGAGCGCATCGGAATGCATTTCGATGGTGTCGGTGCCGTACTCCAAGTCGTACGTGACTCGCCGCGTCGCCGCCGGCAGCTTACCCGGCTTGCGGACCGGCACGAAGGCGGCGCCCAAGGCCAGCGCCACCGGCACGCCAAGCAGAAAGCCGCGGCTCTCGGGAGCCACGACGTGCGTCACCCCGCGCGTACGCCACGGCGCCGCCACGGCGTGCACCACCGCCGCGAGCAGCGCGGGCTGCGCCAGCACGGGGGTGATGTCCTTGAAGAGAATCCCCGGCTTCGGGAAGTCGGGGACATCGCGTATGGCGCGGCGCAACGCCGCAACCACCTCGGGGCCAACTTGCGACATCAGCGCACCTCGAACGGCAACGGAAGTGACGACGCCGGTCCGCGTCCCTGCTCGTGGACGGACTCGACGCGAGCGTGCGGCGGGCCGACCGCGAGCTCCTTGGCCAGCGCATCGAGCAGCGTGGGAGCGCCGCCAGCGACGACCTCCACACTCCCGTCCGAAAGATTGCGCGCCCAGCCCGCCAACCCCAGCCGCTGCGACTGGCGCACCACGAACCAGCGGTATCCTACCCCCTGCACGTGTCCGGTCACGCGCCACTCTCGACGCTCCGGAGCCGCGGTCACGCCGGCCACCCTGCCGCGCCAATCAGCGGGACGAAGCGTACCGGTCCCAGATCGCGGGTGTCCGTGCCGGGCCCGCGACGCGTCACCACCAGCAATCGCTGTTCGTCGCGATCCCCGACGGGAATGACCAGCCGACCGCCCTCGCTCAGCTGCTCAACCAGCGGCGCGGGCACGCTCGGGGCGCCCGCCCCAACGAGTATCGCATCGAAGGGAGCCCAGCTCGCCCAGCCCAGTGTGCCGTCCCCCTGCAGGAACGACACGTTGGTGGCACCGCAGGCCACCAAGGCCTCGCGCGCCGACGGCAACAGCGCGCCAACCCGCTCCACCGTGAAGACCTGCGCGGCCAGATGGGCCAGCAGCGCCGTCTGGTAGCCGGAGCCGGTGCCGATCTCGAGGACGCGCTCGCGTCCGGTCAATTGTGCCACTTCCAATGAGCGCGCGTGGATGCTCGGCTGCGAAATGGTTTGTCCGCTGCCGATCGGCAATGCCGAATCCTCGTACGCGCGGTGGCGCACGCCGCTGGGCACGAAGAGATGTCGCGGCACCGCATCGACCGCCTGCAGGACCGCGAGATCGCGAATCCCCTTGTCCTGCAGCGCTTCGACGAGCCGACGACGCGCCCCGCGGTACTCGGTCACTCCGCCCGGCGGCGTGGTCACCCGAGCACCGGCGGTGGCGCCCACCACGTCGCCGCGTCCTCCAGCAGCTCGCGGTTCGTCAGGTCGAGATGCAGCGGCGTCACCGACACGAACCCATCGCGAATGGCCTGGAAGTCGCTGTCCGCGGGACCGGTCCACGTCGCCGAGCCGCCGCCGATCCAATAGACCGTCCGCCCCCAGGGGTCCTGCATCTGCTTGAGCGAATCGCTGTACAGGCGTTGACCGAGTCGCGTGAGGCGCACGCCTTGGACGTGTGCACCGATCAGCGGCGGCAGATTCACGTTCAGCAGCGTGTTGCGCGGCCACTGGAGCGTGGTCAGGTGCTTGATGAGCGTGGTCAGCAACGGGATCTGTGCATCGAGCAACGAGACATCTGCCCGCAAGTCGCCGCCGGCAAACGAAAACGCAATCGAGGGAATTCCCAAGGCGAGCCCTTCCATCGCGGCCGCCACCGTGCCGCTGTACAGCACGTCTTCGCCCATATTCTGCCCGTGGTTGACGCCGCTCAGGACGAAGTCGGGCTTCTCGGGGAGCAAGGCCTCGAGTCCGACCATCACGCAGTCGGTGGGCGTGCCGTCGACCTGCCAGCGTCGCTCACCTCGTCGCACCGGCCGAATGGGATGATGCAAGGTCAGCGAGTGGGACATCGCACTCTGCTCGCGATCGGGCGCCACGACCCAGGTCTCTCCGAGCGGCTCGGTGGCGCGGATCAGGCAGTCCAGACCGTGGGCGAGAATGCCGTCGTCGTTCGAAAGAAGAAAGCGCATCAGGAAGCCGGAATGTCGTCGCCGACGGTGTGAGGAGGTGCGGCCGGTCGACCCGCCAGCAGATCGAGCACGGCGTGCAATTCGTGTTCGAGATCACGCGCTACGGCGGCGTCGAGTGCCGTCCGCGCGGCCCGGCGCAGCGTCCCGTCCTTCCGACGCTGCTCGATCTGCTGGCGTGCGCCATCGATCGTGTACTTGTCCACGTACAGCAGGTGCTTCACCAGCTGAATCAGCTCGACGTCCTTCCGCTGGTACACCCGGTTGCCGGAGCGATTCTTGGCGGGGTGCAAAAATCGAAACTGGCTTTCCCAGTACCGGAGCACGTGCGGCTTGAGCCCTGTCAGCTCGCACACATCGCCGATCGCGAAGTACTCCTGCTTGGGCTCCTGAGTCACGGCCGGCCCTCGTGCTTGAGGTCGCGCCCCATCAGCACCGCCAGCGCTACTGCGGGCGCTTCGCCCTCGAACAGCATCCGGTACGTCGCACTCACGATCGGCATTTCGACGCCGTGCCGCTCGGCCAGCGCGCGCGCGCTCCGCGTCGTGACCACGCCCTCCGCGACGGTTTCCTTTCCTTCGAGCGCCTGCGCCAACGTGCGCCCCTCGCCGATCGCCACTCCGACGGCCCGATTGCGCGACAGCGCGCCGGTGCACGTCAGCACGAGATCGCCCATTCCGGCGAGCCCGGCGAACGTCGCCGGCTCGGCGCCGAGCGCGACTCCGAGTCGCGTCATCTCGGCCAACCCACGCGTGATCAGCGCGGCGCGCGAATTGAGGCCGAGCCCGAGGCCCTCCCCGATCCCGGTCGCGACCGCCATCACGTTCTTCAGTGAGCCGCCCAGTTCCACGCCGCGCACGTCGTGCTGCGTGTACACGCGGAAGCAGTCGCTCGACAGCACCCGCTGGAAGCGCTCGGCGGCCGACTGATCCTCGGACGCCGCCACGATCGCCGTCGGCTGGCGCGCGGCGACTTCTGCCGCGAAGCTGGGCCCGGACAGTGCCACGATGGCGTGCCCCGGCAGAGCCTCCGCGACGACGTCCCCCATCAGCGCCAGCGTCCCTTCCTCGATACCCTTGGTCGCCACCCCAACCTGCGCGCCGGGTTCGATCGCCGACTGCAGTTGCGTCGCCACCCGACGCAAGAACGCCGATGGGGCGGCCAGAATCACCAGCGAGGCACCGCGCACGGCCTCCGCGGCATCGCCCGTCGCGCGCACATTCGGAGACAGCGGTGATCCGGCAAGAAAGCGCGCGTTCTCGTGGCGCTCGTTGACCGTCGACACCACATCGGGCTCGCGGGCCCACAGCGTTACCGCGTGGCCATTGCGACCGAGCACATCGGCGAGCGCCGTGCCCCACGCGCCCGCGCCGACGACCGCAACACGCGTCGTGTTCATCGCGGGGCCTCCGGCGCAGACGACGCCGCGCGCTTCTGCTTGAAGGAGTGTTCCTCTCCGCGGCGCAGTCGCCCAATGTTGGCGCGGTGGGTCCACCACACGAATGCCGCGATCACGAATGAAGGCACCACGAAGATCGACCCCATCCCCTGAGTGCCGATCACGGCCACCGGAAGCGCTGCCGCCGCCAACAGCGAGCCAAGCGAGACGTACCCCGTCAGCCAGACGGTGACGGCGAAGATCGACGTGGTGATCAGCACCGCGAGTGGCGCGAGCCCGAGGAAGACGCCGGCCCCGGTCGCGACGCCCTTGCCGCCGCCGCGCCACAGCAGGAAGATCGGCTTGGCGTGGCCGGCAATGGCCATCGCGCCGTAGGCGATGGCCCATCGATCCGCGACCTGCGTCTCGACGAAGTACGGCAGCAAGAAGGCAGGCCCAAAGCCCTTCAGGGCATCGAGCAAAAACACCGGCGCGGCCCAGGCCCAGCCGAGGGTCCGCAGCACGTTGGTGGCGCCGAGATTGCCAGAGCCCACCGTACGCAGATCAATGCCCTTGAGCCGCCCCGCGAGGTACGCGAACGGGATCGATCCGGAGAGATAGGCCAGCACCAGGCCGACCCACGGGGCGAGCAGTCCATCGCGAACGATCGGCAACATCCGGGCTCCTCAGCGACGTCCGTCGTCGTGGCGGTCTTCGTTCTTTCGCTTGAGCGTGATCCGCAACGGGTTGCCGGTCCAGCCGAACGCCTCCCGGAATCCGTTGTGCAAGTAGCGCACGTAGTGCTCCACCACGTAGTCCGGATGGTTGCCGAAGACCACGATCTGCGGCGGCGCCGTCTCGACCTGCGTCGCGTAGTTGAGCTTCACTTCCACCCCGACGTGCTGCGGCGGTTGGCGGCGGGCGGTCAGCTCACCCAGTCGCGCGTTGATCTGGCTCGTCGGCACCCGCTTGAGCCGCTCCCGCTCCACTTCCAGCATCACGTCGAGAATCCGCGTGACCCGCTGTCCCGTCGTCGCACTCGTGAAGAGAAACGGGACGTAATCGAGGAATGGCGCCTTCTCGACCATCTCCTTCTGGAACTTGTGCGCCGTCTTGTCGTCCTTTTCGACCAGGTCCCACTTGTTCACGACCATAATGAGCCCGCGTCCTGCATCCCACGCGAGGTGCGCGATCTTGAGATCCTGATCGACCAGCTTGGCAGTCCCGTCGATCAGCAGCACACACACGTCCGACGACTCGATCGCGCGACGCGTCCGCAGCGTCGAGTAGAACTCGACGCCTTCGTCGACCCGCGCCTGGCGCCGCAGGCCGGCGGTATCGACGAACACCACATCGCGCCCGTGGTACTTGAAGGGCGTGTCGATGGCATCGCGCGTCGTGCCCGCAATGTCGCTGACGACCAACCGCTCCTCACCCAGCAGCCGGTTGATGAACGACGACTTGCCGACGTTCGGTCGACCGATCACCGCCACGCGGAGCGCATCGGTCTCGGGCGCCGGCGCCTCGGGAATGCGCTCGACGATCGAGTCGAGCAGATCACCGCTGCCCTTGCCGTTCGTCGCCGACACCGGGTAAGGATCGCCCCCGCCAAGGTTGTACAGCTCGTAGAACGACGGATCGCGCGGATCGTCCACCTTGTTGGCGACGAGCAGCCAGGGCTTGTTGTGCTCCCGCAAGAGATCGATGATCCGCCGATCGCTGGGATGCACACCGACTTGCGCGTCGAGCACGAGCAGGAGCAGATCGGCTTCGCCGATGGCCTGAATGACCTGCTTCTTGATCTCGACGTCCATCGGCACGCGATCATCCATCGTCAGGCCGCCGGTGTCGACGAGATAGAACGTCCGACCGTTCCACTCGGTCAGCGCAAAATGCCGATCGCGCGTGGTGCCGGCTTCCTCGCTGACGATGGCGGTCCCCTGCCCGACGACGCGGTTGAACAGCGCGGACTTGCCGACATTCGGGCGCCCAACGAGCGCGACCACAGGAATCGGGGCGGCACTCATAGCGGAGCTCCAGTCGCCTCGTGGGCGAGCACATCGAGGAAATCGTAGGACGGATACACCGGCATCGGGAGCGACTCGCGCACCTCGACAAACCGCTGATCGTCGAGGAACAGCCCATCGTCGTTGATGCACTCGGCCGGAATCAACGCCAGATCCAGATCGACGCGGCCCGCCAGCACGCGGGCAATGTCGGCCCCGACGAGCAAGCCGGCGGTCGTCGTCGTCGGACCGAAGAGCGAGTTCTCGGCGGTAATCAGCTCGAACGTCGCGCCCGTCTGCTGCCGCAACGCGTCGAGAAGCTCCGGCATCAGCGGGGTCATCGAGGTCCCGGTGACCACGCCAATCCGCTTGCCGTCCAGCCGTGGCAGCTCGGCGACGCCGTCCGCCACCCGCTGGCGCAGCTTCGTCACCGCGCCGACGCCGTTCTCGATCTGTGCGAACTCGCCGTAGAACTCGGCGTCCGGCAGCGGTTGTCCGCTCAGCAGGTACAGCTCGTCCGATCCGAAGACCCAGCGCTCCCCACGCTCCGCCAAGGCGCGCGCCTGCCAGCGGTTCGCGTGCGCGAGAATGCGCGAGGCGTTCTCCGCGTCCATCGGCTTGCCCGTGTACAAATGCGAAAACTGGGTCACCCCGACGGGCACGATCGCGACGCTCAGACAGGCATCGCCGAGGTTCCAGAGATCCTGCAACGACGCCTCGAGCACATCCCCGTCGTTGAGACCGGGGACGATCACCATCTGCCCGTGGAACTGGATGCCGCCCTCGGCCAATCGCGACAACTGTGCGACGATATCGGGGACGCGCGGATTGTTCAGCAGGACCTTCCGCGCCTCGTGGGGGGTGGCGTGCACGCTGACGTACAGCGGCGACAGCCGGTACTCGAGAATCCGCGCGATGTCCTTCTCCTTGACATTGGAGAGGGTCGCGAAGTTGCCGTACGCGAACGACAGCCGGTAATCGTCATCCCGGACGTAGAGCGGACGGCGGAGCCCCTTGGGCAGGCCTTCGATGAAACAGAATTCGCAGCGGTTCGCGCAGCGCCGAATCGTCGGCGGCTCCAGCTGAATGCCGAACGGCTCGCGGTCCGGATTCTCGATCTCGAACTCGATCAGCTCCCCGTCAGGCAGCTGCGCTTCAAGGACGAACGCGTCTTCCGCGCTCAAAAACTCCCAGTCGAGAAAATCCTCAAGCTCGCGTCCGTCGATGCGCAGGAGCGCCGTCCCGGGGACAAGCCCCAGTTCTTCGCCAATCCCCCCTGCCTCGACCCGCGCAATCTTGACCATTCAAGAAAGATCGCAGACGAATGAGTGGAAATCAATGCGCGACAACGACTTGCGCCCCACGTTTCGCGTCGCCGAATAGCACCGCTGCGCAGTGCGACTTCGGCGACTCCTGCCGATACTCCCCGCAATGCGCTCCTCTGCCGTTCCAGGCATCGCCTCTGCCGCGTCCCGCCCCCGGGATCGAATTCCGCTCGACCAGGCGATTCCCGCGCTCCGGGCGCGCCTGGAGGAAGTGCAGCGCGCGCTGGCGGGCGGTGCCCCGCCGACCCCACCGGCGGGCTTCGGGGCGGTGCCCGACACCCCGCCATCTCGCCGAGAGCGTGCCCTGCTGGTGCAGTTCGCGTGGACGGTCTACACGGTGACGGCTGGTCGTCCGCCCGCGCCGAAGCCGCCCGAGGAATGGCCGTGGCGACTCAATGTGCTCGTCCCACTCTCGCAGCGACGCCCGGACCTGCTGCCGGCGCTCGCGCGGCTGGTGGATCGCGTGCTCACGGCCCCACCAATGGCGCCGCTACCGTCGGTCGCCGGTTTCGAGGAGTTGCTGCGCCGCGCCGCCCGGATGGCCGGCGATCGCCAGGCAACCACACCGCCCGACGGCATCGAGGCGACCCTCGCCCGCTCCGCCACGAACGGCGTGACGGTCGCAATCGACTTCCATCCCCGCGACCCGGAGCCGGTGCCCAGCGTCCTCGCACGACTCCGGCTGCTGGCCGGTGTGCTGGTCTCGGCCGAGCCCGCGGACGCCCCTGAGCGTCGACGGGCGTTGTTTCGCCTCGGGTGGACCGGATGGGAGCGACTCTGGGCTGCGCCGCCCTACCGCCACGACACGCCATACGTCCTGCACGTGGGCTCGACCGACCCGCTGCCATCGCTCGCTGACAAGCGACCGGACGTCCCGCTGGGGCTCGTGGCGTTGCTCGAAGACCTCCTCGATCAGCGACCCGTCGCACTCACCCCCTCGGTGCGCGAGGTCGCCGCGCGACTGGACGCGATCGCCATCGCGCCCGACGCGTTCGACACGTCGCACGACGCGGCGTGGGAGGTCGCCCACCAGGACGCGGCGCACACGGCACCGGCCACATCTTCCGTGCGCACCGTCGCTGCGGTGGCCGCGGCGGAAGCCGAGCGCGTGCTCGACGGCCTGATCGCCCTTGGAGCCATCCGTGCCGGGCCGAGCGCCGCCCACGCCCGATCCCTCGACGAGCGTATCGCGGTCGCCGGCCTCGCGTGGACCGTGTATCGCGCGCTCGCGGGAGGGCCGCCGGTGCAGTCCGACGATGTCCCGAACGCGCGCTACGTGCCGCTCGCCGATCTGCGTCGAGACGTTCCCGCGTCGCTTCTGGCGGTCGTCGATGGTACGCTCGCCCCCACGATTCCGGGAACCATTCCCGGCGTGGCCGCGTGGCTCGCCGCGCTGCGCGGCGCCGAAACCAGCGAGGCACCAGAGGACGGAAGCGATGCGACGCCGACGCTCGAGACCGAGGAACTGCCGCCCTCGCCGTCGCGGGACGCGGACAGACCGCTCCGCGCACGCCGACGGATTCGACTGCTGCCGGAGGCCGAGCCGGCGCCCCGCTGGCCGTGGGTCGCGAGCCTTGCCGTCGTGGTGGTCGTGAGCGCCCTCGCATTGCTGCGCTAGCGGCCCGCGCGACGCCATCGCGCGCGTCGCCTACGCGCGCGCCTTGCGACGATCCTTCAGCCAGTGCTGCGCCGCGTGCAGCGCGTCGGTGGCCACTTCGGCCGCCGAATGGCCGGTCGCGGCAGCGACGCGCGCCACATCATCGAACTCGGGCTTCGGTCGCTCGCGGCCGTCGGGCAGGTGGGCCACCTTCACGCGCACACTGTGCCCGAAGCTCTGCACATCGATCATCTCGCGCGGCAGCGCGTCACGGTCCACGCGCTGGCGGCGCACGCCCAGACTAGTCGTGTGGGTCAACACCATCTGCGCCAGCGATTCCGCGTCCGCGGGGGCGCACAGCACTTCCAACCGCGTCGCGGCGCGTCCCTTCTTCATCACGACCGGAACCAGCACGACATCCCGCGCACCGGCGGCGCGGAGCGCGTCGGCGGCAGCAGCGACGAGTTCCGGCGTCTGATCATCGATCTCAGCCGTGAGCAACATCAGGGATTCGCGCGTGATCGCGGCGCCGAGCGTGGCGTCAGCGACATCGGCGAGAATGAGCCGGAGGACATTCGCCCGATCCGCCAGATCCTTGGTGCCGGCACCGTAGCCTTGCGCCACGGGCGTGTAGGCCGGCGGCGCCTCGGCGGTCGCCAGCACTTTCAGGAGTGTGGCGCCAGTCGGCGTCGTCAGCTCGCCCGCACCGGTAGGGCCCGGGACGCAGGGGAAACCGCGGAGCAGCTTCACCGTCGCCGGCGTCGGCACCGGCGTCACGCCGTGTGAAAAATTCACCGTGCCGTCGCCCACCTGCACCGGTGACGTGAAGACCGCCTCGACTCCGAGCAACGCGAACCCCCAAATGCTCCCGAGGATATCGAGAATCGCATCGACCGCGCCGACTTCGTGCAGATGCACCTTCTCGATCGTCGAGCCGTGCACCTCGGCCTCCACCAAGCCGAGCGCGGTGAACGCCTCTGCCGCTCGTGACTTCACGAGCGCCGGCGCATCACTCGCGTCGATCATCTTGAGAATGGCGGGCACGTGCCGGCCGTGCGGCTGCGGCGGAATGTCGAAGTCCACTTTGACGGCGGCAATGCCGCGCTTCTTCACGCGCGAGATCCGCGCCGTCACGCCATCGAGGCCGAGGCGCGCCGGCAGCGACTCGACGAACGCGGGGTCGAGCCCGGCGTCAATCAGCGCACCGAGTGTCATATCGCCGGAGATTCCGGCGACGGGATCCAGCAAGGCAATGCGTCGCGACATAGATCGGAAAGTTACCAGCGGTAGGAGGCGCCGCTGCCGGTATTGAAGAGCACCACCTCAGCGTCACGCGCCACACGTCCGGCAGCGACCAACTGCTCGAGCACGGCAAGGGCGCAGCCACCCTCGGGCGCCGCGTCCACACCGCTGGCCGACGCCAGCCGGGCGGTGGCCTCGCGCATCACGTCATCACTCACGGCCGCCGCATCACCACCCGAGGCCCGCAGCACCTGCAGGACGAGCCGGTCGCCGAGCGGCGACGGCACGCGTAGCCCCGCTGCATAGGTCCGCGGGTCGACCGCCGGCGTCGCCGACGCGTGTCCGCCGTGGAACGCGGCGGTCAGCGGCGCGCATCCCGCCGCCTGCGCGATCACCATTCGCGGCATTCGAACGTCGGACGGCAGCCAGCCCGCCTCCTGCATCTCGGCGAAGGCCTTCCAGATGCCGATGGTCCCCTCGCCACCACCGGTGGGATAGACGATCAGGTCGGGCAATCGCCATCCCAATTGCTCGGCGACCTCGTACCCCATCGTCTTCATTCCTTCGACCCGATACGGCTCGCGCACGGTGGCAATGTTGAACCATCCGTGTTCCTGCGCGTAGGCGTTCGCCAGCTTGCCGCAATCACCGATGTGGCCCTCGATGGTGACGAGATCGACCCCCATCGCGCGAATGGTCGACAGGATGGGCGGGGGCGTCGTCTCCGGCGCCCAGATGCGCGTCGGAATGCCCGCGGCGCGCGCGTAGGCGGCCAGCGCGGCTCCCGCATTCCCTGCCGTCGGCACGACCAACCCGGGCACGCCGAGCGCCTTCGCCCGCGTCACCGCCATTGCCATCCCGCGCGCCTTGAAGCTTGCGGTCGGGTTGACGCCTTCGTCCTTGATCCACAGGCGCCGGACACCGACCGCGGCGGCCAGCACCGGCACTTCGACCATCGGTGTCATCCCTTCGCCCAGCGACACCGGCGCTTCGTCCGTGCCGATCGGCAACACGTCGCGGTAGCGGAACAGCGACCACGGCGCATCCGACGGGCGTTGGCGCCGCGTCCCCTGCACCGGCACCTGCACCGACACCGGCTGCTGACACGACGGACACAGCCCGGTGAGGACGTGGCCCGGTCCCTGCCACTCGCAGGCCGAACACTGCAATGACCAACGCGTCACGATGTTGCTCCTGGCGCCGAGGCATCCTCGGGCGACGTAGCGTCTGGTGGGGGAGCTGTCGGGACCAACCGCGGAGACGCGGCCAACCCGGCGAGCACTTTCTCGGCGGTCTTCCGGCTGAAGCCGGGCAAGGCCGCAATGGCGTCGACATCGGCGCGACGCACGCCATCGAGCGAACCGAACGCGGCAAGCAGTTCGCGACGCTTGGCGGGGCCGATGCCGGGAATCTCGAGCAGTTCCGACGTCAACGTCCGCTTGGCGCGCTTGGCCCGCTGGAACGTCAGCGCAAACCGATGCGCCTCATCGCGTGCCTGCTGCAGCAACCGCAGCGCGGCCGAGCGGCGGGACAACCGGATGCTCTCGCTCCGGCCCGGCAGAAAGACTTCCTCCTCGCGCTTCGCGAGCGAGATCAGCGGCAAGTCGGCGAGGCCGATCGAAGCCAGGGCATCGCGCGCGGAGCCGAGCTGCCCCTTGCCACCGTCGATGACGCAGAGGTCCGGCAGCGGCTTGCCTTCCTCGAGGCGGCGCCCGAAGTAGCGACCGACCACCTCGTGCATCGACGCGAAGTCGTCGATGCCGTCGACGGTCTTCACCGTGAACTTGCGGTACTCACCGCGCCGGGGACGGCCGTTCTCGAACCACACGCAGCTGGCCACCGTGTCCTTGCCCTGCGCGTGCGAGATGTCGAAGCAGACCAGCGCACGCGGCACCGTGCTCAACCCGAGCTCCCGCTGCAGCTCGTACACGGGATTGGTCGCCCGTTCGTCGGCCTCGAAGGACGCCAACTTGAACTCCTCCAGCAAATGCCGCGCGTTCTCCTGCGCGAGATCGACGAGTTCGCGCTTGGTCCCGCGTTGTGGCGCGTGCAACCGCGTGCCGGGGATCGCTTCCTCGATCAGCGCGCGGTCCTCGAAATCGAAGGGCACCAGCAGCTCCTGCGCCCGCTCGGCCGATGGGACGTACTGCCGCACCAGATACGCCGACAGGATGTCGGCCTCGGACTCGCCCTCGACCTGCTCGAGCAGGCGGTGGTCGCGGGCGAGGAGCTTGCCGCCGCGAATGCGCAGAATGGCCACGCAGGCATCATCCCCATCGCGCGCGAAGCCCACCACGTCCCGGTCGCCCCCATCGACTTCGAGCACGACGGTGGGTTCCTCCATCTTCTCGAGATGCCGCAGGGAATCGCGGAGCTCGGCGGCCCGCTCGAAATCCATCTTGGCCGAGGCCTCGAGCATCCGCGCGCGCACCCGACTGACGACTTCGGTGGCGCGACCGTCGAGAAAGAGCACGACTTCGTCGATCATCGCGCCATAGTCCTCACGCGTCTGCGCACCGATGCACGGCGCCTTGCAGCGGCCGATATGCCAGTCGAGGCAGGCGCGGTCGGGCATTTCGCGCGGCATATCGTAGTGGCACGACCGCACGGTGAAGAGGCGCTTGACGACGGTCAGCGCGCGGCGCATCGCGCCGACATCGGTGTACGGCCCGAAGTAGCGCGCCCCGTCGTTGTGCAGCTGTCGCGTGACGATCACGCGCGGGAACGATTCCTGCACCGTGACCTTGATGTACGGGTACGATTTGTCGTCGCGAAGCGCGATGTTGAACTTCGGCCGATGTTCCTTGATCAGGTTGTTCTCGAGGATCAGCGCGTGCGCCTCGGTCGGCACGACGATCGTCTCGACATCCACCGCCGCGCGCATCAGCGCACGCGTCTTCACACTCTCGAGATGCTCCGAGCCGACGTACTGCCGCACCCGCGACCGCAGGCGCTTGGCCTTGCCGACATAGAGCACGACGCCCGCCGCATCCTTCCACAAATACACCCCGGGCGACTCGGGGAGGTGCGGTAGCTTGGCGGCGATGGCGTCGGGGACGGGCAACACCCCTGCAAGTTAGCGCCGACGACGCACGCGGTTCAGGAGTCCGCGGGCCTCCGGCACGGCGAACGCCGCCGTCCCCAGCAGATAGACCGCGCCGAAGACACCCAGCACGAGCAGCGACCGCACCAGCAACGGCGATGCAGGCGTGGCCGCGGCAACGAGCCACGCGAGCCCTGCCCCCGCGGCTGCGGCCCCCCACAGTTGGGCCACCAGCGTCGCGGGGAGCCCGACCGCGCCGATCCGCGCGGCAATCGACGCCCGAAGGAGACTGAACTCGACGATCGCGGCCAGCCCCGCCCCAGCGGTCAGCCCGGCCACGCCCCAGCGGGCGTCGAGTCCCAACGCTGCGCGCACCGGAAAGGCCAACACCAACCCGAGGCCGAGCGTCAGCGCAACGCGCACCATCGCAAAGCGCATCGGGCGCGCCGTGTCCTTGAGCGCGTACCACGCCGACGCGTACAGCCGGCCCATCGTGCCGGCCAACAGACCGATCGACGAGCCGGCCAGAATCATCCACACCCAGGTGGCATCGGCGGTCGTGAAGCGTCCGCCCTGGTAGACCAGCGCCGCAATGTGATCGCCCAAGGCCAGAAAGGCCGCCGCCGAGGGCACGACGAAAAACGCGACGCGACGGAGGCCGGAGGTGAGGCGGGCGCGAAGGGCCGCCGCCACGGTATCCGCCGCACCAAACTCGCTCGACATCGCCGGCAACTCGGCCGCCGACACCGACATCCCGAACAGCGACACGGGCAGCATATACAACAACTGTGCGTAGCCCAGCGCGGCCACGGCCCCGGGTGCCACGAGCGATGCCAGCACGGCGTCGAGCCAGCCGGACAACTGCACTACACCGCGCCCAGTCACCACGGGGCCGAAGCTCCGCAGGACGGTCTGCACGCCGGGAATCGCGGTCGACAGAGTCAGCCGCATCCCGCGCCCGACGGCGAGCACGCCGGGCAACTGCACGGCCACTTGCAGTACGCTCCCCGCCACTGATGCGATCGCTACCACGGTCACGAGCCGCGCTTCACTCACGCGCCCGCCCCAGGTCAGCAGCGCGAGGATCATCGCGGCGTTCCACGCCACCGGGGCGAGATACGACCACAGAAAGCGCCCGTGGCTGTTGAGCACCCCGATCGCCCACGCCGAGAGCGCCAGCACCGCCGCCCCCGGAAAGAGGATGCGCACGAGTGTCGTTGCGAGGGCTTGCTTCTCGGGACCGAATCCCGGCGCGAGCACGGCGACGAGCCAGGGGGCCGCCAGCACGCCCAGAAGCACCACGACCGCCATTACCAACGAGACCAGCGAAACCACCGCGCCGGCGACCTTGCTCGCGCCCTCTTCGTCTCCCCGCGCGAGCAAGCCGGCATACACCGGCACGAACGACGCGGACAGCACCCCCTCGCCGAGCAGATTCTGCAACACGTTCGGCACGCGGAAGGCAAACGCAAACGCATCGGCCGCGTCGCTGTTGCCCAAGTAGTGCGCGAAGACGCGTTGCCGCACGAGGCCGAAAATGCGGCTGACCAGAATGCCCGATGCCACGAGCACCGCCCCCACACCCGTGTTGCGGACCCGCGCGAGGCGGTCCGGCAGCGGGAGCTCCTGCGTGGTCGTCGTCGGCACGGCGCGGGACTACCGTGCGTCGGATGACGTGGGATCGATCAGCGAGGACGCGTGGTCGGCCGCCGCCGCGCGCAGGGCCAACAGCAGCGGATCGCCGTGTCGAGCCACGAGGGGCGCCCAGCTGAGCGTCCGCTCCTGTCGCCCGCCGTCCGGATGCAGCGCGCCGAGCACGGTGGCCACGTCGCGCATCAACTGCTGCTCGTGCCGCTTGGTCGCCGCAACGAAGCGCCGCTCCAGCCGATCCAGCTTGTGCAACAACTGCCGCTCGGCGCCATCGGTCACCGCGTCGGGCAACAGATGCGCGCCGCCTTCCTTCGCCAGCGCCAGCCGCGACGCCACGTCGGTCCGCAGGCCCGCCAGCGCGCTCTGCACGACCGTGGGCACCGCACGGCGGGCCACCGTCGTCTCGACGACGCCGGGCTGCGTCAACGCGCTCCGGTCGATCGCCAAGCGTTCCAGCAACCGTTGGATGTGCGGTTCGATCAGTGTCCCCGACCACCGCGGCACGGCCAGCGGCGTCGCCCAGTCGAGGGCCTTCGCGACCGCGCTGACTTGCGCGAAGTACGCGAGTTCGCCCGGCCCTGCCACGTACGCCACCGTCGGCAGCAACTGGCGCTCGAGCGCCGGGCGCAGCAGCACGGTCGGCGACAGCGACCCTTCGGGGGCGCGGCGCGCCGCCTCAGCCGCCTCGGTCAGCGCGTAGCGCCGGCGCGTGCCGCCGTCCCACGCCCACACCAGCGACAACTTGTCGACGTCGTGCACCTGCGGCGCAAAGCCGGCGTCGCGGATCGCCGCGCTTCGCGTGCGTACCGCCTGCGCGACCCCATCGGCTGAGGCCAGCGCGCGTCGCAAGGCCCCACCCGCCGCGCGCCGTAGCGACTCGTCGTGCGCGTCGAGCACCGGAATGCCCAAGGGCTGCAACACGGTGCGGAGCAGGCCGACGTAGGCGCTCCCCAGCGTGGCCCCCGCGTGGTGCGCCGCGCGGACCGCTTGCGCGGCCGTAGTGTTCGCGCCGGATGCCGCGCCGTGCAGCACCAGCGTCATCAACTCGCTGACATCGCCGAGCGGGTAGTCCCCCAGCGCGCGCCCCTCGGCGGCGGCATTCGCCGGCAGCGACAGCCGCCGAAGTCCGCCCGGCAAGGCGATCGCGGCGTGGCGCGCCTCTTCGAAGTCGGTGTCGTCGGTGGCGGCCCAGAACAGCGGGGCCGCGGGCACGCCGGTCGTGCTCTCGATCGCATCGGCCAACGCCAACGCGGTCAGTGCCTTGTACAGCGTGTAGAGCGGGCCGCCGAACAAGCCTGGTTGCTGGCCCGTGGTGACCAGGACCCCGTTCTGGTCCACCACCCGCTGCAGGCGAGTCAGGGCCGTCCCGCCCAACTGCAACGCTTCTTCCAGTGGCCCCAGCCAGTCGCGACGCGCGAACTCTGCGCGCGTCTGCTCCGCCCGCGCGCGCCAGGCGGCGGCCGAGCGCGGACGCGCCTCGTACCACGGATTCGAGGCATCCTCGGCACATCGGGCAAGCGGACTGCCGCCCAGCGGCTCGGCTGCGACCTGCGGAATCTTCACTGGTTGCACACGCTCTCGACTCGTGGACTACTTGTGGTACGGTTCGCCGCGCCGGAGCGTCCCTGCACGGTACAATTGTTCGGTCAGCACCAATCGCGCCATCTCGTGCGGCATCGTGAACGGCGCCAGCGACAGCCGCTGCGCCGCTGCCGACAGCACCGTCGGGTCGAGGCCGTGCGCGCCACCGATCAGCAGCGCCACATCGCGTGCCGCTTCCTGCCACCCCGTCACCAGCGACGCAAAGGCGCGCGAATCGTACGTCGCACCGCCTTCGGTGCACGCGACCAGCACGGCGCTGCCGGCCGCCTCACGCAACCGTTCCCCCTCGATCCGCCGCCCCGCGACTGCGTCGCCTTTGCCCTCCTTCACTTCCCGCACCACGAGCGGCCAGTAGCGCACCGCCCGGGTTTCGTACTCGGCAATTGCCGCCGCCAACGGCGGCCGCGCAGTCCCCACCACGCAGAGCAGGAGCCGCACGGCCGCGGACGATCAGGCGTAGATGCCGCGCAACCGATGCACTGTCGCTACGCGGGAGATCGACAGCATATACGCCGCCGTCCGCATATTGACCTTGTGCTGCTGCGACAGCTTCAGCACGTCCTGGAACGAGCGCGTCATGATCTGCTCCAGCCGCTCGTTCACTTCGGCTTCCTGCCAGAAGTAGCCGTGGCGGTCCTGCACCCACTCGAAGTACGACACCGTCACGCCACCCGCGTTCGCGAGGATGTCCGGGATCACGAAGATGCCCTTCTCGTCGAGAATGGCATCCGCCGCCGCCGAGGTTGGGCCGTTCGCCCCTTCGCAGATGATGCGCGCCTTGATCTTGTCGGCGTTCTTCGTCGTGATGACGTTCTCGAGCGCTGCGGGCAGCAGCACGTCCACTTCGAGGCCGAAGAGCTCGTCATTGGTGAGCACGTCGCCCCCGGTGAAGCCTTCGAGCGTCCCGTGCTGCTTGGTCCAGGCCATCGCGGCCTGCACGTCGATGCCCTGCTTGTTGTAGACGCCGCCGGCGCGGTCGGTGATCGCAACGATCTTGCAGCCTTCGCGCTCGAGCAACATCGCCGCGGTGGAGCCCACGTTGCCGAAGCCCTGCACCGCCACCGTCGCGCCCTGCGGCTTCATCCCGAAATTGGCCAGCGCGAGCTTCGTCACGACCGTGCACCCGCGTCCCGTCGCTTCCTTGCGACCGAGGGAGCCGCCCATCTCCACTGGCTTGCCGGTGACAACCGCCGTCACCGTGTGCCGCATATGCATCGAGTAGGTGTCCATCACCCACGCCATCACGCGTTCGTTCGTGTTGACGTCGGGCGCCGGCACGTCGCTGTCGGGGCCAAGCACCGAGATGATGCCGGCGGTGTAGCGACGCGTCAGCCGCTCCAGCTCACCGACGCTCATCTTGAGCGGATCACACACCACCCCGCCTTTCGCTCCACCGAAGGGGATGTTGACCACGGCGCATTTCCACGCCATCCACGCCGCCAGCGCCGTCACCTCTTCGAGCGTCACCGCGGTATCGAAGCGGATGCCACCCTTGCCCGGGCCACGCGACGTGTTGTAGAGCACGCGATGGCCGGTGAACACTTCGACTTCGCCGTTGTCCATCAGCACCGGCACCGACACGGTGATCTGCTTTTCGGCGTGCCGAAGCACCTTGTAGAGGCCGGGTTCGAGATCGAGCAATTCCGCCGCGCGGTCAAAGCGCGACATCATCGCCTCGAACGGGTTCTCTTCGGAAAGGAATCGGTCCTTGTCGGGACGGACGATTCGGTCGGTCGGGAGTCGGAGGTCGGTGGCCATAGCCTGAGGGATGAGCTGCCGGATTCAGCCCGGCAGGGTCGCGCGCGCGTCCAGCACGGCGGCGAGCGCCCCATCCAGGGCGGAACCGCCGTCCTCGACGACGACGCGTTGAGAAACATACCAGAGCGGCGACGCTGTGCGAGGCCATCTCTGGGCCAGCTTGACAGCGTCCTTGAGGGTCGTCACCACCCGCCGGTCGCCCGCCGCCGCCGCGAGCGAGGCGATATCGCGATCGCTGTAGCCGTAGTGATCCGGGTAATGCTTCAACTGCACCTCCGCGCCGGCCGCTGCCAACTGCGCCCGGAACGACGACGGATCACCAATCCCGCAGATCGCGAGGACCGACGTCCCCGCCAGTGCCCCGACGGCGCCGCCGTCGGTGCCGTCCATCGCCGACAGCCGATCCGCCACGAGCGCCACGATGGCCTGGGGCACCGCCGGTGCCACACGCTGGACCGCCGTCGCCACAGCGCGCGCACGTGCGAGCGAGACCGCCTTGCGCGTGATCACCAGCAGATGCGCTCGC
This sequence comes from Gemmatimonadaceae bacterium, assembly GCA_033763905.1. Taxonomy (GTDB): domain Bacteria; phylum Gemmatimonadota; class Gemmatimonadetes; order Gemmatimonadales; family Gemmatimonadaceae; genus JAJTHG01. The sequence continues at coordinate 136,060 of JANRJP010000037.1, forward strand.
CGCAGCCCGACGATCGGCTCTCGCCACGGACCGGCCGGCAACACCTGCAACGCGTCGTGCCAACGGTCGGCACTCACCAGCACGACATCCCGGACGCGGCCGGCTCGCCGATGCTGAAAGGCGTCGTCCAGCACCACCACGTCGGCGCCGGCGCGACGCGCCAACTGCGCGCCCGCCACCCGATCGGATGTGGTGATCACCGGCACCGTCGGGTTCAGATGCCGATGCACCATTGGCTCATCGTCACCGTAGCCGCGGAGTACCAACGCCGGCGCCCCGCCGCGCTGCTGCAGCGCCGCGGCGCACCACGCGGCCACCGGGGTCTTGCCCGTCCCGCCCACCGACAGATTGCCGATCGACAACGCCGGCACCGGCATCGCGTGCACGTGCGTCGGGACATCGTACCACGCATTGCGCCATCGCATCACGCCGCCGTACACCGCCGAGAGCGGCCGCAACGCGCCACGCGCGATGCGCGCCCCGCGATCGGTGCCGTACCACAGCCAGTCCAGCAGCGCGGCTGCCATCCTACGCGTCCGCCCCGATGCGCGCCCCAGCCGTGCGCAACGCGCTGGCCACGTCGGCGTTCGCGCCGTCGATGCCGTCGGGATGCGCGTCGGTCACCCGAAGCGGGGGGCCGTAGCTGACGTCGATGGCGGCGAAGGGTTTCGGAATCAGGAACCGATCCCAACTGCGCATCCGCCACGCGCGCGGCACGGCGATGCGGATCGGAATGATCGGCACGCTGGCGCGCCGCGACGCCAACGCCGCCCCGGGTGCTACCGAGAAGCGTGGCCCGCGCGGCCCGTCCACCGTCACCGCCACCGCGTGCCCCTCACGGAGCCCCTGCACCATCGCGGCCAATGCCGCCGCACCGCCGCGCGACGACGAGCCGCGAATGCCTCGGATGCCGAACCCCTGCCCGATCTGCGTGATCAGCTCACCGTCGTTGGACTGACTGATGATGGCGTGCAAGGGATCCTTGCCGTGCACGACCAACGGCACGAGGAACTCGCCGTGCCACAACGCGAGTACGAAGCCACCGGCCGCGCGCGCGTCATCATAGTGCGCGCGATCGTGAAACCGGAGCCGCCACGTCCACGACAACACCCGGAGGAAGAGTCGCCCCGCCAGCACGGCCAGACGCAAACGCCAGCCGGTCACGGCACCATCCGGTCGGCGATGGCCGCCACGCGGGCAGCCGCGCCGGGCTCGCCGAGGCTGGCGGCCACCGCGCCAAGTCCCTCGAGCTGCGCGCGACGCTCGGGCGCGTCGGCCACGAGCAAGGGCCGCACCCGCGCGGCGAGCGCGTCCGCGGTCATCGCTTCCTGGATCAATTCGGGCACCACCTCACGACCCGCCACGATGTTCACCAGCGAGACATGTGGCAGCGCCACCAGCCGCCGAGCGATCGCCACGGTCAGCGGGTTGGCGCGGTACCCCACCACCAGCGGACACCCGGCGACCGCGGCCTCGAGCGTATTGGTGCCACTCTTGCTCAAGGCGGCGTCCGCCGCCCGGTAGATCGTTCCCGCCGCCCCGACGACCGTGCGGAAGGGCGACGTGGGGACCGACCGACCCGGCGCCTGCGCCACCAGCACCTCTAACCCCGGGCGCTCCGCCTGCAACCGCAGCGCAGCGTCGCGCATCGGTGCCCAATGCCGCGCGATCTCCCCCGTGCGGCTGCCGGGAAACAGCGCAAGCACCGGCACGTCGGGTGCCAGCCCCAACGTGCGCCGAGCCTCGGCCCGTGTCGGCAATGCCGCCGCGTGCTCGGCCAGCGGATGCCCGACGAACGTCGTCGGGATACCCGCCGATTCGAGCAACGGCGCTTCGAACGGCAGAATCACGGCCGCGTGCGCGATGTCGCGCGACATTCGCGCCAGCCGCCCTTTGCCCCAGGCCCAGACCTGCGGCGTGATGTAGTAGAGGACGGGAATGCCCGCGGCCCGAGCGGCGGTCGCCACACGCAGGTTGAAGCCGGGATAGTCGAGCAGTACCACCAACGCGGTGTGTCCACGGGCGAATCGCTCGCGCAGGCGGGTGAGCAGGCGCCAGTGTCGAGGGATCGCCCCGATGACTTCGACAAAGCCCATCGCCGAGAGATCACGACAGTCGACGATCACCTCCGCACCGGCCGCCCGCAGCCGATCACCACCGATCGCCACCTGATGCAGGTCGGGCCGCCGAGCCGCCAGCGCTGCGGCCACCGGCCCCGCGTGCAGGTCGCCACTTGCCTCGCCGGTGACGAAAAGCACCTCGCGGCGCGCGGGCATCGGACTAGTGGCCGAGGATCGTCGTGTCGATCTGCTGCGCGACCGCGAGCGCCGCGCGGCCCGCCGCCAACGTCACCGGCGGCTCACGACGTGCGGCGATTGCCCCAAGCCAGTCGCTGAGTTCCATTCGCAGCGTCTCTCCCTCGGGGGCATCCAACACGAGCCGCTCGGTGAACGCGGTCACATCCTGCGGCTGTGCGGCGAGCTCGGCGGGGTCCACGTCCTGCCGCAGCCGCAGGAACTCCGCCGTGCCGGCCGCGAGGTCCAGCCGCATCACACCGTTCGCCTGCCACACCGTGAGCGTGCGGCGCCGCTCCGCGGCGAGTCGCATCGCCGATAGATTCGCCACGGCACCATCGGCGAACGTCAGCCGCGCCTCGGCCACATCGGTCGTGTCTCGCATCCAGCGGCCGCCCGAGGCGTCGATGCGCGTCGGCTCCTGCCCCACGAGCCACAGGACCAGATCCACATCGTGGATCATCAGGTCGGCCACCACCGACACATCGGCGCCGCGCGGGGTGTACGGGTTGTGCCGCGCGGCCTCGAGATATCGCGGGGCATCGATGTAGGGGCGCGCCGCCCGGACCGCGCGGTTGTACCGCTCGACGTGTCCGACCTGCACCGTGAGCCCCCGCCCCGCGACCAGTGCGACGAGCGCGTCGGCCTCGGCCACGGTGGCCGTCACCGGCTTCTCGATGAACGCGTGGCGGCCCGCCGAGAGCACGGCGCTGGCGGTCGCCGCGTGCGCGCGCGTCGGCACCACCACGCTCACCGCATCGGTCGCGTCGAGCAGCGCGTCGAGCGACGTGAACGCCGTCACGCCCAGCTCCGACGCCACGGTTGCCGCGCGCGCCGCGTTGCCGTCGTAGAAGCCGGCAAAGCGGTCGCCCGCCAGCTCGCGCAGAATGCGCACGTGATGCCGACCCAAGGCCCCCGCGCCGGCCACCCCGACCCGCATCGTCACACGACCACGCCGCGCTCGCTGGCGCCAACGAATTGCAGGAAGGCCTGCACCTCGGGGAACAGCTGCAGCTCCGCTTCGGCCCGTGCCATCGCCTGCGATACGTTGAGCTCCGACCGGAAGAACAGCCGGTACGCCCGCTTGAGCTCGCGCACGATCTCCGGCGCGAACCCGCTCCGCTCGAGCCCGACCGAATTGAGGCCGTAGAGCTTGATCGGATTCCCCACCGCCTTGATGAACGGCGGCACGTCCTTCGGGACGCGCGAACTGCCGCCGATGAAGCTGTGCCGCCCGATCTTCACGAACTGGTGGATCGTGCAGAGCCCCGAAATGTTCACGCGATCTTCGACCGTCACGTGCCCTGCGATCTGGGTGCCGTTGGCAATGATCACGTGGTCGCCCACGTGACAATCGTGGCCCAGGTGCACGTAGGACATCAGAAAGCAGTGCTTCCCGATCGTGGTCTTGTACGAGTGCGTGGTCCCGCGGTTCACGGTGGTGTAGTCGCGAATCGTCGTGCCTTCTCCCACTTCGACGACCGTGACTTCGCCCTTGAACTTGAGATCCTGCGGGTCTCCGCCCAGCGCCACGCCAGTCCCGATCGTCACCGAGGGCCCGAGGCGGACGTGCCGCTCGAGCACACTGTGCGGCCCGATGCGGCAGCCATCGCCGATCTGCACATCGTCGCCGATGACGACGAACGGCCCGATCTCGACACCGTCCCCGATCTGCGCATCGGGCGCGATCACCGCGGTGGGATGGATGCGGGTGCTCACCGGTCGCGCACCATCGCCGCCATCTCGCCTTCACACACGACGTCGCCATCCACCTTCGCGACGCCCTGAATGCGGCAGACACGCCCGCGAATCTGCAGCACTTCCACTTCGAAGCGCAGCTGATCGCCCGGCTTGACCGGCTTGCGGAACTTCACGTTATCGAGACTCATGAAGTACACCACCTTCGACTCGGGCTCCTCGACGGTGCCGAGCAGCAGCAGCCCGCCCACCTGAGCCATCGCTTCGACGATCAGCACGCCGGGCATAATCGGGTGCCCGGGAAAGTGCCCCTGGAAGAACGGCTCGTTGATCGTGACGTTCTTGATCCCGACCACCCGCTTGCCCGCCTCCAGTTCCAGCACTCGATCGACGAGCAGGAACGGATACCGGTGCGGCAACAGCTTGATGATGTCCTCGATCCCCAACTGCACGCTGGCCTCCTCTGAATTGGCATCCTGCACGAGCGCCTGCACGAACGCGATCGTGCCGCGGTGACTGGGCTTGATGGCCGTGACCTGCCCGATGATCGGCTGTCCGGCGAGCGCCAGATCACCGATGCAGTCGAGCAGCTTGTGACGCACGCACTCGTCGGTCCACCTCAGCGGACCCGACAGTGATCCCGACGGGCCGAAGACCACGGCGTTCTCGACGCTCGCGCCCCGAATCAGTCCCTTGGCCCGCAGCGCCTCGACCTCTTCCACGAAGCCGAAGGTCCGTGCCGACGCCACCGCTTCGCGAAACTGCGTCGGCGTCACCGCCGCGCGCATCTGTTGACGACCCACCATCGGGTGCGGAAACTCGATCGTCACGTCGAGGGTGAACGTCGGGGCCGGCACGGCTTCGTACACCGACTCGCCATCGACCACCCGAATCGGGCGACGAATCACCAGCGGGCGAACCAGCTCGCCGTGCTCGACGATGCCCGCCGCGTCGATCGCCGTCACGAACGGCGCGGCGCTCCCGTCGCCGATCGGCGGCTCCGCCGCCGTGCACGCCACGTCGGCGTCATCGATCCCAAGCCCGGCCAAGGCCGCGAGTACGTGCTCCACCGTGTGGAAGGCGCTCTCGCCCTGTCCAAGCTGCGTGCGGCGCTCGACCTGCACCGCTTCGGCAATCCGCGCGGGCACCGGCGTGGCGCCCTCCACATCGAGCCGCCGGAACGTAATGCCGTGCCCCGGGGGCGCCGGCGCGAAGGTCAGCGTGCTCGCCGCCCCGGTGTGCAACCCGACACCGGTCACGCTGGCGCGTCCGCCCAACGTCCGCCGACGACGGGTCACGAGCCCTTCTCGAGCAGCTTCTCGAGCGGCCGAATGATTGCCGCAAGCCGATGCAACGCTGCCGACGCCCGCAAATGATCGCGATGCGGCCGCGCGTGCGTCCCGGACCACTTCCCGCCCGCCGGAATGTCGCCGAACACGCCCGACTGCGCGCCGACCATTGCGCCGTCGCCGATTGAGATGTTGTCGACTAGGCCGACCTGGCCGGCGAGAATGACGCCGTCGCCCACCTGCGTCGACCCGGCAATGCCCACCTGCGCCATCAGCAGGCAGAGCTTCCCGATCCGGACGTTGTGCGCGACGTGGACGAGATTGTCGATCTTCGTCCCCGCGCCAATCACGGTATCGTTGATCGATCCCCGATCGATGCAGGAGTTTGCGCCGACCTCGACATCGTCTTCAAGCACGCAGCGCCCGATGTGCGGCAGCTTGCGGTGTTGTCCATCACGGAAGACGTACTTGAAGCCTTCGCTGCCGATCCGCGCACCACTCCGCACCTGCACGCGTTGACCGACCACCGTCCCCGAATGCAGCGTGACGTGCGGCCCGATCTCGCTCCCGGCGCCGACGGTCACGCCCGGCCCGACGATCGCGTGCGCGTGCACCGTCACACCCGCGCCGAGCACGGCGCCGTGCCCGAGGATCGCATACGGGCCGACGGCCACCTCCGGACCAATCGACACGCCCTCGCCCACGACGGCGGACGGATGCACACCGGCCTGCCGCACCGGCGGGACATACAGCAACGGCAGGAGCGCGAGCAACGCCTCCATCGGCTTGTCGACCACGATGCGCGCGCTCACACCGGGCGTTGGTGTCGCCGATACGTCAGGCGCCACGAGCAAGACGGCGGCACGCGTCGTAGCCGCTGCCGCGAGATACCTCGTTCCCGCGAGAAACGACAGTTCGCCGGCCGCGGCACGCTCGATCGGTGCGACCGCCGACACAACAACTGACGGGTCGCCGGCCAGAACGCCGCCGACCCGTTCGGCAATGTCACCGGCGGTCAACCCGCCCGTGGCCCCGGCGGCAGCGCCGCCGGGGTGCGCCGCACTCACAGCGTCGGCGGCTTCGGACGAGCGAGGCCGGCCGGCTGCGACACGGGGCCCGTCGTGGGCTTCTTCTCGGCAGCAGGCGCCGCCGCCGGTGCCGTGGCCACTGGCAACGTCGGCTTCGGCATCATCCGCAGGCGCGAAATCACGCGATCCGTCAGATCGAGGTTCTTGTCCGACGCGACGATCGCGCCACCCTGCGCGGCATCAGCGTCGAAGATGATCGCGTAGCCTTCGGCCGCGCGCAGATCTTCAAGCGCGATGCGGATCTGCGCGGTGATCGGCTGCATCATCTCGGCCTGCCGCGCCTGGAACTGCCGCTGCAGCGACTGCTGCAGAATCTGCAGCTCCGCCGACCGCGCCCGGAGTGCCGAATCGCGCGTCGCCCGCACCTTTTCGGCCATCGCCGGCGCGGCCTTCTGGAAGTCGTTCACCTGCTTGGCGAAGTTCTCCTCGATCTTGCGCGACGAGTCGGACAGCGCCTGGTACTCCTTCTCCAGCGCCGCCTCGGCATCGGTGCGACCCGGCGCCGCCTCGAGCACGGCCTGCGAACGGATGTACGCGATCTTCTGCGGCGCCGCAGCCGGAGCCTGCGCAGCCAAGGGGGCCGCGAGCACCAGCGCGGCAGCAAACACACGACGCAACATCAACAACTCCACGAAAAAGGGTCGAACATCAGAACGCCATATTGCCCAGCCGGAAGTGGAACTGCCACTTCCCCTGGGTCTGGCCGAACGCGTCCACGCGATCGAAGCCGTAGGCGTAGTCGAGGCCGAGCGGCCCCAGCGGGGAAATCACCGAGACCCCGACACCTGCCCCGCGGAACAGCCGCGTCGGGTCAAACTCTTGCGGGCGACGCCAGACATTACCCGCGTCATAGAACGCCGAGGCGTAGAACATCGAGTTGAAGCGCAACCCGATTTCCGCCGTCGACGAGAAGTAGGCACGACCGAACGACTCCTGCTGTGCCGAGAAGCCGCTGGTGTTGGGAATGAACCCTTGCGGCGTGATCGAGAACTCGGGGTACCCGCGCAATGGCTCCCCGAACATCACACCACCCATCGCAAAGCTCTGGGTGATGAAGAACGGCCCCGGATCACCGAACACGCCGCCGCCTCGCACGCTCAGGCCCGCCACCAGCTTGATTGGCTGCGACCCCAAGCCGCTGCCGCCAAACGTGAAGAGTGGCGCGTACGTCTTGAGTTCCGTCGTGTAGCGGGCGAAGGTCGAGGTACCGCCGAGCACGCCACCCGAGAAGTTGGCCGAGAGACTCTGCAGCCCGCCCTGCGACGCGAAGGGCATATCGACGCGCGTGTCACGCTGGATCGACGTACCGACCGTGGAGCGGAAACAGCGCTCGCACAACGTCTGGAGCGACCCGAGCAGGTTGGAGCCCGAACCAAACTCCTGCCACTCGAAGTTGTAGTTCACGAACGCCCGGGTGAAATACGAGCGCGGCACTGGGAAGCCCAGCTGGAAGCTCGAACCCGTGCGGCGGTTCGTGCCGATGCCGGCGATCGTGAAGCGGTTGACCGAGCGATACGCGTTGACCGATCCCGAGATCCGGCTCTGCCGAATCGCCGGATCGGTGTACGACGCGTTGAAGTCGTTGATGACGGCGCCGAACTGCCACTGGAGCGAGCCGCGCTTGCAGCGGCCGAACAGGTTCGGCTGGTCGAGTCCGATGAATCCGCCGAGCCCGACCACCTGACCGACGGAGGCGCCGAAATTGATGTTGCCGGTGCGCTTTTCCTTGACGCGGAAGATCACGTCCACGTCGCCTTCGTCGTTGGCCGGACGAGTGTCGGGCGGCGACAACGGCGTCTCGAAGAGCCCCATATTGCCCAGGCTCTGATACGACCGGAGCAGGCGGTCCTGATTGAACACGTCGCCCGGAATCATCACGAGCTGGTCGCGAATGCACTGCTCGACCGTGTAGTCGTTCCCCTGCACGTCGACGCGGTTCACGATCGCCGGCGACCGCTCCTCGACCACCCAGCGCAGATCCACGCGTGGGTCCTTCTCGGCCAAGCCGCGTCGCTCAATCGTCGGGCGCACCTGCGCGTAGATGTAGCCCTCGTTGCCGTACGCCGTGCGGAGCTTGCCCGTCGCGTCGTCCCACTTCGACTGGTTGAAGGCGTCCTTGGGCGTCTGCTTGCCCAGCAGCGACCGCACCCGGTCGCCCACGGTTGGCGCCTGCACCTGGAAGGGGTAATACAGGTTGATGTCGCTCGAGTTGAAGCGGCTGTTCCCTTCGACTTCAAAGCGACCGACCTTGTACCGAGGGCCCTCGTTCACCGTGAGTTCGACCAGCGCCTTGCCTCGCGCCGGGTCGACGATGAGGGTGTCCTTGGTGACCTGAAAGTCGATGTAGCCCTTGTCGGCGTAGAGCTTCGGCAACCGCTCGGCGATGTCGCCGGCGAAGAGTTCGTCGTCGAACTCGCCATTCTGCCAAAACCAGAAGCCTTCGGGCTTGGTCTTCATCGCCTGCACCACCGACGCCGCCGGCAGGTTCTTCGCCCCGTTGATGCGGATCCCCGACACCGCGAGGCGGCGCCCTTCGGACACCGTGAAGGTGAGCGAGACCCGGTCCCCGTTGACGATGGAATCCACCGCCACGCGCGCCAAGTAGTAGCCCGACTTCCGATACAGCGAGTCAATGCGATTGACCGACCGCGCCACCAGACCCGCATCGAGCGGCCGCCCGACGAGGACCTCGACGCGCTCACGGACGTCGCCTTCGTTCAGCGCCGACGGCCCGCGCACCGCGACCGCCGACAAAATGGGGCGCTCCTTCACGGCAATCACGAGCGCCGCCTTGATGCCGTCGGCCGAGAGCCGACAGCTGATTTTCACGTCCTCGTACTGACCGGACGAATACAGATTCTTGAGCGCCGCCTGAATCGTGCGGGCGCTGATCGCGTCGCCGCTCCGGATGGCTGCGTCTTCCAGCACGGTCAGATCGTCCACGCGGCGATTGCCGGACACGATGATGGTGTCGGGCGCCACACAGCGCGGGTCCTGCGCCTCGGCCGATGTGGCCGTCAACGACAGCGACACCGGGACGGCGGCCAGCACGGCAACGACCCGAAGAATCCGGAGAAACGGCATAGCTCGCAAATATACACCGAAGCGCGCCAAGGGTCCCCCCTTGCAGGTCCAAGACCCCCAGTGACGAACCGGGGGCGCCCCGCCTGTTGCGGAGCGCCCCCGGTTCACCCGCCGATGGACCCGTGCGGCCGATCGGCCGCGACGCGCGTCAGGCCTGCGGCGCCGGAGAAGCTGGCACCTTGAACTCGAGCTTCGAGCCGTCGGCCGCAGCATCCACGGTGATCTCGTCGCCCTTCGAGAACTCGGCCGTCAGGATCTTCTCCGACAGCGGATCCTCGATCCAGCGCTGGATCGCCCGCTTGAGCGGCCGCGCCCCGTACTTCTCGTCGTAGCCGTGCTTGACGAGGAAGTCGGTGGCCGACTCGGTGAGCTTGATCGACAGCTCTTCTTCCTTGAGCCGGTTCTGGACGTTCTTCAGCATCACCGAGACGATCTTGGACACATCGTCGCGGCTCAGCGGGTGGAAGACGATGACGTCGTCCAGGCGGTTCAAGAACTCGGGGTTGAAGGCGTGCTGCAGCTCCTCCTTCACCTTGTCCTGGATCCGGGAGAAGTTCTGCTCCCCTTCACTCGCGTTGAAGCCGAGCCCGCGGCCCTTGGTGATGTCCTTGGCGCCGACGTTCGACGTCATAATCACCACGGTGTTCTTGAAGTCGATCAGACGCCCGTAGTTGTCGGTCAGGTGGCCTTCGTCCAGCACCTGCAGCAGAATGTTGAACACATCCGGATGCGCCTTCTCGATTTCGTCGAGCAGGATCACGCTGTACGGCTTGCGCCGCACCGCCTTCGTCAGGGTGCCCGAGTCCTCGTAGCCGACGTAGCCCGGGGGCGCACCGATCAGCCGCGAGACGGAGAACTTCTCCATATACTCGCTCATATCGACCCGAATCAGCGCGCTCTCGTCGGCAAAGAGGAACTTGGCCAACTGCCGCGCCACTTCCGTCTTGCCGACGCCCGTGGGCCCCGAGAAGATGAACGAGCCGATCGGACGCTTCGGGTCCTTGAGGCCGGCCCGGCTGCGGCGAATCGAGCGCGACAACGCCTTGATCGCCTCGTGCTGGCCGATCACTGCCTGGTGCAGTTCGTCCTCCATATGCAGCAGGCGGGTGGTCTCGGCCTCCTGCAACCGCGTCACCGGAATGCCCGTCCAGCGGCTGACGATGAACGCGATGTTCTCTTCGGTGAGCGCCGGGCGATGTGACTGCCGCGCCAGCTCCCACTCTTCCTGCTTCTTGCGGATCTCGGCCTGCAGTTCGCGCTCCGAATCGCGCAGCGAGGCCGCGCGCTCGAAGTTCTGGTCGCGGACGGCGGCTTCCTTCTCGCCGTTGACCTTCTCGAGCTGCTCCTTGAGGGCGCCGACTTCCGGCGGCGGCACCTGCGCCGCCATCCGGGCGCGCGCGCCGGCCTCGTCGATCACGTCGATCGCCTTGTCGGGCAGGAAGCGGTCGGTGATGTACCGCTCCGACAGCTTGGCCGCCGCAAGCAGCGTCTCATCCGAGATCGTGACCTTGTGATGGTCTTCGTACTTCTTCCGAAGGCCCTTCAGGATCTCGACCGTCTCCTCGATCGAGGGCGGATCCACGACCACCGTCTGGAAGCGACGCTCGAGGGCGCCGTCCTTCTCGATGTACTTGCGGTACTCGTTCAGCGTCGAAGCGCCCACGCACTGCAGCTCGCCACGGGCGAGCGCCGGCTTGAGCATATTCGACGCGTCGATCGCGCCTTCGGCCGCCCCGGCACCGACCAGCGTGTGGAGCTCGTCGATGAACAGGATGATGTTCTTGTTCTGGGCGATCTCGTTCATCACCGCCTTGAGCCGCTCCTCGAACTGCCCGCGATACTTCGTGCCCGCGATCACCGCCGCCATATCGAGCGACAGCACGCGGTTGTCCCGCAGCGAATCGGGGCAGTCACCCGCCGCGATCAGCTGCGCGAGGCCTTCGACGATGGCCGTCTTGCCCACGCCGGGCTCGCCGATCAGGACCGGGTTGTTCTTCTTGCGACGCGACAGCACTTCCATCACGCGCTCGATCTCCTTGAAACGCCCGATCGTCGGATCGAGCGCCCCTTCCGAGGCGAGAGTGGTGAGGTCGCGGCAGAAATGGTCGAGCGCCGGGGTCTTGGACTTCTTTTCCCCCTTCTGGCTCGGCGCGGCCTGCGGCGGCTGGTTCTGCGGGGCGCCGGGCTGCGGCGCGGACGAGCCCTGCGGCATCTCCGTGCCCAGCAGGCGCAGCGTCTCGGCGCGCGCGGCGTCGAGGTTCACCCCGGCATCGGCCAGCACCTGTGCCGCGATGCCCTTCTCTTCCCGAAGCAGACCGAGCAGCAGATGCTCAGTCCCGACATAGCTGTGCGACAGCTCGCGCGCCTCGCTCATCGCGAGCTCGAGCACCTTCTTCGCCCGGGACGTGTAGGGCAGATCGGGACCGGTCGTCTGGGCCGCTTTGCCCTTCTTGACCGTCTCTTCGATCTTCTGCTGGATCTCGTCGAGATCCACGTTGAGGTTCTGCAGCACGGCCGCCGCCACCCCTTCTCCCTCACGAATCAGGCCGAGCAGAATGTGCTCCGTGCCCACGTACTCGTGATGAAGACGGGCGGCCTCTTCGCGCGCCATCGCCAGGACCTTCCGAACCCGCTCCGTAAAGTTGTAGCCGTTCATTCCACGCGCCTCGGCTTAAAAGCCTTCAACCCCGCACGGACTCCTCGGCCAGTAGCTGTCGCACGTACCGTGCCCGCGCTTGATTCGCCTCCCCATCGGTCAGGGTGCGACCATCCGCCCGGGCCAGATGCGCAGTCTGGCTAAAGATCAGGAGCTTGTTGAGCGTGTATACACTCAGCCCGTCGATCAGGTTCAGCCCGACCGCAAGCCGTACACCGCTTAGGTAATTCATCGTCTCATCGAAAGAAAGGCTCCGGGCGTAGCGAAGAGTTCCATACGCCCGCCACAGCTTGTCCTCGATGATGTACCCCGCCTGGCGGACCAGCACCCGGCGGGCTTCCTGCTCCTGCTCAATCACATATCTGACCATCTTTTCGAGATGGTCAATCAGGTCTTCCTCGCTCTTTCCCAGCGTCGTCTGGTTCGAAATCTGGAAAAAGTTGCCGAGGACCTCGGACCCCTCACCGTACAGCCCCCGGTAGGTCAGACCGACTTGCTGCAATCCTGCCAAGACCCGCTGGATTTCCTTGGTCAGGACCAGACCGGGCAGGTGGATAAGCACCGAGGCCCGCATCCCGGTCCCCGTGTTGGTCGGACACGCGGTGAGAAACCCGAACTGGTCGTGCCAGGCGTACGGCAGGACCTCCCCAAGCTCCCGGTCCAGCCGATCCAGGGCCGCGTAGGCGGCATCCACCGCAAACCCCGAGCGGAGGGTCTGGAGGCGCAGGTGATCCTCCTCGTTGACCATTACCGAGGCATCGTGGTTGCCCAGCACGAGGGCGGCACCGGTGCGCACCGGCTGCGTGGCCTCCAAGCCGGCCAATTCCTTGCTGACCACGTGCCGTTCGTGGAGCAGCTGGCGGTCCGTGGGCGCGAGTTCATCGACCCGGAGGACGACCGCGTCGTGCAGGGCGTCCACCTGCGGGACCGCCTCGCGGACCTGGGCCAGGATGCGCAGCCGCTCGCCGTCGCGCGACCGACCGGTGAACGCGTAGCCCTGAATGTTCCGCGCCAGCCGGATGCGCGTCGACAGCACGATGTCCGCGTGTGCCCCGGAGGCATCGAGCCAGCCCAGGCCGCCATCGGGGAGCAACGACAGGTCGAGGGTCATTCCATCCCCCGGATTTGGTCGCGGAGCGCCGCGGCCTTCTCGAACTGCTCGGCGTCGATCGCCCGCTTGAGGGCCTCCCGGAGCTCCAATAGCGAATTGGCCCGCTGGCGCCCTTCCGGCCGCGGCGGCACATACCGTCGCCCCGCGTGTGTGAAGTCGCCGTGCACGCGCTTGAGCAGGTCGCGCAGCGGCACGTCGAACGCGCCGTAGCAGGCGGCGCACCCCAGCCGCCCCGACGCGCGGAACTCCTTCAGCGTCAGTCCACAGGTCGCGCAGGTCGTCCCATCGCGCACCGGACCCGGCTGCGCCTGCTGAGCGGCCTTGATCAGCGCGCCAAGCGGCGTCGTCGGTAGCGCGACCGTGGTTTCGACCCCCTTCTCGGCCGCACACTTCTCGCACAGGTGGACCTGCGTCACCGCGTTGTCCACGATGGACGTCAGGTGCACGACGGCGTCGCGCTCTCGGCAGTTATCGCACAGCATCTGGCATCATTCCGGTTGCTTCATCTGAACCCCGCAGCGTGCCGTCGGCAAGGTGCAGGATCCGGTCCGCCCGGGCGGCAAGCGACGCATTGTGCGTCACCACCACCGTCGCGGTCTGTTCGTCCCGAGCCACCCGGCTCAGGAGGTCGTGCAGCGCTTCGGCGTTCTGCGCGTCGAGGTTGCCCGAGGGCTCGTCGGCCAGCAACACTGCGGGCCGCATCGCCAGCGCCCGCGCGACCGCAGTCCGTTGCTGCTCGCCGCCAGACAGTTCCGACGGCCGGTGATGCAGGCGCGCCGACAAACCGACCAGCGCCAGCAATTCCTCCGCCCGAGTCCGCGCCGCCCGCGGCGCCACGCCGCCGATGCGCATCGGCATCATCACGTTCTCGAGTGCCGAAAACTCGCGAAGGAGATGATGAAATTGAAAGACAAATCCGACCGTGGTGTTCCGAAGCTCCGTCAGCTCCGGATCGCTGAGCCCGCCCAGGGACGCCCCGGCGATCGCGACCCCGCCGCTCGTCGGCCGGTCGAGGGCGCCCAAGACGTGCAGCAAGGTGCTCTTGCCGGACCCACTGGCCCCCACGATGGCGACCATTTCACCCCGGCGCACTTGCAACGACACGTCCGCGAGGACGGTGAGCACCGCGCCCGAGTTGTCCACATACGAGCGCGTCACGCCGGTCGCGTCGAGCACGACCGGGGCGCTGGCCAAGGCATCGGTCGGCGTGCTCATTCGTGCCGGATCGCCTCGACCGGGGTGAGCTGAGCCGCCGAGCGGGCCGGCCAGATCGTCGCGATCCCGGCAATGGCCAGACTCGCGGCGCCGGCCACGACGACATCGAGCCATTCGGTGCGCACCGGCAAGTGGTCGATGAAATACACTGACGGATCGAGCGCGATGAGCTTGAATCGGTCCACGGCGAACGAGGCGCCAAGCCCCAGCGCGAGTCCGAGCCCCGTCCCGAACGCGCCGATCATCACGCCCTGCCACACGAAGACCTGCCGAACGGCGGCCGCCTGAAGCCCCATCGCACGCAAAATGCCGATCTCGCGCGTCTTGTCGGCCACGACCATCGTGAGGGTACTCACGATGTTGAACGCGGCGACCAGCACGATCAGCAGCAGGATCACGGTCATCCCGAGCTTTTCGAGCTTGAGCGCCTGGAACAGCGACCGGTTCTGCTCCTGCCAATCCACCGTGCGGAACGGATACCCCAGACTGTCCGCCAACCCGCGCGCGACAACCGGCGCGCGCCAGCGATCGATCGTGCGCGCCTCGATGCCCGTCACCGCGTCGCCCAAGCCGGCGAACCGCTGTGCCTCGGGCATCGACAGATACACATACGAGTTGTCGTACTCGTACATCCCCGTCCCGAAGATGCCGGTGACTTCGTAGCGGTACGTCTGCGGAATGAATGTCCCGAGCGTGGGACTCATCGCCGCCCCGGCGAAGGCCACCAGTCGGATGCTGTCCCCCGGAAACACGTTCAGCCGCTGCGCCAGCAGTCGGCCCAGCACCGCCCCCCGCAGCGTGCCGCTCGCCGTCGTGAACGAGAAGTCGCCCGAGATGGCGTGGGTGCGGATCGGCGTGACCGCTTCGCCCTTGGCCGGCTTGGCCAGCCCATACACGTACACGCCCTCGGCGTAGCCGCTGGAGGCGCTGATCCCGCCCTGCGTGATCACGAACGGTGCCGCCGCGACCACGCCGGGAAAGCGCTCGACCTTCGCCAGCGTCTCGCCCCAGTTGTCGATCGTCAGCGATTCTCCGTACGTCAGCACGCGCACATCAGGCGACCCGACGAGAATCTTCTCGCGCAGGTCCGTCTGCAGCCCGTTCATCACGCCCATAATGAGCACGATCGCCGCGACGCCCACGACGACGCCGCCGATCGCGATCGCCGAGATCAGCGAAACCGAGCGTGATCCGCGGCGGCTGCGCAGATAGCGCCGCGCCAGATCCCATTCGAGTCGCGCCGTGGTGCGCGCCATCGGACCTACTGCTCCGGCCGAAGCGCAGGGAACAGAATGACGTCGCGGATGTGCGCGGTTTCCGACAGGAACATGAAGAGTCGGTCGAGACCGATTCCCACGCCGCCCATCGGCGGCATCCCGTACTCCATCGCGCGCAGGTAATCCTCATCGACGCCCGACGCCTCTTCGTCGCCGGCATCGCGGAGCGCACTCTGCGCCTCGAGACGTCGCCGCTGATCAACCGGGTCGTTGAGCTCGCTGAAGGCGTTGGCCAGCTCGGTGCCGCGCGCGAAGAGCTCGAAACGCTCCGTCAGTCGCGGGTTGCCGCGCTTGGGCTTCGCCAAGGGCGACAGCTCGAGCGGATAGTCGAGGACGAACGTGGGCCGCTCGAGCGTCTTCTCGACGTGCGCACCAAAGAGCTCGTCGAGCAGCTTGGGCCGGCTCATCGCGTCGACCCCCGCGATGTTTGCCCGCTTGGCGTGCGCCTTGAGTTCGTCGTTGGAGAGCGCGAGCACATCGGAGACCCCCAACCGCGCCGACAACGTCGGCGCCCACTCGATCCGCGCGAACGGCGGCGCGAGGAAATCCCCCGACAACGTGCCGTTCTCGGCCGCCAAGGGCCCGAGCGCCGAGCGCACGGCGTCGGCCGCCCGCACGATGAGCGACTCGACGATGCCCATCATCACGGTGTAGTCGGCGTACGCGTGATAGAACTCCAGCATCGTGAACTCGGGATTGTGCGTCCGATCGATGCCCTCGTTCCGGAAGTCGTGGCCAATCTCGTACACGCGTTCGAAGCCGCCGACGACCAGCCGCTTGAGGTACAGCTCGTCGGCAATGCGTAGATACAGCGTTTGGTCCAGCGCGTTGTGATGCGTCGTGAAGGGCTTGGCCATCGCGCCGCCGTACTGCGGCTGCAGCACCGGCGTTTCGACTTCGAGGTACTCGAGACCGTCGAGGTAGCCGCGAATCGCCGAGACCATTCGCGAGCGCGCGGCGAAGTGGCGACGCACCTCCGGGTGCACCGCGAGATCGGCGTAGCGCTGCCGCGAGCGCTGCTCGCCGTCTTCGAGCGCCCCGTGGCGCACGGTCTTTCCGTCGACGATCTCCTCCTTGCCGAACGGCAGGGGCCGCAGTGACTTGGCGAGCAGGATGACCTCGGTCGCCTGGATCGTCGTCTCGCCGGTGCGCGTACGCATCAGCGTGCCGGCGACACCCACGACATCGCCGATGTCCAACAGCTCGATCAGCGTCCACGCCGCGCCGAGATCATCCTTCCGGAAGTAGCACTGAATCCGCCCGGTGTCGTCGGCGACGTGCGCGAACGCCGTCTTGCCGTGCCCGCGCCAATTGATGAGGCGACCCGCCACGCGCACCGCGGGACCGGTGGCCTCGCCCTCGGCCAGCGACGCCAACGCGTCGCGGGTGTAGTGGGTGCGGTCGTAGCCGTAGGCGAACGGCGCAAGGCCCGCCGCCTCGAGCGCGCCGAGCTTCTCGCGGCGCGCCTGCATCACGAAGTTCAGATCATCACCGCTCACGCGGGCTGCCCCATCTGCTTGAGATACGCTTCGATGAACGGGTCGATCGCCCCGTCCAGCACCTTTTGTACGTCGGTGATCTTGGTTTCGGTCCGATGGTCGTTCGCCATCGTGTACGGCTGCATCACGTAGCTCCGAATCTGCGAACCGAAGCTCACATCCTGCTTGGTCGAATCCAGCGCCGCCTTCGCCGCCGCCTGCTTCTCGAGCTCGATGTTGTACAGCTTGTTCTTCAGCTGCTTCATCGCGTGCTCCTTGTTCTTGTGCTGCGAGCGCTGCTGCTGGCACGACACCACGATGCCGGTCGGGATGTGCGTCAGGCGCACTGCCGATGACGTCTTGTTGACGTGCTGCCCGCCCGCCCCCGAGGCGCGGAACACGTCCATCTTGATGTCTTCGTCGCGGATCTCGATGTTGATCTCGTCGTTTACGACGGGATACACGAACACCGACGCGAAGCTCGTGTGGCGGCGCGCCTGCGAATCGTAGGGCGAGATGCGCACCAGCCGGTGCACGCCCGTTTCCGGGCGAAGGAAGCCGAACGCCGACGGGCCACGGATTTCGAGCACCGCGCCCTTGATCCCCGCCTCTTCGCCCTCGGACAGGTCGAGAATGTCCACCGTGTAGCCGCGACGTTCCGCCCAGCGGGTGTACATCCGCATCAGAATCTGCGCCCAGTCCTGGGCCTCGGTGCCACCGGCGCCAGCCGAGATTTCGACCTGCGCATCGCGGAAGTCATCCGGCCCCTGCAGCAGCGAACGAATCTCGAAGTCGGCCGTTTCCTGCGCGATCGCCTCCGCTTCGCGCTGCGCGTCGGCGAGCATCGACTCGTCGGGCTCGACCGCCATCAGCTCTTCGAGCTCGCGTGCGTCCTGGGTGCGACGCACGAGTGCGTCGTAGGGATCGACCCAGTTCTTGAGCGTTTTGACTTCCTGCACCGTCGCCTGCGCGGCGGTGGAGTCGTTCCAGAAGGCGGGGTCAGCCATCCGCCCCTCGAGTTCGCTCAGGCGCGATCGCTTGGCGTCGAGGTCAAAGGAACCTCCGCAGCTCGATCAGCTTGTCGTGCGCGGTGGTGAGCAGCTGTTCACGGGACGTGTCGGACATCGTCAGGCTCGGAGCCAAGTCGCACACGGGCCGCTCCTGCCGGTTGCAGGGCGGCCCGCGTATGCGTGCAATCTAGCCGATCTCCGGGGCCGATGGCACCGTGCGGAGGGCGCTGTGCCGAGGGCGCTACGCCGACGGCACCGCGCGTCATCGACGGGCGGACGCCCCCGCGACGTCAGAACACCTTCTGCCCGTTCGCCAGAATCTCGTTCAGCGCGTCGTTGAAGTGCGTCGTGCTCTCGGCGAATTCCTTGCCGAGCTGATCGACGTACTCCTCGTAGCTCTTCTTGATTTCCTCGTCGAAGAGCTGTCGTAGCGTCCCGTTCTTGAGGCCTTCCTCGCGCCGCTGCGGGTGGTACACCACGAGATCCGAGATCAGCGCGCGCGCGAGCCGCTTCGCCTTGGCGTTCGGATCGTTCGCCAAGAACGGATTGATCGGCCGCTTGCCTTCCGCGGGTGTGGCCGCTGCAGGCCTCGCCGGCGCTGCCGGCGGCGCCGGCGGAGTGACTGCGGCAGGCGGCGACGGCGGCATTGCGGGCGGCATCGCCGGCGGCATTGCGGGCGGCATCGCCGGCGGCATTGCGGGCGGCATCGCCGGCGGCATCGCCGGCGGCATCGCCGGCGGCATCGCCGGGGCGACGGCCGACGGCCGCGGCGGCAGCGCGGGGGGTGGCGTCAGCGGGGGCATCGGCGCCGCCGCTGAGGGCCGAGGCGGCGCACCACCGACCGACGGCATCGGCGGGAGCGGCGGCAGCGCGGACGACGGCCGAGGCGGCAACGGAGCCGGCGTCGCCGACGGCCGCGGCGGCATCGGCGCTGCCGGCGGCAGCGGCGGCAACGGCGCGATCGACGGACGCGCCGGCGGCATCGTGCCCGCAAGTGGCGGCGGCGCGGGCGGCGCGGGCGGCACCTGGATCATTGGCGCGGCCGCCGGCGTCGGGATCGCAGGAGCAGCGACTGGCGTCGGGATCGCGGGCGTGAGCACCGGCGTCGGCGCGAGTGGCGGCGAGGGTGCGGCCGTCTCGAAGCCGCCAGACACCGTCGCCGGTACAATCGCAGCGGGAGGCTCGATGCCGGCGAAGCCGCCACTGAAACGCGGCTCTTCCCGCGGCGGGACTACGGCGGCAGGCACGCTCGGCGTCGGTGCCTCGATTGGTGCGGGGGCCGGCGGGGGCGCCACCATCGTGTCGGCCACCGGCTCGGCGACGGCAACCGCCGAGCCCGCCGACGCCGCCGCAGCGCCGAACAACGGTTCGGCCGAGCGCGCGAAGTCCGCGTTCTCGGGGCCATCCGCGCGCACGGCGATCACGCCACCGCACACCGCGCATCGCGCACGCACACCGCCGGACGGGACTTTGGCGGGATCAACCCGGAAAACCGACCGGCACTCCTGACACGTGACGTTCACTTGGATTCTCCGTACGGCATTCCGCCCGACGGGGTATTGCGAGGACCGACCTCGGCGCCGAGATCCTGACGCCGGTCGAAGGTGTAGACGGACCCGGGGAGCGTCTTGGCGTAGCTCTTCATTTCCGTCGCGAGTTCCGAGACCTGCGCCGCGTGTGTGAAATGGCGGCGCTCGTTGGTCACCACGCCGATCGACACCGTCATCAGCGGGACGCGGTGCAGTTGGCCGCGGCGATCCTTGCCGAAGAAGTAGCCGGCGCGCCGGTCCTGCTCGGAATACTGGAACGGCACGAGCGTATCGAACACTTCGATGATCTCGCGGCAGACGGGGCGCACGCCGTCGAGTGGCACGATGAAGATGAAGTCGTCACCGCCGATGTGCCCGACGAAGCCCTGCTCGCCGCAGAGTCCCTTCACGCAATCGTGGAGAATGCGCGCGAGAATCCGAATGACGCGATCGCCATCGTAGTAGCTGTAGCGATCGTTGAACTCCTTGAAGTGATCGAGGTCCGCGTAGCAGACGCCGAACAGCTCGCCCGCCGCGAGGCGGCGGCCGATGTTCGCTTCGATCTCGTGCGAGCCGGGCAATCGCGTACTCGGGTGTACGACGGTATCGCGATCCGAACGACGCAGCAGCACATCCAGGCGCAGTTGTGCCTCGGCCGCCGACGTGGTGGCGCGCAGCACTTCGTCGGCGCCGGCATCGAACGCGGCGGCGAACGCGGTATCGTCATCGCGCGTCACCACCACGACCGGCACGATCCCCGTGTAGGAATCCGCCTTGATCCGCGCCACCCCCTTGAGCGCCGCGACCGGATGCGTGCGCGCGTCGAGCATCACCACCCGCGGTCGGCCGCGCAGCGCGACGGACATCAACTCATCCGCCGTCGACAGGGTGATCGACGCCCAGCCGTGACGATCCACCCATTCCCGAAACAGATCAGGCAGTGCCTGACCGTCCGGGCAGAAGAAAATGGCGGGTGAAGTAGGCACGCAGCGCAGCGAGAGGGTGAATGCCGAACATACCGGCAGGGGATGCGTTCGGTCAAACCGTCCGCTTCATCAGCCGGCTCATTGGAAAGGACGCGTGGCGTCCGTCCCGGTCACGCTGGACGCGATTCCGCGCCCAGCGTCAGGGCTCACGTGGCTCCGCGTTGCCGATCTCTCCCGAGGGATCCCGACCCGCTTCCAGTGGCAGTGCCTCGTCAGCAAGCAAAATCGGAATCCCGTTCCGGATGGGATATCGCACCGCACATACTCGGCACTCCAACGCCGACGCCTCCGGCCGTTCCGTCATCGAGGATCGGCAGGTCGGGCACACTAGTATCGCCAGCAGGTCGGGAGCAATCATCGACGGTCGGGTGGTTGCGGCGCACGATAACCGAACCGGGCCATCGCATCCACCGACTTGCGCCAATTCTTGGTGACTTTGACCCACAGATCGAGATACACCGGTCCGCCAATCAATGGTTCGAGTCGCTTGCGCGCCGCGGTTCCGATCGCCTTGATGCGATCCCCATTGGCGCCGAGCAGAATGCCCTTCTGGCTGTCACGTTCGACGTGAATGGTGGCCCGAATGAGCACGGGGGTCTGCGATTCCTTGAACTCTTCGATCACGCAGGCCACGGCGTAGGGCACTTCATCATCGAGCTGCTCGAGCGCAACCTCGCGAATGAGCTCGGAGGCAAAGAACCGCATCGATTGCGTCGAGAGCTCTTCGTCGGGATACAGGAACGGATGCTCGGGCAGCCGATCGGCGATGGCGGCCAGGAGCGGCTCGAGCCCTGCCCCGCTTTTGGCGGACACGACGAAATCCACGTGCGGCTCGAGCATCAGGCGCTGCTCGCGCGTGAGGCGGTCGCCTTTGCTGAGCACCGTGACGACGGGGGCAGCGATATGGGCCCCGAGCTCGGGCACCAGCGACGCGAGGGCCGGCGGTTGTCCGTCGCCGGCATCGGCGAGATAGAGGATGACGTCGGCTTCCTTGAGGGCGGCGATGGCGACCGCCCGCATCACCTGGTGGAGCTCATACTCGGGATCGAGGAGCCCAGGCGTATCGAGGAAGACGAACTGCCGCTGGTCGTCGGATCGGATGCCGACGACGCGATCGCGGGTGGACTGCGGTTTGGGGCTGGTGATGGCGAGGCGTTCGCCGACGAGCCGGTTGAGGAGGGTGGACTTGCCGGCGTTTGGTTTACCGACGATGGCGACGAAGCCGGCTTTGGGCATAGGGGGAAGGTAAGGAACGAACGAAGCCCCCGCTGATCCGAGGATCAACGGGGGCTTCGAAGGGGTGCCGGCGACGGCCTACTCTCCCGCGCTCTCTCGAGCGGAGTACCATCGGCGCTGCAAGGCTTAACGACCGTGTTCGGAATGGGAACGGGTGTGGCCCTTGCGCTCTAGTCGCCAGCGAAGAAGGCAACGAAGAGTGGAAGTGATCTGGAATCAACGCGATCGCGGATAGCGTCGCGGTAAGGGGACATACGTTTGCATTGTCCGTATGTCCATAAGAAGCAGTCAAGCCTCACGGGCGATTAGTACCGGTTCGCTCGGAACGCCTTGCAGCGCTTCCACGGCCGGCCTATCGACGTAGTGGTCTCCTACGGCCCTTCAGGAGGGTCAAGCCCTCAGGGAGAATTCATCTTGGGGTGGGTTTCCCACTTAGATGCTTTCAGCGGTTATCCCGTCCAACCATCGCTACCCGGCGTTGCAGCTGGCGCCACAGCCGGGACACGAGCGGGTCGTCCGACTCGGTCCTCTCGTACTAAAGTCCGCTCCCCTCAATTCTCCAGCGCCCACGACGGATACAGACCAAACTGTCTCACGACGTTTTGAACCCAGCTCATGTGCCACTTTAACCGGCGAACAGCCGGACCCTTGGGACCTTCTCCAGCCCCAGGATGTGACAAGCCGACATCGAGGTGCCAAACCGCATCGTCGATGTGAACTCTCGGA